>PBOJ01000111.1 GCA_002724315.1 Planctomycetaceae bacterium | reverse complement strand
GAGCCGGTGGCGGATTCCCCGGAGCTGGTGGAGCGCCTGGTGGTGCCGGTGGCGGATTCCCCGGAGCTGGTGGAGCGCCTGGTGGTGCCGGTGGTGGATTCCCCGGAGCTGGTGGAGCGCCCGGTGGTGCCGGTGGTGGATTCCCCGGAGCTGGTGGTGCGCCCGGTGGTGCCGGTGGTGGATTCCCCGGAGCTGGTGGTGCTGGCCGAGGTGGTTTTCCTGGAGCGGGCTCCGGGGCGAAGAAGGCCAAGGACGCCCAGCCTGGGACCCCCGAGCATACGGCTGACGACTTCGTCGCCAAGATGCTCGCTGGTGATACCAAGTCAGCGGCAAAACTGGTTTCGTCGCGAGCTCGTACACCGGCTCTCAAGGAGCTGCTTGACGGGAAGGCGGCGAAGTCATCCGGTCAGTGGAAGCAGGTGCTGCAGGGAGCCAACCGGTTGGGTGCGGCACGGTCAGTGCGATCGGATCGGGTGGTCAATTTCAGCAACTCGAAACAACAGTCCATTCGTATGACGCTGCGTCGACAAGGCAAGGAATACAAGGTCTTCAATATCACCTTTGCCAACTCTTCGACGAAAAAGAAGAAACGGCGCAGCCGATAATCGACGGACCGATGTCGGGTTCGCGGCCGTGTCACGGGCAGGGTGTCCTGCGCGTTCGGCCTAGTGCTTGAAGTGGCGTCGGCCGGTGAAGACCATTGCGATGTCGTGTTCGTTGCACGCTGCGATCACCGCGTCGTCTCCTCTCGATCCGCCCGGTTGGGCGATGGCGACGATGCCGGCTTCGGCCGCCTGGTCGATGCCGTCTCGGAAGGGGAAGAAGGCGTCCGAGGCAAGTACGGCCCCCTTGGCGCGATCTCCCGCCTTGCGATGGGCGATGTGGACGGAGTCGAGTCGACTCATCTGTCCTGCTCCAACGCCGACCACCGACCGATTCTTGGCGAAGACGATTGCGTTGGATTTGACGTGTTTTGCGACCGACCACACAAACTGAAGATCTTCCGCTTCTGCGGGGGTCGGTTGACGTTCAGTGACTGCCTGCCATTCATCCCAGGGCTCGGTACCTTCGTCCCGATCCTGAACCAGCATTCCTCCACTGATCCTTCGGTACTCAGGTCCGGCGTCGCGGGAATTGCAGAGGGCATCGAGTTTTAGAAGGCGGACGTTGTTTTTCCACTTGGGACGGGTCGTCAGGGCTTCGAATGCCATCGGTTCGAAGTCCGGTGCGATGATGGCCTCAATAAACCGACCGGGTTCGCAGAGAGCTTCAGCGGTTTCGAGGTCCAGTGGGAGGTTGAAGCCAAGAATTGAGCCGAATGCGCTGACGGTGTCTCCGGCATACGCAGCCGCAAACGCTCCAGCTTGCGTTTCTCCTACGGCGCAACCACACGGGTTGTTGTGCTTGATGACGACAGCCGCCGGATCCTGAAATTCTCGGACGATCGACAATGCCGCGTCGAGGTCGAGGAGATTGTTGTAGGAGAGTTCTTTTCCTCCCAGCACTTCCGCGGCCGCCAGGGTGGCGGGGTCGGCGTTGGGTTCGACGAACCAACTGCCCTGCTGGTGGGGATTTTCTCCGTAGCGGAGTGTGGCGCGGGGGTTGAGCGTGATGGTCAGTGGACTGTCGTCAGACTGCGAGTCCTCATCGGCAAGCCCCGCCATGTAGTCGGCGATCGCCCTGTCGTAGGTAGCGGTCATTTCGAAGGCGGCCGTTGCGAGTTTCTGCCGGAGGTGGTCATCGAGACCGTCGCCCTGTAGAGCTTCGAGGACGCTCGAGTACTGTTCGGCTCGTGTCACGATGGCGATGTAGGCGTGATTCTTGGCTGCCGAACGCACCATGCTTGGTCCGCCGATGTCGATTTGTTCAATCGCCTCGGGCACGGTAACGCCCTCTCGGGCAATCGTCTCCTCGAATGGATACAGGTTGCAGACGACGAGTTCGAACGGAACGATCTCGTGTTCGGCGATTGCCTTGGCGTCATCGGGTCGGTCGGGACGCCCCAGGATGGCGCCATGGACCTTGGGGTGCAGGGTCTTGAC
This sequence comes from Planctomycetaceae bacterium, assembly GCA_002724315.1. Classification (GTDB taxonomy): domain Bacteria; phylum Planctomycetota; class Planctomycetia; order Planctomycetales; family Planctomycetaceae; genus UBA8437. Next base: position 6,061 of record PBOJ01000111.1, on the reverse strand, counting down.
CCGCCCCTCCATGATCTCGGGGAATCCGGTGTATTCGGTGATCCCGATAACGGGGACACCGGCCTCTTCGAGGTGTCGCCGGGTGCCCCCGGTGGAGATGATCTCGAAGCCGAGTTCGGTCAGTTGTTTGATGAAGGGGGCCAGGCCGGCCTTGTCACTGACGCTGACCAGGGCCCGTCGTGCTGAGCTGTCGCTCATGAAATGACTCTCCAGTTACGGATCCGTCCGTTCCGGAGCGCGATCGTACTGACGTCGGCGAGCCAATTCAAACCCGTTGGCTTTACTGTCGGGTCAATTCTTCGCGGGCGTGGTGGCTCGGTTGTCGCCAGCGGCCGCCGCTCCGGCCGGAGCAGCGGGCTGTGCTGGAACTGCTGCCGGTTCAGGAGTCTCAGGTGCGAATTCCGGGAGGATCGGCGACAGGTCCGGGTTTTGGTGGTAGGTGGGGAACTCGCGGTCTGCTCCTGCCTCACGGATGGCGACCAGTAAGCCGCTGTTGGTTGCCAGGAACAGTCGGTCGGTTCGGTTGTTGGGGAATTTGACCCCGAACTGTCTCAAGGGCATGGTGCCCAGCACGGCACCGTCTTTGCGCCGGAGGATCACGATGTTGCCGACGTGGTCGGTGGTATAGAGCCTCTGATGAGATGCGCCGACATAGTCCGTGATGCCGTGCCGCCACCATGTCCGCTTGCCTGTCAGTGTCGAGAGTGCGAACAGTCCGCCGGAGTTGGGGAAAATGAACACCTGCTGGCCAATCACCCTGGGGGTTCGGCGGATCGGAAATCCGGAGGGAAACGGCTGCCAGCGTGCGTTTCCGTTTTCGGCATTGAGGCAGTAGAGATTGAAGTCCTCGCAGGCGATGTAGAGGAAACCAGCCTGATAGGTGATGGGAGCGGAGACCGGGGAATCGGTTTCCGACTGCCATTGCAGACGTGGTGAACCTGCGGTGATGCTGTAGAGCGAGTTGTCGAGGCTGGCGAAATTCACGACTCGATCGGTCACGATCGGCGGTGTTGTGATCTGTTTGCCCGTCTTGTACCGCCACTGCCTTGCCAAGAAACCCCACTTGGTCAGTTCGTTTTTCAGGTACAGCTCACGAATCCTGTTCAGATCAAAGGCGAAGATGCTGCCGTCGTGCGAGCCGTAGAAGATCTGGTCCTCGCTGACCGCGGGACTGGTCGAAGGGGTGCGGGGCAGTTTGAGTTCCCACAGCAGTTCGCCGGAGAACTTGTCGAGGCAATAGAGCTTGCGTGCTGCGGCGATGAAAGCGAAGTCGCGATTGGTCACCGCCGGTTGACTCGGAGCGTCGCGTGGACCCAGTTGTGCCGACCAGATCCGTCGCCCAGATTCGTTGTCGAATGCGGTGACGGTCCCGCTGGTGGCCTGCATCACCACGATGTCCTCATCGACGACCATGTGAGCGACGACGTCCCGGCTGGGGTCGAGCCTGGCCTGTCCCCACCACATGCGAACCAGCCCGTGGCGGCGGAGCATGGTGTGAGTGGGCAGAACCTGGCCTCTGATGCCCTGTTGGGCCGACGCGGGGGACGGGGCCAGTGTGCCCAGTGACAATGCCAGGGAGAGGGCCAGAAGGGGGCAAATGGATCGGGACTGGGGCATGGTGGGTCGATCGTCGGGGATTGCGGTGTGTTGTGGGGCCGTCTGAAGTGTACTCCGGTGAGGCGTCGGCGAGCCAGAGGCTGCTACTGCCTATCTCCCTTCAGTCGACCGGAGTGAAACGCGGTCGAGAGTCGAAGCGGAACGACGGTGAGCGAGACCGGGAATTGTTGGATTCGCGGTGGTTCGACCGGTACAATTCCGCCGACTGCCCCGGCCGTCACGACAGTCGGTTGGGCGATCGAATTGGGGGGCGAGGGTACGGGTCGTGACAGGTGGTTCAGACAGATCGATTGTGAGGGGGGCGACGTGCCGAGTCGCCGCTGTTGCGTGGACCCTGTCGTCCCTGGCGAACGGACTTTCGGCCGACGTGATCCGGTTGGAAAACGGTGGTGAGTTGCGAGGCGAACTGTTGCGGGCGGTGACCCGGACACCGGGTGAGACGATCGTGATGCGGACGTTGGCCGGGAGTCGAGTCGAGGTGTCGGGCGAACGAGTCGTGTTGGTGGCTCGACGGCCGTTGAAGGTCGAGGAGTACGAATTGCGTGCCGAGCGAGTGGCGACCGAGTCGGACACGGCAGAGGGTCACTGGGAATTGGCCGAGTGGTGTCGTAAGCGGCGATTGCCTGACCAGCGACGGGGGCATTTGGAGCGGGTGGTTTCGCTGGATCCCCGACACAAGCAGGCTCACTACGGGCTGGGGCACACCCTGCGGGACGGGAAGTGGATGACCCGGGAGGAGTTCATGGAGTCGCGAGGCTTGGTCCGTTTTCGCGGCCGTTACATGACGCCGCAGCAACGTGATGACCTCCAGGCGAACACGATCGGGGCCACGGCCTACCGCAAGTGGTTCTCTCAGATTCGAATCTGGCACAAGTGGATGAAGACCAGGGACCCGGTCCAGCAGGCAAGAGGGCGAGACGAATTGCTGGGGATTTCGGACCCGGCAACTGTGGTTCCTCTGGTGCGGATTCTCGGCCGTGACGATGTGCCGACGATCCGCGAAGTTCTGGCTCGGGTGTTGGGGGGGATTTCCGGCCCGGCGCCGGTTGGGCCACTGGTGGAACTGACATTGCGAGATACCAGCTACGCGGTCCGTGGGACGGCGAGAAATGCGATTGGCTCGAATCGGCTGGGTGCGGCTGTTCCGTTTGCGATTGCTGCCCTGGGTGACCGGTCCAATGAGGTCGTTCGTCGTGCGGCAGTCCTGTTGGGCCAGTGTGGCGACCTGGCGGCGGTGCCACACCTGATCGCGGCATTGGTGACCCGTCACGTTCACCGTGTCCGAGTGCCGGGCAGTCGGCATCCCAGTTTCGCGGTTGCTCGTGACGGCACACCGGTGCACCCGGCAGTGGCCCAGGGCTTCGGTGTGCCACCGGAAGTGATCCGTGGCATGCAGGCGGGGCGTTTCCCGTTCGGCGTCGTCATCCTGCCCTCCCAGTTTTCCGAGAGGGAGACCCAGGTGATCTCGGTGGTCGTCGATCGTGAGAATCCCGAGGTGTTGGCGGCATTGAAGAAACTGACCAAACACGACGGGCCGGGTTACAACCGTCGGCCGTGGAAACTCTGGTGGTTGGCTTTCCAGCAGGGGTCCCAATGACTGACTCGCCATCGTCCCGCGCCGGTCGTCAATTGCTGGAAAGCCTCGAGCGGTCCGGGATCACTCACCTGGCTGGTCCGGCCGAATCCGTGGATCTCCAACCGAAAGACAGCGAGATGCCGATTGCCGGAGGAGACGATAAGCCAGTTGGAACTGACCTGGAGGAGATGGCGCGGACGGTTGCTACCTGCCAGCGTTGTCAGGAATTGGCGGAAACGAGAACCCAGACGGTCTTTGGGGTCGGGGATCCCGATGCGAAGATCCTGTTCGTCGGCGAGGCACCCGGAGCCGATGAGGATCGTCTGGGTGAGCCGTTCGTTGGCCGTGCGGGCAAACTGCTTGACAAGATCATCACCGCTTGCGGGCTGCAGCGCGAGCAGATCTACATCTGCAATATTCTCAAGTGTCGACCGCCGGGGAACCGCAACCCGTCGCCGGAGGAAGCGGGGAACTGTCGCGAGTTTCTGGATGCGCAGATCGCTGCGGTCGCGCCTGAGTACATCGTCTGCTGGGGCTCGGTGGCGGCAAAGAACCTGTTGGACTCGACCGAGACGATCGGCCGAATGCGACGGAAGTTCTTTGAGCATGGCGGGGCGAAGGTGCTGTGTACCTATCACCCGTCCTACCTGTTGAGAAATCCGTCGGCAAAAAAGGATGTCTGGGAGGACATGCAGATGCTGTTTGCCGACATGGGAGTGACGCTGACGGGGAACCGGTGAGCGTCCGCGTCGTACCGACGCGTTCCTCCCAGGGGGCGTCTACCCGACGACTTTTCGGTACAGCGCGTTGATGTAAGGGATTGGTTCGTTGCCCAGCGCCTTGAGAATTGTGCCGCCGGCGGTGAAACAATGGGTCACCCAGTCGGGTTGTCCGTAACGGGCCAGGGCGGTGCCCCCCTCGCCGCCACCCACGTAGACCTCGATTCCGGATTCGGTCATACGTTTCAGTTGTCCAATGAACTCACGAGTTCCCGTCTCAAAAGCTTCCTCTTCGAACAACCCAAACACACCGTTGTGGAAGGCGATGGCCGGTCGTGCTCCGGAATCGACTTGCTGGCGATGAAAGTCCAGAAACCTGCCGACGGCGTCGGCCTGTTGGAGGCGAGTAGCCGGGCCGACATCAAATTGGGCCTCGCCATCGGGGATCGTTTGGCTGGCCGAACCGTCTCCGAGTACGAAATCGACCGGCAGAACGAATTCGATCCCGGCCTCGAGTCCCCGGCGGTACATCCGGTCGGCCTGCTCAAGCCGTTCCGGGGGGATGTGGATTTTCGAGTGGGCTGGATCGCTGGCAAGTCCGAGTCCAAATTCGCTTCCAGACTGCCGAGCCGCGGCCACTTTCAGGGCCAGCGCCAGTCCGCCGGCGGCAATCACCATCCGAACGGTGCCGCGAGCGAGAATTTGTTCGAGGTCGTCCAGCTTGTTGATCTTGATGCCGCTGAAGACAACCAGGTCGGCCTGGCGGGTGCGTGTGACGTGGCGAGTGAGTTCGACGTCGACGTAATTTCCCAGGGCGACGTGGTCGCATCCCAGGGGGACAAGCGTGCTCGAAAGGTCTCGGTTCGAGGCGGCGAAGCCTTCGTTGACATGCACACGTCCGAGTTTCTCGGTGACCGTGTTGACGTAGTTGGCCAGTTTCGGAGCGATGTCTGCCAGCGCGTCATCGTCGGCCTTCCACAGGGCCTGTTCGAGTGTGTAGCGGCGGGTGTTTTCGAGCACGGCAATTGAGCCGTCGGGCAGGTTGGCCACCTGATCGGCAGCTGATGTGAGCACGTTGCCGGTACCGTCATCAAGCCATTCTCCGACGAATGCGATGGGTTGCCCTCCGCGAGCGTCCCGGGGCAGAAGTGTTTCGAGATGGTGTGCGATCGGCTCCAAAGACAGCTCGGGATCGCGGCCCCGGTGTCCGTAGACCAGTTGCACCCACCCCCGCTGGCTGCCGTAGCTGAGCGTTTCCACCAGTGATCGGAGGCGAACGTCGTTGTCAATTGTTCCGTCGTCTCCAACAACGACATCCGTGTCACCCCGGACGAGCACACGGGATCCGGCCGGAAGGTCGCCCAGCGAATCGAGCGAAGGGATGGCTTGGAGGCAGGTTTCCAGCGGGGGGATATCGTCAGAGGATCCGATCAGAGCGGAGCACCAGCGGATCGTGTCGTCAATTGAGATAGCCATGTAGGAGATTCTGGAGGAAGAACAGTCAAGAATGCCAGCACGCGTGACGTATGGGGTAAACGGTCTGTCTGGCCACCGTCAAGGCAGAAGGAAAAGCGATCGTCGAGGGTTTCCGGCCCGTCGACGGATCGCCTATGATCACGCTTGACCCTGAGTTTTTCGTGTTCGAATCCCCGATCCGACCGAGAGCCCACGTGTATCCTCAGCCCCGTCGTTGGAGCCGGCTGGACTGGCAGGCTGTCCCGGTGGGGGTGCTGCTGATGGCGTGCCTGGCCGTGGGGGAAAGTGTGGCAGTTGGCCAGGAGATCCCGGCCGACCAGCCTGCGATTCGGTCCGTCACGGTGGGACTTGGCGGATGGATCAAGGTCGGCAAGTGGGCACCGGTCCGTGTGGCTGTCTCGGGCGGCAAGGCCAGGAAGTCGGTCCGGCTGGTCCTGTCGACGGCGGACCCGGCCGAACGGACAGCGGCCTTCGTTGCACCCGCGGTTGATGTGCCGGCCGGAGAACACCGCCAACTGTTCGGATGGTTTCAGCCGGGGCGGCTGGGCGGGGATCTCGGAGTGGCGATCCACGTCAAGGGCGTCCAGGTGGATCGCCGGACCGTGCCGATACACACACTTCCGGAACGGCCGTTCAGTTGGCGAATGCGAATCGGTGGAACCGAGGTGTCTCG
>PBOJ01000110.1 GCA_002724315.1 Planctomycetaceae bacterium | reverse complement strand
ACTCCGGGATTTCTCGTCCGACTTCTCGTCCGACTTCTCGTCCGACTTCTCGTCCGACTTCTCGTCCGACTTCTCGTCCGACTTCTCGTCCGACTTCTTGTTCAGGTTGTCTCCATCAGTCGATTTGACGGCCGTTTTGCCGGCATCGGGGGTCGTTTTCGCCGGTTTGTCCTGGCCGGTTCCGACACCACAGAGAACGAGTCCGAGCACAAGTGCCGACACCAGTGATCGGACCAATCGTCCGGGCACCGTCGAAGCATCAGTAGGAGTCTGTGATCGAGACATCTTCAGGAGATCACTGAGATCGTGGAATGGGGAGCGAGTCTAGAGGGATGCGGGACTGAATGGTCCAGCGTTCAAGCCCCTGGTAGGGAGAGAGCGGCGTCAGCGAGAAGCCCCTGATATTTCGGGGCACAATCATCACCTCGTCGATCTCCCACAGCGGCAGCAACAGCACCTGTTCCTGGATGTGGCGATGGAGTCGATGAAGCACCGTGACCGCAGCCTGGAAATTCTCGGCCCGATCCAGGTCGATCAGTTCTTGTCTCAGCCAATCGGGCAAGTGCATCAGGTCAGCCACCCGGGCAGCCGGCTGCATTGTCAGGAACGGCCAGAGTTCGACGATCGGTTCGGTCATGTGGAGCGTGCGATAGGCCAGGTCCCAATCGGCAGGAACAACCGCATCATCACCGGCCGGCGAATCGACCAGTTGGACGGTGATTCCGACCCGTTTCCAGGCCGCCACCAACCTGACAGCGGCGGACCGCACGATCGGTTCACTCGAACAGATCATCTTCAACGACGGAACCTGACCTCCCAGGCGATTGGCAGCAACGGTGGCCAACGAGATGGCGAGAATCGCATCGTGTTTTCGAGGTGGAAGTTGCTGAGAATAGGCGTAGCTCCTGACGGGGAACGGCGCTGTGACAACTCGACCCCGAGCCTGCTCGGGGTCACTGATCCCCCTGGGATCCTGGAGCACGGTTTCAGAGAGCACCTTGGGACGATCAACGGCGAAGGCGAGAGCCCGACGGAGCTCGCTGTTGCGCAGTGATTTGCTGCGAGGGTTGAACTGGATCACGTGCGTGGTTGGCACCGCGTAGGGCACAACGTGAAACTGCTGTTGCAGTCGCTCGTTGGTCTCGAACGTCCGCACGTGCCAGGCAGGCATCCTCGGCAACACCTCGAATTCCCCGCGAACCAGTCCCTGCAGCGCCTTGGCGTAGGAGTCATACTTCAATTCCCGGACCTCGGCGACGTGGTATTCCCGCAGTCCATCCGGTTCAGGAATTTCCCGTCGATAGACCGCGTAGCCCTTTCCCCTGTCGTGAACCCGGAAGCGTTTGGAGAGCACCCGTTCCCCGTCCTGATCGGCCGGTGCCGGTGCCACCACCGGCACCCTCAGCAAGGCCTCGGGACTGACCGGAACTCGCGCGAAGCGGATGACGAATTCCCTGGGGGAGCGGATCGAGAGTCCATCGACAAACATCGCCAGCCGTTCATCGTACCGAGGGTCCTTCGGATCGATTCGAGCCGAGAGCATGCTGACGATCGGATCAGAGGTCAGTCCGGGGCCGGCCTGCCAACTGGCCGGTCGCGGCCTCAAGGTGAACTCGACCTGCCGCCCCAAATCGGTCGGCTCGTACTGCTCGAAATAATCGGTCCGGTAGTACGGAATGTTCTCGAAACGGTCGACCTGGAAGAGCAACTGCGTCAGCAATTCGTGGTGTCGACGATCGGACTCGGTTGGGAACGGGCATCCGGAGGACGAACCGGCCAGATTGACGACTCCCACAGTCAGCGTCTGGAACCGTCCGGTGGCAGCGGCGTAGATGGCCCGGATGCTCATCGAGCCGGCGGCCTTGACCTCATCGGGCCAGAACCTCGTCGCCTGCTTGGCGAACGCTGCGGCCTGGCCATGCTGTCCGGCCGCGGTTGCCGCGACAGACTGCTTGAGCAGCAACTGTTGCTTGCCTTCGAGCATCTTCTGCCACTTGGCAGCCACGGGATGTGCCGGCACCAGTGCCTGGAGTCGTTTCTGGATGAAAAATCGCGCCTGGCGATAGTCCTGGGCATCAACGGCCGAGGCGATCAGTGGCTCGGCCGCTTCACCGGCCGCCTTCGAGAATCGCTCCGACAGCGTCCGCCGGAACTCGACGTACCGCTCATCGGCCATCTCCGACGGCGGATCCGCCATCAGTGTCTTCAGGTCGTCGAGATAGGCAATCGCCGACTGGTACCGCTTCCGTTTGATCTTGCTCTCGGCCTCGAGCAGCATCAGCCGATTGCGTCGGTCGACGTAACCAGGCCAGAACTGCTCCTTGTTCCCCACTCGCTTGGGGGGCGCAACGCGTTCCAGCGCCAGTAGCATTTCGAATGCCGTCCGGAACTTCGACTCGTCCATCAGCAGATCGATCCGCCTCAGCATCAGGTCCTCGTGATGCACCACGTTGGTGAAAAACCGGATGTTCAACTGGTACTCGGGTTCGTCGGCCTTGGTTTCCGGCAGCACGATCGTCAGAAAATGCAACCTCTGGAACTCGAGTTGCTTGTCTCGACGTTCCTTGGGCGACTTGCCCTTGGGCCAGTCGGCGATCGCCTGCTCCATCGCTTCGCGAGTGAACGGCCTGGGACTGACTGGCTCACTGACAATCACCTCATCCTTGATCGTGACCACCCAGCAAAGCGGCTTGCCCTGCAGCAGCGTCGCCACATCGGGAACCTTCATATCCTCGATCTTGGGCAACGGTTTCTCGGCAGGCGGCTGATCCGGGTCGGGCTTGGCCGGGTCGGGCTTGGCCGGGTCGGGCTTGGCCGGATTGGGCTTGGCCGGATTGGGCTTGGCCGGTTGTTTGGGTTGGGCCGCCGATGGATTGGGAGCCTGTTGGGCCGGAGCGGGCACCGCAGGCACGACTGCGCAGACCAGTGCGGCCACCCCAAGTCCGACAATTGCGGACCGGCCGAATGCGGAGATTGGCTTCATGTCGTTCATCGTTCCGCTCACTCCCCACCACCGGCGGTCTCGGCGGCCAGCAGAGATTCGATACGGTAGAGAGTTCCGTCAATCGAACTGACGAGGATCTTCTTGCCATAGACCCTCGGTCCCAGTGCCACCGGCTGTCCCAATTCGACCGACCGACCAAACTGACCGTCAGCAGAATTGACGACGACGACCCGACCATCGTCAAAGGCGACCAGCAATCGGCCCTCAACCGACAGCGGGGCGCCGGCGACCGATTGTCCGTTGGTCTTGGCGGTCCAGAGCACCTTGAGATTTTCGGCCGGATCAAGACACACCAGCTGGTTCTGGCCGGTCTCGACCAGCACGCGTTTTCCGACCACCCACGGTCCGGCAGTGGCGGCAGCAGGCAGATCGACACTGGCGACCACCTGCAGATCGGCGGCACCGAGCAGTTGGAGCTTGCGATCGGATGTCGCCAGCACCACGCGGCCCTGGTACACCAGCGGGTCACGGTCGAGCGGGGCATTGAGCTTGATCTTGCTGACGGGATAGAGGTGCGGCGCGGGAGCCGTTCGGTACTCGAGCCTGACCAGTTCTCCACCGCCATCAAGTACCAGCAGGTGCTTGCTGTCGATCCCGACGGTCTTCTCCCATCTCCGCTTCTTCCCACCCTCGACTGGTGCCGTGAACTCACGAGCCGGTCCCTGTCCGGCCCCGCGTGCCACCAGCTTCAGTCGACCTGGCAACGGAGCCACGATTCCGCCCTCGGTCAGAACTGGAGGAGCCTCCAGCGGTTCCTTCTGCAGGTCGATCTCCTGTTCGATCGTGCCAACGGTATTGAGGATCCACATCCTCGGCTCAGGCAAACCGCACCAGACCGCGACACGTCCGTCCGAGAATCGCACCGAGTCGAGGGGCGTGGCCAATCCGACCGGCAACCGCAATTCGCCCTGGATACTGGACTTGAACCCCGCCGTTTCCAGTTCGTTCTCGCGGATATGAAACAGCCCCCCGGTTTCGGTCAGGCACAACAGCAACCCGTTGCTCATCCTTTGGCATTCGATCAACCCGGACCCCACGACGGTCCGCCAGTGCGTGATCATCTGGGGCGAGGCATTCCGTTCGACCCTTGTGAAGATGACCGATGACGAATGAGCCAGCCGTCGACCAACGAACAACTGGCCGCCGATGGACTGCAGGGGCTGGGAACTGAGTCCCTCGGCAATCCGGTTCGGATCGACCTTGATGCTGTCGGTGGTCAACTGAAACCGCTGCAACTTGCTGGAGGCCATCCAGAGGAATCCGCCGGGTCCGACCGCCAGGTGAATCGCCCCGGCATGCGGAGTTTCGACCTGGTGGGTCCCGACAGTGGTCAAGGCCTTGTGGTTGGGATCATCCGAGACGGTGAAGGCAACCAGTCGCTCGCCACTGAGGGGCACGAACAGGTCCCGCCCTCTCAGCATGGCCCGATCACGAACGTGACCGGGCACGCGAACCTCGGCCACGGGTGCCAACTGGGTCCCGTTGTCCGACAGCCGGATGACTTTCAGGAGACAACTGTCCAGCCGATCGTTTTCGGCCACGACCAGGTTCTCGCCCTGGCCACCACTGGCGACAGCGGTCTCGCCGCTCGACTCCTTGGCATCAGTCTCTTCGGTTTCCTTCGTCTCGGCAGCAGTGGATTGCCCGTTCTGGGGCAACAGCACCAAACCACCCATCGCCAGCAGAGGAGACTCGATCGATCCGGCCGGGTGGCCCAGGTACGACACCGATTCGCAGGTGAACCCACCGAGGGCAATCGTGTAGATCACTTCCCGGTGTCCGGCGACCACGATCCGTTCTCCACCGGAAAGGAGCACCGGTGGTGCGGCCACGGGCTGAGAAAATGATAACTGGGCCGACTGAGCACCTGTTTCGAGACTGATTTTTGCGATCTGCCCACGGCCGCCCGATTCGGTCACCAGGTAGATCTGGCCTCCGGTCACCAGCGGCGAACCCGCGACCTCTTGACCATCGGTCAACGGCAGACGCCAGGCGGCCTTGCCATCCTGCTGACGCACCAGAACCAGTTCGTGGCGATTCGTGTCGACGAGCAGCAGGCCGGGATCCGCGGTTGAGACGGACACCGGCGGAAAAGGAAGATCCAGGCCGATTATCCGCCGCCAGACCGGGTGTCCGGTCACCGTGTCGATCCCGTAAAAACAGTCACGACCGACAACGAACACCGTTCGCCCTTCCGACTTCTCGTCGGTGCGGACCCTGGTGTTGAGTGTCAACGAAAGCGAGGCGATGGCGGACGGTTTCGAGTCCTCCGCAACCGGGGACTTGGCCGACTTGTCGGAGGTGACCAGGGATTGTTCGAGAGTGAGTGCTTTCTGGAGTTCCCGTTCCAGCACACTCACAGTGCCGAATTCCTTGTATCGCGTCAGCAGTCTCCGCCGCTCGATCAACACGTCCATCGGCTTCTTTGCCTCGAGTGCCGCCGTGATCGTGGCAAGTCCTCCATCGAGAACCTCCTGCTGGAGCAGCTTCGCGGCGGCCTGCTTTCGAGCCAGTTCGATCCGGGCCTGGTCGGAATCAAACTTCTCGTCATCCGTCTTGTAGAGGCTGAGCTTCCGACCTGCCTCACCGCTCAACTCCAGCAACTCACGTCCTTTCTCGGTATCCCGCAGCGAGTCGCCCCCCTCATCGGCACACCCGATCGCGATTTCGACCATCTTGTTGAAAAGATAGATCTTCTTCTCGGGATCATAAGTCTCCAGGTCCTGGCATTCCTTCCGAAAGACTTCAATCGCCGCCAACGCCTCCTCCCATTCCTTCGAACCGCCCAACCGTGCCTCGACACGAGCCTGGTTGAGCAGGAAGGTAGCCCGAGGTGAGAATTCTTCGTTGTTGGGATACACCTGAAGAAATTCCTCCAGGTGAGTGATCGCCTGCGAAAAGCTCCCTTCCTCGACCTCGGCCGATGCAATCTCGAACAAGCCCTCAATCGTGTTTCTGGAGAACATGAACCAGAAGGTGGCCGAGGCGATCAGGAGGACGAATGCGGATCCTCCAAGAAACAGGACCAGTGGCGACTTCAACGTCTCCTGTTCTCCCGGCCGCCTCCTGTTGGCCTGCAACCGGTCGGCCAGACCCAGCCCGGTTCCTTCCGGCTTCTTCGCCTCAGGAGGATCCTCGGGAAATTCCTCGTCGTCATCGGTCCGTCGTCCGGCCTGCACGTTCTGTCCCGGCAACGCATGGACCGGCTCATCATCAACGGAATCACCAAACACATCGTCATCGTCTTCAAAGATCTGGTTGATCGGATGCTCACCGTCGGCAGCAGCGGGCTCGGGATCGCGACGCTTTGGTTTCGGCTTCGGCGGGACCTTTGCCTGGCGAGCCTCGACCGGCGGTGGAGCCTCCGCTGGCTTCTTCGGCATGTCCCCGGCGGTCGGTCTTCCGACCGGTCGCTCATCCTCGTCGAGCGGCATGAGGCCGATTTCACCATCGGACCCACCCAGCGGAATGATCTCCTCCGACTCACCGACATTCCCGTCAACCGACTGGCCAGCCCCTCCCCCAGTCAGCCGGACATCAAGTGAACCGACCCGGATCACGTCCCCGTCAATCAGAACGGTCTCACGAATCAACTGGCCGTTGACCTCAACCCCGTCGAGATTGGCCGCCTTGACCTCCCAGGCCGAGCCGTTCCAGGAAATCCGGCAGTGCAACTGACCGACATCTTCCTCGTCGACACAAATGTCGCACGAATCGGCACGACCGATCGACACCGACTGCCCTGTTTCCAGCGGGCGTAATTCGGTGTCACCGGAGAGGTACTGGATTTCGAGATTCATGGTATGTCAATCCACATGTCGCTTCGTGTCACCTGGCTGCCCGACCAACGACTAGCCGCCGCGCGACCCCAGGCGGATCCGTTGCATCTGCACCTCGTTGCCCGCGTCGACCACCTTCACGACTGTCTCGTGCAGGGCGTTCTCGTGAGCGTCGATCAGCATTTCGTTCTTTCCCTTGGTCGCCAGCATCGCTGCAAGGTTGGCATCCAGTGGGATCCGCTCCTCATCGATCGAGATCGAATTGTCTTCATGGATCTCGACGATCACACACTCGTCTTTGAAATCTTCCAGTTGTTTCGGCTGCACGCTGGCCCCCTGCTCGTCGGGGCTGGGCGGTGGAAACCCAATCGCCTTCTGCATCGTGAAACTGGCAGTGATCATAAAAAAGATCAGCAGCAGGAACGTGACATCGACCATCGGCGTCAGGTCCATCTCTTCGAACTCGGTCTGGGCCCGCCTCAGCTCGAACTCCTCTTCTTCACTCTCCGGCTCTTCGACCATCACCGGACCAAAAATCGACTTCGCTACAGCAGCAGGCTCAACAGCAGGGGCCGATTCCGGTTCCGGTGCGGCAGCAGCAGGCTCAACAGCAGGGGCCGATTCCGGTT
>PBOJ01000109.1 GCA_002724315.1 Planctomycetaceae bacterium | reverse complement strand
TCACGGTGCTTGAAGGCTCGGAGAAGCCGTTTCCGAGACTTGCGATCCGGCCTCGCAATCCGTTCGGAAGCCTGGATGATCCGTTTCCGGTCCTCTTCGCTGACCTGTGCAAGCAGCCCTCGATCCAGGGCGACCTGCTCGATGACGTCGATTGCCGCCAGCAATGCGGCTTCGGTCGGAGGGGGGCCTCCGATGGCGTCTGTGGAGTCTTCCACTTGAGCTGTCCAACTGGTGGGACGACGAACAGGTCGCGTCATTGTACCGGTTTGGGGGACCGTGTACCGGGATCTCCCACATGCACGCGGCACCCCCGCCGCCGTCTGCCGGTGGTGAGGTTCGATTGACGGACGGGTGTGTCGGAATGACGCAGGAGCGTGTCAGTTGGCCGGCAAGTTCCAGATCTTCACCGTGGGAACGTCCTGGAACAAGCCGCGGCCTCGGTCATTGCCTCCGCAGGCCAACTGTTTGCCGTCGGGACTCCAGGCCAGGCTGTGGACTCCGCTTTCGTGGGATGGAAATTTCTTCCAGTTGCCGTTCACACCGCCGACGCTGATCGATGCGTTCTTGATCGAGCCCAGGCTGGTTTGCGTGGCACCGGCCAGTCGACTTCCGTCGGGGCTCCAGGCCAGGTTCTTGGCCGAGAAATCGAATTTCTTCAAGGGACCGCCTTTGGCCACGTTCCAGATCGTGAGTTTCGAGGAGGTGGAACTGGCCAGGAGGCTGCCTTTCGGGTTCCAGGCGACACTCTGGACCAGGAGATTGAACGAGGGCAGGGGGATGCTGCGGTTGCCCAGCTTGATTGCCACCGGCCCCTGGAGTTTTCTTGCCTTTTTGCCGGTTGACACATCCCAGATCTGGACGACCGCGTCACTGCTACCAACGGCGATTCGGTTACCATCCGAACTCCAACACATCGCCAGTGGACTGTCCTCGGAGTCGGCGTGGTCGAGCGTCTGGACCGGTTTGCCGGTTGCGGCATCCCAGACGATGACATTTTCTCCACTGATTCCTGCCACCGTCTTGCTGTCGGGACTCCAGAAAATCCCCTCACCGGAGAACAGGTGGCCACTGGCCACCTCGACGGCTGCCAGCGACTTTCCGTTGGCGGCATCCAGGATGCTGAGGGTCCCGGGAGCCTGTTCGCCGTCCATGGAAAAGGCTCCTCCGCCCTTGATGGCCAGCCTCTTTCCGTCAGGACTCCAACTCACGCTGTAGCTGGCGATCTTGGGGTCGGAAATCGTCCGCACGGCTTTCTGGCTGGCCAGGTCCCACACTTTCACTGTGCCCGGCAGTGGTTCGAGTTTTTTGTCGTGGGCACCGCTGTCACAACTGATCAGTTGCTTGCCGTCGGGGCTCCAGGAGACTGCGGTGATCTTCCCCTTGTGACCCTTCAACACGAGGGAGGGCTTCGGACCACTTTTTTTCGTCGACTTTGCGGCTTTAGAGAACTTGGCGACTCTCTTTTTCCCGTCCGTGAAGGCCTTCTTTTCTTTTTCGAAAATGGCGTCATCGGTCGGCCCAACGCGTTTGCCGAGAATGCCACCAGTGGCATCCGTTTCGACAGAATGGAATGTCCATCGCCCGATCATCAACTCCAGGGCTTCAGTGACCTGCTGCGGTGTCAACCGCTTGGAGGGACTGGGAGGGGGAGGTGTTTGGGGTGCCGTGTTCTCGTCGGAGCCGATCGTGAACTCGATGTTGACGGTGTTTTTGTCGATTTGCGTGTACACCGCGGACGCGGCGACGTTTCCCGAAGTTCGTCGCATCCGCATCGTCTTTCTTTCGGGGTCCCACTTGCCCTCTCGTGTCTCCGGACGTCCCAGTGCCGGCGTGATCGTCATTTCGAAGAGACCACTTGTCGTGTTGTATTGCACAACCTCCTTGTAGGGCATGTTGCCGAGGCGGACGACTTTGCCGTAGACCTCCACTGACTGTCCCTGGATCTTCCAGCGGCCCATGTTGGTTTCAATCGGTTGTTCCTTTGCGGTGGAATCATCTGCAGCATCCGCGGCCGATTTTCCAGCATTGTCGGCCACCGTTTCACTTTTGTTACCGGGCACGTTCAATTCGGGAACCTGAAGCGGTGTCATGTCCGCGGGTGCGGCATCGGCCGGAGCCGGTGTCATGTCGCTGGCCTCGACGGTAATCCCATCCCTGGCGGTGGTGTCACCGGATGACGAGGTGTTTTCGCCACAACCGACGATCCCGATCAGCAACAGGCCTGTAAGCAGACGCGTCATTTTATTTTTCCCCCACTTGTTGATGAAATTGTCCGCGCGCTGTTGTTTCAAATGGCAACAAAAACAGGGCCAAACGCCACAGGGTATGGATTCACGTTGCCTGGTTGGCGACGGGCCTGGCCACGGCCTTTCGGACGCTCACCGTTTTCGTTGAAGGTGTTCAGGGCAGCGGCTGCGTGATTCGCAGGAAGGCGAACAGATGCTTGATCTGGTCGTCGCTGAACTTGTCGAGAAGTCCATCGGGCATGACCGACTTGGGATTGGCCAACATCTCGTCGATGTCATCTCGCGGGACGACCACGTTCTGGCCGTCGACACCTCGCAGGACAACCACCTGGTTGTCCTGGTCGGCAATGAAGCCGGTCACGATCCGGCCGCTCTCGGTCAACACGGTGTAGTTTTCGAATCCCTTTCGGATCTCGGCACTGGGATTGATCACGTTCATCAGGATGCCGCGGATGTCGTCTCGCTTGAAACCGGTCAGGTTCGGTCCGATCTTGCCGCCTTCGGTGAACAGCGTGTGACACTTGCCACACGTCTGCCGATAAAGCCGCTTTCCGGTATACGGATTTCCTGCACCCTTGGCCGTCAACAGCATGCTGTTGAGTTCTTCGATGCGTTTCTGCATCTGCTGGGTTGTGGCACCGGCGACCTGGCCGAAGTGTTTTCGCACCAGGTTGGTGAGTGACTTGTTGTTGTGCAGCAGCAGTTTTTTCTGTGTTTCGATGGAAACCGTCTTCTTGTCGATCGTGCCGGCGTCGATCGCTTTCAGCAACTGGGTGGCCCAGTTGCGACGACTGGCCAGAAGCGACTGGGCGGCTCCCTGCAGGGATGCCGGAAGACCATTGTGCAACTTGAGGACGCGGTCCCCGATCGAGGCGTCCGAGTAGGACTGCAGGCTCAGCAGTGATGCCCTCCGCAGTTCGTCGCTCTTGTCGTTGGCAACGATGCCCTGCAGCACCGGCACGGCCTGTGGGCTGGTGACTTCACCGAGGATCCGGATGAACGCCAGTCTTTGGGCCTTGTTGGCCTTTGCGTCTGCGATCGTCAAAAGAGCTTTCCGGGTGGCATCGGGCAGGCCCTGTCGGAGTTGGAGTGTGATGGACCCGCCACCGGCCTTCTTGATCGCAGCGATCAGTTCGTCGGGGAGATTGGACAGCGAACGACCGGCGAAGGCCGTCTCGAAGCCCTTGATCAGGGTCTGCTGGTGGGCCGGGCTGGGTGCCAGTTGCAGCAGGCTGGCACATGCCAGCAGGTCCTGCCGAGATCCCGCCAACGCGTACCGGCGGATGATCCGGTCGAGCACATGAGATTTGACCAGTGGCAGATCCCAGATCGCCTTGTCTGAAAACAGGTCCACGACCTCCTTGTGATGGTCGCCGGCCTTGGCCTCGATCGCCCACCACAGCAACAGGGGGATATGGAGATCCTTCATGTCCGGGGTGTGGGTCAGCAGGTTGCGGATCACCGGCAGGCAGACGTTCACCGGCAGCCGACGCGCCGAAGCGGCCAACTGGCTGCGGACCTCCGCGTAGGGTTCGCGAGCGGCAATCGAGATCAGCTTGGCACCGACCCTGGTCGATACCGATTTGCGATCGCCCAGCAGGCGGACTGTCCACAGGCGGACGTAACGGTCTTCGTGGTCCAGTTGTTCCAGGGCCGCATCATCATTCATGCCGCGGGACAGGTTGAGTGCCCAGAGTGCCTCGAGGGCCGTTTGGCCGTCGTGCTTGCGGAGCAAGTTGCGGAGAGCGGGCAGGGCGCTCCGGTCCCGTCGGTCGGCCAACAATCTCAGGGCCGTCTGGCGATGCCACTTGTTGGGGTGCTTGAGCACTTCGACGAGGGCCGTTGTCGAGAGCTTCCCGTAATCGAAGGTGAGGGGCTTTGGCGGGGTCTTGCCGGTCAGGCGGTAGACGCGTCCGCTTTCGGGTGTCACGCGGCCGGCGTAGTGGCTCGAGTGGTCAATCCGCTGCTCGTACAGGTCACAGACGTAAATCGCGCCGTCGGGGCCAACCTTGATGTCGACTGGTCGGAACCACTGGTCGGTGCACTTGATAGGCCGATCGATGTCCCGGGTCTGGAACGTCGTCGTGTTCGGGCGGATCTCGCTCTGGACGACCTGTCCCTGCAGGGGCTCGATCCCGAACAGGCGGCCATGGTACTTCTCGGGCAGCGTGTGCCCGTTGTAGATAACGAAGTTGTGAGTGAAACGCGGCACGCTGTTGTGTTTCATCGTGGGGAAGTAGCCGAAGGCGTACGGGTTCGAGAGCGCACCGTGCTTCGAAAAGCCCTTCTGCTCGTAGGCCCCCTGGACGTAGTGGAATCCCCGGGCGTTGCCGCCGTTGGTTCCCGAGAAGATGCGGCCCCGGGCATCGATCTCGACACCGAACGTGTTGCCGCCGCCCTCGGCGAAGATCTCGTACCGCCGCGTCTCGGGGTGGTATCGCCAGATCAGCTGGCCCATCGAGTGAATGGGCTCGGTGTCGATTCCCGGACGCTTGATGTGGCCCGTTGTTGTGCTTCCCTGGCAGGCGTACAGCCAGCCGTCAGGGCCCCATCGCAGGCTGTTGGCTACCGAGTGCGAGTCCTCGAGCCCGAATCCTTCGAGCAGAACGATCGGGTCCGAGTCGGGGATGTCGTCGTCGTTCTGGTCGGGATAGAACAGCAGGTAGGGAGGGTTGAGCACGAAGACGCCACCGCGTCCGCGGGCGAAGGAACTGGCGATGTTCAGCCCGTCGACAAACGTCTTGTGCTTGTCCAGTACGCCGTCGCCGTCGGTGTCCTCGTGGATCGTGATCTTGTCTCGTCCGCGGACCCCGTGGGGGGGCGGCAGCGGCACCTTGTCGTAGACGGCCCGCAGGTACTTGTCGCGGCTGACCATCTTCAGCCCGGCGGGATCGGGGGACTGCTTGTAGTTGAGGACCCACAGCCGGCCTCGTTCGTCCCAGTTGATGAACAGCGGCTGACCGACCAGGGGCTCGGCCAGCACCTGCTCGAGTTTCAGGTCCTTGGCGACCTGGAAGCTCTTGAGGGCCTCGGCGGGAGCCAGCGGATCGGTGTCTCCCTGCCGCCGGCGGAGATAGAGTTCGATGTTCTTGACCTGGTCCACTCTTGTGAAATATGCCGGTGCGTTGTCGGCCAGCTTTTGCGGGATGTCGCTTGTCGCCCAGTCCCGGTTGTCGCCCGGGCGGTACTGCCATTTCCCCTCGGCGCGAATGGCCCGTTTGCCGGAAAGCAGGATCGGGGCCGCGACCAGGAAATTGCTGCGGGCATCCTTCATGTAGGTTCGGATGGCGATCACATTGACCTGGCCGAACCTGATCGCCTTGGGGGGAAGCAGAAAGCGGGACTTCTCTCCAAGGCCACTGCGATACTGCGGTGGAAATGTCCCGGTGGCTCCGACCTGTTGTCCGTTGACGAATGTCTGCCGAGCGTCGTCGACGGGCTCGACGTTCAGTTCGACTTTCTGACCTTTCCATTCGGCCGGAACTTTGACGAAGCAGCGGTACCATGCGTAACCGTTCGTGGTGGCCAGCGCTCCGCCAAGTTGACGCTTCCACGAGTCGGGGATCGGCACCAGGTGCCACTTTGCAGGTGGCTTCTGGTCCTGGGCCGATGCCTGGTCCAGCAATTGCCTGCCGACCAGTAACGACACTGCGAGACAGAAGACGGCCACGCCGCCAGTCATGCGAAGTCTGCTCACAACCGAAATCCTCGTCTGAATCCCAGGAATCGCCGGGAACGGAGCCCGGACTGACTGAACACACCCCTGTTTTACTGGGGTTGGTGGCGGGATGCGAGTTGGTGGGATTGGCGCACTGAACTGCGAGCGAACCGGCGTGGCGATTGCCGGGTTGCTGGTGATCGGGGTCTGCTACGGAAGTCGCGGAGGGGTGACTTGCAACGGTTTGCTGCTGAGAGCTTTCAGGAAAGCCACCATATCGGAGATTTCCGAGAAGCTGTTGCCCAGCAACGGCTCCACGTCGAGCGGAATGCCATCGGGTGTCGTCGTGGGAACACTCCGGTAATAGAACGTGACGACCTCTTCCAGGGTCTTTTGCGAGCCGTCGTGCATGTAGGGAGCCGTGAGGGCGACATTGCGGAGGGACGGCGTGCGAAATCGGAAGGCGTCGCCGGGTTTTCCCGTGACCGATTGACGTCCCTTGTCTTTCCAGGACACGCCGATGCGGTAGAACTTGCCGTCACTGAGCAACGGTCCGTTGTGACACCGGATGCACCCGGCAGAACTCCGAAAGGCCTCCAGGCCTCGCCGGGCTTCTTCCGACAGCGCCTTCTCGTCACCGGCCAGGAAACGATCCAGTGGGGACGGTTCCGAGATCAGTGTCCTCTGAAACGCCGCGAGCGCCCTGGCGATTCCCGTCTGCGTGACATCCGATTTGAACACGCGTCGGAACTGGCCGGCGTAACCGGGAACGGCGTTGAGTTCGGTTTCGAGCGCCGCCAGGCCCTGGTTCATTTCGACCGGAGATCTGATCGGCAGCAGGGCCTGCTGTTCCAGGCTGTTGGCTCGGCCGTCCCAGAAGAGGTGTTTGAAGAGTCCGGTGTTCAGGACGGTCGGCGTGTTGCGGGACAACGATTTCCCCTGTTGTCCCCGGGCTGTTGTCCGGTGGTCGGTGAAAGCCCGGGTCGGAAAGTGGCAACTCGCGCAACTGGTCTTGTTGTTGCCGGAGAGACGAGGGTCGAAGAAGAGCTGCTTCCCGAGGTCCACCTTGGCAGCGGTTGTCGGATTGTTCTTCGGAGCTGGCACCGAGTCGGGCAGTCGGGCCAGGTGTTGTTTGCGAGACGTCCGGGCGGGTTCCTGTCCACGGGCGGATGGGGATAACAGGAGATTCGAGAAACAGCCGCAGGCTGCCAGGACCAGCCAGGCCTGGATTCGCTTGCACGACTTCGATGGTCGGGGTCGATGGTCCATGCGACAGTTTACGGGAGTTCCGGTGCCAGGTCTGGCTTCGCTTGTACGACTTCGTCAGTCGGCGGCACGATCCACAGCCAGATCAGGCCACCGGCGGCGCTGACCACACAGGCCAGTCCGATGGCCACCGTCCAGCCGAACTCCAGGGCCACGAAGGGGGTCAGCACCGGGGCGATCAGGCCGCCGATGTTGCCGCCGGTGTTCATGAAGGCTCCAGACGTTCCACCCGCGCCCCGCCCGATGTCGGTCGACGTCGTCCAGAAAACTCCCTCGCACATTCCCACCGATGCCATTGACAGTGCGAGGCAGATCGAGGTCACCAGGAAGACGTGGTCGTCCAGTCCGAGTGACGGCAAATTCGCCACGATCGACGATGCGCCCACTCCGGCAAGGCCCAGGACCGCACCGAGGCCCATCCCCACGATGACCACCGTGCGGCGACCTCGAATGACTCCCCAACGATGGCTGGCCAGATCCGTCAGGCGGCCACCGACGGCCATGCCGACTCCCATTGTCAACATGATCCAGGTGTTGGTCCAACGGGCCTGGACCGGCGGAATCTCCAGGATCTCCTTGAAGTAGTAGCCCAACCAGTAGAAGAAGAGGTACTGGAAATATCCGTAGGCGGCGTAGCTGAGCGTCAGCAGCCACAGCGTGCGATCCAACAGGATCTTGCCCAGTTGGGGGCGAGCCTGCACAGTTCGAGGGAAATCAGCTGCCTCATCCTCAGGGTTTCCACCGAGAGCGATTTCCGGTTCGACGGCCGATGCCGCCAGTCGTGGGACGGCAAGTGCCAACCAGAGCACACCGTAGACCAGCAACAGGGAACCGCCGATGACGAAAGCCCATTGCCAGGAAAGCGAGTCCATCAGCCAGCCGAGCACCGGAAAACAGAACGCAATTCCCACGAGGGCGCCGGCCGTGATCAATCCGTTGGCCGTGGCCCGTCGATCCGGCGGAATGATGTCCGAGACCACACGGGCGGCTCCGGGATGCAGCGGTGCGTTGCAGACACCCCCGAGACCTCGGATCACCAAGAGGGCGACCAGGAGCCCCTGCGGTTCCAGCGTGAACCAGCCGATCACTCCGGTGAGCACGCTGAACGTGCCCATCGTGATGCCGAAAATGGCCAGCGCCCGTCCGGGGCCAATCCGGTCAATCAGCCAGCCTCCCGGCAGCATGCCGATCGTGTAGACGATCAGGAATGTCGTGTAGACCCATCCCATGCTGGTCTCGGGGATGCCGATCTCCGGAATGAACACCTCGTCGCCGGCGACGGTGATCCCCACCCGGTTGAAGTGACCCAGGGCCGCGTAGCCCATCAGCATGCCGATCAGCAGCCATCGATGTCGTGTCACGTCGTGGTCCTGATCTGCTGGTGACGAATGGGAACAGGCTGAAGGTTCGCCTGTCGGTGATCGCGGTGTGTCGCAACACCTCCTGAGCGATACAATCTAATTGGCCGAGACGTGGATAGAAACCGGGGCGGAGTGGACGTGGGTTGCCGCATGCTGAGACCAGCCGCTGTTGTCCTGATGTTCGGCATCCTGGTGGGTGTCCAGCCACGCATGTTGGATGCAGCGGACCGCCGTGAAATCGCGTCCCGGATCCGTTTCTTTGAATCGCAGATTCGGCCGCTCCTGCTGGCCAAGTGTGTTGGGTGCCATGGCTCCAAAAAACAGGCCGGCGGTTTGCGGCTCGATTCTCGGACCAACCTGATCAAGGGTGGGGAGTCGGGACCGGCGATTGTCGTGGGGCGACCGGATGCCAGTCGACTGATGGCGGCAGTCCGGGAATCTGACCCGGAACTGCGGATGCCTCGCAACGGAAAATTGACGGCGCGCCAGGTCGAACAACTGGGCCGGTGGATCAAGTCGGGAGCCGTGTTCCCCGTCCAGGCGGGGCGAGATCGGATCCTCCGTGATCCCAACCACTGGTCATTTCACTCGCTGAGGAGTCCGAAGTTGCCGGGTGTGAAGAACCGGAACTGGCCACGGACACCGATCGATCGCTTCATCCTGGCCCGCCTGGACGCCGAGGGCATCGCGCCTGCTGCCGACGTGGATCGGCGTGCGTGGCTCAGGCGTGTCACGTTTGACTTGGTCGGGCTGCCGCCTTCGCCCGAGCAATTGGCCGCTTTCCTGGGCGACCGGACACCCGGGGCCAGGTCGCGGGTCGTCGAGCGGTTGCTGGCATCGCCTCGGTATGGAGAGAGGTGGGGACGTCACTGGCTCGACGTCGCCCGCTATGCCGATTCGAACGGGTTTGACGAAAACGTGGCGCACGGTCGTGCCTGGAGATATCGAGACTACGTTGTCGAGTCGTTCAACTCCGACAAGCCGTTTGACCGGTTCGTGACCGAACAATTGGCAGGCGATCTCATGGCCTGGAAAGGCCAACGTCAACGCAACGAACATCTGACCGCGACGGGATTCCTGAGCATCGGCCCCAAGGTCCTGGCTGAAACCGACCAAGCGAAGATGCGGATGGACATCATCGATGAACAGATCGATACCGTGGGTCGAGCCCTGATGGGACTCACGCTCGGCTGTGCACGGTGTCATGACCACAAGTTTGATCCGATCGCGACGTCCGAATACTACGCGCTGGCAGGCATCTTCAAGAGCACCCTGACCATGCGGAAGTACACGAAGGTCGCCGAATGGCACGAACACCTGCTGCCGTCTCCGGAGGCGACGGCGATGAAACAGGTGTATGACCAAAAAGTGGCGGCTGCAAAACGGGACGTCGAGCAGGCCAGGGCGTCGGCCAGAGAAGCCGTTCGGAAGAGGCTCGACCAGGACCGGTCCGCGGATAAGTCTGACAAAGAACTCGAGAAGCGGTTTTCCCCCGAGGAGATGGCCCGAATCAAGAAACTGGCCAATGTGGTGGCGGCGCTGAAAAAGGCCGGGCCCAATCTGCCTGCGGCGATGGGAGTCACCGAGGACAAGATCACCGATGTGAAAGTGCACCTGAGAGGTGATCCTCAAACCCTGGGCGACGTCGTGCGGCGTGGCGTGCCGGCGGTCCTGCGGGGTCCCCCGGCTCCTCGCATCGCGGAAAAAACAAGCGGCCGGCTGGCCCTGGCGAGATGGCTGACTGACCCACGTCATCCGTTGACCGCACGCGTGATGGCGAATCGTGTCTGGAGATGGCATTTCGGTCGTGGCCTTGTGGTTTCGACCGACAACTTCGGCCTGCTGGGGGAACGGCCGACGCATCCCGGTTTGCTCGACTGGCTGTCCGTGCGATTGATCCGGGACGGATGGTCCATCAAGCGTCTGCATCGCCTGATCGTGTTGTCTCGGACTTACGGGCTCTCGAGCCACGCGAACGCGGCGGCGGTTCAGCAGGATCCGGATAACCGTTGGTTGGGGCGAGGCCGCGTGAGGCGGATCGAGGCAGAAGCGATTCGGGACGCCCTGCTTGCTGTCGGAGGGCAACTGGACGGAACCATGACCGGGTCGTTGTTGAAGTTGAAGAACCGGGCCTACTTTTTTGACCACACCTCCAAGGACCTGACCACCTACGACAGTCATCGGAGATCGATTTACCTGCCGGTTGTTCGGAATCACGTTTACGACATGTTCCAACTGCTCGACTTTCCGGATCCTGCCGTCACGACCGGAGACCGAACTTCGACCGTGGTGGCATCGCAGGCCCTGATGATGCTCAACAGCAAATTGGTTATGGCCGCCGCCGATGGGCTGGCACGTCGGCTTCAGTCCGAGGCCGATGGGATTGATGGCAGGATCAGTCGCATGTACCTCGTGGTGTACGGGAGGCCGCCCACCGCTGGTGAACGGCAGGCCGATCGCCGCCTGCTGGCGGAACTGGCGGACGGAAACGGGACACCGTCAAAGGGCGGCTCGGTGAACGAGGCGGAGTTGCCGTTGGCGGCCTGGGCCGGGTTGTGTCATGTCGTTCTCGCCTCCAACGAGTTCATGTACCTGAGGTGAACCGTCGATGTGCGGAAGAGAGTTCAGTATGGAGCCGATGCGAAAGGCCGTGCGGTGAACGAATACACGTCGCGACGACGCATGCTGCAGCGAACAGCCGTCGGGTTTGGCTCGCTGGCCCTGCACGGACTCCTGTCTCGTGACGGGCAGGCTCGCGGACCTTTGGCGGCCAGGAGTTCCCTGGTACCGGCACGGGCCAAACGGATCATCTTCCTGCTGATGTCCGGCGGACCGTCGCAGGTCGATACCTTTGACCGGAAGCCTCTGCTCGATCGTGATCACGGTAAGCCGCTTCCGTTTGCGAAGCCACGGGTCCAGTTCAACGCGACCAAGAACCTGTTGCGCTCGCCGTGGCGATTCCGGCAACACGGCGAGAGTGGTCTGTGGGTCAGCGAGTTGTTTCCACGGCTGGCCACGCGGGTTGATGACCTCTGCATGGTGCACTCCTGTTATGGCACCAACCCGGCCCACGGTGGTGCCATGATGAAGTTGCATACCGGGACAGACCGGTTCATCAGGCCGAGTATCGGGTCCTGGCTCAGTTACGGGCTGGGGACCGAGAACGAGAATCTGCCCGCTTTCGTGACAATCTGTCCGACGCTGGCGTTTGGCGGGGTGAACAACTGGAGTTCATCGTTCTTGCCTGCCGTGCACAACGGCACCGCGATCGGGGATGCGAGCGTGCCGTCGGCCCGGGCTCGCGTGAAGTACATCAAGAACTCGAGGTGGTCGCTGGCGACCCAGCGGTTGCAACTGGAACGGCTCAAGAGGCTCAACGAAGCGTATCTCGATCGGACCGGTTCCGAGGCGGCGCTGGAGGCCCGGATCAACTCGTTCGAACTGGCCTTTCGGATGCAGTCGTCGATTCCAGAGATCGAGGATCTCAGCGGAGAGACGGCCGCGACGATGAAGCTCTATGGCATGGACAACAAGGTTACGGAGAACTTCGGACGCATGTGCCTGATGGCTCGTCGTTTTGCCGAGGAGGGTGTGCGATTCATCCAGGTCACCCACAACGACGACAAGGTCCAGTGGGATCAACACGCCAATCTCAAACGCGATCACGAGAAGAACGCCCGTGAGGTGGACCTGCCGATTGCTGGGCTGTTGACCGACCTGAAACAGCGAGGGATGCTCGAAGACACGCTGATCTGGTGGGGCAGTGAGTTCGGTCGCACGCCCACCGCCGAGACGGGAGACGGCCGGGACCACAACCCGGAAGGATTCACGATGTGGCTGGCCGGTGGCGGTGTGAAGGGTGGGTTCCGTTACGGTGAGACGGATGACTACGGCTACTACGCCGCGGTGGACAAGGTCCACATCCACGACTTCCACGCGACATTGCTGCATGCCCTGGGGCTGGACCACGAGCAACTGACCTATCGACACGCGGGGCGTGATTTTCGCCTCACGGACGTCGAAGGCAACGTCGTTCACGACGTGTTTGCCTGAACGGGGCCTCGGCTAGTCCCGTTTCCGTTCAATCCGGTACAGGTGGCGATCCGTCCGCAAGTAGATCGCCCTACCAGAGACCGCCGGCGAAGCCATGATACGGCCGTCGAGCTTGTTGGATGCCAGCTTCCGGAAACGCGGACCGGGTGCGAGGACGGTCGTCACTCCCTCTTCGTTGGCAAAATAGATTCGGCCGTCGGCGAAAATGGGCGACGCAGAGTAATTTCCCCCCAGGCGTTCGCGCCAGTGGAGGTTGCCGGTCCGAGCGTCCAGGCAACTGCCGATGCCTTTGTCGCTGACCATGTACAGTTCGTTGCCGACCAGCAGTGGCGAAGGATTGTTCGGGACCGCCTTGCGGACACTCCAAACCACGTGCGATTTTGTGACGTCACCTCGTCCACCGGGTCGGATGGCATGCACCACGGGTGAGAAATAGCCCCCGGCGGTGAACAGCAATCGGTGTCCGTAGACCGGGCGGGGAACCTGGGCGTAGTTCTCCTGTTGCTGAACCGACCACAGGCTCTTGCCAGTCCGCGGTTCGTATGACAGCACGTGACCGGCCACGTTGCAGATCAGTTGAGAGCCGGCCGGAGTGTGGATGATCAAGGGAGTCGATTCGGAATTGTGACGCTCGAGCTTGGGACTGCGGCTGTCATGCGACCTGCGCCAGCGAGGCTTGCCGGTCTTCTTGTCCAGAGCCGTGACAAATCGCACGTCCGTTCCATGACATTGGACGATCAGCAAATCGTCCAGGAGAACGGGACTGCTGGAGGGACCGTACAGGGTTTTGTAGGCCAGTCTGGTTTTCCAGACGAGTTTCCCGCCGGTCGTCAAACAGGCCGTGCCGTACGGACCGAAATGTACGTACACGCGGTTGCCTTCGAGAATCGGTGTCGGCGAGGCATGGCTGTTCTTGGGATGCAGGCCCCTGGTCATCTGAGAAGCGAAAATCGCGATGCGATGCAGTTGTCGACCGGTGGCACGGTCCAGGCAGATCACCAACAGGGACTTTCCCTGGTCGACAGCCGTTGTCAGCCAGATCTGCTTTCCTTGAGTGACCGGTGATGACCAGCCGGTCCCCTCGATAGCGGATTTCCATGTGACGTTCTTCGATTCGCTCCAGTTCAGTGGCAGTTCTTCGGCGATCGAGTGCCCCTGTCCGCCCGGTCCACGAAACTGGGACCAGTCATCCAC
>PBOJ01000108.1 GCA_002724315.1 Planctomycetaceae bacterium | reverse complement strand
TCTCCGATCACCTTCCTGGTGGTTGGCTGGCAATGGGAAACGGGTGGGAAGGTTACCGCCTACCGAGACAGTCCCGGGTCTCATCAATTTGCCTTTTCGACGAATGTCGCCGCGGGCCAGAAGATGGATGGGGCGTGGACGCCCCTTCTGATGGCCGGTCCCGCGAAATGCACCGGTGCCGGTGTGAACCGTGCCAGCATAGACCATCGCAGGCTTGGGGGGGGCGGCCAATAGTCCTGCAATCCGAGCCATCTGACGCTCGATTTCCTGGCGACGGGCCAGGAATTCGGGAGTCAGCAGTTCCGAACGGAGAGTGGTCCAGACGCGATTGAGTTGTACGGCTCTCGCGAGAATCGCCGCTGTGACTTTCACGCGATGGTAGTGGCCGTCGACCAGGTTGCGGCGGGACCAACGGACAGGAGCTTCGATTGAATCCTGAGAGGTGACGGTGCGCCCGGCAGCCAGGTTGCGGCCCTCCGGGCCAACGGCGGCCAGTTCGCCCAAGGTAAAAATGAAGTCGTTCTGCCGAACGGCCAAACGAGTGGCGGTGACGCGGATATAGCGTGCCGCGTGTCCCGCGGCCGAAACGGCAACCGGCCGGGTTCCCGGATTGGGGAAATCGGCGGCGGTGTGGTCCAAAAGCGTGATGACGCCTTTGGCAAACGCGGGGTCGTTGGAGATCGCGATGCGAAACCTTCGTGGGAAACCGAACCCGGCACCGATGTTGTTGAAGTCGTCGTGACAGCCAACGATGAGGATGTGAGCAAGTTTTCGAGGTCGCCCGAGGTCAACCTGCACCCATTTCGGGGTGTCGGGTGAGGTCGAAATGCTGCTGTGGTATCCGTAGGCCGGGAGTCGCGTGGGGCCGCGTCCGAGCCGGTCCAGTTCGTCTCGAACCCGCTTCAGGCGCTGGCCTCCCTTTGTCGCCAGGCTCTGTTGCAGTTCGGCAAGGCGGAGTTCGGCCTGGCGGTGATCGCGGTTGAGGGCGCCGCGGCGAGCCGCGGCATTCGGGTCGGGGTTGTATGGGCGGTCGGCCCGGTCGATGGCGGCAAAGACCGCCTGGAGGCTGTAGTAGTCTTCCATCGAGACATCATCGAACTTGTGGTCGTGACAGCGCGCACACTGGACCGTCAGGCTGGTGAAGGAATTGAGGACGGTGCGTACCATGTCGTCCCGGTCGAGGTTCCGTGCGACCTGGCCGTCGAGTTTGGATTCGGGCACCTCGGCGTGGCCGATGTAGTCCCAAGGGCCTGCCGCCAGGAAGCCGGTTGCCACAACACCGTCGACAGTGGTGGGGAACAGTACGTCGCCGGCAACTTGCTCCAGGACGAAGCGGTCGAATGGCTTGTCGGAATTGAATGCGCGAACCACGTAATCTCGATACGGCCAGGCGTTGGGACGCAGTTTGTCCTTGTCGTATCCGTGGGTGTCGCCGTAATGAGCCACGTCGAGCCAGTGCCGGGCCCATCGTTCTCCGTAACGGGGACTCTGCAAAAGTCGCTCAACGAGTCGCGGATAGGCTCCTTCCGAGTCGTCGGCAAGAAAGGCGGAGACCTGGCCAGGAGTCGGCGGAAGGCCTGTCAGGTCGATAGCCACGCGGCGAATAAGCGTGCGGCGATCGGCTGGGGCTGACGGGGACAGGCCGTGACGGTCCAGGGTCCGGGAGATGAACGCGTCGACAGGTGTTCTGGCCCAGGTGCTGTCAATGTTTCCCGGAGCGGGAGGGGCGACGAGGGGGCGTAGTGACCACCAGGTCGCGTCGGGGCTTTCCGGCGCAGCGGCCGGGGCAGCCGTTGCGATCCAGCAAAATGTGGCGGCGACGAAGGCGGTTCTCAGTCGCCGGGTCACAGGTGCTGGCAGCGGGCATCTGGCGGTCATGGTGGGATTCTAGCAGCGCGCTGCGAGAGTGACCAAATCCACGCGTTGCATCCCGGCCGGCGGAGCCCCACGAACGGCGGGTGCTTGAACACTTGCGGTCCGGCGTGGAAGATGGAGCGGTTTCTTCCAGACAACGTGGCTCGACGATGGCGAATGAAGAACTGGTCGAGATCGTACGCCAAGGCCGAAAGGCTGTGGCGGCGTGGCGACGGAAGAATCCTGAAGTTGTGGTTGATCTGGTTGACGCGGATCTCTCGGAAGTCGACCTGGCAGGGGTGAATCTTCGCCGAAGCCAGATGGTTGGTGCGAATCTGGCGCGGTCACGGTTGACTGGTGCAAACTTTTCGGGAGCCGACCTGACACGGGCCGATTTGTCCGCCGCGGAAGTCAGCCGAGTGAATTTTTCGTCGGCACGACTCTTTCGGGCGAAGCTGCAGGATATTCGTGGTGAAGGGGCTGATTTTGGGCGTGCAGTGCTGCAGGGTGCGGATCTCTCCGGCGCGGTTCTCAGTGACGCCTGTTTTGCCGACGCGGAGTTGCAGGAGACCGACCTGGCGGGCGCCGAATTGCTGGGTGTCAATTTCTCGCACACGGATCTCGATCATGCCAACTTTGAGCGGGTCCGTTGCGGATGGTCGTTCTGGAACGACGTCGATCTGTCTCGCACCACGGGGCTGGAATCGATGGTCCATCTCGGGCCTGGGTCGGTAAGCCTGGACACTCTTGAGCGATCCGCTACCCGTATTCCGACGACATTTTTGCAGGGAAACGGAGTGGGGCAGGATTGGATTGAGAGTTACGAGACTCAGAAGGATCCGAGTGCGGCGCAAGAGAGTTTCTTTATCGTTTACAGCGAGGAGGAAGAGCCGTTTGCCGGACGGTTGCACAACACACTGCAGAAGCACGGTGTCCGTTGCTGGCTCGATCCCCGTCGCAGTGCCGATGACAATGGCCTGACCGGACACGTTGCGGCACGGGGATTCCGGGTGTGGGACCGTGTGCTGTTGTGTGCTACCCGCGCGTCGCTGTCGGCCAACTGGATGGACCCGTTGATCGAATCGGTTCAGCGTCGAGAGGAGGCGATCAAACAACACACCGGCAAGTCGGTGACTCTGATGTGGCCGTTGAACCTTGACGGGTTTCTCTTCAGCGGCAGTTGGACGCATTCGCAGGCAGAAGAAGTGGCGGGGCGAACGATGGCAGATTTCACTGGCTGGCGTCGAAACAAAACGAAATTTCTCTCGGAACTGAAGACACTGATTGACAGGCTGAAAGCAGAGCCTGGAGGTCGTGCGGCGAGGCGACCGGGCGGGGCAGGTCAGTCGCGCAAAGCGAAAGAAGGGCTATGAGCACCTCAGACGCTCTCGACACGCTGCGGTCACGTGTTCTCTCACGCTACACGATGCTGTTCCTCAAGACTTGGGAGGAGGAGCGTTGGGAGGCCGAGTTGGCGGGACTGGCTCAGGAGATCGAGCGAGGTCTTGTGATCTGGTCGGCGACATCAGGCTGGCAGCCACCGATCTCCAACGGAAGTGCTGCTGGTACGGTGGCGGAGTTTCTTGACGACATCATCGCCTACCCTCGGGAACACATTTTTTTGCTCAAGGATTTTCACCCGTTCCTGGGTGATGCAGCCGTGGTTCGAAAGCTCAGGGATCTGGTTCCCACGTTGACCGAGCAGGGAAAGAGCCTGCTGTTCCTGGGACCGGTGTGTGAGATCCCTGTGGAGTTGCAGACTGAGGCAGTTGCCATGGACCTGCCGCTGCCGGGGCTGGAGGAGATGCGCGAGCAACTGGACGAAGTGATGGTGGATCGGCGAAAACAGCAAGCTGCTGTGTTGGAGATCGACGACGCGTCGCAGGAGCGACTGCTGAAAGCGGTGTTGGGATTGACGGCCCGGGAGGGCCGCAAGGCGTTGGCGCGAGCGTTGTTGGGCCGGGATGCCGTAGATGATGACGTGTTCCGGCAGTTGGTCTCTGAAAAGAAACACCTGGTGCAAGGGTCGGACCTGCTCGAGTTCCACGATCTCGAAGAGGGGTTGATGGACGTGGGAGGCCTGGAGGGTCTCAAGGAGTGGATTCGGCAGCGGGCCGATGCTTTCAGTACCAGGGCCCAGGAACAGGGCGTGCCCACTCCCAAAGGGGTGTTCCTGCTCGGTGTTCAGGGGTGCGGGAAATCGTTGATTTCCCGTGCCATCGCCCAATTGCTCAGTTTTCCGTTGGTTCGACTGGATGTGTCCAACCTGTTGTCTGCCGACCAGGGCCAGTCAGAACAGAACATGCGGTACGTGTTGAACCTGGTGGAGACGATCGCGCCGGCGGTGTTGTGGATCGACGAGATCGACAAGGGTTTCTCCGGCAGCGGCGAGGAGGCCCAGGAAACGACGATGACGCGGCTGCTGGGCCGGTTCCTGACATGGATGCAAGAGCATCGCTCGCAGGTTTTCGTCGTAGCCACGGCAAACTCCATCCATCGACTGCCACCCGAGATGTTGCGTCGCGGCCGATTCGACGAGTTGTTCTTCGTCAACCTGCCGAACTTTCACGAACGGAAACCGATTTTCGACATTCACCTGTCCAAGCGGGGCTGGAAGCCTGAGAAGTACGATGTGGAGGAACTGGCTCGCCAGACGGAGGGGTACAGTGGCGCGGAGATCGAACAGATCGTCGTGACGGCGATGGTCGAGTGCTACAACCAGCGACGGGTGTTGACACAGAAAGATCTGGAGACTTCACGAGAGGAGACTGTCCCGCTGTCGGTGACCATGGAGGAGAAGATCTTTGAACTTCGCGAATGGGCAAGTGCCCGTTGTCGTCCGGCTACGCCGGACAGCCGGGTGGTTCAGATGCTCGAGGAGGAGCATGGGCATGCCGGTGACGCGACGTTCGAAGCGGAAATGGAGACCGAGGGGGAGGAGGAGTGGCTGGCCCTGGCGGAGCACGGGCAGGTGCGAGCGGCTTTGGTGGAATACGTGCGGACGCGAAACGAGGTAACCTTTCAGCAATTGGTCGAGGACTTCGCACCGTTCATCGAGACAGCGGGAGACCAGGGGTTGGCGTTGCGGGGGGACCCCAATGTCGTTCTCTGGTATGGGATTCCGAAGGAACTGGCCAGCACTCTGGCCAAGCTCGTGTCCGCCCGGAAACTCTACCTGCATCCCGCGCCGGTCGAGCACCTGCGTCCCGAGATGGCTCCTGGGGAGTTGCCGATGCTGGATCGGTTGCCCGGCGAACGGGCAGCGAGACCGATGTGGTTGCCGGTGGTGATCGGCGACGTTGCTCCCGAGGGTGGCGTTGGCCGGATGGGGCGTGTCGCAAGAATGGCTTTGAACCGCTGATCGCTACCGTTGAGAGGCCTTGGCCTGCTCGACCTGCTGACGGAGTTCTCTCAGGCGAGTGACATCAATGACATCCGTCTGGTGTTCCAGCAACCAGTCGATGTCGGTCAATGCCTGTTGATAACGGCCGCTGCGAAGCGAGAGCTGGATTCGCATTCCGCGTTGCGTGAAATTGGTCGGGTCGATGGTCAGGATTACGTCGGCGTAACGTCGGATCGCCGCTTCATCGGATCGCTGTTGGGCACTTCCGCTGAGGTTGCCGAGCATCCGGACGAGGATGGCTTTTCGCTTGGCCGGCTCGAGAAACTCGGCGATGACTTTCTTGCGCTGCTCTCCGGTCGGTGGCTGCTGAAACCTCTCGATGATTCGCCGCTCAGCTTCTGCTCGAGGCATCGTCCGCCCTCCGTCGAACACGTCAACGAGTCGTCCGGGACCATTCTTGACAGGGACCCGGACGACGAAGTGGCCGGGGATCCCGATGCCCTGGACATCGAGGCCAATGCGTCGCCCAAGTTCCATGAAGACAACCGAGAGTGAAATGGGCAGGCCTTCACGGTCATCGATCACCTCGTTGAGATAGCTGTTGGAGCGGTTGTAGTAATCGATGCGGCTGCCGTGGAAGCCTTGCTCATTGAAGAAGTACTTCTGGAGGGCAGACGCCTTCTGGTCGTCGGTGGCCCCTTTGGGGAGTGTGGCCTTCAACTTGGCCGCCATTCGATCAAACTGCTGTCGGTAGGCTTCGACATCCACTTCGTCGTTGTCCAGCCATGCGATCAGCATCGCCGCGTGAAGCAGGTCGATCTTCGTGTCGGATTGCTTGATGGCTGCACCAATCGCCTCCAGGGCCCGACGTTGATGCACCCGGCCAGCCAGTTCTCGGAGACGGGTGGCCTGTTGTTCCAGGAGGCGGGCGCGGTCGCGAAGCACCTGGGGGCCGGATTCACCTTGTGGGACGAGTTTGTCGAGAAGGTCGTCGGGTACCGCTCCGTCCCCGGAGAGATCCTTGACCAGGGCGGTGATGGTCGAAATGGCCTTCTCGGTCGGCCCGGCCGGGGGCAGCGTCTTGGCAACCCGAAAAGAGCGATACTCGGCCCGTGTGTGACGAAATTTGGCCAAGCCACAGATCCGGGTACGGTAGCGGGTGTCATTGGTTTCAATGACCAGCTTGTCGTTGAGGTAGCAGGAGATTTGCTCGGGGGTTACCCGGACCTTCAGCGTGTTCCAGTCGCCGGGCCGATAGCTGGCCACGGGCAGTGTTTTGAGGATGGCCCATTCGTTGACCGTGGGGCCGTCAAAACGGGTCAGCCTCATCTGGCCACTGGTCGGGTAGAACCCGTAGTGCCGGTCCTTGTCGTCCACGCCAAATATCAGGCCGGCAGCGCCGTCGTTGTCGTGAAGCTTGACCCGGACCTGGACCTCGAAAGTTCCCTTGGGGGTTTCGTGTTTCGAGAAACAGACGGCACGGCCGCCAAAACCAGTGCCCTGCCCTTCGACATGAATTCGCCCGGCCCGCTGGCGCCAGCGAGCTCCGTAGTGGATCGCCCAATCGGCGTCATCCAACGCGCCGATAGTCAGCCACCGGCCGATCGGTATCGGGTTCGGTTTTTTGATCAGGGGCTTCAGCGCGTTGATCGCAACGGCGAATCCCAGGTTCTCCGTGTAGCGGTGCTTCATGGTCAGGATGCCGATCACTCGTCCCTGGTTGTCCAGGGCCGGGCCACCACTGTTGCCCTCTTCGATTGGGACCGCCAGTTGAATCATGGGCTTGCCTTCGATCTCACGAGAGCCAGACACGATGCCCTTGACGACACTGAGCTTGAGTCCCAGTGGATTTCCGAGGGCGACGATAGGCTGTCCCTGTCGGATCTTGTTCGAGTCACCCAGCGGCAAAGGGGGCAACCCCTTGGCGTCGATTTTCAGGATGGCCAAGTCCATGGCACGCTCCGTGGCGTGGATCGCGGTGACATTGTGTTTCTTCCCGTCAGAGGTTGTGACGGTGATGGGGCGGGCCTCGCCGATGACGTGCAGGTTGGTCGCCACCAGCCCGGAAGCATCGATGACGAAGCCGCTGCCCAGTCCGCGATTACGCCCGTCGCGACCGGCAAACTGGACGACGACGATCGACTTCAACGCCTTGGCCGCGAGGTCCTCGGCCGATATGGCCTTGTCGGTTTTTGAGGCCTTGGTGTCGGCTGGCGCCTGCGCCGAAGCCGGCACCGGGGGCATCAGGGACACGGCGGCCAGGGTCAGGGTGGACAACAAGCGGTGCGTGGTGAGCATCAATGGGCTCCCGGGAGGGGACGTCTCCGGTCGGACACGACCAGAGAGTGCATGTCTGCGGGGAATCGTATCGGAATGTGGTTGGCCTGTCATTGGGTCGTCAAGGAGAGAACTTGCGACGGACCAGGGCCATCCCGTGGCCTCGCCACAGTGCCGACAGGTCACTGCGTAGCCATGTCTCGTACTCGATTCGCGGATCGGGGTCGACAATCTGCACCAGGCCCTCTTCGGTTGTGCCCAGCACGATGACCGAATGTTGCTCACCGGGGTTCCAGACCCAGTTGGTGCGATAGTAGGAGTTGGGAGCGGTATCCAGGGGGAGTCCGACGGAAACCAGGGTGGGGCCCGCCATCTGTTCGAGCAGTGATGCCGGAGGGCCCGAAAGAATGACGACGTCCAGATGGGTGCCGTTGGTCTTGACCTTCAGCGCGTGGTAAAGTCCCGCCCAATTGGTTCCGTGAGGGCCGGTCAGGCACAGGCGAGCCATTTCCCCTTCGGTGGCCGAGATGCCGTGGATTCTCAGCAACGTGGCCGCGCAGGCGGGTGTGCAGGTGGCCGGAGTGGTTTGCAGGCAGACGCCGATGTCAGTCCAGTTGTCCTTGCACACTGGGGTGCGAACGAGCAGCGGGGCGACGGCGGCATAACCGCCGGCAATCCAAAGTGCCGTGACGCCGACGACCCGCCGCCAGTGGGCGATTCGTCTCCAGACGATTCCAGCCAGGAACGTCGAGGATAACGGCAGAAGGTTTCCGACAATGACCAGGTTGGAAACCGGTAGCAGCTTGGCGAGCCGAATGTCGTCCCATCCGAACCGGATGTAGAGAATGGTCAGCAGGACGGTGCCCACGGCCATCCCGTTTCCTATCCAGCGGTGGTCACCGGCCAGGGCGATGCCGGCGGCGAACGCGATCGCCGACAACATCGCCATGAGAGCCAGTCCCAGGTACAGGTCCTGCACGAACAACGCCTCTAGAACAACAATCCCCCCATCTTGGCGAGTCAGTCGTGGGATTGCAGCAGTCGGTCTTTGGTGACTGTGGCCAATCCGGACCTGCTTGCGACTCCAGGGCCGATGCCAACATAATCTCCGGAACGGGAACACGTGGATGGGAACGGGGACGGTCTGGCAATGTCCGAATCAATCAGTGAACAGGTCGTGTCGCTCGTTGGTCAGTCGGTGGATGAACAGCGGTTGCTCGACACGGCCACGCTGTTGGTCGGGATTCCCAGTCCGACCGGGAATGCCGGTGCTGTGGCCGACAGGCTGGCCGAATTGCTTTCCGGTGAGGGTTTTGCCGTGGAGAGGCCAGTGACGGGGCACCCGAAGTCTCCGGCGGTCGTCGCGAGGTTCGATACCGGAAAGCCGGGCCGCGTGCTCCAGTTCAACGGACACCTCGACACGGTGCACCTGCCGTTTGTGCCTCCTCGGATTGAGGATGGCGTGATGTACGGCAGCGGTGTGTCGGACATGAAAGGGGGAGTGGCCGCCGCGGTGGAGGCCATGCGGATCGTGCGAGACGGTGATCTGCTGTCGTCGGGAGGCGTGATGCTGACGGCTCACGATCTTCACGAGGCTCCCTGGGGCGATGGAACTCAGGTCAACACACTGATTGCCGAGGGGTTCACCGGGGATGGTGTGCTGCTGCCCGAGTACCACTGCCACAACTGCCCGGTTGTGGGCCGGGGGCAGGCGATGTTCCAGGTGCGAGTGGCTCGAGACGGAGAGCCGTGTCATGAAGTGCTGGGCGGAATCGAACAGCCCAGCGTGATTTCGGCTGGGGCCCAGTTGATCGGGAGATTTTCCGCACTTGACCGGGAACTCGAACAACTCACGCATCCTCTGGCCGGGCGGGAGAGCCTGTTCGTCGGGCAGGTGCATTCGGGCGAGATCTTCAATCAGTCACCGGTCGAATTGGTGCTCGAAGGCACCAGGCGATGGCTTCCGGGAAATACATTTCACACCGTGCGACAGGAATTCGAGTCGATCCTGTCCGAGGTGGCTGATGCGACGGGCACGACGATCTGTGCCGACTTCACCGAGTCTCGCGGTGCCTATGAGGTCGACCAGGACGATCCGCTGGTCCGATCGTTTCAGGCTGCCGTGGCAGGTGTCAGCGGTGAGGCGTTGCCAGTGGGGGCCAAGCCGTTCGTCGACGACGGGAACGCATTTGTGGCCCTGGGTGGCGTCCCTGCGATCACGCACGGCCCGGCGGCACTGGGAGCCCATACGGTCAACGAGGAGTGTCAGGTGGCGGAGTTGGTGCGGGTGGCCTCGGTTTATGCCCTGTCGGCGATTGCGTTTTGCCAGGCTGGGACGGTTGAGGAGGATGCGTGATGGGGGGGCTTCGGCAGGCCGTCGCATTGTGTGACGTCTGAGCGCGTTGTGGCCGAGCGGTCAGGCGATCAGTTGTTCCACCACCTGGCCGTGGACGTCGGTCAGCCGGAAATCCCGGCCCGCGAAACGGTAAGTCAGCCGTTCGTGGTCGAAACCCAGTAGGTGCAGCATCGTGGCGTGCAGGTCATGTACGTGGACCGGGTTCTCGACGGCCCGGAACCCGAAGTCGTCAGTTGCTCCGTAGGCTTGCCCGCCCCGAACCCCTCCTCCGGCCAGCCAGCAGGTGAACCCGTAGTGGTTGTGGTCGCGACCATTCAGGGCCGGGAACTCGGCCACGGGCGTGCGACCGAATTCGCCGCCCCACAGGACCAGGGTCGAATCGAAGAGGCCGCGTTGTTTCAGGTCGGTCAGGAATGCGGCAATCGGCTGGTCCCAGTCTTTTGCCAGTTTGCGATGGTTGTTCTGGAGTTGGCTGTGGTTGTCCCACGGTTGGCTGGCCCCGGTCCAGACCTGGACGCAGCGGACGCCCCGTTCGATCAGTCGGCGGGTGATCAACATCTGACGGCCGTGGATGGACTCGCCGTAGAGTTGTTGTGTGTGTTTGGGTTCCCGCGAAATATCGAACGCGTCGGTGGCGGCAGTCTGCATTCGGAAGGCCAGTTCAAAGCTCTGCAGTCGGGCATCCAGTCGGCCGTCCCCGGGACGACTGTCACGGTGGCGGCGATTGAGTTGGCCCAGCAGATCGATCTGTTGCCGTTGCCCGGTTGATGACAGCCGGGTGTTGGTCAGGTTGGCGATCAGCTTGCGGACGTCGGACTGCTTGGTGTCGATATGAGTGCCCTGGTAAGCCCCGGGCAGGAATGCACTTCGCCAGTTGCGGGTTTCAAAGATCGGGTACCCTCCCGGACAAAGGACGATGAACCCGGGCAGGTCCTGGTTCTCTGACCCCAGGCCGTAGGTCAACCATGAACCCAGGCTGGGGCGAGGAAGTCGAGCGTCGCCACAGTTCATCAGCATCAGCGACGGTTCATGGTTGGGGACGTCGGCCTGCATCGAGCGAATGATGCACATGTCATCAATGTGACGGCCGGTGAGTTCAAACAATTCACTGACAGGCAGTCCTGAGTCGCCGTGAGGACGGAAGCGAAAAGGAGAGCCCATCGCGGCGCCCGTCTTGCGTTCGGTGCGCAGGTTGCGGGTGGGCAATGGCTGTCCGTGCCGGCGAGTCAATTCTGGTTTCGGGTCGAACGTGTCGACCTGCGAGGGGCCTCCGTTCATGAACAGATGGACCACCCGGGTCGCTTTGGCGGGAAAGTGCGGTGGTCGAGGGGCAAGAGGATGAGTGGAACGGTCTCGAAGCGGAGTCGGGTCCGGGGTGGGGGCAGCCCCCAGTTCTCCGGCCTGGTCGAGGACGGCTGCCAGGCCGAGCATGCCCAGTCCCGTGCCTCCACGCTCGAGCAATTCGCGTCGAGACAGCGGGCCGAACAGATGATTGGGCGTGGGGGTGAGCATGGCGTGTCAGTCGATGAATTGAGCTTCGTTGGACATGAGCAGTGTGTGGGCCACGACGGTCCAGGACTCCGCGGGTTTGCCTTCGAACCCCTTGAGGAAATTCAGGATCGCCGTGGATTCCTCTGGGGAGGGGAGACGGGAATAAACGATCCCAAAGAGGTGTTGGATCCGTCGAGGTGGGGGCCCGGTCGTTCGGGCAGCCAGTCGCCTGGCGAGCTCGTGAAGTGTTCGGTGATTCATCAGGTGCAAAGCTTGCGGCGGAACCGTGGTTTCGTCGCGGCGACCGCAACTGGCCTGCGGACTGGGGACGTCAAAGGTTCTCAGGAGTGCGGGCGGGTTCATGCGGTCAATGTGCCCATAAATCGACCGACGGGTCGACACATCGCCCGCGGTGAACATGCCCGTGATTGCGGGGCCACCGAATCGCGAGTCCAGGCTGTCGGAAAAAACCAGCTGGGCGTCCCGCATGGCTTCGAATGCGAGCCGTCGTCGCGGCATGCGCCAGAGCAGACGGTTCTCAGGGTCGATGGAGAAGGCCCCGGGCCGATGGTCGCTTCGCTGGCAGTAGGTGGCCGAGGTCATGATCAGCCGGTGCAATTTCTTGATGGACCAGTCGGCATCGTGAACAAACCAGTCGGCAAGAAAATCCAGGAGTTCGGGATGCGTGGGTGGTGTGCCGCGGGTGCCGAAGTCGCTGGTGGTTCGGACGAGACCTTCTCCGAAGTGATGCAGCCAAACGCGGTTGACAATCACACGGGCCGTCAGGGGGTTGTCCGGGGACGCAATCGCCCTGGCCAGTTCCAGGCGGCCGCTCCCGTTCCTGAAGGGAGTCCGGTCCGGACCCGAAATTGCCTCCGGCAGTTGGCGGGGCACCGGTTCGCCCAGGCGGTTGGGGTTGCCTCGCTGGAAAATTCTGGGCCGGTACAGCGTGTCGTTCTCGGAGAGGATCATGGCCCGCGGCGGAGCGTCTTTCCCTTTGATCAACCACTGTTCGAGTTCTTTACGGAGTTTTTTGTAGAGACCCTGTGCTGGGCGATCTGGTAGTAGCGCCAGGGCTCCCCACCCAAAGAGGCGTGGAACGTTCGCGGGTGCGTCGTCCGCGTGAAACACCTGTCGCAGTTGTTCGCGGTCGGAGTCCCGGAACCGCGTTGGTGGCGGCTTGTTCGCATCGGTGGCGGTTTTTCTGGCGGACTGCCATTCGGCCTCGATGGCGTTCAGGACCTGACCGTAACGCCGGGATGCCTCGTCGAGAGATTGTGGAGGCCTGCTGTTCAAGGCGGCGAGGATACGGGAATTGACGGGGGCTTGCCCGGCTTTGTTGGACGAAAGGCCCTTGAGCAGTGGGGAGATGCCTTCGGCGAAGGTTGTCTCTTCGGCTTCGTCAAGCTCGGCCATTGCCAGCCACGGACCCCAGACCGGGTCACGAAACTCCTCGATTGCCGCTCGCGAGACGAGCCTCTCGAGGAAGACACGCCACCTCAAGACGACCGTGGGATTGAGGCCTCCGGCCTCGACCAGCAGCATGAAATCGTCGGTTGGTGGTTGGGCGAGGGTTCTCTGGGCCTGCAGGAGATACTCGGCGGCCCGTTTTCTGGACGCCGTGAGCATGTTGGCGTGCGCCTTGATGATGAACGCACGGATTGCCTGGGAACGCTTGTCGAGTTCGGCTCGGAACTTTCGGTGAGCTTCGCTCTGGCTGGGGCGTTGCAGTTCCGGCGGCACGATCGGTTCGGAGGAGCTGCGAAGGACGCCGTAGAGGGAATAGTAGTCGGCCTGCGGGATGGGGTCGTATTTGTGATCGTGGCAACGCGCACATGTAACCGTCAGTCCCATCAACCCTCGTGTGACCACGTCAATCTGGTCGTCAATCTGGTCGTGGAGGTTGTTCATGAAACGTGGGCTGAGTGTCAGGAACCCCATCGCGGCACGAGATTTCGGTTGGTCGTCGAGATCGAGTTGGTCAGCGGCGAGTTGTTCAACGACAAACCGGTTGTAGGGAAGATCATCGTTGAAGGTCGTGATGACGTAATCGCGGTATGTCCAGGCCCAGGGGAAGACGCGGTCTTCAAAGAAGACGTACCCCTTGGTGTCGGCATAGCGGGCAACGTCCAGCCAGTGGCGGCCCCAGCGTTCGCCGTAGTGTGGGTTGGCCAGCAATCGGTCGACTTCGGCGGCCCATCGCCCGGGATTGGCCAGGATGTCGGTGTCGGGCAACAGGTGGCCGGGAGGGAGGCCCAGCAAGTCGAACCACGCCCGCCGAACCAACGTCCGCTGGTTCGCTGCGGCCGATGGAGTGATCTTCGCCGCCGCCAGCCGTTGCCAGACGAAGGCGTCGATGGGGTTGCGGGCCCAGCCATCGGTGTCGGCGACCGGGATCTGCGGTCGCACTACCGGCCGCAACGACCAGGGGCGTTCGGCCGGAGTTTCCGCCACTGCGCAGAGCGGTGCGATCAGCAGGATGGCCAAGGCGGAACGAAAGTGGGTTGGCATAAGCATGTCCTGTCCCCCCCTTGTAACTTCTGGACCCTGTCGGAGGCCACTACGGCCCCGGTCGGGACGCTGCCCAGCGGAGCGTCTATCGGGTA
Organism: Planctomycetaceae bacterium; assembly: GCA_002724315.1. Taxonomy (GTDB): domain Bacteria; phylum Planctomycetota; class Planctomycetia; order Planctomycetales; family Planctomycetaceae; genus UBA8437. The sequence goes on along the minus strand of PBOJ01000108.1, from coordinate 16,000 downwards.
TTCTCCGTTGCGGAATTTACAGACCTTGAACCGGGTATCTTCATGGCGTCACAGAAACTGGCCCTGATCGGGTTTGGCACCGTTGGCCGTGGGTTGGTGGAGATTCTCCGCGAGAAACGCGAGCTGCTACTCGAAGAATTCGGTTTTGGTGCTCGCGTTGTCGCCGTCTCTGACGTGTACCACGGCAGTTGCTTCGATGCTGACGGCCTGGATCTCGGCCGGGTGCTCGAATTGGTGGCCAGTCGAGGCGCCGAACCGGGGGCGCTTTCGGCCTACTCGGACCAGGTGTGCGATTGGGACAGTCTGGAAACGATTCGAAATAGCGGCGCGGATACGGTCGTTGAAGTGACCGTGACGAATATCGAGACCGGTGAGCCTGCAGTGTCTCATTGCCGCGCGGCCTTCGAGGCAGGGGCTCACGTGGTGACTACCAACAAGGGGCCGGTGGCGCTGGCCTGGAGTGAATTGAAGGACGTGGCGAAGTCTCGGGGACTGCAGTTTCGCTTCGAAGGCACGGTGATGAGCGGGACGCCGGTCTTGTCGACGGCGACTGAAGCCCTTGCCGGTTGCGAGTTCGTACGGGTTCGGGGCATCCTCAACGGGACCACAAACTACATTCTGTCCGAGATGGAGCAGGGGCGACCGTACGACGAGGCGCTGGCGACAGCACAGGAACTGGGCTATGCCGAGGCGGATCCGACGGCAGACGTCGAGGGTTTTGACGTGCTTGCCAAGGTCGTGATTCTGGCCAACGTGGTGTTGGGGGCGGAGATTGGTGTGACGGACGTCTCACGAGAAGGGATCACAGGACTGGATGCTGCAGCGGTGGCGGCTGCCCCGGGGCTCGGGCAGCGATGGAAATTGATTGGACAGGTCGAGCGGCGTGACGGGAAAGTTGTGGCGTCCGTTGCGCCGGTGGCCCTTCCTCTGAGTGATCCGTTGGCTTCGGTCGGCGGGGTGACAAATGCGGTGACGATGGAGACCGACCTTGTCGGGCCGGTGACAATCGTCGGGGCCGGTGCAGGGAAGGAGGCCACCGGGCAGTCGTTGTTGAGTGACCTGGTGGCAATTCACCGCGCCGGGTGATCGGCTGTGCCGATCGGTGGCCGGGGTCAGTCGCCGGTGTAGAGGCCGCCGTTGACACCCAGGCTCTGCCCGGTCAGGTAGCCGGCCCCCGGGGAAGCAAGGAACAGCACGGTTGCGGCAACGTCTTCGGGGAGACCGGCTCGGCCGAGCGGAATTCGCTCAAGGTATCCCTGGAGAATGTCGTCTGGAATGCCCTTTGTCATGTCGGTGTCAATGAATCCGGGACACACGGCATTGACGGTGATTCCTCGGGGGGCGAGTTCCAGTGCCAGGCTCTTGGTGAGCCCCAAGATGCCCGCCTTGCTGGCTGCGTAGTTGGCGACGCCGAAATTGCCTGTCTGGGCGACCATCGAGGAGATGTTGATGATGCGGCCCTTCTCGACGATCAATGGCAGTACGCCGCGGCAGTTGAAGAAGGTGCCGTCGAGATTGACCGCCAGGACTGCTCTCCATTCCTCGTCGGTCATTTTGGCCAACGTGTGATCGCGGTTGATTCCGGCATTGTTGACCAGCACGTCAACGCGGCCGAAATGTTTTTTGACCGTGTCGTAAAATTGGGTCACCTCTTCGACTTGCGACACGTCAGCAGTGATCGGTGCCACGCGTTCGGCGGACAAACCGGCTGCTTCACGCCAGTCGGCGACGGCCTGGCGGTGCCGTTCGCTTTCAAGAGCCGGGCAGCCGGCGACAACAGTTGCTCCGGCCTGGGCGAACGCCAGGGCTGTGGCGGCACCGATGCCCTGGGAGGCGCCTGTTACGACGACGATCCGGTCGGAGAATTCGCCGGTGGGGTCGGTCATTTGCTAACGCTCCACGATCCAGATGTTGCGGTAACGGACGGGGTTGCCGTGCTGTTGCAGGTAGAGCCGTCCAGGGAGGTGGTTGCGATGAGGGAGTGTTGTAGCCGAAGCCGGCGTGGGTGGCAGGATCAGGCGGTCGTGTATCAGCACGCCGTTGTGCCGAACACTCAAAATCGCAGGGGTTTTGGTGCGACCGTTTTCGTCAACGGTTGCTGCGGTGTGGTCGATATCGAAAGTCTGCCAGGACAATGGTGGAAGGCACATGTTCACCGCCGGCATCACCAATTCGTGCATGCCACCACACCGGCCAACGTGTGAGAGTCGCTCGTATTTCTGGTTTTCGGTCGTCCACCCAAAGGAGTCGATCACCTGCACCTCCCACAGTTCCTGGAGGTAGACACCGCTGTTGCCACGTTGCATGCCCCGGGCGGTGGGCATGAACGGGGTTCGGAACTCCAGGTGCAGGTGGTAGTTCCGCAGCAACCGTTTGGTTTTCGTTCCCTCGGCCAACAACCGGTCGTCAACGATCTTGCCGCCGGCCCAGGCATCAGTCGAACTGCCGTCGAAAAGGACGACGGCTCCAGCGGGTGGTTTCTTGGAGAGGGTCGGTGAGGTGCGAAGGACCCGTCGACACAGGCAAGTGGGGTTCTTGACGTGATTGAGGAACATCAGGGCCCGTCCGGACAGTTGGCCGTCTTGGATGACAGCCTCAAAGTTGCGATTGACGAACCGCAGCCGTTCACCGTGGACGCCTTCGAGTCGTGTGGTTCGGCCATCACGTTCCCCTCGGAGGTAAAAGCGTGTCTTGCCGTCCCAGCCAGCGCCGGGAAGACCTCCGCCATGAATGATGCCCTCGAATTTTCCACCGCCCAGCGCAATCAGCTGGATTCCGATGGGATACGTGCTGCCGACCGTGCCAACGTATTCCCCTTGCACCGCAAAGTCTGGTCCAGCGGTGCGAACGCTGTTGAAGGCCGGGAGTTTGTCGGCGGCTGGCAGTGGCGCCGAAATGTGGGCCACGGTCAACGTGGTGATCGCGACGAGCCAGATCTTCATGGCGGAATTGCTCAGGCAGATGGGTAGGGAAAGCAGTCATCAACGTCGGCTTCGCCCAGTTCGATGAGGAAGCCGGAGAGTCTCTCGACGAGCGTTGCCATCAGCTTCCGGCCAGATTCGGCGGTGGCCGGGTGCGGGTTGCCGACACCGGTGTTGGTCGTCAGCAGATGCCAGGGGCGGGTGATCGAGATCCAGCCGTTGTTGACAGCGTCAAAACGGGTCGAACGGACGGCCCCGTCGTCGGCAGACAGGCGACCGGATTCGGGGTCGTGAGCGACGAGGTCCGGGAAATAGGCCAGTGCCAGTGCGGTTTCCATTTCTCCCGCGTGATCGCCGGGATCCTCGAACAACTCGGCTTGGACGTCAGCCGAGATGCTGCGGAACCAGTCGCACAAAAACAGGTGGACAGGGCCTCCGATCAGTTCCCGCAGGACGCTCTTGAGTTCGTTTCCGCCGTGGCTGTTGAGGATCAGCAGTTTCGAGATTCCGGCCCGGTGGACAGACTCGACGAGGTCGGAGATGACGCGGCCCAGGGTCGAGGGGTACAGGTTCATGGCCAGGGGGAATGCGTGCTGGTTGGTCTGGGTCCCGTAAGGGACAGTGGGCAGGACAACAACCCGGGCACCGTGGTCCCATGCGGCCTCGGCCGCCTGGGCGGCAATTTGTGAGGCCTCGAAAATGTCGGTCCCGTAGGGCAGGTGCAGGTTGTGTGGCTCGGTCGCCCCCAATGGCAGTACGGCAACATCGTATCGGTTGTCACGGACGTGGCCGTAGTTGGTTTCTTCGAGGATCCAGTGTCGCATGGGTGGGTGGGGCCCGGGAAAGAAGAGAAACGCGAGGAGCTTCAATCAGGAGAAATCGAGCCATGGAGTTGTTCGATGACACCGTCAAGAAACTGGGCGAGCCGTTCGGCCGCGAAACGGGCCTGTTCGCGGAGTTTCCACAGATCCTTGTAGCTGCCCGGCCGCTTGAAAAGTGAGCCGAGGGCGGCTCCGACGCGGCGGCCGGGCGTGGCGGCAAGCACCGAGTGAATTTCTGGAGGGAGATCCGTCTCGAGGTCATCACTGATGACGCGGACGGCCATGAAACCGACACCCCTGTCACGGCAGACCTGGGCCACGGCGAGGCTCTCAAGGTCGACGGCCAGTGCGTCGTGGGCTTCTGACAGTGCCGCCTTCTCCTCGGTCGTCCGCACCAGTTCGTCGACGACGACCAGTCGCCCGGCATGCACGCCCGGCGGCAGTTGTTTCGGCGGAGAGAAGTCCAATAGCATGTCATGGCCGTGTGTGTCGGTGATCGCGTTGGCCATCACGATGTGGCCGAGTTTCAGTTCGGGCCGCAGTCCGCCGGAGAACCCGCAGGATACGACGTATGCGGGAGTGTGGGCTTCGAGCAAAGCCTGCGTGGCGCGGCGGGCACGAGCGAATCCGGGACCCGATTCGACGATGGCAACGCGGGCCTCGTCGTAACGTCCGCCTCGGAATGTGAACTCTCCACCGGTGTACTTCTTGGGTGTCAGGCACCTCTGCAGGAACGGGGCCAGTTCGATCTTCAACGCCGCGACCAGCCCGATGTCGGCATGCGCCATGTCCTGGGCATCGACCGGTGTCGATTCGGGGGTCTCTGGGCTGTCGTCACTCACTCGGCCTGCTCCGCTTCGAAGGCGTCGATCACCTCCAGCAGTCGATCAACGGCTGCGTCCGGCTGGGCATTGTACAGGCTCGCCCTCAACCCTCCCACACTGCGGTGTCCCCTCAGTCCAACCAGGCCCGCCCGATGGCAGTGTTCTACGAAACGATCGTCGGCCGACTGGCTGCCAGCCGAAAACACCACGTTCATCAACGATCTCGCGGAAATGTCGGCCCGGCCGGAAAGGACGCGACTGGCGTCGATGCGCTCATAGAGTCGGGACGCCTGAGTACGGTTGCGTTCGGCGATTGCCGAAAGGCCTCCCTGCTCTTCCAGCCATTCCAGGACCAGGTTGGTGACAAAGATGGAGAAGACTGGTGGTGTGTTGTAGAGGGAACCCGCGTTGGCGTGTGTGATGTAGCGGTTGATCGCCGGGAGGCTGTCAACCGCTGTGTCGAGCAGAGTCCTTCGGATCATCACCAGGGTCAGGCCAGCCGGGCCGAGGTTCTTCTGTGCCCCAGCGTAGACCAGGTCGTGAGCATTCAGGTCGATTGGCCTCGAGAAGATGTCGCTGCTGGCGTCGCAGACCAGCGGAACGCCACGTGGTGGGTTCGGTGGCGTTGAGAACTGTGTGCCGGCGATGGTGTTGTTGGAGGTGTAGTGGAGATAGGCCGGGCTGTCGGAACACTGCGGCGGTCCGGGGAGGCTCCGGAAAACGGAGTCCTGGGACGAAGAGGCGACGTGGACGGCCCCGTCACTTTGAGCCGCCTCCATCGCTTTCAACGACCATGTGCCGCTGATGATGTAGTCGGCGATTGTGTTGGCAGGGCGCAGGTTGGCGGGGACCATGGCAAACTGCAGTGATGCGCCACCCTGGAGGAACAGCACGGCGACGTCGTCGGGGATGTTGGCCAGGCGACGGATCCTCGTCTCGGCCGATGACAGCACCTCGCCGAAGGTGTCACCGCGGTGTGAATGTTCGAGGATCCCGATACCGGTCTCACCCAGCGACAGCAGGTGCTCCCGTGCCGCAGAAAGTACCGGCTCGGGCAACACCGCAGGACCGGCTGAGAAGTTGTGGATTCGCTGCACGGTGACGGAGTCGGTCGAGAGGGAGGGTGAGTTGGGACTGGAAGTGTGATAGGCGGCCGTGCGAGGGGCGTCAATCCCCGTGTGGGTCGGCTTTCGGGTTGTGGTGACCTTGTATATCATGCTCCCGATGAACGCCGCCGCCGACAATCCGATCGCTCGATCCGGCCCCCGGGCTCAGCCGTTCCAGGCACCCCAGGGTGACTTGGCAGTGTTGCCGGGTTCGGGCAATCCGATTCTGGCCCAGGCCGTCGCTGACGGCCTGGGGGTGCCGCTGGTTCCTTGTCACGCACATGTCTTCAGCGAGGGCAATGTGTTCGTGCGCGTCAAGGAGAATGTTCGCGGCCGGGATGTGTACGTGATCCAGGGGGTTCACTTTCCGGTCAACGACAATTTCATGGAGTTGTTGTTCTGGATTGATGCTCTGAAGCGGGCCAGTGCACAGCACGTGACCGCCGTGATCCCTTTTTTCAGTTATGCAAAGGGCGACAAGAAGGATGAGCCGCGGGTTTCGATCCGGGCCCGGGTCTGTGCCGACGCGATCGAGGCGGCGGGAGCGGATCGGGTGTTGACCATGGATCTGCACAGTCCACAGATCCAGGGCTTCTTCCGCATCCCGGTCGATCATCTTTACGCCCGTCACACCATTTGTGACCACGTGCGAACCATGGAGATTCCCGACCTGGTCGTGTGCAGTCCCGACACCGGTTTTGCCAAGGATGCGGTTGATTACGCACGAGTGCTCGACGTTCCGGCTGTCTTCGGCAGCAAGCAACGGACTGGCCACGACGAACAGGCGGAGGTGCTGGAGATCGTTGGTGATGTCGCGGACAAAAACGTTCTGGTGGTCGATGACTTTACGATTACCGGTGGTTCCCTGGTCAGCGCCGGCGAGGTGCTCAAGCAGCGTGGGGCACGTGGTGTCTACGCGGCAGTCAGCCACGGAGTGTTCTCCAAGGGGGCTGCGGACAGGATTGGCGGTAGCGTGATCAAGAAGATGCTGATCACCGACACGATTGAGACCGCCTTTGAACCGTTGCCCCAGAATGTAGAGGTGGTCAGCGTGGCTCCACTGTTCGCCAATGCGATACGGTCGATTCACGAACGCACCAGCGTCAGCCAGTTGTTCCCCGAAACGCGAGGCTGATTGGCCTCGTATTCATCTGTTCCCGACCTTTTGCGACACCGGCGTCATGGCGGATTCCGGAGCACACCAGCGGCCCGATTCAGAGGATACCGGTGAACCAGCTGGGCCGCCGGAGACCGCTGACACTGCTGCCGACGGACAGTCCCGCCCGAAACCCACCAAGGGGCGTGCCGCCAAGCTGACCCCGATGATGCAGCGGTATACCGAGGTCAAAGGGCAAAATCCGGAGGCCGTGTTGCTGTTCCGGATGGGGGATTTTTACGAGTTGTTCTTCGAGGACGCGGAAGTGGTGGCCCCGGTGCTGGGGCTGACTCTGACCAGTCGCGACAAGAATTCCGACAACCCGGTTCCGATGGCAGGGTTTCCTTACCACGCGTTGGATGGCTACCTGCAGAAGCTGATCCGAGCGGGATACCGGGTGGCGATCTGCGATCAGGTGGAGGACCCCAAGACGGCCAAGGGGATGGTGCGGCGGGAGGTGACCCAGACGGTGACGCCCGGAACGTTGACAGATCCGGCGCTGTTGGATCCCAGGGCCTACAACTACATCGCGGGGGTGGCTTCGACGCGAGATGGGATCGGCCTGGCCTGGCTGGAACTGTCCACGGGTCGATTCCAGGCGACGACCGTCACCTTGACGGATTTGTCCGACGAACTGGCCAGGTTGTCGCCGGCCGAGTGCGTGGTGTGCGAAGACACGGTTGAAGAACTTGGCCTGGGGTGGCTGGCTGACCAACTGGGGATCAGCCTGGCGCATCGGGCGGCATGGCAATTTGGGGTCGATGCCTGCCGGCAGACGCTGCTGGACCATTTTGGTACCCGTACGCTGGAGGGGTTCGATTTCAGTGACGACGACATCGCCGCAGCGACCGCGGCGGGAGCGCTGCTGGCGTATGCCGCTGAAAATCACCTCAGTGCCCTGCCCCACGTTGCACGCCTGGAGGCTTACTCGAGCAGCCAGTTCCTGGTTATCGACGAGGCGACCCGGCGGAGCCTGGAGTTGACCAGGACACTGGTTGATGGGAATCGAGAGGGAAGCCTGCTGGGGGTTGTGGATGAAACTGTGACATCGATGGGCGCCCGGTTGCTGGGTGAATGGCTCTCGAATCCGTTGACCGACATCGTTCAGATTGCCTCCCGGCTGGATGCGGTTGAGGAGTTTCGTGGTGGCCCCGCGGTCTGCCGTGAGGTCCGGGAGCAGCTTAAGGGGATCTACGATCTTGAACGCCTGACGTCTCGGGTGGCGACCGGGCGGGCCTCGCCTCGGGACCTGGGATGTCTCTCTGGAACGTTGGCGAGGCTGCCGCAGTTGAAGCAATTGCTTTCCGAACGCGATGCGTGCTTGCTGGGGGAACTCGAGGAACGCCTGGACTTGTGTTCCGATGTGCTGGAACGGGTTTCCGCGACGCTGGTCGACGATCCTCCGTTGCTGGTCTCCGACGGCGGCATCATCCGTGATGGGTTCGACGTCGAGTTGGACCGATTGCGGGATCTGGCACGGGGTGGCAAGGAATGGATAGCGGCTTACCAGGCCAGCGAGAGCGAACGGACAGGGATACCCAACCTGAAGGTCGGGTTCAACAAAGTGTTCGGGTACTTCCTGGAGGTGACCGCCGCCCACTTGGCGAAGGTTCCCGAAGAGTACATTCGCAAGCAGACGTTGAAGAACCAGGAACGGTACGTGACTCCGGAGTTGAAGGAGCACGAGGAGAAGGTGTTGCGAGCCGAAGAACAGGCAGTGGCACTTGAGCAGGGTTTTTTTGGTGAGCTGCGTGAGGCGGTGGCCGGCGAATGCCTAAGACTTCAGGCCTCTTCCAGTGTGCTGGCCCGCCTGGACGTGCTGGCCGGACTGGGGGTCCTGGCGGCGTCGCGGGGCTATTGTCGCCCCGAGTTGGCCGAGGAGCCTATTCTGGATTTGAGAGAAAGTCGCCATCCGGTGCTCGATCGGATGCAGCCCACTGGCGAGTTTGTGCCCAATGCCGTTCGGATTGGCGGGGCAACCGGTCATATGCAAATCATCACCGGGCCGAACATGGCCGGAAAGAGCACCTACATCCGGCAGGCGGCTCTCGTGACCATCCTGGCGCAGATGGGGTCGTTTGTTCCGGCCAGTGAGGCGAGGGTCGGGGTCGCAGACCGGGTGTTCGCCAGGGTTGGGGCCAGCGACGAGTTGAGTAAGGGGCAGAGCACATTCATGGTCGAAATGACCGAGACTGCCCGGATCCTCAACGCCGCCAGTCGACACAGTCTGGTCGTTCTCGACGAGATTGGACGCGGCACCAGCACGTACGACGGGATCTCGTTGGCATGGGCGATCACCGAACATCTGCACGACCGGGTTGGTTGCCGCACACTGTTCGCGACGCATTACCACGAATTGACCGAATTGACGTCGACTCTGGGCGGTGCGGTCAATCTGAATGTGGCCGTTCATGAGCAGGACGAGGAAGTGGTCTTCCTGCACAAAATCGTCGAGGGGTCGGCTGACAAGAGCTACGGCATTCACGTGGCCCGACTGGCCGGCGTTCCCGGTGACGTGATAGATCGCGCTCGCGTGATCCTGGAAACGCTCGAATCCGACCACCTGGATGAGGAGGGACGTCCTCGCATGCCGACGCGGCCAACCGGACCGACCTCCAGTCGGCAGTTGTCTCTCTTCGAGACGCCACCCCACCCGTTGCTGGAAGAAATTCGCGGGATGGATATCGAGTCCATGACTCCACTGGCGGCGCTGGAGGAGTTGGACCGGATTCGCAGGTCGCTGCTGGATGCGTCATAGCCGCGGCGCGTCGCGGCCCGTTACTCGGCGGCGTCGCTGAGAAACCGTTGCTGCACGGGCAGCACGAGATCCAGGACTCGGCCCAGCACCTCGCCGGGAAGTCCTATCGGGTCGACATCGCCGCGAAGGTCGTCCGGGTAGTGGTCGAGTACGGGGGCCGATTCCGACTGGTAGACGTCGAACCGGTGCCGCACGACCGATTCGACCGCATCGTCGGGGCGCCCCTGCTGGTTGGCGCGATCGAGAATGCGCTGGACAAGCGGTTCGTGGTCATTGCCCGCTAGGTGCAGAACGAGTTTCACGTCAACGTCTCCAGCGATCATCTCGCACTGTGCCGCGTTCCGCGGGATGCCATCGAGAAGGAGGATCTGGCGGTCAGGGGCGAATGATCCGTCAGCGATCAGGCTGGCGAGTTGTTTTCGCCACAGCGAAATGGCGAAGTCGTCCGGGACGAGGTCGCCACCGGAGGTGTATTCGGAAACAGCCTGCCCGTCAGCCGAATCCGGGTCAAGCCCGCGAAAGATCTCGCCGCTGGAGAGATGAAAGAAGCCCGGCAGAGCACCAAGGACAACACCCTGTGTGCCTTTGCCACTTCCGGGAGCACCAAATAGCAGGATGACGGCGGGATACGGTTGGTGCATCGGGTCGGTCCTGTGTGACGACCGCGGGGTTACAGCACTCCCAAGCTCATCGCGACAAGAAGACGACGACCTTGCCCACATCCACGGGCAGGCTGACGTCTTCGGCGGTTGGCAGAGCAGTGACGGTGGCAGACAGGTTGTCCGTGTCGACGTCAATCCAGTCGGCGTCGTTGGTCGAACCCGAGTCGAGCAGCGATCCGTAGAGCGTCTTGAGATTTGGCCGGTTGCGAACCGAGATCACGTCACCGGCATTGATGCGAATTGACGGGACCGTAACGGTGCGGCCGTTGACCTGGAAATGACCGTGTGATGCGCCCTGGCGAGCCTGTGGGCGGGTGTCGGCGAAGCCGGCCCGGCGGATCACGTTGTCGAGACGGCGCTCGCAGAGCATCAACAACTGTTCGCCAGTGTTGCCCTGCATTCCTTTTGCCGCTTCGAAGTAACGCCGCAATTGGCGCTCACGCAAACCGTAGTAGTACTTGATCTTCTGTTTTTCGAGCAGGGCGATCGCGTAGTTGGAGGGCTTGCGCCGCCGCTGCGACATGCCGGGAGGGTAGTCCCGCCGTTCGGCAGCGCGAACAGCGCCGGAACTCTCGAAGATCATCGCGCCCAGGCGACGGTTGATACGCGCTTTAGGTCCGGTGTGCCGACCCATTCAGTTTCTCTCCGGTGACCATCCGTAAACGGCAAAGGGCCGTTACTGGAACTCCCGAATTTAGGTCTCGCTCGGATTGATTTCAACCCCTAGGGAGTTGATGTCGGAACGACCTGCCGGGAAATGGAAACGGTGGCAGAAAAGTGCAGTTGCTTGTGTCCGAGGATGCGGCTCGAGAAATGTCTACCGGTACATCCGGCGTCTGAGTTCCCCAAGTGGGTAAAACGTATCGCGCCAGCGGACTCCGCCCTGCCGGAGCGTGATGACCATCGAACGGAGGAACGCGAAAAGGATGCCGAGTGCCGACGGCAGGAGCATTGGAAGAACCCAGGGCCGCGTGCCCAGCACATGGGCGCCCGCCGAATAGCAGAGGTGAGAGACCGTCAAGGCGGCGGCGAAACCCCAGGTGACAGGGCCGCTGCACAGAGCCAAGGCGAGCACCGGTGCGAAAAAAAACAGGATTGCCGATGTCACGAGGAGGCAGGTGCGAGGAATCGAAAATTTCAGCGCGGCGAACCCGTTCTTCTCAAGGCCGGTGATTGTCGTCCAGGCCGACTGTTGCCAACGGATTTGCAGGAGGTCGCCGGCCACGAGCAGGTCGGCGCGGGCTCCGTGCCGCTTGAGCAACTGGCCCAGCCGCAGGTCGTCGGCGATCTCGTAGGCTAACGGGTGGTGGCCACCAGCCGCCTCGTAGAAATCACGGCGAACGAGGTTGAAAGCTCCTACGCCGGCATAGAAGTGCCTGGTCGGCATGCGGATCAGCCAGGGTTGTGTTGCGGCAGCGAAAATCAATCCAAAGAACGATACCAGGGCGGTTTCGAGATAACCGCCGGTCAACATCGACGGAATGATCGCCAGGTGGTCGAGTCGCTGTCTCAGTGCCCAGGACACCGCCAGGCGAATGGTGTCGGGCTGGTAGAGGACGTCGCCATCGGTGAACAGGATCCAGTCTCCCCTCGCCTGCCTGGCTCCCTGCCACATCGCGTGATTTTTTCCCAGCCATTCGAGGGGCAATTCGTCGATGTGCACGGCTCGCGTCCGCGCGTCGGTTGCTGCAAGCCTGTCAATTTCCTGTCCCGTGGTGTCCTGGGACCGATCGTTGACGGCGATCAGTTGGAGATCCGGATAGTCGGATGCGAGCAGGGACGAGAGACAGCTGGAAATCCGATCGCCTTCGTCCTTGGCGGTAACCACCACTGTCACCTTTGGCAGGACCTCCGGAGCCTGTGTTCTCCGGGCCAGTTTCGGGAAACGCCGCCACCACAGAGTCAGCAGTGGCAATCCCATGCCGACGCACCACAGCCCACAGAGGGCCCATCCCAAGGATGTCAGCGTGAGGTCCATGAAGGTATTGTAACCAAGCGCCGAGTATACTGGCGGTGGGAACGGTCGCCGATGCGTCCGAAGTCGTTACGGGAGAGTCGGAATGAGCCATCGCTCAACATGGATCTCGGTGGTGGTTGCGGTCTCGGCGTTGTGTCAGGTCGAGGGACTGGGCGCAGCGGATCGCGTGTTTCTGTCGCTGGAACTTCCCAAAGGGCTGCCCACAGGGCTGCGGATTCCGTTGCAGGCGATGGTGAAAGGGACCGTTGAGCCTGGGAGCGTTTTGGTCGTACGCCATGAGGCCCTGGGCCCGGGCAGCGTGGTTGCGCAGTGCCAGTCCGATGGGCGGACTGCCTGGTTACTGGCGGCTGTCCGGAAGGGCCAGGCTGACGGGAGGCGGCTTCGACTCGCATGCGATGTGAAAACGCCCACGGGAGAGGAGGCCGGGGTGAGATTTGTCGCTGCGGCCGGAGGGTTTGAATGTCGGGACGGGGGCCAGAAGGTGATGTTTTATCACCGTGCACCTCGATCACTGGACAACGGTGCGCATGTGGCTGCCAATTACTTTCACCCACTTTACGGGCTCGATGGTGAAGTGCTGACACAGGACTTCCCCAAGGATCATCCTCATCATCACGGCATTTTCTGGGCTTGGCATCAGTTGCTGGTTGGCAAGATTCGAGCCGGTGATCCCTGGGTCAACAAGGATTTTCTTCCGGTCGTTCGGGAGGTTTCGGTGTCTGAAGCGGGACCCGTCTTCGCGACGCTGTCGACAAGGGTCGAATGGACTTCGAAGCACATTGTCGATGAAAACGGTCAGCAACGGCCGATGGTTGAAGAGAGGGGGCGGTTCCGGGTGTTTCACTGTGTCGGTGATGTGAGGCATATTGACTTCCGGATCAGATTGTCGGCGTTGCTTGACGAGGTGAAGATCGGCGGGTCGGAAAATGTCAAGGGGTACTCCGGGTTCACCGTTCGCGTGAAACCTCCTCGGCAAATGGCGATTCACGATCGACGTGGGTTACTGAAACAGGATTCGGTCGGCTCGCAGAGTCCCTGGGCTGACATCAGCGGCCGTTTTGGTGATGGGGAGTCGGTGAGCGGTTTGTCGATTCTCTGCGACAAACGGCTGCCGGAGTTCCCACCGAAATGGTTGCTGCGTTTCTACGGCATGCAGAACGTGGCGTATCCGGGCCGCAACGCGGTCCCCTTGCTCCGGAAGCGGCCACTGGTGCTGAGGCACCGGCTGGTTGTTCACAAAGGTGATCGTTCCGCAGCGAGATCGAGTGATCAGCAGGCGGCGTTCCAGGCGGCACCGTTTCGTGACTGAAGGGTGCGCAATCCAACCGTTGCAACTGTTGCAATGTGCAAAATCCGTGTGGTCAGCACGGTCTTTGAATGCCGACACTCGTATTAGATGTTGTTGTCTAGATTGGGCAAACGGGTCGCGGGGCTCCCTGCGGCGAGGGAAGCTGTGGCCAGTTCCGGAACCTGTTTGAGAAATTCCGGACGTGCTGCTGGGTTTGCCAACGTTGCTCTGTTGGCTGGAACCACAAGGATTCTGAACCGGTATTGGGGCCTCGCGTGGCTGTTGATGACGCCGACGTTGTGGGCGCAGGAAGCCCCGATTGTCGACCCGCCACCCGTCCTGGGTCCCACGGACGTCATCGGACGTTTTCCCCGGTCAGCGCTCAGTGGTCGAGCGATTTTGTCGTCGACGCGCACCGAGATTCTGCGCGAGCAAAACGGCAGTTCGGTGACAGTGATTTCCGGTGATCAGCTTCGTGAGAGTGGCCGTCCACTGTTGCAGGACGCACTGCGGGGAACTCCCGGGCTGGACGTTGTCCGATCCGGATCACCCGGCCAGCAGACGTCGGTGTTCATTCGTGGAGCGGAGTCTCGACATACGAAAGTCTTGCTCGACGGAATTCCGCTCAACGATCCCAGCAGCCCAAGTCGGGCCTTCGATTTTTCGAACCTTACCGTCGACAATATCGAACGTGTGGAGGTGATTCGGGGGCCGCAAAGCACGCTGTATGGTTCGGATGCGATTGGCGGAGTGGTCAATATCGTCACCCGACGTGGGGAGGGCCGTCCCAAGTACCGATTTCGGACATTGGGTGGTCGCTATGGCAGTTTTCAGCAGTCGGCCAGCGTGTCAGGTGGAACCGACCGGGTGTACTATTCGGCCGCCGGCTCCTTTTTTGAGAACGACGGTTTCACCACCGCCGCACCGAGACTGGGCAACGTCGAAAACGATGGGTTTCGAAACGGAAATCTTTCGGGGCGGTTTGGTTGGCTCCTCAATGAAACGACCGACGTGGACGTTGTGCTCCGGTACACGGATGCCGATGCTCAGATTGATGGTTACTTGTTTCCGACAGGTCCAGTCGACGACCTGCACAGGAAGCTGAAAAACGAAACGTTTGCGTTGCGGACCCAGGTGCGGACCGAATTGTTCGACGGAACGGTTGAGCAGAAGGTTGGTTTCAACTACTCCCGTTTCAATCGACGAGATACGGATCCGGGCGTGTTTGGGACGGCGGCCTTTGATGGCCAGACCGTCAAATTTGATTGGCAGGCCAACACGGTGCTGTACGAATCGGTTCGGCTCCGCAGTGTGCTGACCACCGGCCTCGATTACCTGGACGAAGACGCGTCGTCGTCGGCGACGACTTCCAGGTCGTTGCATGCCAGTGGGGTGTATGTTCAGGACCATCTCGTGTTTGACGAAACGTGGTCCACGGTGGTGGGCGCTCGCTGGGACCATTACAGCCGGGCCGGTGGGACGGGAACCTACCGCGTGACGACTCGATACGTGTTGGAGGAGGCGGAGACCGCTTTGCATGGGAGCATCGGGACAGGGTTCCGGGCGCCGGCGATCAACGAACTGTTCGATCCGAACCTTGGCAATCTTGGCTTGCGACCGGAACGCAGTTTTGGATGGGAGTTGGGGGTTGAGCAGCCGATGGGTGATGGAGATCTTGTTGTGGATGTCACCTATTTTCGGAACGACATTGACGATTTGATCGTGTACCAGTTCGACGGAACCGGTCCGTTTGGCGGTCATCTTGCCAACGTGGACGAGGCTCTGACGGCGGGAGTCGAGTTGACTGCGAACTTCCAGTTGGGGGAAGCCACCTCAACGTCGTTTGGGTACACATCACTCGATGCCCGCAACCGAACGACGGATTCTCGCCTGGTGCGTCGGCCCCGGAACAAGTTTCGGGTGGGATTGGATCATCGGTTTGACGACGAAGGGGTACGGGTGGGGTTGAATTATCAGTGGGTTGATCGGCGAGACGATTTTGACGGGGCCGGATTCGTAACGGCGCTGGATGAGTATTCGTTACTGAATGCTACGGTGGCCTGGGAATACAGCGACCGTCTGCAGTGGTTTGCGAGGTTGGACAATATCACCGACGAAACCTACGAAGAGGTGTGGGGGTTCGCTTCGCCCCGCTTCGCGATTTTTGCCGGAGCGACAATTTTGCTGGGCGGCGACGACTAGCACGAAGGGCTTGCCGCCGGTTCACCGGGATTCCAGGACGAACCGGAACGGCTTGAGAACGGTGATGCCCACTGGCTCGCCGGCACGTTGAGCGGGTCGGAACGTCCATTGGCGTGCCGCGGCGATCGCCGCGGCATCGAGATCGGTGTGGCCGCTGGTGCGATGGACCGACGCGGAAGAGACCCGGCCGTCGGCGTTGATGACCATCGAGACGATCACAGTGCCCTGCCGCCGTCTGTTCGCAGCGGCCACCGGGTAAACCGGGAGCGGGTTGTTTGGGAGCG
>PBOJ01000107.1 GCA_002724315.1 Planctomycetaceae bacterium | reverse complement strand
GTCACCCTGCCACGCTAGCGATTCAGGCCCTGCGAAACGGAAACGCCATCACCTGTTCGATTCGCTCGAGCCCCAGTGTGCGCATCACCAGGCGGTCGAACCCCAGTGCCACCCCGGCACAGTCGGGCAATCCCGACCGCTGAGCCGACTCGAGACGGCTCGTCACCGGCAAGATTTTCCGGCCGGCCGATGCGCGTCGCTGCGACTGTTCGCCCATCCGCCGTGCCAACTCGTCCGCATCGGTCAACTCCTGGTATCCGTTACAGATTTCCAATCCGTCGATATACAGCTCCATCCTCTCGGCCACGTCTACCTCACCACGACGAATCTGCGACAGCGCCGCCTGGCTCGACGGAAAGTCATAAAGGAACTCGGGATGGTCTTTCCCCAGTGTCGGCTCAACCCGTTCCGCCAAGAGCAAATTCAACCAGCCGTCCCGGTCGGAAGCTTCCAGGCTGTCGGGAACCGCATCAAGTTCCCGACCAGCCAGTTGAACCAGTTCATCGGTCGATCGCCCCAGCACTTCGACTCCCAGGCTCCTCACAAACGCCTCGTCGTAACTCAAACGGCCAAACGGTTCTGCACTGGTGGGAAGTGCCATCCACGGCGGGCAACGTGGAGCCACATCGGCAACACCTCGTACCAACTGTTCGACCAGGTCCATCTGCAACAGGTAGGTCGACCCGGGCGCGTACCACTCGACCATCGTGAATTCGGGATTGTGCTGCCCCCCGACTTCGTCACGGCGAAAAGCACGAGTCACCTGGTAGATCGATCGGGCCGAATCGGCAACCAGCCGTTTCATGGCGAACTCGGGCGAGGTTTGCAGGAACAGTTCCTCATCACCCAGTCCCGACACGACGAAAGGCTCGATGTGCTCATCGACGCACACGTCACCGGAAAGCAACGGAGTCTCAACCTCGAGGAACCCCGCCTGGTCAAAATCGTGGCGGAGCCGAGCCAGCATTCCGGCCCTCACCTCAAGCACCTCCCACGATGCGGACGGCCGCCAATCGTCGGGTGGGGAACTCACAGTTCGGCCCGAATCGCCCGAGCAAGCCGCGACATTCCCTCGGCAAGCCGATCGGCATCCTCGACACCGAAGCTCAACCGCAACCGGTTCCGGGGCCGGACTCCGTCGACACCGATGTAACAGAGGTCACCGGGAACATACATCACCTGTTCCTGCTCGACGGCTCGGTTGAACAACGACCCCCCAAACCCCGCGTCCACATGTTCGGGCACGGTCATCCAAACGTAGAGCCCACCACCGGGAACCAGCCAGTCAACACCCTCAAGATCTCCGAGGTGCTCGGTGGCCGCATTGGCCAACACATCTCGCTTGGCGGAGTACGTCTCGCGCAGTCCCTCGACATGTCCGTCAAAGAGCCCGTCTTCAAGCACCGTGGCCAACAGGTGCTGGTTGAAACTGGCGGACCCGAAGTCCTGGTTCCCCTTCAGATCCCGCACGGGGCCGACCAGATCAGGAGGCAGCACGCCGAACCCGACACGGAGTCCCGGCGAAAAACACTTCGAGAAGGTCTGGACCAGCGCCACCGTTTGACCGTCCTCATCAAAACCCCAGGCGCTCGGACGCGGCGACCCGTCGAAATACAGTTCCCGGTAGGCCGCGTCCTCGACCACCAGCATCCGTTGGCGATCCGAAAAACTCTCCGCGATCTCCACCAGGCTCTGCCGCCGTTCGACAGCCAGGCTGACGCTACGAGGATTGTCGAAATCACTGACGACGTAGATCATCTTCACCCGCTCGAGCAGGCCGTCGCCATCAAGTGACTCCAGGGTCTGTTCCAGCGAGTCGATCCGCATGCCATCTTCGTCGGCGTCGACAGCCACCGCCCGGGCTCCCAGGCCTGTCACCGTTCCAAGCATCACGTAGTAGGTCGGGTCAGCGATCAGGCAGATGTCGCCGGGATCCAGCACGGCCTCACACAACAGGGCCAGCATCTGCTGTGAACCGGTCGAGAGCATCAACTGGTCACGGTCGATGCCCAGTTCGCCGACGGACGTCTCCTCGAGACCTGCCAGGTACTCCAGCAACAGGTCACGAAGCCGTTGCGAGCCTTCGGTCGTCCCGTACTGCAGGCCGGTGCGAGCCATCGAGTCGTCGCCCAGCATCCGCTCGGCCGCCTGGCGTGTCACCTCGACCGGCAGTGTCTTTGGGTCAACCAGTCCGGCAGCCAGCGAAATGCACTCGGGGTGGTCGACAGCCTGCTTCATCATGAAGCCGACAACGTTGTCGGCCGCCCAGTCTCGCCGTTGGCTGAAGACCGGAGCAGAAGTCGAAGTCCCTGGAGTCTGCATCGTCATCGAAAACACCACTGGAAGCCGGCGAGAGACACAAACAGGCCACCACGTCAATCAGTCGCGACGCAGCGTCTTCCGTGCGTATTGTATCCCATCGACCAAAACATCGATGTCAGACGAGTCGTTGTAGGGTGCAAAACTGGCCCTGGTGGTAGCGACCACGCCCAAAAGGCTGTGCAACAGCATCGTGCAATGGTGCCCGGCACGGACCGCAACCCCCTTCCGCTTCAGCAATTCGGCCATGTCGTGCGGATGAACCCGCTCGTCGCTGAAGCTCACGATCGCCCCCTTGTGCTCGACAGACGGACCGTGAATCAGCAGATCCGGAATCTCCGAGAGACGCTGTTGCGCCTCGGCCAACAACGCCTGCTCGATCCTTCCGATCTCATCAAAACCGACACCGTTGACGTAGTCGACTGCCGTCCCCAGCGCGATCGCCTGGGCCACCGGCAGTGTTCCGGCCTCGAACTTGGCCGGCAATTCGGCCCAGGTCGACTCGGTCATCCCGACTTCACTGATCATGTTTCCCCCACACAGGAACGGATCCATCTGTTCCAGCCACTCGCGTCGGCCGTAGAGCACGCCGACACCGGACGGTCCGTAGAGCTTGTGGCCCGAGAACGCGAGGAAATCGACCTGGGGATTCGACACGTCAACAGCGGCATGCGGCACGCTCTGGGCACCGTCGACCAGGACCAACGCCCCCACCGCCCGAGCCGCCTCGGTCAAACGATCAATCGGATTGATCGTGCCCAGCACGTTGGACATGCCGGTGACGGCAACCAACCGCGTGCGGGAACTCAGACACTCGTCAAGCCGTTCCAGATCGAGCCTGCCGTCGCCGGTCAACGGGATGTGACGCAATGTCGCCCCGGTCTGGCGGGTCACCTGCTGCCAGGGAACGAGGTTCGCGTGGTGCTCCATCTCGTTGACCAGCACCTCATCACCCTCGGACAACCGAGACCTTCCCCAGGCCTGGGCCACCAGGTTGATCGACATCGTCGTCCCGGAAGTGAAAATCACTTCCTCGGGCCGCTCGGCCCCGATCATGCGAGCGATCCGCTCGCGGGCTCCTTCGACCGCCTCGTCAATCTTCACGCCGAACTGGTAGACACCGCGATGGGCATTCGCGTAATAGGTTTCGTAGCACTCGCTGAGTGCATCGATCACCACGCGGGGTTTCTGGGCGCTGGATGCACTGTCGAGATACACCAGTGGTGTGCCGTCTGCCAGTGGCTGGCCCAGGATCGGGAAGTCGCTGCGGATACTCTCCACGACCGTCAGTCCTCTTGTCTCGGCATCAGGATCACGGAGAGGTGCCGGTGGAATCATCTTCCGAATAGACGAGTGTCTTGAGCGCCTTGAAGCCCAACAATCCACACCGTTGCCGGGTGGCAGTCAACCGAACCTGGAGCAGGTCGAGCATCTCGGAGGCCGCGAACTCCTCGATCTCCTCCATCGTCTTCCCCTCAATATGCTCGCAGAGAATCGAGGCCGCAGCCTGGCTGATCGCACACCCCTCGCCGTCGAAGTAGGCCTGTTGGATGCGTCGCTCGGAATCCACCTGCAGTTGTAGCTCCACCCGGTCACCGCACAGCGGGTTCCGTTCGGTGTGAGAGCAGCTGGCGGCCTCGAGCTGGCCGCGATGATACGGCGACTCGTAGTGGTCCAGGATCAGTTCGTCGTACAGCTCGTCGCTCACCGACGCCTCCCGTACCAATTCGCGCCTCGAAGACGTCCCCTGTCCGTGCGACAACGCCTCCTGACAGCCTCCATTCTAGGAGGCGTCCCGGGTGACGCCAAGGGGCAGGTCTCGAGGCCTGTGCCCAGAGATCCCTCAGAGAATCTCGAGGTCGGGCAGTTGATTCCCCGCGGTGACGTGACGTGCCACCTCGATCGCCACCTTTTGGCTGATCGCCACCAGTTCCTCTCGCACCGGACTGTCGGAGGCGACCAGTGTGCTGATCCGCCCGTCGTCGCCCCGAATTCTCACTTCCGGATCCGCCGGCAATTCTCCCAACATCGGGATCTCCAGTTCCTCGGCCTTCGCCCGCGCACCACCTCGACCGAAGATATCGCCCGCCATGTTCTCGACCATGCCCAGAACGGGGATCTTGACCTGGTTGAACATCGAAACCGCCTTGACCGCATCAAGCAGTGCCACCTGCTGAGGCGTACAGACGATGACGGCCCCGGACAGGGAGAGCAATTGCGAGAGGGTCAGGGCCACATCCCCGGTCCCCGGCGGCATGTCGATGACCAGGTAGTCCAGTTCACCCCAGTCGGTAGCCTGCAGGAACTGTGTCAGCGTGCGGTGCAACAATGGCCCCCGCCAGATCACGGCCTGGTCCTCTTCGATGTGGAATCCCATCGACATCAGCGGCATCCCATCGACTTCTAACGGCTGAATTCGCTGCACCGGCTGGCCATCGGGCCCGGGCTGTTCGACGACCGACGGTTCGCCCTCAGCTCCCAGCAGGTGTGGAACACTGGGCCCGTAAACATCGGCATCCATCAGGCCCACTCGGGCACCGGAGTCTTTCAAGGCGAATGCCAGCCCGGCAGCCACAGTGCTCTTGCCCACGCCCCCCTTGCCGCTGCCGACGCAGATCACGTTGGCGATTCGCAGCCCGATCTTTCCTCCCGAATTGGAACCACGAACCGTTCGTTCGAGTGTCAACTGGACATCAGCACCGGCCGCATCCCTGACCAGTTCTTCGAATCTCTCTGGCTGCGGATACGCCGTTGTCGGCAGCTCGATGGTCACCCGAGGGGTCCCGTCGCCCGACTCGACCGACCGGACCATCCGCAGCTCACCAAGCGGTCGTCCCAGCTCGGGATCCACGATCGACTCGATACTGGTTTTCAACTCCGTGTCATTCATCGTCAACCTATACCTTGCCACCGGCCACCGCCGGTATCACCTCGACACTTGTTTCAACACACGCCGACAAGTCGCCACCAACCGTGACGGATTGACCGGCTCGAACAGCACTGCAGTTGCGCCGAGTTCTCGCATCGGCCATTCCAGTCCCGCGGTTTCCTGCGGTCCGATCACGACAACCGGCCAGTTTCGATCCCATCGTTCCAACAGTCTCAACACTTCCGCCTGCCCCATTTCGAGGTCGACCACCAACATCCCAGTCCGAACTCCAGCTGACAGCCCGAAGAGCTCCGACACGCTCGCGGCCGACTCGACCACATCATCCCGATTGGCCCCAGCCGTTCGCAACCACTCGATCTCGAGTTCGCCACGGAACCGACTGTCCCGCTCGAGAACGATGATCGTCGACACGTCGCGGTCCCCAAGGTCGGTCACCACATCGGCAGGAACCCGATTCTAGAGACGCCACACCTGGCGGGCAATGAGTCGCGAATCTTGCCGTCGTCGCGGTGTGTCAGTAGGCTGCACCCCACCGCGACGATCGCGGGATCTCGGCCCGGCCGTAGAAACCGGGCCTCCGTCACTGAGTTGAACGAAATGGACTTTCCAGATGACAGAACAGAATGAAGCGTTGGTCAACATCCTGATGGGGAGCAAGTCGGACTGGAGCACGATGCAGCATGCTCGTGACATGCTCGACCAGTTCGGAATCGGCAATGAATGCCGAGTGCTCTCGGCACACCGAACACCTGAAGAGACTTCCGAGTATGTCGGCGGAGCCGAAGACCGGGGCGTGGAAGTGATCATCGCAGCAGCCGGGGGAGCTGCTCACCTGGCCGGTGTTTGCGCTGCACACACCGTACTGCCGGTTTTGGGCGTGCCGATGACCGGCTGGGCAACCGACGGACTGGACGCCCTGCTGGCCACTGTGCAGATGCCCCGAGGAATCCCGGTCGGCACCCTGGCCATCGGCAAGGCTGGAGCCGTCAACGCCGCGCTGCTGGCGATCGCCATCCTGGCCGTCAGCCGCCCGGAACTCCGTCAGAAGATCAAGGACTACCGCCGCGAACAGGCTGACACGATTCTCGGCGAAACGCTCGAGTGAGCCCCAACCGCCTCAGCCCTCGTCAAAACGGATTTCGAAGATGACGCGGCTCGAACCAGCGGCCACAAGTGAATGATTCCGGGCCACGCAGGTCCTCGCCCCGCGTGGGATCTGCCGTGGCCATGGCCGCGGCGGTAACCTGCCTGGTCGGGGCTGGTGTCCGCCTGAGCATCCGGGACTCCGTCGATGTCCTGGGTGTCGTCTACTACGCCACGCCGTGGCCGGTGTTGGCGGCGTTGATGTTGTTGGTGGCCGGAGGCCTGCGACTGCGGAACCACTCGAGGTGGACGCGGCCGTTAGCCACCGTTGGCCTGATCTCTCTGGCCTGCTGGCTGATCCTGTCGTACTCGGCAGCTCCGGAAACAAGATACGCGCCGTCCGCCCTGACCTGCCTGTCCTGGAACACCGACCACGGCCACTCGGGTTGGCGTCGGATCGCCCAGGCGATTCGCAGCGAGCCCACCGACCTGGTCTGCCTGGTCGAAGCCGGACCAACCGAACCCTCACACGAACGGTTCTGGCAGACCGCTTTTCCCGATCACGCCATGGGAGGCCTGGGCAGTGGGATCCTGGTCCTGGTCCGCGACGGCAGCATCCGCCAGGTTCACTCGGGATCAATTGACGGCAACGCCCGGTTCCGACAGTTCGACGTCAGTTGCCGAGGCGAACGTCTGACGCTGCTGGTTGTCGATGTCCGCAGCACTCCCTGGGTCTCGAGGCGGTCGGCCCTGGAAAAACTCGTCCGGCTGATCGAACCGCTCGGTGATCAACCTGTACTCATCACCGGAGATTTCAACACTCCGTCGGACTCGGCCTGCTTCGACACGTGGAGGATTCAGTTGCAGAACGCCTGGGAGGCTGCCGGCAACGGATTTCGGCCCACGTGGCCCGTCCCACTACCCATGCTCGACCTCGACCAGTGCTGGGGCAACCGGCTCGTGGAGTTCGTTCACTGCCGAGGCGGATGGAGTTCGTGGTCGGATCACCGACCACTGATCACCACGTTCACTGTCAATCGGCCTTGATGATCTCCAGGTCCCAGCTGCAGTCGATGCAACCCCTGACCGACTGGTAAGCCGGACACTTGTCCGCGTAGGACTCGAGCGCCCGGTCCACCGCCTCACGGTCGACTTCCCCACCGTCGTCGTCCACCGCCAGGCGATAGTGCAATCGGATCGCGGTGATCCGCAAAACGTCTTCCACCTCAGCGACATCCCCCTCCACAGAAGCTGTCAATCGCTCGGCCGTTGCAATGGACCGCGCATCCAGCGCGGCAGCCAGGGTACCAGTCAGTCACCCGGCCACACCGGCAATCATGTGGTCCAGCGTCGCAGGAAACTCGGGCCCCGAGAATTCACGCCCATACTTTTCCGCGTAGAAACTCCGGATCCCGCCGTGGATCCCAAAGTCAAGCAAGCCGTCGAAGCCCTCGATCTGGGCCGTCCGATGTGGCCCCTGCCGCTTGGTGATCTTGATCCTGCTGGTGTGCACGACACTCATGACTGGTCCCTGCAGTGGGTTGTTGCCGATAGCCTGAAGCTCTCGCATTGTCGAAACCCCGAGCCGACTGTCAAACCGCCACCCGCCACCCGGTCAACAACTCCCAGCACGGCAGGCCCGTTGACGCCCCCCCCACGAGCCACCCACAATGCGTGGACCAAACGGACAAATCCCCGCCGAAGAGACCAGCAATGAGCCAAACCCAGGCAACAGCCAAGTACCACCTGGTCGATTTCTCCGAGATCCCCGGAACCGAATGCCCCTGCGGATCGGCCCGGCGTGCGTTCGCCGACGTCGAATCCTACCCGGGCACGATCCACGTCACCGACATCTCGGCTGATGCCAAGCTCCACTATCACAAACGGCTGACCGAGACGTATTACTTCCTCGAGTGTGATGAAGATGCGCAGATGCAATTGGACGACGAATTGATCCCGGTGCGGCCCGGCCAGTGCATCATGATTCCCCCCGGCACGCGGCACAGGGCAGTCGGAAAGATGAAGGTGCTGATCGTGGTGCTGCCGAAGTTCGA
Source organism: Planctomycetaceae bacterium (assembly GCA_002724315.1). Taxonomy (GTDB): domain Bacteria; phylum Planctomycetota; class Planctomycetia; order Planctomycetales; family Planctomycetaceae; genus UBA8437. The sequence continues at coordinate 10,135 of PBOJ01000107.1, read as the reverse complement.
CCCCGAGGACGAGTGGCTGGATTAAACCAGTCCACGACGTTTTCTGACGAACCACTCCAGTGACACCAACCCGACGAACAATCCCAGCACGTACCAGTTGTCCCAGAGATCGATGACGCTGGCCTGTGTCACGCCAGTCGCCGCAGGTTCGGCGGCCAGTTGTTCGACCGCTTCACCGAATTTCTCGGGAGGGAACCGGGCACCGCCGCTGAGTTGGGCAATCTGCTCGAGCAACCCCGGGTCGGCAGCGGGATCGTCAAGTTCCAGGTCACGGACGTTGACGAGAAACCGTGCGCTGGCCGGCAGTCCGATCGACTGTCCGTCCCGGCTGGCAGTCACCTCGACCCAGTAATCACCCGCCTCGCCCGTCTCGGCGAACTGCGACGAAAACGCGTCGACATCCCTGCGAGGCCTCAACGCAACCTTCCTCTGGCCCGGTGCCAGAACGCTGACCTGGAACTGCGCGTCATCGATCGGCTTCCCCTGATCGTCGCGTGCTCCAAACCGCACCGGCACCTCCGCCGCCGCGTTGAACGTCCGCGGCTCGACCTGGACCCAGACCGGCTGGTCGGTGTCATCCTCTTTGCGAGCCAGCCAGAAGATCATCTGTTGCCAGAACCTCTGGTGCACCTCGCGATGTCCGAACTGAAACCAGAAGAACGTCGAATCGCCTGCGAAAGCGATCAGCCGACCCGTGCCAATGTCGGTGGCAACCAGCAACGCATTCCCATCCGGATCCCTCGCCAGGACGTCCACGAATTCGTTTTTGGGACGCAGCCGATTGGCCTTCTCCAGCGGTGGCAGTGCCTCCCAGCGGGCCCGGTTCACCTCCCCCGAATCGGCAATTCGCATGATGTAGTGAGCCAGCCCCGAATCGGTGGGGATCACGCGTATGTCTTTCATCAGGTGAAGATCGGTTTCGATCGGACCATCCCCCTGCACTTCCGCGGCATTCATCGCCACAGGCATCAACTCCGCCAGTGGAGTCGCCGAATATCCGCCGGCCCCGAACGCCTGAAAACCGCCCAGCATCAGCAAACCAGCCCCATCGCGAATCCGCGCCGCCAGGCGAGACAGTTGCTCTCGGCCCAGGACGCTGGCCGGGACGTCCCCGAGGATGTAGATATCGTGCCGCCCGGGAGCAAACAGTTCCGCATCCAGCCTCGCCCGACCGACTCGTCGGCCCGGACGCACGATGTGGGATTCGAGCTGGATCTTCTCCGAAGCTCTCAGCAACTGCACACTGCGAAGTTCGGGCCGGGGACGATCGATATAGGCCACGCGGATGCCACCGCGGCGAACGCTGATCAACGATCGGCGGCGGTTGTTGGCCTGTCGGACCTCGCCGTCGAGCGGTTCGACCTCGACCGCAATCTTGAATTCTCCCGGCCGGGTCGGCACGAACGACAGTTCGACCTGGCGGACATCCTCATCCTGAGTCGTGGACATGCGACGGATGGGCGATGTGCGACCGGTTGCCGGCGGCTGCACCATCAAACCCGACTGACCAATCGTCTTTCCGGCCCGGTCCTCAACCAGCAGGCGAACCCGGACATCTCGTCCGGCCGCCCCGACCAGCCTCACCCTCGCCCGGACAATCACCGCCTTGTTCTCGAACACCACGCGGTCCACCAGCAAGTCGTCCACCGAGACATCCAGTGAGTTGTCGCCGGCCCCGGAAGCGCCGAAGGGCACGGTAAAAACACGAAGCCCCTGGTCACCAAGCATTCGGGCCACGCGGCGGGGGTCGAGATCAAACGGGGACACCGCCCGCTGGGCTCCGTCGCCCATCAGGATCACTCCGCTAATCTGCTGATTGCGAGCCTCCTCGAGAACTTTTTCGAGCACCGTGCCCATCGCGGTCTGGTCACCCTGGGTCTCCGAAGAGGGCGCCTGATCCCGCTCGAGATTCAACGGCACAAGCTCCCGGTCGAAATCAAAGAACCTCACCTCGGTGTTCTCACCGATCTCTTCAAGCTGTGCCCGAAAAGCTCCGACGGTCTCGACCAATGCCGCCCGACGTGTCTTCCCTCCGGCCGCATCGGGAACCTCCATACTCCGTGTGCGATCCATCACCACCGCGAACACTCGAGGACGACTGTCGGGCTCGATCACCTGCAGGCTCGGTCGCAACATCGTGAACGCCAGCACTGCGACGACCGCCAGCCGAAGCAAAAGAAGCAACCGGCCGGTCCCGGCAGAAACCGCCCGCAAGCGACGAGGATAGGTCCAGACGATCAGTCCCACGACCGCAACCAGAACCGCGACAACCAACCCCCAGTGCCAGGCGGGTGCCATATCGAAGCGAATCACAGGCCACCTCCCACGCTCTCGGACGTCATCTCTGTCCCGTGGTCGGCCTCGTAAAAGCGGTTGGCAACCAGGTGTTCACAACAGAAGACAATCAGCAGCAACAGCAGCACCATCGGAAACACCTCGCGGCCGATCCGCATGTCACCGACACGTCGCTGCAGTTCTTCGAGATCGCCGGCCAATTGGTAACGGTCGGCCCCGAGCACCGCATCAAGATCTTCGGTGGTCATTCGGACCAGGTCGCGCTCGGCGGCATCGAGATTCAGGCTGAAACCCGCCCGCCAATCCTGTGCATCACCACGGCCCCGAACCGAGTAATGCCCCAGGGCCTCAGAGACATTCACCGAAACAACCTGCCCCGCCTTCGACTGTCCAGGCCTCTGGCTGCCGTCGGGAGCGACGACCGAAAACTCGGTAACCGGACGAGGCGGAAACAACTGCACAGACAGCGACGTGTTGGCCTCGTAGGTGTAGGACTCTCCCGACCGCTGAGCCAGGTATCCGACCAGTTGATCAACCAGTACGACGAACCAGTCTGAACGAGCCAGGTCGTTCCAGTTCCAGCGAAGATCCAGCGCCGAGGCAAGCATCAGCGTGCGACCTCGGCCGAGAGTCCGTTCCAGCAACGCAGGATCTCGCGTGTCTCCGGTGAAGCGTGCCACCACCTGACCACCGGGACCAGGTTGCAACCTCCAGTACAGCCGGATGTCACGGAGCACAAGATCCCCGGCTCCGCCAAGATCGGCAAACAGCTTCAGCGCCGGATGCGTGGCGTTGCGGAGATCGAGGAATTCGGGAGGGGTGAATTTCCGGGAAACATCCAGCGAGGCCGGCAGCACGGCCTGGGCCGACTTGCTGTTGTAAGCGGTCGGCTTGACGCCACGATCCTGTTGCCAATGGACCGACGACCCCAGCACCACGCCCAGCCCGCCACCCGCCTCGACGAAACTCTCGAGTCCTCTCCAGGACTCGTCACGGATTTCCGGAACGTTCAGGAGAATCACAGTCCGAAAATCGGTCAGTTTCTTGTCCCCGAGACGATTGGGAGGCACGTGTTCACACAGGAACCTCGCACGACCACGCTCAACCTCCTGCCTGGGGGCCAGAGCTTCGATCAGGTACGTGGCCTCCGCCGACGTCGGAGCCACCACCAGCACGCGAGGAGGTGACGCGACTGCGACGGTGAAGTATCCCACGTCGTCGGCGGCCAGCGGGTCACTGGATCGCAACCGCAGTTCCCCCTGGACGAACGGCCCCACCAGCCCATCGGCAACAAGACTGACCGTTGCCGCAGATTCCCCGACCAGCTTGACCTCGGCCGATCCCCGGGGAACCCTCTTGCCCGCACTGCTGATCACGAACAGATCAACAGTCTGGGCCTGTTCCCCTTCGACACCGGTCCCGTCAACGGCCGCTGTAATGGTCACCGCGCCGCCATCGGCTATAGTCTGCCGCGAGAGATCGAGCGAGGCGATTCCCGTGTTGGTGGGATTGTCGACACCGGTGTCGACCACGTAGACCCCGCCCAACCACGGGCATTTTTCCACCGCTGCGGTGAGCCGATCCGCAGCGGACCTCCCTCGCGACCAGGCCCCCCTCGCCAGGTCAGTCAACACATAGATCTCACGGACAAACGGATCTTCACCACCGGCCCGGAGAGAGGCTCGTTCGCGATCGGATTCGAGCAGCGACAGTCCGCTCTCGATGCATCCGTTGAGCGTACGACTGACCGGATGGAGTGCCAGTTGTTCGATGCGGCGTTGCAGGGCGACCGGACTGGACTGGAAAATCACAAACCGTCCGGCCGATGCCGAAGGATCGCGATTCTCGTCGCCGCCCCCCGACCCAACGGCACCGCCAGTCGATTCGATCGAGGTGTCAATGACCGCAACACGGCTGCCGGCGGGCAGTCGATCGAGGTGTTCCCGAGCGATCTGCTGGGCCACTTCCAACCGGGTCCTGCTCTGGTTGCGGTATTCCATGCTCTGGCTGGTATCGAAGACAAACACGGCGGTGACTGGAGCGTTGCGTGCCGCCCCCGCCGACGGATTGGTCACTTCGGCAGCCACTCGGGGGCCGTACCACCCCCCGGCCCACAGTGCCAGCAACAACGCGGTGACCACACCCAGTCCGCCTCGCAACAGTGTCCGGCGAGTCGAGAACACATGACCGGGCCATTCGCGGCGACGCCAGCGATGGGTCACCACGCGGTAAATGACCAGCGGCAACAGGAACACTGCCAACAACCCCAGCCCTTCACCAGGCCACTGCGGCCAGTAATCCGCCGCCGGCAACTTCGGCCGGGCCACCGCCAGCACCAACAGGGCGATCAGGAGAATTCGCAGCAGCAGCAACCAGATGTGTCGAAGCCGCAACCGGCGACGGTTGTGGCGTCGCCTCGCCTGGAGCAGGCGCAGGGCCGGGAACAGGTGAGGCTTGGGACGGGCCCGCAGCAACATGTGCAGGACGACCGGCACCGCGGCCAGTCCGAGTCCATAGATGATGGCGGGGTTGATCAGTTGCATCGGGTGACGACACCAATCGACGGGTCCGAGGACATTCTAACTGCTCGAACCCGTTTGCGAATGGCCGAACCGAGAATCGAGCTCATTCGGTGCCCGCGATCAGCCCCAGCACCTCATCCCTGATCTCCGCATTGACACTCAATCCGTTGCCACCGTCAACCACGGGTCGTCCATCGAGAGTGAGGAAGTGGCCACCGGCTTCCTGCACGATCGGCAGCAATGCCGCCGCATCCCAGACGTTCATCACGGGATCGACCATCACGTCAGCACGGCCCGTGGCCACCAGCAGGTGTCCGTAACAGTCGCTCCAGCCGCGGGCCAGGGATGAACGGCCACAGAGGCGGTCGAACACGTCCTGCCGCCCCAGCGTCCTCCAGCGGGTGATCGTGGTCGTGCAGAACAGGGCCTCATCGAGTCGCTGCACACTCGAGACACGGGCAGGACGAGGGGCACCGCCACCCTGCTGCCACCATGCTCCCAGGCCTGTCCCACCGTAGGCCACTTCGTCCAGGGCCGGCATCCGACAGACACCGGCCACCATCTGCCCATCGTGTTCCAGTCCGATCAGCGTGCCGAACAACGGCACGTGGTGGATAAACGACTTGGTGCCGTCGATCGGATCGAGAATCCAGCGAAAGCCGTTCGTACCGGGGGTCTCTTCGAACTCCTCTCCCAGCACCCCGTCCTCAGGCCACTGCGCCGCCACTCTCTGCCGAATCAACTGCTCGGCCTCCCGATCGGCAGCGGTCACCGGTGAATCGTCTCGCTTGCGTTCGACGACCATTCCCGCGTCGTTGTAGTGCCGCATGATCAACTCGCCAGCCTCGGCGGCCACCGCCACGGCAAAATCGAGTCGCCCGGAGTAATCGTTGATCACATCGCTCATGTCAGTTCCTCCTCGAGCCGGTACAGGTGCTCGCCGGCTCGCCGCACCAGCAACACACCCTCATCCTCCCGATCGGCAAATGACTCGACATCGATCGATGCCGGATCACGCCACCCCAGGTTGATGCGTCGACAGGTCTCCTCGGACAAACCCGTGGCCAGTGTCACGTTGATCCGAGGCTGCTCAACCCCGTCGACCATGCTTCCCCCCCCACGGACGTGGGTCGAGTGAGCCAGGACACCGCGAGGAATCCCGGCAAATCGCTCGGGCTGGCTCGTGAAATAATCCCGCACGTGGTACCCCACCTGTTCGATCAACCGCCCGTGCGTGACCGAGATTTCCGCCAGGTGTGGGGCATAGATAATCAACTCGCCCCCATCGGCGACAACCGGTTCCAGCTTGTACATGCACTTTCCGGCCACCCACAACTCGTCGTACATCGCGGGAGCACACGAGAGTACGGTGTCGAACGGATGGGGTTTTCGCAGAATGTGGATTCGGTTGGAGAGGTCCGCCGCACCGGCCCAGGCGTCCTCCGGTGTTCCATAAAACAGGTCCAGAACCCCTCCATCACCACCAACGACGAAGGCCACACAACGGCGATCAACGGGGATCATTGCCGCGGCGCGGTCCACCACCTCGCGAACCGGCGTCCCGCTGACCCCGATGATCCTGGCGTTGGTGATCAGGGCTCCCAGCCAGTGGAAGAAATTGAGGATCTCGGCTCCGGCGATACCGGGAAAGAAGTACTTGTTGCCACCCGAAAAACCCACGACCTCGTGAGGGAACACCGGTCCCAGGACCAGCAGCAGGTCGTAGTCGTCAATTCGAGAATTGATTTCGACGGCGACATCCTCCGACAACAACCCCTCGGAGATCTCGGCCGTGTCGGCAGCAGTGAGCGTCCCAATTCTCTTCAGGCGGCCGGGATGATCCCACTCGTGATTGAACAGCCCGATCGAATCCCCTCCGTCGATCTGTTCAATCCCCAGCATCGTCGCGATCGCGGAGGATTCCATCGCCGGATGAGTTCCCAGTGCCACGATCACATCGACGGCCGCTGCAACGGGTCCGATCTTTCGATGGAGGGCCCCGAAGAGCAACGGCAACGGGGCAGTGCGTGTCGAATCCGGCACGACCACCAGCACGCGTCGACCAGCAAAATCTTCGACTGGCAATCGCGAAGCAAACCACTCCTCGACCGAACCGGGTTCCAACGACTCAGCCATCGTCGAAGACGATTCGGTCATGGCGTCCCCACGGCGGCCGGATTGCCTCCGACAGCGAAACTGATGCCAACAAACACGATGTACAACAGCACCAGTGGCAGACCCATCGGTCGTTCGAACGTGTTCTTTCGCACAGCGCGGAAGATGAACAACCGGAACAGAACCAGAATCGCCAGCATCGCCGGCAAGTGGACGTAGAGGAACACCTCCGGAATCCGCGCCGCACTGTCGACGATCGGCAACGGAGACGCAATCGCCGATGCTCCAATCACGAACAGGACGTTGAGCACGTCGGCACCGATGACGTTGCCAACCAGCAACTCGGGATGGCCACGCCGGATCGCGGTCATGCCGACCACCAATTCGGGCAGGGACGTCCCGAAGGCCACCAACGTCGCCGAAATCACCACCTGCGGCACCGAGAGCCTGAGAGCCACCACGGTGACCGACTCGATCAGAACGTGGCTGCTGACAACCACCACGGCGGCTCCGATCAACAGGATCAACAGAAGCACAGGGGCGGCCTTCACCGGGCCGGCCTCGTCCTCTGTCTCGGGCGACGCCGACTCCATCGCCGCTCCCTCTCTGCTCCATCGGACCGACACAATCATGTAAAGAGCCAACAAGGCCAGGAACATCCCCCCGGCCCACTTCGGGATCTCGGCCGAATCGCCATTGGACATCCACATCGCGTAGCAGAGCCCGGCCAACAGCACGGCCGAACCGAACTGCACCCACCCCTGCCGTGCCAGCAGAAACCGGTTGACCGGGAGACGGACCATCAGGCAACCGACCCCGAAAATCAGCCCGGTGTCGGCAATGATCGATCCCACGGCATTGCCCAGGGCCAGACCACTCTTGCCATCCCACGCTGCCATCACGCTGACAGCACACTCCGGAGCAGTCGTTCCCAGACTGACAATTGTTGCTCCCACGATGATTTCCGGAACGCCCAGCCGCCGTGCCAACGCGCTGGCCGAATCGACCAGCCAGTCCGCCCCGGTCATCAGGGTGAACATCGAGAGGATCACCAGGACCAGCAAGCCCCATTCAGGCAAATCCTGGAACCATTCACTGGGAATCAGATATTCCACGGCCTCTCACCACCGTCTCAAATCGTTCGGAGCGGCCATCCTAACGCTCGTCCCGACTCGTCGGAAGGCTCGCAAACCCCAATCGATCAACGTGCCCCGATCAATCCGGTTGTAACGGTCCTACCGACGGATGGTCGGATGGTATGGCTTGCAACCACAAAAAACGCGGGTTTTGACGGGTGTAGCGTCCGATAGAACCCTCTGGGGAAAAACCGGACCTGCGCAAGGAACTCGGCAAGTGCAACGGGAAATGAACGTCTTGGCGCTGGTGAAGAACTCGGAACGCTACGTCTTTCTTTATGACGACGACAGCACCGAGGCTGTCCTCCAGAAGCTCGGCCAATACGCTGCCGACAAGGATCTGAGTTTCAGCTGGTACGACGCCGCGGTACTCAGCCAGAAGGTCCGGAGGTTGAAGGAGGAAGCCGTAGCCGAAAAGACGACGGTTTCCTCGACGTCTTCGCATCCGAGCCCCGTGGCATCCGAGCCGGCTCCGGAACCGGCTCGGGAATCGGTGCCGTTGCCAGGACTGAGATTCCGCGGCATTGGCCGGATACCCTGACACATCGAGGCACTCGCATGCAGGCAGCCATCGACGGCTTTCTGCGTTACCTGCGGATCGAACGCAATGCGTCTCCGCTGACGCTGAAGTCCTACGGCGAAGATCTGTCGATGCTGGTCGAGCACTTTCGGTCGAGCGAGGGTCGACTGCCGGCCCCATCGGATGTCTCGATCGGACAACTGCGAGCTTACGTGGCCAGCCTGCACGAACGCGGGTATGCCCGCAGTACGGTTGCCCGGCGGCTGGCCAGTCTGCGGAGCTTCTTCGAGTACTGCCGCCGAGAACACCTGGCTGAGTCGAATCCGGCCCGTGCGCTGCGAACACCTCGCCAGGGCCGCCGACTGCCGCACTTCCTGACCACCGACCAGGTGGCCACGCTGCTCGGGGCACCCGCGGCTGACAAGCCGGCGGGCCTGAGAGATCGCGCCATCCTCGAGACTCTCTACTCGGCCGGACTGCGAGTCAGTGAACTGGTGGCGTTGGATATCGGTGACTGGGATCGGGACAGCAACATCCTGAGGATTCGCGGAAAGGGTCGGAAGGAACGAATCGCCCCAGTCGGCCGGTTTGCGGCCCAAGCCCTGACAGAGTGGTTCGAGGCCCGGACGGTGGCCACCGATCTTGGTCCGCGTGACCGCGACGCCATGTTCCTGAATCGTTTCGGCCGGCGTCTGACGTCCCGAAGTGTGGGCCGGTTGCTCCAAAAACACATCGCCACCGCTGGCCTCGATCAACTCACATCGCCCCACACTCTCCGCCACAGCTTTGCCAGCCACATGCTCGACGGCGGGGCCGATCTCCGCAGCGTCCAGGAACTTCTCGGCCACAAGAGTCTGACCACCACCCAGATCTACACCCATGTCAGTACACGTCGGCTGCGGGAGACCTACGAGCGGGCGCCCCCGCACGCACAACGCAGCAGCCCGTCACATCGGTGAACCAGCCGCTTTGGACAAGCTGGCCGCGTCTCAGCCAACGGCCTCGCGTTTCCATCCCCGCTCGACAAACAACGGGACATGTTCGGGCGAGACAAACAACCGGTCCTCGGAATTGGGAACCCGGTAGTAGTTCTCCGGTCTCAGCAACACGCCGTCGTCAGCGGTCAGATCGATGACCCACCGCGATGGACGTTGGCGCCGTGAAAGAAACCGCAGTTCGAAGGGTTCCAGTTGAAGAGGATCGGTCGCGTGGAAAATGCCTCGGTGAGCGGCCCGTGACGCAGCGACATCTCGACGGACGCGACCGAGGGACTTCGAGAGCAGGATCTGCCGCTTCATCCCCTTGGGATCTGGAACCGCCTTGAGGATCGAATCCTCCTTCCGCCACGGATTGACGTTGGGCCAGATGAAATACGGGCTGGCCTGGCCGAGTTTCAGCAGTCGCTCGTTGTAGCTGAGCGGCCTGGGTGCCGGCTTGTTGCGGTTGGGCTGGTTGCGGTTGATGAAACACAGGAACCGACCGTAAATGTCCATGATTTCGTAACCGAAGACCATGAACATCTGGAACGACTCGTCGGTCTTCTGCAT
>PBOJ01000106.1 GCA_002724315.1 Planctomycetaceae bacterium | reverse complement strand
TGAAGCTGAGGTGACGCGATGGGGATCATGATTACCGAGAAAGCCGCGGCCGAGATGTCACGCGCCCTCGAAGAGAAAAGCCTGTCGGTCGACGAACACGTTCTGCGAATCGGCGTGGCCGGAGGTGGCTGTGGTGGTTTCCAGTACCGCTTGGCATTCGATGACAAGGTCGACGAATCCGCCGACGATGTCTCGACCCAGCACGGGTTGAGAGTCGCCGTGGACCGCAAGAGCCTGTTGTTCCTCGACGGCACGACGATCGACTGGTACGACGGCCTGGAAAAGCGTGGGTTCACCTTCAGCAACCCCAACGCGGAGCAGTCCTGCGGATGCGGGACCAGTTTTTCCTGCTGAGACCGCGGCACAGGAAGTTGTCGGCAGGCGGCAGGCCCCGGCCGATTACTCTGCGGAACACAGCAACCGGCCGGTCCTGACGTTCCTGGGACGCTCGGTCGGCGCCCGGTGTGCTGGAGCGAGCTGCGACGGCTCGGTTTTCCGTCACGAGAGGAAAGAGAATCAGGATGAAGTTCGAGGGACGAGTTGGGCTGGTAACGGGCGCTTCACGAGGCATCGGACGTGCGACGGCGATCGCCATGGCCCGTGAAGGAGCCGACGTCGGACTCAACTACCGTTCGCACACCGACGAAGCCCTGGAGGTGGTTGAGGAAATCGAGCGACTGGGACGAAGGGCCGTGCTGCTGCAGGCCGACGTGTCCGACCAGGACGCTGTCGAGGCCATGGTGGCCCGGACAACCGAGGAACTGGGACGACTCGATCTGTTTGTTTCCAACGCAGCCTACAGTGACCGGGAGCTGATGATCGACGCCGACATGGACGGCTTCCGCAGGACGATCGACGTGTCCATGTGGGGGGCGTTTTACGGCACGCGGGCCTCGGCGCAGCAGATGGTGAAGCAGGGCGAAGGCGGCTCGATCGTCATCGTCAGTTCTCCCCATGCCGTTCTCGCCATCCCCATGTCGATGGCCTACAACATGGCCAAGGCCGCCATCGACCACATGGCCCGCACCGCCTCGATGGAACTGGCCCCCCACAGCATCCGCGTCAACATCGTCCATCCCGGCTGGATCGACACACCCGGTGAACGGAAATTCTTCACCGAAGAACAACTCGAGGAAGGAGCTGCCGCCCTGCCGCTGAAGCGGCTGGGGACGTCTGAGGAGATCGCCGAGGGAATCGCGTTCATCCTCAGCGACCAGGCCAGTTACATGACCGGTGGCACCACGACCATCGACGGCGGCGTCGGACAGCCGTGGTGGTCGAAACGGGCCGAAGGCAAGCAGTAATCGGCACCGCGAGGCGTTGTTTGACACCCCGCTCCGGCCGTCCGTAGAATCGGCTCGGCGGCTGTCTCTGCAGCCCTTTGCCCACACCGCAAAAAAACCAACGACTCAGACCAGGAGCTCGTCCCGATGAGTGGCGATGCGATTCAGAGTGTCCTTCAGGAAGACCGCCAGTTCCCGCCGCCAGAGGCCTTTTCGGCCGACGCCCATATCTCCAGCGAGGAGCAGTACCAGGAGATGTGGCAACGGGCCAAGGATGACCCGGACGGATTCTGGGGCGAACTGGCCCGGGAGAACCTGGATTGGTTCGAGCCTTTCGAGCAAGTCTCTGAGGGAGACATGCCCGACACCAAGTGGTTCACCGGCGGCAAGCTCAATGTCACCCACAACTGTCTCGACCGGCACCTGGAGAACTGGCGAAAGAACAAGGCCGCGATCATCTGGGAAGGCGAACCGGGCGACACGCGAGTACTCCGCTACCAGGACTTGCACCGTGAGGTCTGTCGCTTCGCCAACGTGCTGAAACAACTCGGGATCGAAGCCGGCGACCGGGTCACGCTGTACATGCCCATGGTCCCCGAACTGGCGATCGCGATGCTCGCGTGCGCCCGCATCGGTGCGGTCCACTCGATCATCTTCGGAGGATTCAGTGCCGACGCGGTGGCCGAGAGAAACAACGACGCCCAGGCCAAGCTGGTCGTCACTGCCGACGCCGGCTGGAGACGTGGCAAGGAACTGCCGCTGAAGGAGGCTGTGGACAAGAGCCTCGAGAAGTCTCCCTCGGTCGAAAAGGTCGTGGTTGTCAGACGGACCGGTTACGACGTCGAGATGGTGCCGGATCGGGATTACTGGTGGCACGAGTTGATGGAAGGGGCTTCGATCGAGTGTGAAGCCACTCCGCTGGACTCCGAACACCCGCTGTTCATCCTTTATACCTCCGGATCGACCGGGAAACCCAAAGGTGTGCTGCACACCACCGCCGGCTACCTGCTGGGCACCACGATGACTTCCCGATGGGTCTTCGACCTCAAGGACGACGACACCTACTGGTGCACCGCCGACATCGGCTGGATCACCGGCCACAGCTACATCGTCTACGGTCCGCTGGCCAACGGCGCCACCACGGTGATGTACGAGGGGGCCCCGAACTGGCCCGACGAGGGCCGTTTCTGGCAGATCGTCCAGAAGTACGGAGTCTCCATCTTCTACACCGCTCCCACCGCGATCCGCGCCTTCATCAAGTGGGGCGACGACTGGCCCGGGCAGGCCGATCTCTCGAGCCTCCGGCTGCTCGGCACGGTCGGTGAACCGATCAATCCCGAGGCATGGATGTGGTACCACCGGGTGATCGGGGGCGAGAAGTGCCCGATCGTCGACACCTGGTGGCAGACCGAAACCGGCGGGATCATGCTCAGCCCGCTGCCCGGCGTGACCGCCACCAAACCGGGCAGTTGCACCAAGCCGTTGCCCGGCGTGGTGCCCGACATTGTGACCAAGGAGGGCGAGAGCCTGGGCGACAACCAGGGGGGGCTGTTGGTGATGCGGCAGCCCTGGCCGTCGATGCTCAGGACGCTCTACGGAGACCACGACCGGTTCCTGGAGACCTATTTCAGTGAAGTCCCAGGATCGTACTTTGCCGGCGACGGAGCCCGTCGGGACGAGCACGGTTTCTACTGGATCATGGGCCGCGTCGACGACGTGCTGAACGTCGCGGGCCACCGTCTGAGCACGATGGAGATCGAGAGCGCCCTGGTCTCGCACGCACAGGTCGCCGAAGCGGCCGTCGTCGGCTTCCCACACGACCTCAAGGGCGAGGGCATCTGCTGCTTTGTCACGACAACAGTCAACGACAACTCCGAGGAACTCAAGGCCGAGCTTATTGCCCACGTCCGGGAGCAAATTGGGGCCATCGCCACACCCGACCAGATCCGCTTTGCCGCGGCGGTGCCCAAGACGCGCAGTGGCAAGATCATGAGACGGTTGCTGCGAGACATTGCTGCCGGTCGTGAAAACATCGGTGACACGACCACGCTCGAAGACTACACGGTTCTGGCCAAGCTCCGTGAAGAAGACGAGTGATTCTCGAGAACCGTCTCGGGGATCCTCCCAAGAATCTGGACCGACGTGATCTTGCCTCCGGCAAGCTGCCTGCGACGTGAAGCAACACCCACTCAAACAGCTCTTTGATTATTCAGCGTTCCTGATAATCGGGACAATTGTTGCGTTCCTGTGGGCCAACGTGGACGCCGACTCGTACACGTCGTTCGTCGACACCTCACTGTTTTCCGTCGCAGAGCATGTCGAAACCGGTGACGGGGAACCGGCTCACAAGAGCGTCCCGCACACGCCGCATACGATCAAGCAGATCGTCAACGACATCCTGATGTGCTTCTTTTTTGCACTGGCGGCCAAGGAGATCTGGGAATCCCTGTTACCCGGCGGACACCTCTCCACGCCGCGCAAGGCGGCGATGCCGCTGGTGGCGACCGTCGGCGGGATGATCGGGCCGGCCCTGATCTACTATGCAGGATGCCAGATCTGGGATCGCCCAGACCTGGTCCGCGGCTGGGCGGTGCCATGTGCCACCGACATCGCCTTCAGTTACTTGATCGCTCGCTTCGTCTTCGGCACCGGGCACCCCGCGATTCCCTTCCTGTTGCTGGTCGCCGTGGCCGACGACGCCGGCGGACTGGTGATCCTGGCCACTGTCTACGCCAATGACGGCGGCAACCTGGTCCTCTTCTTCGCCTGCGTCGCGACCGCCGTCGGACTGGGCTTCGTGCTGAATCGACTCGGCGTCAAATCGTTCTGGCCCTACCTGGTCGTCCCCGGGCTGCTCAGTTGGTACGGCTTCCATGTCGGAGGCCTGCACCCGGCCCTGGCACTCGTCCCGGTGATCCCCACCCTCCCTCACGCCAAGCGCGACATCGGATTGTTTCGGGAAGAGGAAGCGGATCGCAAGGACACCCTCAACGCATTCGAACACTGGTGGCAGAATCCGGTCGAGCTGATCTTGGGAGCCTTCGGCCTGGTCAACGCGGGTGTGCCGTTGGGAAGCGTCGGCGTGCCAACGGGACTGGTACTGGCCGGTCTGTTGATCGGCAAACCGGTCGGTATCACGCTGTTCGCGTTGTTCGGACGAGGCTGCGGACTGAAACTCCCCAAGGGGATGATCGTCCGTGACGTGGTGGTCGTCGGCACCGCCGCCGGGATCGGCTTCACCGTGGCACTGTTCGTCACCGGCGTGGCGTTCAACGAAGAACTTCTGACCGGAACGGCCCGAGAACTCATGCTCGAGGCGAAAAACGCGGCCAGCATGGGGGCCTTGGCATCGTTCGCGGGGATGATCCTGACAGTGGTCGTTGCCCGAGTGTTGAGAGTCAAGAAGAACACGACCTGACGGCAACCGGCAGGCCCGGCCCGCTACTCGTGACGCAACGCCTCGATCGGATCCAGGTGAGCCGCCCGCCGGGCCGGATAGATCCCAAAGAGGATCCCGATGAAGACCGAGATCCCGAAGGCCAGCACAATCGACCAGGGCAACACAACCGGTGTGGCGTCGGCCACGATGTCAGGCAGCCCCGCGGTGGCAGTCGGAAACACCTCCAGCAACAACTCCCGCAACTGGACCAACAGCCACGGGCACCCCAGCCCTGCCAGGATCCCTGCCAGCCCACCGATGGTCGTCAACACGGTCACTTCCGTCAGGAACTGCCTGACGATGTCCGACCGGGTGGCTCCCAGCGCTCGGCGAACGCCGATCTCGCGGGTCCGTTCGGTGATCGTCGCCAACATGATGTTCATGATCCCGATCCCACCGACCAGCAGCGAAATGAACGCGATCAGACCCATGAAAATCATGAACATCAGACGCGTGGCCCGAGCCTGTTCCAGCAGTTCCAGGGGTGTGATCACCGCGTAGTCGGGTTGGTCAGAACCGTGCAGTCGGTCCATCGTCTCCTCGATCGCCTTGGCCGTGGACACAACCGCGTCAATTGAATCAACCTGGAAGGTGATCTGGCTCAGTTCCACCTCTTGCCCACTGCGCTGCCCCACCGAGATCGTCAGTGTGCGATCGCCGATCCGCCGCCAGAACGTTGTCACCGGGATGTAGACATCCGACGCGAAGTCCTGCGAATCGAGCGACCCGGCGATCCCCGCCATCGGCAATCGCGCTTTCATCAAACCGACGACACGGTAGGGGATGTCGCGGATGCGAATCGTCTGCCCGACCGGATCCTCCAGGGGAAAGAACTTCTCGGCTGTCCCGGCTCCCAGCACACAGACGTTGTCCTCGTTCTCGACGTCAATTGGCGACAGGAAGTGCCCCCGCCTGACATCCAGGTGCATCACCCGTGCGTATTCTGACGTGCAGCCGACCAGCCGTACCTGCATCGTCTTGTCGCGGTAATGCGCCTCGCGATATGCCTCACGAATTCGCAGCGCAAACTTCAGCGTGGGAATCGTGTCGACCAGCGTGTCGTAGTCACGGCGTTTGATCCCGTAGGGCGTCCAGAAGTCGGTGTCTTCGAGGTTGTCATCGGCGGGCCGCTTCGAGAGCAGGATGATGTTGGTGACACCCAGGTCTTCGATCTGTTTTTGTGCCGACCGACTGATCCCCTCGCTGATGGCCAGCAACCAGACGACACTGGTGACACCAATGAAGATTCCCAGCAGCGTCAACAGCGAACGCAGCGGGTGCAACAGCAAGCTCTTGGCACCCTGTTGCAACGTGCGCCAGAACATCAGGGACCGGTCCGCGCCACGTCAGCGGCTTGCGGCGCCGCGTCCTTGCCGGGCTCGGGGATGTCCCTGGTCGAATCTTCCCAGAGAAGTTCGGGATTCAATGCCACCTGGTCGCCGACGGCGAGACCCTTTTCGACAACGACAAAACTGTCATTGTTGGGTCCCACTTCGACCTCTCTCAACTGCCATGTCCGATCATCCCGCTTGACCAGGCAAAAGTACTTGCCATCACGTTCGACGACCGACTGGATCGGTGCCTGCAGAACATTGGGCTGGGAATCCACAAAGATGTGCACCTTGGCCCGTTGGCCCGGCCGCAGAGACTTCGGAGGGTTCTTCACGCGGATCTTCGCCCCGTACTCGATCGGTGCACCATGCCAACGACGCGGAAACGGGAACGGATTGACCTCGGCCAGTTCCCCCTCCAGGGGCAGGTCGGGGTCTATGTCGAGAACGATTCTCACCGCGTTGCCGACATCAATCCGGTTGAGCTTCGAATCGTTGATCTTGGCGGCGATCCGCATCTGGGTGGGGTCGGGCAACCGCAACACCACCTGCCGCTGACGAATTTCGGCACCCTCTTCGATCACCACGTTCTCACGCCGCTCGTAGTCGTTGGCATAGACCACCTGGCCAGCCTTCGGCGCCAGGATGCGGCAATTCGCTTTTTGCTGTGTCAAATCGGAGAGTTTCTGCCGACTGAGATCCAACTTGCGTTCGGCGGCGGTCAGAACCGCCTGCTGCTTGGCGATGTCGGCCTTGAACGCCGCGATGCTCTTGGCCCGGGTGAATTTCAGCAGGGCCTCGAGCTTGATCTGGGCCACCCGGACCGACTTGTTGGCGATCTCGACGTTCTCACGTTGGGTCTCGAGTTGCAGCCGCGACACGAAGCCCTTGCGGTACATCTTCTGCAGGTGCTCCAGCGTGTCGACGTGACTCTTGACCAGCGACTTGGCCGTCAACAGATCCGCTTCGAATGTCTCCTTGTCGACCGGAAACGTGCCATCGACATATTCGTTGAGCGTCTGAACGGCCTTCTCGTATTCGCTCCTGGCCTCGATCACGGCCGCATCATCTGTGGCGACAAGGGTTTCCTGTTCGATCAGCCGCTGCTTCACGGCCGTGTCGTCAAACTGGATCAGGAAATCGTCTTTCTTGACGATCGCCCCTTCGGCAACCACCTCGAGAATCCTCGTCCCCCTCGATCCCGGTGCGGCTTCGAGTTCGCAGACGATCTCCAGATTGTCTGAACTCTCAACGTCGCCCGTCTCGGTGACAAAGGCCTCGAAGTCGGATTTCTCGACCTCGTGGATCATCACCAGGGACGAATCGCCCTCTTCACCTTCTCCGCCCATCCCGCCAAGCTGATCGACCACCAGGTAACCGACCACAGCCAAGACCACGACGGAGACCGAGAATTTGATCCAGCTGCCCTGTTTGGGACGCGGCGGCACCAACTGGTTTTCGACCGGTTCGTCCCCGGTGTTCTCAGCCAATCCGTCCGCGGGAATTTCGGACTGCAACGGGTTGTTCATCGGACTCGTCTCCGAACAGAGCATCCACCGCTCGCCGCACAATCGAACACGGGCTTTCGAGTTGCCCACAAACCGATCACGCCACCGGCACACCTATCTCCGTGGAAAAGTGGATTCTACATCCTTCAACCACGCATCGAAGATAAGCGGTCGACCGTCAGTTCACCACACCCAACGGTATCCGCTCCGATTGGTCAGCCGCGAATCTCCAGGTGACCATAACCTGTAGTCGGCAAAACACGTCCCCGAGCATCATCGGGGTTGGCGAATGTCTGACGGCAGTTGCTGTCCGGTGATCGAACGGAACAGAGATTCGGCCAGCCCCCACCAGACCGTCTCGGGCTCGACCACCGGACATCCTCGCGACCGCGACTCGGCCAACGCTTCAGAGTCCTCACGTCCTGCCGCGACATCGGTGACCAGCATTGGCGGACGGAGGAAGGACGGGTTGAGTTGCCCTCGGCCCGGGCCAAGCTCCAACGCAGGATCGGCCAACACGACAACATCGACCAGTGTGTCGTAAAGATTCTGAGCGGGAACATAGCGGGCCCCAGTGTCGGAAGCCAGTTGCTGGGCCGCCTGCTCGTCGCCGCCCGAAACACTGACCAGCCCGTGACGGCGGGAGGCTCCGAAGATCATCGTCCGAGCCAGTGGCCCGGTGCCGATCACCATCACGTTCCGACGGTCGAGCGGTCGGTCCCCTCCACCAATGGCCTCCTCCAGGGCCAGCAGGGCCGCTCGCCACAGACAGCCAAATCCCTGCCACCCACCGTCCTTGTGCATCAACAGGTCGACCGGACCATCCTCGCCGAGTGCCTCCTCTCGTCGATCGGCCAGTTCACCCAGTTGAGCATCACCGCCGGGTCGCCCCACCACACCCTGGATCTTCAGCTTCTCGAACATCTGTTTCAGTCGAGACGTGTCCTGCCAGGCCAACGGCAACCACCGAGCGTCCAGCCCCGCCGACTCGGCGGCCTGATTGAAGACGCCGATCATCGCCAGTGTCCCATCGTCAAAGCCGTCGACGGCAATGAATCGGGTCGACCCACTGATCGACCGCCAACGGTGAATGTCGTCAAGGTCTCCCACCGTCGGCTGCCCCTCGTAGGCCTCCATCCCGTGTTCGAGTGCAGCGTAAATCCAGGGTGACCCGTATTTGCGGCCCAGCAGGGAGAAGGTCAGCCCACATGGCCCCAGGCCCATCCCGACCACCGGCAGATCACGCTTCTGACTGACTGTCGAGAGCAACGGCCAGGCCGCCTCGAGAGTCGGGGTCGGCCAGGTGAACTTGACCACATCGGCATCAGCCGCCTGGGCCTTCTCGAACACCTCGTCGATCTCCGTCCGGGTCGCTCCCAGAGGAGAGTACAAGCTGGTGTAGGCCACCACCCGCCGGGTCTTGCCGTAGCGGGGCACTTTGCCGGCAATGTCGAGATCGAGCTCGATCCACTCGGGCTCGGCCACGATCGCCTGTCGCAGCAACTGCAGCCGATCCTCCTCGTCGCCGGTCCACTTTCCTCCGTCCTGCGATCGACGGCAGGTGATCAGGATCGGCTTGTCGACGGCATCGAGCAGATCAGCGATGTCCGGCGATTTGACCAGGTGGTCGAGACACAACTCGATCAGGTCCCCTTGCCGCGACGCATTGAGCAGGTCAGCCTTGGCCAAACGCCGTGACTCCGGCGTAACCGAAATGCAGATCATCGTTTCAACTCGTCTCAGTCACCAGGACCCATTCGCAATCAATTCCACCGTTCAGTCAGCGACACTCTGCTTGAGGATCTCATCGTAGATCGTCCGGGCCTTGTCGTAGGCCGCTTTGGCCGCCGGCTGTTCGCCGTCCCGGATCCGTCCCTTCTTCTGGTTCCAGCAAACGTCGACCGCCTTGCGACACCAACGGGCGCTGCGTCGACTGGCCCGGATCGGCTTCTCGTCGACCTCGACAAACACCGGATTGGTGTGCACCGAAGGAAAGATCCTCACCGCAACCCAACTGGAATGTTCCAGCTCGATCTCGAACGACAGAGATTTCGTCTTGCCGTCGGCCTGGATTTCTTTTCTCGCCACCGGATACCCGTTGACGATCACTTCCACGGGCACCTTGCGACTGTCTCCGATCCGGGATCGCTCTATGTGCCAGTAGGGTTTCTGGTCGAGACGCCGGCCACGGATCGACTCGGTGACGTCGGTCGGTTTCGGCTCCAGTCGCGCGGCCACATCAAACCGGACCTTGACCTCTCCGGGCTTGTCGAGATTCAGTTGGCTGATGGCCTTGTCCGCCCCGGGCTCACCAACAGCCACGTCGTCCACCCGAAAGTCGAAGATGTGCGACCGGCCGTCTCCACAGTAACTGCGACCGTCACGGACGCCGGCAATCCAGTTGTCGAAGGTCAGCGGCTGATCCTTGTCGAGTTTCACGTAGATCCGTCCCAGGCCAACCTTGTCGCCATAGATGCACGGGAAATCGGTCTCCCCGCTGATCCGAGAACGGAACCCGCAGTTGAGCGTGTGGTACCAGATGTTGAGTTCCCAGACACTGGGAGTGTCGACTGCGGAGATGAAATGGCAGACATCGTGGGCGACAGTCACGATAAACTCATTGGCTCCGATGCCATCGAACGGTGGCATCGCGTAGTCGGGCAGCTTGTCGGCTGCCCGTCCTTTCCAACCTGTCGGCACGCGCCGGTAGTTGACGAACTGCCGTTTGCCCTCGGGCGTGTAGTCGGGCAGGGCCAGCCCCCAGCCGCTGTGGCTGTAACCAACCACCCCCCCCTGCTGCTTTCCCCAGTCGAGAACCGGCAAGGTCCAACTGGGCCATTCCTCGATCAACTTCGTTCCCGGATAATCGTCCTCCGAAAGTCGCAGCAGACAGAGATGTCCGGCGTGTGAACTGGGAAACCCGCTGACCTCGACGTCGTATCGCATCAGGTACTGGGGCCGCGACAGTGCCGAGGTGCGTCCCTCGAAGTACTGCTTCTGCGAATACCAGCAAGGCCCCCACGAGAGCACACAGCCAACATTGAGATCTTCGCCGAGGATGTGTCGCATCATGTCGGCCGGTTTGACGCCTTCGGTCGGACTGTCGTAATGCGCACAACCGGCGGCGTGGACGTGATGGTCACCGGAGAACCAGCGACGGCTGGCCGGATGGGTCCACCGGGTCAACCGGAAGTCCGCCTTGTGACTGACAACACCACCGGGAACCACCAGCTTGCGGGTCTGAACCACATATTCCGGACCCCGTGACACCTCGACGCTGTATTCGCCTGGAGGCAAATGCACGCTTTCACCGTGGGCGCGGTAGATCTGGTTGTGGAAAAAAAAGTCCGGGGCCAGGCGGCGAGCGGGATTGGGATAGACGCGGCCGTGTCGATCGCGGATCACGAAGGCCGCAGTGGTCGGCTTTCCGTCGATGTCACGGACCCCCAGAGACACCTCCACGGCTGGCACGCAGGCGAACAACAACGCCACCTCGCTGCGAAAACCCAGATCCTGGGTGCCCTGCCCCACGTGAAACGTCAACTTCGCCTCGCGGCGGCCCACGTCCCGGCTGTACAGCTGGAGGATGCGGTATTCCAGTTCGAGTCCGGAAAGGGTTGGCTTGAGCGGTTGACGATTGAACAGCGCGATGTCCAGGAATCTCTGGCCAACGTCGGCCAGTTGGACCAGCTTGGCATTGGCCTGTGGCCGCTGCCTCGTCCCTCGTCCCCGCATGTACACCGGCATGGCCTGGGGACTGTTCCCAGCCAACGCCGCAGTGACACCTGCCTCGTTGTGAACCTTGACCAGGAACGTCCGCCATCCCTGCTGGACGAGTTCTCGCTTCGCCGCCCCCTCGGCCACTTTCACCCGGCTCTCGGCATTGATGTGCACTCCGACCAGGCAGAAACGGTCAAGGATCTCCTGGATCCTTCGAACCGTGACACCCTCCTTCGGATCGGTGTAGGCCTTTTTCAACCGATCCAGATCGGCCTTGGGCAACGGGGACCCCGCGTACTGGAGTGCCTCGACCAGCCGCTTGGTCGCAGCGACCAGAGGTTGACGCTCGACCTCGACCACTCGGGGAAGTTCCCCGCCCCGGGCCGCCAGCGGGACAGACAATACCGCAGCGAGACCGACAGACAGGACCACTCGAGCGGATCGAGCAATGCCCGTTGAGCTAACCATGCGGAGAGTGACGGGAGTGAGCGGCGGCATGACATCGGTCTCCTGGAGGCACAACACGTGGATGCGGCACTCATTGTGCGACTCTGCCGATGCGACCGCAAGCATCGCGCCGACGTCGACCAACGCGGGAAACTCAGTCGATCGACTTTCCGGAATCCGACGCGCCGGCCGGCGAGTCGGTCCGCCGCAACACGGTGACTCCCTGGTCCGACAGTTCATTGTCGAGCGTGCGAACGGCATCACCTTCGGGAACCCGAACCAGCGATTCGTCGGCAAGCACATCGAGGTTGGTCAGCACCACCAACTCCCCTTCTCTCAAGACACCTGGAGCGACGAGCGCCAGGGTCTGGAATGTCCGGATCTTGTCGGCGGGCAACCGTCGGCGTTCGATGTTGCATGCCTGGATCGCCGACTCGTCTTGAGCACCGGAATCGACAGACACCGGCTGCCCAGCCATCACCCAGACGAACTGTTGCCCGTCGGCATCAACAGCGATCGCATCGCGGGGGATCACGATCGCGTGATCGAGTTCCTCTCCGGCGATCCTGGCATGAACAAACGTGCCCGGCACCAGTGGACGTGCCTGGCTCCGGTTCTCGACGACGATGAACGCCCGTCCGGTCCGGGTCCGCTCATCGACTTCCGGTGCCAACCTCGCCACCCGGCCGGTCCAGGTGGAAGAGCCCGTCGCCTCACCAGCCAGTTCCACACCCGGCACGCGACCGGAATCCAGCATGCCTCGCACCCGCTGATAGTCGGTCACCGTCAACGAAACGGGAATCTCGATTCGGCTGTCATCGACCAGCCGCACCAAGGGTTCGCCGGCACGCACATACTGCCCCTGCTCGACATGCACTTCACCCAGCACCCCGCTGAAAGGCGCCTGGACCGTGGCATGGCCAAGATCGAGTCGTGTGAGCGCAAGGTCGGCTTCGTGTACCGCCTTCCGCTTGAGCAGTTTCTGTTTCTCCAGCGGAAGCAGTTCCTTCTGGTTTTCCAGCGTGATCACCTGGTCATCGTATCGACGGAGTTCCAGCGTGGCCTTGGTCACGTCGCTCTCGGTCGCCACGCCCTTGGCCTGCAACCCGCGAATTCGCTCGTACTCCTTGCGATAGACGGCCAGGTCCTGGCGTGCCTTCTCGAGCAAGCGACGATTGTTCTGGACGTCCTGGGCTTGGCGTGCCAGGTCTGCGGCGTCCTCGTCAAGCCGTCTCTGGGCCTGCGTCACCTTCTGCTGAAAGGCTTGGGGATCGATCTCCACCAGCACGACCGGCCGTGACTCTGACTGTTGCGGCGGAATCCGAAGCCCGACTCGCAACTGGGGATGCACCGAAACAATCTCGCCGGCAACCTGGGCAGCCAGCACCACCTGGTGGTCACTGCGGGCAGTGCCGAAAGCGGTCATGACCTCCTGCAACGGCTGGGGTTCGACCCGGTAGAGGTCCACCTGATAGACCCGGAGTTCCTCCTTGCGACTGGGAGGCTGACTGCGGAGCGACGCGAGGTAGGACAGGCTCCCGAAACCGGTGGCCAGCAGCAGGCCAACCAACACGCACGAAATCACGGTCCGTCGGACCCCGGAAGTTGTCTGCTCGGTCATCGTCGCTCCAACGCTCTCCGGCCACCATCTCCGATCGGGGCCGTCTGATCTCCTCAGAAGGTCACCACACGTCCGACAACCAGCCCGAACAACCTGCTAACATGAGCGACCGAACTCCCCACCGATCGGAACTCAAATCCTCATTGTAGAGACTGCCAACACCCTGTGACGAGGCCTTTGAGCCCCTCCGGAAAGTGCTTCAGGCAGAAACACGTGGACACCAACACCCGCCAACTGACGCCCGAGGAACGACAGAGTTTCCGTCGCCACGGATTCGTCATCATTCGTGGGCTGGCGTCCGAGGAGACCTGTGCCGGGCTGCAGGACGTGATCCACCGGGAAGTCGGAGAACTCGGCGGCCCGATCGAATACGAGGCCGACCTCGGTTATCCCGGAGCCCCTTCCCACCGAACCGACTCCGGTGGCGAAACGACCCGGAGACTGCAGCAGGCGATCGACCGGCATCCCCTGTTTGCCGATTGGGCCACTGATGATGACCTGGTCGCCTGTCTCTCCTGCCTCCTGGGCCCCGACCTGGTTCTGCCACTGGCCCACCACAACTGCGTGATGACCAAACAGCCGAAGTACTCGAGCCGCACCGGATGGCACCAGGACTTCCGGTACTGGTCGTTCGCCAGACCCGAACTGGTCAGCGCCTGGTTGGCCCTGGGACCGGAAACGGCCGAAAACGGGTCGCTGGACCTGATCCCCGGCAGCCACGCCATGACGCTCGACTCCGAACGGTTCGACCAACAACAGTTCTTCCGCGAGGATCTCTCCACCAACCAGGACCTGATCGACACCCGCCAATCGGTCACGCTCCAACGGGGCGACGTCCTGCTGTTCCATTGCCTGTCGCTGCACTCGGCGGGCACCAACCAGACCGACACGACCAAGTACTCGGTCGTGTTCACCTACCGATCGGCTGACAATCCCCCGTCGCCGGGGAGCCGCTCCGCTTCGCTTCCCGAAATTTCACTAGCCGCGCCACCGGACACATTCTCCGGGCCACTGTGATTCCATCGGCGGCTCAGAGGGCCCAGACGACCCCGGTACAGCAGGATCAGCCAGGCCGGAACCAGAATCGGCATCACGACCATCGTGTCCAAAAGCACGCCGAAAGCCAGCGCGAAGCCCAGTTGCTGCATGCCAACCAATGACCCGGCCAGCAGCGATGAGAACGTGCCGGCCATGATGACGCCGCAACCGGCAATGATGCTGCCGGTCTTCTTCAACGCTTCCGCCACGCCTCCGACCAACCCGTGCTCGAGCTGCTCTTCCTCGATTCGTGTCATCAGGAAGATGTTGTAGTCCTCCCCGACGGCGATCAGGATCGTGAACAGAAACATCGGCACCTTCCAGTCCAACCCACCAAAGTCGCCGGGATCTCCCACCACGTGTTCGAAGACCACGAATGTCACTCCCAGCGCGGCGAAATAACTGAAGAAGACCCCGATGATCAGGTACAGCGAGATTCCCGGACGACGCAACAGCACCAGCAGAATCGCATAGACCCCGATCAGGACCAGCACATCGATGCGAATCTGGTCCGAATCGGTCACATCCTTCAGATCACGAATGCTGGCCGTGGACCCGATCGAGAGCAGTGTGGTGCGTTGATCGGCCGGCGATTCCTCCGACGACTCGGCTTCTCCTGTTCCGTCTTCGGCGTCGCCAGATTCCGGATCGACAGCCGGACGACTGGTCTCGATAAAGCCGCGAACAACATTCTCGAGATCGCTGAGTTGCTGAATACTGTCACGTGAGAATGGGTCCTCATCAAAGACCACATCGACTCGCGTGACCCAGGCATCGGGATCGACCGGTTCGTCGTCCCCTTCCTCCTCGCCGCCGACCTCCGGGTCAGAGACATTCAACTCCGCGACGTAGTGTTGCCGAATCCGCTGCCGACGAATCCGACGTTCGATTCGGCTTCCAGTCAAGCCGCTGCCTGCATCGAGGCCGTAGGGGTGAGTAAAACTGCGGACATCAGCCAGTTTCAATTCTTCCTGTTTCTGCTCGAGGAACCCTGTCAGCCTCTCGATGAACTCGCGTCCATCGGAGGAGGCGAAATCAACCGAGTCATTTTTCAGGAGCAGGGTGACAGGACCGGCGTTGCCGGCGGGAAAGTGCTTCTGGACCTCGGCCGCCCCGCGCACGCTGGGATTGTCCTGGGGAAGTTCGGAGAGCAATCCGTAACTGAGCGACGTGTAGTGCCATGCGCCCCACCCAGCAAAGGGAGCCATCAACAGCACGCTGCCAAGCCAGATTCTGCCGGGGAATCGGACCAGTACCGCGGCCAGCCTGTCCCACCCGGCCTGCACCGGGTTGCTGCGGATCCAGCGTCCGACCGGATCGTCGGTCGCCACCCACCCCGCTCGACCACCGCCACCTGAACCAGGTCGGCGTGGCCAGAACGCCCACCGATCGGCCAGTCTCAACAGCGTCGGCGTGAACGTCAACGCCGCAGCCAATACGACAGCCAGGCCGAAGGCGATCCCCACGCCGGCCTGCCGGAACTTGCCGAACTGGGCGAAGACCATCATTCCGATCCCGCACATCACAGTGCCGGCACTGGCCGTCAGCGCAGCTCCCACCCGCGAGAGTGCCTGTTCCAGCGCCACAACGACTGGAGACGCGGTGTCCGCCTCGGTCGTCTGCGTATCCAGTTCCTCGCGATATCTGGCGATCAGGAAAAAGCAATAATCCACTCCGGCCCCGTAACACAATACGGTCACATAGACTTCGATCCCCCGGAACAGATCCACGACCCCCCACTGAGCACCCAACTGCAGCAGGCTCATGGCAATCTGAACGGCCACCACGACAGTCACCAGCGGGATCACCGCAACCACCGGGGCGCGATAGAGCACCACCAGCAGGATCACCACCAGGACAACCGTCCAGAACTCGGTTGCTTCGGCACTGTCATCACCGGCCCGCAACATGTCACGTCCAACCGTCGCCTCGCCACTGGTCGCCACCCCCAACCGCTGCTGGATGACGCGAGGATTCAATCCCGACTCCTCCCATGCGGGCAGGTCACGTGACCAGATCGTTCCCACCGGCTGACCGACCTCGTTGCGGATCAATCGCTCGATCGCCTCGATCGTCTTGCGGTTCTCCCGATTGAAGAACTCCGTGGTCAACTCGACGATCACCAGCGACGCCCGGCCGTCTCGACTCTCCAGCAGCTTGCCGATTTTCCGGTCGCGAAAAGTGCGTACGTCATTGATCAGCGAGGGCCCTCTCCTCGACTTGCCCTCCTCCGGCCGATCCTCTCCATTCTCAACCCCACCCTCTTCGTCACGCTCCGCGTTGGCCAGCCCCCCCATCGACTCGGCCAATGCCACGATTTCCGAGGCCAACACCTCGTCAATGAATCGCCGGTCGTCATCGTTGAGCCGATCGTCATCGGCCTTGCAGTTGACCACGATCACCACGCGGCTGGGCACCGTCTCGCCCCAGGATTTCTCGAAGAGCGCTTCGCCCTGACGGCTCGGCGAGTCGGTGGGCAGAAACGCAAATTCGCCCGAGGTGACTACGTCATCAAGATCTGGTGCCGCCCAGGAACTGGCAAGCAGCAACAGCACCCACCCGGCCAGCCACGCCGGCCAGAACCGCACAACGACAGCGGCCAGCCAGGCAAACATATTTCAGGACCACCGGTAGAGTGCATCAACCGAAGACATGAGGAAACTCTCCGGTCACAGACGGCCATGATAGGGAGAGCCAATTCCGACAGTCAATTCTCGCCCGAGACGTTCCCGCCACCTCCCTCGTCACCGATCGCACACCAGGCGGCGGGAATCCAGTCAGGCAGGTCGGAGGCAATCAGTCCTGACTGGCCAAGTTCCCAACTGGCCAGATCTGCGGCCAGGCCGTGCAGATGCACTCCCAGCCACGCCGCGTCAAAGGAACGCATTCCCCGGGCCAACAGGCCCGTCACCAATCCGGTCAACACATCGCCACTGCCACCGGTGGCCAGGCCACTGTTGCCCGTTTCGTTGATCACCTGACGCCGCCCATCGGTGATCACCGTACCGGCTCCCTTCAACACCACCACCGCGCCACTCCGTATCGCCAACTCAGCGGCCAGTCCCTGCCGATCCGCCTCGACACTCGAAACATCGGTCCCGAGCAATCGGGCCATTTCGCCCGGATGCGGCGTCAGCACCCGTTCTCCGTCCGTCACGGAGTCAGAGTCGAGAGTGCCAACAGCGGCCAGGGCGTTCAGCGCATCAGCGTCGACCACCAGTGGCCCGGCAAGACTGACGAACAGGGACGAGGCGATCCTTTCCAGAGCCTCGCATCGTCCCCAACCCGGCCCAATCGCCACCGCCGACGCCTCCACGGAAGCCACTCTCAACATCTCCTCCGCCTCGCCCGAGGTCCGTCCCTCGTCATCCTCGGGAAGTGGCAGCAGCAGGTAGGATGGTTCGATCGATCCGACCACCGGCACCAGACCCGCCGGAACCGCGACGCTCACCAGTCCCGCCCCCGATCTCAGGGCTCCCAGCCCGGCCAGTGCCGCGGCACCACTCATCCCTCGACTTCCGGCGGCGATCAGCGCGCGGCCGAAGGTCCCCTTGTGTCCATTCGCGGGCCTCTCGGGAAGCGGTGGACTGCCGTTGAGCGTCTCCATCGTCACTCGCCCTCTGCGCCAGGGACCGCGGCCCCCCGTGCGATCAGGCCGGCGACGAACCCGGCCTTGAAGCCGGCGTCGATGTTGACCACCGTGACATTGGCGGCGCAGCTGTTGAGCATCCCCAGCAACGCGGCCAGGCCTCCCAGGGCTGCTCCGTATCCGACGCTCGTCGGCACGGCCACCACCGGGCACGCGACCCACCCGCCCACCACGCTCGGCAACGCACCCTCCATCCCCGCAGCCACCACGATGGCATCGACCGAGGTCAGGCAATCACGTCGCTCGAGCAAACGGTGTGGACCGGCTACCCCCACGTCCTCAAGACAGTCGACACCGCAGCGCATCCACCGCAATGTCTCGACCGCCTCCTCGGCCACCGGCCGGTCAGTGGTTCCGGCCGTCACCACCAACACACGTCCTCGGATCTCCGGCCCGGAATCGCGATTCCATCGCACGCAACCGGCCACGCGGTTCCATTCCACTTCGGGAAACCGCTCCACCAGGGCCTCGCCCTGTTCGGCGCTGACCCGCGTCGCCAGGCAGTCCTGCCCGGCCTCGGACAGCGCAGCGAAAATCTCGACCACCGACTCGACCGTCTTCCCCTCGGCGTAGACCACCTCGGGGTACCCACAACGGGCCAGGCGGTCCAGGTCAACCCGGGCCGACTCGAGTTCGGCCGTCGACGGTGCGACGACAGGCCCGGCCAACTGCGCCAGCGCAGCCGTCCAGTCCGACTCGCCCCAACCATCTTGCTCACCCTGCCGCAGCAGGTTCTTCAACTGATCCAGGATCATCCCGGCTCCCGATTGATGGCACCCGTTTTTCGATTCTCCATCATACTCGCCCGTCGTCACCACGAGCAGCCAGCCGGTGACGGTATTCGCCCGGTCTCCGGTTCGCTAGGATGGCCCTCGGGTGTCGACCCGTCTACCAACACGCCTCACCTGCACACAATCGCCATGTCCCAGGCCCGATTCACCCGCCGACGTCGCAACCTGATCGCACGGATCCGTAAGCTCGGCCTCCCAGCCCTGCTGGTGACCGATGAATCCAACGTGACCTGGCTGACGGGGTTCACCGGCGACAGCAGCTACCTGCTGATCGGCCCGAAACTGGGCGTGTTGATCAGCGACACGCGGTACACGGTCCAGATAGCCGAAGAGTGTTCCGGGCTGGACGTGGAGATACGTGACGCCCGTCGTCCAATGCACGACGCGATCGCCACGGTCACAACCGCCGCCAAGCTCGGTGCCCTCGGGTTCGAAGCCCATTCCACCAGCATGGCCACCTGGGAGCGAATCTCCGCAGCGATCGCTGGTTCCAACGGAGGCCCGGAACTGGTCTCCGTCGGAATGGTCGTCAACGAACTCCGCGCCAAGAAGGACTCCGGCGAAATCGCCGAAATCCGGCTGGCAGTTCACCAGGCCGAACGCGGCTTCGCCGCCATGGTGTCGGTGCTCGAGGCTGACAAGACCGAACTCGAAGTGGCCCACGAACTTGAACACCTGATGCGACGATTTGGAGCCGAGGGGCCGGCCTTCGAACCGATTGTCGCCGTCGGCCCACGGGCGGCACTCCCGCACGCTCGCCCCGGCCCCACCCTGATCGGCGAATCGGGATTTGTACTGTTCGACTGGGGTGCCAAGACCACCGGTGGCTATCGCAGTGACTTGACGCGTGTTTTGCTCACCAGTAAGATCCCGCCGAAACTCGAGGCCATCTATGGAGTTGTGTTGAATGCCCAGCGAAAGGGCATCAAGGCGATCCGTCCCGGAGCGACGCTGAAATCGGTCGATCGGGCTGCCCGTCGTGTCATAGAAAATGCAGGCTACGGCAAGTTCTTCGGGCATGGACTCGGGCATGGCATAGGCTTGGACATCCACGAGGAACCACGATTCAGTCCCGTCGCCGAAGGTGTCCTTGAACCCGGAATGGTGATCACCGTCGAACCGGGCATCTATCTTCCCGGTTGGGGCGGTGTGAGAATCGAAGACGACGTCCTGGTGACCCGGGACGGCCACGAGGTCCTGACCAGCGTTCCCAAGCGATTCGAAGACGCCGTCGTCCAGATCGCCTGACAAACATTGTCCCAATCTTCTTCCTCTCCCGTTGCGGAACTCTCGCCGATGGCAGATGAACAGGCATTCGACCTCGAAAAACTCAGAGAACTGATCGCCTTGATGGACGAACACGGGCTGACCGAAATCAGCCTGAGCCAGGGTGACCAGAGCTGGAAACTGCGGCGCGGTGGGGCCGAAGCGGTCCCCATGGTCACCGCCGCCCCTCCACCGCCACAGGCCGATGGAGCCGGAGGCGGAGACGCCCCTCCCGACGAGCCGACATATCCGACAATCGATTCGCCGACCGTCGGAACCTTCTATTCGGCTCCCAGCCCCGACGACCCCCCCTTCGTCAAGGTTGGACAGGCCGTCTCTCCTGATTCGGTCGTTTGCATCGTCGAGGCGATGAAGGTCTTCAACCAGATCCAGGCCGAAACCGCCGGAACGATCGTCGAAGTCCTTGTCGAAGACGGCGATGCCGTCGAGTTCGGACAGCCGCTCTTCCGCATTCAGCCGACCTGACCCCTACCCCCGCAGCCCCAGCAGCCACCCCGTTGGTGACCGTCTTATGTTCCAACGCATCCTGGTCGCCAATCGCGGCGAGATCGCCCTTCGGATCATCCGCACCTGCCACGAGCTAGGAATCGAGACGGTGGCGGTCTACAGCGAGGCCGACCGCAACGCCAGCTACCTGGAACTCGCCGACGAATCCTACTGCATCGGGGGAAACAGTTCGGCCGAGAGCTACCTGATGATCAACCGGATCATCAGCGCCGCGGAAGTCGGCAACGTGCAGGCGATTCACCCGGGGTATGGGTTCCTGGCCGAAAACTCTCACTTCGCCGAAGTCTGCCGAAGCTGCAATATCGAGTTCATCGGTCCGCCGCACGAGGCGATGAAGCAGCTCGGAGACAAGGTCACCGCTCGCAAGATTGCGCGAGACGCCAAAGTGCATACGGTTCCCGGAAGTGAGGGACTGATCGAAGACGAAGCGGAAGCGTTGCGGGTTGCCGAGGAAATCGGATATCCGGTGCTGGTCAAGGCGACTGCTGGCGGGGGCGGCAAGGGGATGCGAGTCGCTCGCAACGACATCTCGCTGAAAAGCTGCCTCTCTTCAGCCGCCGCTGAAGCCGAAAAAGCCTTCAACAATGCCGGTGTCTATCTGGAAAAGTACATCGAGAATCCCCGGCACATCGAGGTGCAGATCCTCGCCGATCAGCATGGAAACGCAGTGCATCTCTGGGAACGAGACTGCAGCCTGCAGCGACGGCACCAGAAACTTGTCGAGGAAACTCCAGCGCCGGACCTGCCCAACGCGGTCCGCGAGGACATCTGCAAGGCCGCAATCCGACTCGTCAAGTCCTCCGGCTACGCCAACGCCGGCACCGTCGAGTTCCTGGTCGACAGCCAATTCCAGTTCTATTTCATCGAGGTCAATGCCCGGATCCAGGTCGAACACCCGGTGTCCGAGCAAGTGACCGGAATTGACCTGATTGAACAGCAGTTGAGGGTCGCAGCGGGAGAGGAACTTGGCCTCTCACAACGGAACGTGCCCTGCAACGGATCGTCGATCGAGGTGAGAATCAATGCCGAGGATCCCGCGAACGACTTCCGCGGCTCGCCCGGAACAATCACCGGCATGAAAGTGCCCGGCGGTCGTGGCATCCGTTTCGATTCCCACATACACGTCGGCTACCGCATTCCGCCGTTCTACGATTCCCTGATCGGCAAGCTGATCGTTCACCGACCGACCCGTGCCGAGTCAATCCGCTGCATGAAACGCGCTCTCGAGGAATTTCGAATCGAAGGAATTCACACGACGATCCCGCTGCTGCAGCAGATCTTCAACCACACGGCGTTTGTCGAAGGCCGGGTCGACACCGGCTTCATAGAACGGGAACTGCTGTAACCGGCCAGCCACAGCCGCAGTGACAGGACGAGATGATGAAGATCGGAGCCCTGACCGGAGGCGGAGACTGCCCGGGACTCAACGCGGTGATACGTGCTGTGGTCCGCACCAACGCCAACCGCGGTGGAACCACACTGGGCTTTCTCGAAGGCTGGCGGGGCCTGACGGAACACAACTGCATCGAACTGACCGCCGAGGGAACCGACGACATCATCTCACGTGGCGGCACCATTCTCGGTTCTTCACGAACCAACCCGTTCAAGGATGCGACGTCGGTCGACAACGTGATCGAGACCATTCGGTCCACAGAACTCGACGCCCTGATCGCCATCGGCGGCGACGACACCCTTGGAGTGGCTCACCGGCTGAACGCCGAACACGGAATCAACACCATTGGCGTCCCCAAGACCATCGACAACGACCTCTCCAGTACCGACGTGACCTTCGGCTTCGACACCTCGATCAACGTCGTGATGGAAGCCGTCGATCGCCTGAGAACCACGGCCGAATCGCACCGACGAGTGATGGTGATCGAGACGATGGGCCGGCACGCCGGTTGGATCACGTGCTTTTCGGGTGTCTCCACCGCTGCTGATTACTTCCTGATTCCGGAGGAAAAGCCCGACCTCGACCATATGTGCGAATTGCTCAAGCAGCGTCGCCAAGCTGGCAAGATGTACGGAATTGTGATTGTCAGTGAAGGGGTCGAGTTGCCGCAGGTCGACGGATTCGTCACCCAGGACACCGAGGTGGACGAATTCGGACACGTCAAGCTGGGTGGAGTGGGCGAGATCATCGCCGAGTTGATTGAACAGCGCACGGGAATCGAAACTCGAGTCGTGACATTGGGACACCTGCAGAGAGGTGGAGCTCCAAGTGCCTATGACCGTGTTCTCGGCACGCGACTGGGTGTCCACGCGGCACGACTGGCCCACGAAGGCCGGTTTGGGCAAATGGTCTCGCTCCGCGGCACCCAGATCACCTCGGTTGAACTGAGTGATGCGGTGGGACAAATGCGGACACTCGAGCCCGAGTTCATGTCGGAAGCCCGCGAGTTCTTCACCTAGGGCGACGCGGAATCTCTGCCTCCTCCGTGGAACCGATCTTGCGTTGGTCGAGGGCATTCCTAGAATGTCGGCCCCTCGCTCCATTTTCGAGGCAGATCACACGGATGTGGTGCGCCAAATGCCAGGCCCTCGTGGGCCATGCTTCCGACGACGGACCGTCCCAGTGCCCGCGATGCGGGGCTGAAGTCGTGGACGCGCCATCCGAAAACGACGCCACCGGAAAAGCCCGCGAGCTGCTGGAACGCTGGGCAACCGACGACCCACTGGAAATCACACCACAAGACGCCGTCACGTCCTCGAATCAACGTGGCGAGGCGATGGACGCCGACCACGCCGCGAACGTCAGCGAACCGGCCGCGGCTCCACCCGCCCGGCCTCCCTCAACGAAACATCGCCCCCCCCAGCGAAACTACCGGGTCGATGCCTCACACGCAAAACCACACCACCCCGCCAAGCCACCTGCGGCATCCTCGCGGCCGCTCGAACCTCCTGGCGGAAATACCGCCGACCAGGTCCCGCACTCGGCCACAAACAGCACAAGCACCTCGACGATCACGGCCGACCACGACCCGATCAACGAGGTTGCCTCGACGATCGCCAATATCTCCAACACTCCGGAATCACCCGTTCCGACTGACCACACCGAGCCGGTCCCGGCCGACACACCGACCACCGGGCGGACCGATCACGACTTCTCGTCGCTTCCCCCGGGTGCCACCACCAGTGCCATGACCCATTCGACCTCGCTCTGGGGCCAATTGCTGGCCTACGTCGGAGTTCTCGGACTGACCGCCGGAGGAGCACTGATCGTCTGGAACGGATTCGGACACGCTCCGCTCAACACGCCCACCTCCTGGTTGATCGCCACCGCAGGACAGATGCTGCTGTTCCTGGGAATCGTCACGCTCGTCTCCAGCGGACTGGAACAGACCAACGAAGAGGTGACCCGCCGGGTCCGGGTTCTCGGCGAACAACTGCTGCGGATCGAACAGGGGCAGGACAGCGACCCGGTCGCCCCGCCGCATGTCGTCCAACGCTCCATCGACTCGTCCCAGCCGACCACTGCCCGAGTTGACTCCGGCAGCGATCAGGAACCCGGTGTCCACACGAACCCGAAGTAATAGACCAGCAGCCCGGTAATGGACGTGGCGGTGATGTCGAGCGTCGACAGCCAGCCCAGTCGTCGGTGCAACCGGCTGTGATCGCCGGGTTCGGGTGGGTCCGAAAACCGTTTCATTGCCAGGACGATCGTGCTGGTCCAGAGCGCGACAGTCGAGATGGCAAAGAACAGGTGCACCCCGAGCAACACCTTCATCTCATCGGTATCGTTCTCGGAAATCTCGTCAAAACCGCCCTGGAGCCGCATGTCGATCTCAAACAGCGAAACCGCAATCAACAGAACAATCCCCAGCAGAAGTTGCAGCCTCTTGTGAGTCCCAAAACGGCGCTTCAACCGGACCTGGCACAGACTCACCACCAGCACCGGCACAACCACCACCAACGCGACAACGACGACGTCGAGCATCAGCGACGTGTTGTAACCCAGGAAACCTTCGCCCATCACCTCACCCCAATGCTCTTCTTGTCCAGCCGTCACGCCATTCCGGTGGCTCGGCCTACTGCACCAGCCCCTTGGTCAGTTGCATGAAAGCCGTCTCGAGATTGACGTCCTCTTCGCGGAACAACTCGATCCGAAAGCCGTGCTCGATCAACATGGTCGGCAGAGCCGTGTAGTCCATCACTTCGGGAACCAGCGTGGCCAGGATCGTGCCACGTTCAATTGTCACCGAATCGACCTCGTCAGCCTGCTCCATCAAGGCCGCTGCCCGATCTGTTGCTGCGGTACGGCTCTCGTCGTCTCCACCGCCTTCCCGAACTCTCACGTGCAGCACCAGCCGCTCACGGGCTTTCCGCATAACCTCTTCGACATACCCGTCGACGATCAGGTGCCCTTTCTCGATCATGCCCACCCGCGTACAGACGTCGGCCAACTCGGGCAGGATGTGGCTGCTGACGACAACCGTCTTGTTCATTTCGCCGAGTCGCTTGAGCAGTGTCCGAATCTCGATCCGGGCGCGGGGATCGAGCCCACTGGCCGGTTCGTCCAGCAGCAGCACCTGGGGCTCATGCAACAACACCCGGGCCAGGCCAATCCGCTGCGTCTGGCCACGTGAGAGTTGATTGACCATCGCATCTCGTTTGAATGCCATGTCGACCAACTCGAGCTTCTCTTCACAGACCCGCCGACGGGCATTCGCATCGATGCGATAGGTCGCCGCAAAGAACTCGAGATATTCGATCACCGTCATATCGTCGTAGACACCGAAGAAATCCGGCATGAATCCGACCAGCCGTCGGATCTCGGCGGGATTGGTGTAGATCGACTTCCCGCAGACGTACGCCTCACCGTGCGTCGGATTGAGCAGCGTGGCGATCATCCGCATCGTGGTCGTTTTGCCCGAACCATTGGGACCAATGAAGCCGAACACATCGCCCTCGGAAAGATCCAGGTCGATGTTGTTCACGGCCACCAAGTCCCCGTACTGCTTGGTCAGTTTTCGAGTGGTGATCACGTCGATCCCCTCCGTTCAGTTCCATGACACGGCCACAACACGAGTGTCATTGCGAGGCCTCCTGGTCGAGATCCAGGAACATCTGTCGCGGTCGCAACTGCCGGCTCTTGACCTTCAGCACGACCCGGACATAGGTCACCCGGCGGATTCCCGTTTCCGGAACCGGCTCTCCGTTGACGACCAACTCGGTTCCCGCCACGGTGCCGTCCGTCGACGCAGCGACCAGGCGTCCCAACAGGACAGCCCGGTTGAGTGTCAACAGGTTCGAGAGGTCCAGTTCGGCAAGATCCCGGTTCTCCAGGCCGGTGTAGCCGGTTCCGCCGGCAGCCTGATGGAACGTCAGAATTTCGATCCAGTCGGCCGGATTGCGACTCCGAGGATCATACCGCCCCGGAACCGACAACACGTCGGAACCGAATCCATGCTTGCGGACGACCTTTCGGGTCGTCGTGCGATTCAGGTACCCTTTCAACGACTCGATGCGGATGTCCGACGTCCCCAGTTTCATCGATGTCCCCGTCTCCCATGATCTTCTCTTGCCGCCAGAGGACCTCGCCAGGAACACACGATTGCCGTGGGCGATCAACCAGTCGTCGAGTATGCCAGGCAACTCGTGGCGGAGTTCCCCGGAAAGCTGGCCCACGCCGGTGCTCTCAAGACTTCCTGTCACCGGCGAAGCGATCCGGGTCCGCCAGGATGCGGACATCGTGCGTGTCGACCACACCGCCACCGGCAGATCATCGATCATTGATTCGGACACGCCCGTCGCCACACGGTAGTCCGGTTCGTCCAACGTCCGGCGGCCCTCCCGGTGCATCCCTCCGAACGATTCCTCAGGCACCCCGCTCCACACCACCTCGCGATCCTCTCCACCGGGCCCCGCGGGGGCCGGACCATCCGTCCAGCCTGCCGACCGGGCTTCTATCCGAAACCTCTGACTGTCCGCCGAATAAATGGTGGCCCAGGTCCGTCCGCCAATTCGTCCCGTCACCGTATCGACGTCGACGATGTCGAGTTGATTGACGAGAACATCCCGACCATTGGCAGAAACACCGACCCAGGCAGCCACCAGGGTCATGGCCAGTATCATCAGCGGCAGGGTCACCCAGGTCGCTCGTGGTCGTTTCAGGACGTGACGAACGAACAGAAAATCCACTGGTCCGACCAGCAACAGAACCGCGATCACCAGCACCAGCACCTGCCAGATCTCCAGGCGGCTCACCTGTTCGAACTCGTCCTGCACGCCGTGCAACTGAGTCTTCAGGTCCGAGATTCCCGAATGGGAGAGAGCTCCTCCTCCACGAGTGCGTGTCGAGCTCGCCCCGTCCTCACCGATCACCGCCTCGACCGGTTCGGCTCCCTCGACAAGTCGCTCGACAAGTCGTGGCAACGCTGCCCAGCGAACCAACGGATCCCGATCGATATCGACGGACAGCATCGTGACTCGGCCGAAGCCGTAAGCGGACACTCCCACCAGGGGCCCGGTCAGTGACGGGACCGACGTGCGGCCGTCAGACAATTCGAGTTCCGTGCCACGCACACGGCCCTGGAACGGGATCCGCTGGCTGCCGACCGCCAG
The DNA here is from genome assembly GCA_002724315.1 of Planctomycetaceae bacterium. Taxonomy (GTDB): domain Bacteria; phylum Planctomycetota; class Planctomycetia; order Planctomycetales; family Planctomycetaceae; genus UBA8437. The sequence goes on along the minus strand of PBOJ01000106.1, from coordinate 628 downwards.
CGCCTCCAGCCCCCTCAGGTCACTGTCGCTCATCTGTCGATCCGCGGCGGCCCGGACCGGAACCCATTCGGCCATTGGACTCTTCAGCCAACTGGCCCGTTGCGCCCCGACCGAGATCACCAAGTGCCCCCCGGAGGCCACCCAGTCGGACATCACCTGGCTATCGGCTTCGGTGATCTCATAACGGTCACCGGCGGCGATCACAATCGCATCAACCGCATCGAGATCGTGGATCCGATGCAACCGCTGTTCGGTTCCCGTCAATGGGACGGCCCGTCTGCCCCCCTGGACCGGTTGGTCCGCGTTCCGTTCGCGGCCGGTGATATCCATCCCGGCCGCTCCCCCCCACGCCAACCACAACGACTCCGACTGACTCAACACCACCGGCCGCCCCTCAAAGGCGATCTCAATCCGCTCCTCGGCCGCCTTCGCCGCTACAGACTTCGAATCCGCCGGAACGAACCGTCCCGAGAGCGCCCAGCCGGTGGCCAGGCCGTGAAAAGCCACAGGCTGTTTCAGACGCTCGGTCACCTCGTATTCCACCACCACCGGCAACGTCCCGCCGGTGTCTGTCGGCCGGCACGGATCGACCAGCCGCCCACTTTCCCCGGCCGAGGCTCTCATTGCC
>PBOJ01000105.1 GCA_002724315.1 Planctomycetaceae bacterium | reverse complement strand
CAGGCCAAGCAAAGAGGCCCCGCCCGCCTGGATCATGTCACGACGGGAAAGAGCGTCACAGGCGCGTCGATTTGAACCGAGGATTCGCAACATTGTTAGGTTCTTGGCGTCATGTTATTGAGAGTGCAAGGATCTCGAATCTCGCCGCTGAATCTGAAACCCGAATTGAATCGAGTATAACCGTGGGGCCGGTGTGGCCGTAGCCACGTTCCCGGGCGGTGTCTCAAACCAGGCCGCCGCGACACGTGGGTTGTCGCCTGCCCGTCCGACGAAGGAGGCCGTGTGACCGTGCCATTCAGACCCGGAAATGTCGGAGTGCGAAGTGGAATGAGCAAGACGACGGCGACACTCCTGTTGTGTCTCTTGCCTTGTTCGGTCGCCGCAGAGGACTGGCCGCATTGGCGCGGGAATGGTCGTAATGGAGTCGTCAACGAATCCTCTCATTTCAGGGGTGGCAGTTGGCCTTCCGGAAAGCCGCTGTGGAGCAGCAACGTCAACTCCGGTGGCAGCGGTCCCATCGTGATCGGCAACCGCCTTTACACGATGGGCTGGAAGAAAGGCCGTGATTTCGTCTACGCCCTGGATACGAAGACTGGACGGATTGTCTGGCAACAATCCTACGCCTGTCCTGCGTATGGTCGCGTCAGTGACGGGGACAAGGGGCTTTACTCGGGGCCCTCTTCCTGTCCCAGCTACGACAAGGCTACCGGTCACCTCTATACGCTCAGCACCGATGGTGACCTGATTTGCTGGAATACGCGGCAGCAGGGAAAACGGGTCTGGAGCCTCAACTTTTACGACGCGTACCGGGTGCCACAGCGTCCCAAGGTGGGGCGAAGGTCCCTGCGCGATTACGGGTACACGACTGCTCCGCTGTTACACGGCGAGACGGTGATTGTGGAGGTGGGGGATGATGAGGGGAACCTGATGGCGTTCTCCAAAGAGACCGGCAAACGCCTTTGGGTCTCCGAATCCAGGGATCCCGCCGGCCACACCGGTGGACCGGTTCCCATGGTCGTGGAGGGGTTGCCCTGCGTGGCGGTTTTGACAATCCACAATCTGCTGGTCGCCCGATTGGATCGAGGCCATGAAGGTGAGACGCTTGCCGAGTTTCCCTGGGTCACGGACTTTGCCAACAACGTGGCCACGCCGACCGTGTCCAAGAACTCGATCGTCATTTCCTCCGAGTACAACCAGTATTCGACAGCGCGGATTGACGTGACCCGCTCGGGCGCCAAACAGGTCTGGAAGCAACCATTTGCTTCGGGTCTCTGCCCGCCGGTGATCCACAAGGGACACGTCTACTGGTGCTGGCGAGGGCTTTATTGCCTGGATTTCGAGACGGGCAAGCCGATTTGGCGAGGAGGCGTGTTCGGCGATACGGCATCGTGCATTGCCACCTCGGATGACCGCCTCATCATCTGGGGTCGGCGTGGTGACCTGGTGCTTGCCGAGATGGCCGATCGTTCCGCAAAAAAATACACGGAACTGGCCCGCCGAAAAGATCTCATGAAGAACGACGCCTGGCCCCATATCGTCCTCTCGGGAGGAAAGCTCTTCTGCCGGGATCGTGACGGCAACATGAAGTGCTTTGTCCTGACGCCTTAGGGTACCGGTTACCGCCGGATCCAGAGCTCGGCCCCGATCAGGCTGGCCCCGGTCTCCTGGGTTTTCACCATCACCCGGTTGGCACCCTGCTTGATGGCCTGCACGGGCACCTTGCAGGTGTAACGTCGGACCCCGTGGACTTTTTTCCCTCCGCCGGTCGGCCCGAAGTTGGCTGAATCAAAGAGAATCTCCGGCGTGCTCTCTTTCTTGAGTCCCGTGAAATCGACCCGCAGTTCGGCGGTCACGTTGAAACCGACGCCACTGAGGTCTTCGGGGACATGCAGGAAACGCTGCTGGAACTTGTTGGGCTTGAGCGCCAGGGGCAGGGCCTTGGAGAATTCCGCCACGTCCTTGGCCCAGTGATGTGCCGGCATCCAGAAACCGGCATCCGAGATGGCGTACTGGATGGGATGTGATGTCAGGGACTTCAGGGAACCGATTCGGCCGAGGATCTTGCGGGCATATTTTCTGTCGGCGGGTGTTCCCGGACCGGGGAACAGGTTGAACACGTAAATCCCCGAGGCGCCGTCATGCCACAGTCGGGACGATGCCCCCATCCAGGACTCGGCAGACTGTTTGGTGCTCTGGCCTCGTGGCGACCGGTACATCAGGCCGGACTGGCTCAGGCAGGGATAAACCGGGACATCATGCTTTTTCCCCAGGGCGACCATCTCCTTGATCGGCAGATCGAAGGTGATGTATCCGCCACCCAGCGCCAGCGTGTCGACCAGTTTCTCTTCGAGCCAGGCCCTGGTGTCGATCCCGATCCTGCGACCATGTTTGGGCGTGGATGGTACGCGTGCCGACAGCAGGAGTGGCTTCCCCTGGCGAGCACTTTCTTTCAACACGAGCTTGCGGACGTTGCGTACCAGGCGTGTGAGGATGCCCATCTGAGCAGCGGTTGCCGGTCGACCCTCAAACGTCGTGCGGAAATAGAAAGGGGACCGGAGAAAATCGAGCTCGACACCGTCTACCGGGTAGTTCTGCAGGACCTCACGGATGATCTCCAGCAGCCGGGGTTCAACATCCGGGTGCTCGAAATCGACCAGGCTCCAGAGGCTGCGACGATCGTTGTGTTTTTGTCCCTCGGCCAGCGTCGACATGATGCGGCGGGGATCTTTCTGTTTCCACTTGGGGCGAAATTGTGGAGTGAAGGCGTCGTGAATGTCGTTCATCCGCAGCGTCCAGACCGTCTCCAGACCGTGTTTGCGGGCAAACTGGCTGGACATTCGCAAGCCGTCCGTATCCTGTTCGAGGAACTTGGCCAGGTTGTTGTTGGCGAACGAGCCATCCCTGGAACGAAAGACCTCGGCCACCTTGCTCTGGTGAGTGAAGAAATTGAAGCTCTGGGTGGTCGAGTAGAAGATGCTGTCGACATGGGTCCCCAGCAGGGGGGTGTGCCGCATCGCCAGGAACTTGTCGACTGTGTCGGCACCCTTGGCCCAGATGTCGTCTCCGTCGTTGTTGTAGATGACGCGGCGCCTGCGATGGGCAGCCTGGTGGCGGGCCGCATCGAGAGCATTCGTCTCGGTTGCCGCGATACTGCGGTGACCCAACCAGCCAGGTCCGAGGGCCGTGCTGCCGGCAACCAGGCCCAGGAGGAATTCACGACGTCGACTTTGCATGGTTCGGTTCTCGCAACTGCGGAGGTGCATTGCCTCACCACCCACATCGGCGGGTCAGAGCACGGTGAAGCAACCGCTGGATCAAATCGTGTTGTTCTGACTTGAAATCAAATCAGCCCCTTTTTCCAGTCTGCAGCAGTACGTGGTCCTTCCGTCGGCATTGTGGATGGTCAGAGTTTTCCTGTAGGTTTCTCCGAAGACCGTCGGATCCGGCCGGGTTGTTTTTGCTTGCCTGAATTGGTTTCAAGCTCAACTCAAACGGGGCATTCCGGGTGAATCAGGAAGGTGGCGACGATGGCTTCACTCTCGCGGCGTGAATTGCTCGGCATGGTTGGAGCTTTCGGAGCTGTGGCGGCAACGCGGAGGATGACACCCGCAGCTGAACAGGAGCAGGCCTTTCGTCCGGTGCGTCTGAAAATCACCGACGTCGAGGTCCACGAAATCGTCGCTCCCTACCAGGACTACAACGCGAGGCGGCTGTTTCGTCATCGGCAACTGGGTTTTCAGTCTCGTACCGTCTACGTCGTTCGAACCGACAACGGACTGGAAGGCTACGGCGAAACCGGGAATGGACCGGCTCCCAGCCAGGAGAAGTTCGCGTACCTGGTTGGTCGCAATCCGTTCGTCGAGTTCAACCGCGTCAGTCATCTTGGCATGAGCATGGCGCTGTACGACCTGCTGGCCAAGTACCTGGGAATTCCCCTGTGGCAACTGATCGGCCCAAAGATCCGAGACTGGGTCCCGCTTGCGGCCTGGACCATGTCGCAGCCCCCTGAAGGGATGGCCAAGGAGGCCGTGCACCTGTCCCAGAAGGGCTATACCTGGATGAAGTACCACGTCGACTACTTCCAGAATGTCATCGATCAAACCGAGGCCATCCAGCGGGTGGCTCCGCCCGGATTCCGGCTGCAGTACGATTTCAACGGCGATGAAAGTCTCAACACGGTCCTGCCGATCCTGAAGGAACTGGAAAAGTTCCCCGTTGCGGGACGGGTTGAAGATCCCATCCGTAGCAATCGACCGGCCGACCGCGACGACTGGCGCTTGCTGCGTGAGGCGACGCGGCTCCCGATCCTGTCCCATGCTCCGGGAACGGACTACCTGGTCGAGAGAGCGGCCGATGGGTGTCTGATCAGCCGGTTCCCAGTTCCCGAGGCGGTCCGTGCCGCCCATGTCGCCGAAGCCGCCAATGCCCCTTTCATGTTGCAGCACGTTGGAGGAAACATCACGTTAGCCTTTCTGGCACACGAAGCCGCCGTCTTCAAAATGGGAACGCTGGCTCACATACACTGCGGCCATCTCTGGAAAGACGATGTGACCGTGGAAAGACTCCCGATCGTCGGGGGCAGTGTGCAGGTCCCGAAGGGGCCGGGGCTGGGCGTGACACTCGATCGCGAAAAACTCCGGAAACTCGCCCCGCCGAAAAAGATCAAACGCGACCGCTTTGTGGTGAGAATGAAGTACCACAACGGCTTGACCGTCTACCTGCGGTACGTGGAGGATCGGTACCAGGCCGGACAGCGATACCTGTCTGGAAAAGGCGGCTCGGTTGCGATCAAAGAGTTGCCGAGCCGGGTTCCGGGTTCCGGTCCGATGTACCGCAGGCCCGTCGTCACCGATTTCTGGGACGCAACCGGTACGGCTGAATTTGAACGCATCTGGAAGCGGACCGAGTCGGGACCCTACTGGACCCGGTAGAAGCGTCAATCCTGTCGGTTGGTTGGACCGGTTTCTGGCCTCGGGTCCATTCGCAGTTCGACCCAGACGATTTGTTGACCGGTTGAACCGGCGACCTGACGGAGGTCCAGATCGTTGTAGCCGGTTTTCAACACGTTCAGTGGGCAGGCAAAACGAACGGCCCGGGCGGAGTTGCCACCGAGCTGCTTCAGATTGGTCAAGTCCGCGGCGGTTTCCAGTGACTGGCCGTTCAGCTTTGCCCGGAATCGTGACTCGGACAGGCCGTCCCGCTTGGCGAGTCCGACGATGGCCCACGCGGTGCCCGAATCGGGACGAGGACCGATGTGCATGCGAAACGTTTTGCCCAGGCGAGCGTCGGCCGGCAATTGCACATTCATGGAAAATCCCGCCGGGACGGCGTCGCGAAAACAGACGGGATGTCTGCGGGCAGCGGTGGTGACAAATCTCGTTCCCACCCCATGCTTCAGAACCAGCTTGTAGTCGTTTCCGGGAACCGGCCAGTTGTTGGTGTCCATCCAGTTGAACAGGTAGACACCGTCGGCGCCGCGGTGATTGCCGGACGCCGCGAACCCGTAGAGCGTCTCCAGGGTGTTTCCGACGGGCGTGCCCGAGATCCAGGGACGGACGCTGCTTTCCAGGCCCGGGACCACGGCGACCGGGTTTGGCGCGTTCTTCAGACCCTGGTGCCAGAGTTCGACAGGGATGTCGAAATCAGATGAAAAGTAGAACGGGCAGGGCACAATAAGGTCCACCAACCCTTGTCGGGCCCATTCCATCGCGTCCATTCCCAGGCCTGCCGCCGCATCGGGATGTGCCGGCGCACGAACACCCAGCAGGATCGGGTGTTTGCGTTTCCTGGACCATTCGCGAGTCAGGCGTCGAACGTCTCGCACGAACCGGGTCAAAATCTGCCGTTCGTCGCGTTCCTTTCCAGGCGTCAAATGGTTCGGGAATCGCATCCAGTCGAGTTCCAGTCCGTCCGGGTCGTAGCGTTCGAGCAGTTCGCGGACAAACGCCATCTGGTAGCGCCGCACTTCGGGATAGGCGTAGTTGAGTCCTGACCCGTGTTCATGATTCGGCTCTCGCCAAAACTTAATGTGAGTTCTCCAGAACGTGGAATGTTGGAAGTTGTCGCGATCCTCGGTGTTGTGCACATCGTTCATCCGCATGCTCAGCCACGGCGAGATCTTTCGGTCACGGCAGCGAGCGATCCAGATCTTGTACGGATCGAGTCCCGCCTCGTGCAGCCGCTTGGCGTTTTGTGGCCACCGATCCTGGGGTTCCTTTCCATTGACGGGATCCCAGATGGCGTCACGGGACTTGCTGCGAAAGCTGGCCCGCATGGCCGTGCTGCACAGGAACAGGTGGGTGACCGACGATCCGGCATACTGGTCGACCCACGCGTGCAGTCCCTTCAGGGTCATGTCCTCGGGTTTGCGCGAGCTGAAGAAATGGCTGTTGTCTTCGTTGATCACCAGCATGTCGTGGAGCCGCACATTGCGAGGCTCTTTGGCGATCCCGATCCGGCAGTCGACAACTCCGAAAACGACGATGACCGTCAACAGGCAGAACGGAAGGCTCGGCAGGAATCTTGTGGTTCTCATGAATTGCTGCTCGTGACCAAGATCATTCGTGTCGATGCTACCGGTTGTCTCGATCCGGACAAGCGCGTTGTGCAACGAGTTCCGGATCCGACACAGCCTTTTCTCCCAGAGACATTCGCTCTTTGTTGGACACGGGTTTCCTGGTCACTGGCGACGACGGCTGTTGTGTTCCTGCCTGCCGGTCTTCGTGCGGAACCGTTGATCAGGCATCGACGCAATGTCCGGCCTGGCGATCTGGACAGCGGGTTGAACGCAGAGGCCGCGTCGTGGAGACTGAATTCGCCGTCTTGCTGCAGAGCCGAGAATTCCGAGGGAAAGAGATGCAGAAGCGATTGGTCTGGGCGTTGAGCTTGGTACTGGTGTCCTGGACGGCGATTGCCACGGCCGCGGATCTCCGGAAGGATGCGGTGGCCATCTGGGATTTCTCGGCCGGATCGGGTGCTGTTCTGCGTGATGTGAGCGGCAACGGTCACGATGGCCGGATTTTCGGTGCCCGGTGGGTTTCCGGAAGTTGGGGCCGCGGCCTGGAGTTTGAGCGGGCGAAACGGAATTTCGTGATGGTCTCGGATGCGGCCGAGTTGCACGTGCAGCCACCGTACTCGCTCGGGGTCTGGTTCCGGACAACCAGTTCGCAGAACAACTCGCTGTACCTGATCAAGAGCGGCGGGGCCTTTACCGGCTGCGGGATTTATTACTACGGCGATTCGCGGGCGATGTACATGGACGCCAAGGGCGTCGACAACAAGCTCTACCACATCGGGAGCAGCGGCAAGGGGCTGCCGGACGGACGATGGCATCATGCCGTGGCCACCTGTGGAAACGGCAAGCAGCGGCTGTTCGTTGACGGACAGGTGTTCGCCGAAAGAGATGTCCCCGACGATCTCACGCTCAGCTACAACGGCACCAAGGGGGTCTACCTCGGCCACTGGCAGGGAAACGGTTTCTTCGACGGAACAATGGGCAAGGCATACATCCTGAAGCGGGCATTGACCGGGGACGAGGTCCGGGCGGTGTATGCTGCCGAGCGAAAGAGGTTCAAGAACGACGTGACGGTCCAGCGATCGTCGAGTCGACCGAGCATCGATGGACGGCTCGACGACGTGTCATGGAACGATCGGCCGGCACTGGATCACTTCGCGACGCTCGATTACGAAGCCGGCCAGGCCGGGAACCAGACGACCGTTCACCTGGGCTATGACGCCGACCACCTCTATATCGGGGCACGGTGTGTCGAGCCAGATGTGTCGTCCATCGTTGCCAAGCGACGTTCCCGGGACGATCGCCGGGTCACTGAGGATGATCGGATCGAGGTCTTCATCTCGACCAAAGACGGATCGTATCACCACCTGGTGCTGACCGCAGCCAACGTGTTGCTGGACCGCAAGTGCGTATACGAGATCGAACGGGCCGGGTTTGCTCCCGGGCGTTTCTCCAGATTTGATGCCGATGTGGCGTGGAATTGTGACGGCATCCGCACGGCAGTACAGAGAGGCGATGGAGCCTGGACGGCCGAGATTGCGATTCCGCTGTCGGAGTTGGGGGACGCAGCAGCCGGTAAGACCTGGCGGTTGAACGTGGCACGCTTTGACAAACGCCCCGAAGAGATCAGCTCCTTCTCTCCGCTGTTTGAGCGACTTGAACAACCCGAGGCATGGTCGTCCCTGAAGTTTGCCGACGATTCGGCGCTGCTGACTCGTGCCGAGAAGAGGGCGGTGTCGATCGACCTGACACCACTGGCACGGAAAAATTACGACATCAAATCGGACGGTCACCCGATCGTCTTCGCCAACAGCTATCTCCGGCGGGGTTCCTACACCACGTTGCCGGTCACCGACGACAGTCGTCAGGTGGTCAAGTTGGCCGCTTCACTGGGCGAATACGAGCCGGCCACATTTTCGGTCCGAGCCACGGGCCGGGCACTCGGTGATGTCCGTGCCCAGGTCATCGGTGATCTGAAGAATGCTCGCGGCGATGTGATTCCGGAAAAAAATGTCGAGATTCGTGTCATCGAACTGTGGCGGCGACAGATGAATTCCCGGCAGCACATGTACATGGAACGCTTCCTGGAAAAGCAGACCGGCTTGGACATTCCCCGTCACACGACGCGGCGGTTCTGGTTGACCGTTCACGTTCCCCAACAGGCCGCCGAGGGAACCTACCGTTCGAATATTCGCATTACGTCCGGCGGATCGAAGATCGAGCAACTGGAACTCCAACTGAAGGTTCTCCCGTTTCGGCTGCAACAGGCTGCCGGCATGGGCTATTTCATGTACCTGCCGACCTGGGGGATTCCTCCCAGGTTGCGGACCGAGGCGTACCTGAAGCGGATTTTCGTCGACATGCGTCAGCACGGCATGACGACCGCCACTTTGTATCCCTACGGACTGCCGTTTGGCGCGGTGATGAATGTCCTGCGGGACAGCAAACTCATGACTGCGGGAGTGCCGGCCATTTGGCTGGGAGCCGATGCGGTCGGGCCGGAGAGGTGGAAAGCGGTGCTCGATGAGGCCCGGGAGAAGAACTGGCCCGAGTTGGCACTCTACCTGCAGGATGAGCCGGGAGACCAGCAGCGGATCGACAACGCCAAGCGGCTGTTCGCCAAGTTGGACCAGTTCAAGAAAGACCATCCGGAACACCGAAAGGTCCGATCGACAACGGCCATCGGCTCAACCGGCATCAAGGCACTGGGTTCGCAATACGACATCTGGATTGCGGGTGCCGGATTCGACGAATCGCTGGTGAAATCGTCCAGGAAGATGAACAAGTTGCTGTGGTCCTATGACTGCAACCTGGCGCCGGTCGATGCCGAGAGCAGCCGGTTCTACTTCGGGATGTGGTGCTGGAAAACGGGGATCAAGGGGAGTGCGTTGTGGGCTTACGCCGATCCGGGCAACACGAGTTCCACGGCCTGGGATGCTGTTCTCAAGGACGTCACCAATACCGAACTCCACTATTCGTTCGTCCGTCCGATGCCCGACGATCTCGTTCCGTCGATCGGATGGGAATCGGTTCGCGAGGGCATCGACGACCACCGTTATCTGGCCACGCTCTCGAACCTCATCCGCCAGGCCGCCGGAAAGGGCCTCTCCGACGACGCGGATCGGGCAGGACGTCTGTTGCAGGAGTTGACCGACAAGATCGACAGTGATGGCCACCGGAAGCGAAACCAGCGAGGTGTTGCCACCAAGCTGCGACTCGGGGGACACTACGACCGGATTTCTTCTCGAGGTGAGAACGCGACTGCCGATTACCGCCTGTTCCGGCAGAGACTCGCTGACGAGATTCTCCGGATGCTCCGTGTGCTGCGGGGTTAGTGGCGGGGAACGGTTTTGGTGGCTGTCTGGACGGTTCGCTCCCGGTCGGTTTTCTACAAACGGCTGTCCCGGGAACAAACTGCGAGGTAGGATGGCCGGTACAGTTGCAGTTCTGCCGGCGGCATGGACGCTTGTGTTCCGGTTTTTCCCTTTCTGTCCGGGTTTTCCGCCATGCATGTGACCTTCGTGTCACTGGGGTCCGAGTTGATCGGGGTCGAATACCTTTCGGCCTACCTCAAGAAATATGGCCACAGCACGAGCCTGGCGCACCACCCGGCGCTGTTCAACGACCGCTTCCAGCTCAACATGCCGTTGCTGGCGAAGTTGTTCGACCAGGATGACCGGATCGTCGAGTACATCCTGCACCTGGATCCCGACCTGATCGGTTTCAGTTGCCTGACCAACACGTTCGAGTGGTCGGTCGAGATTGCCCGGCGTGTCCGCGAACAGAAGCGAATCCCGACAATCTTCGGTGGCGTGCACCCTTCGGCGATTCCCGAATTCGTGCTGGGCTACGACGAGGTCGATTTTGTCTGCGAGAGTGAGGGCGAGGTGGCGTTGCTGGAACTCTGCAACGACCTCGAATGCGGGGGCGACGGCACCGGCATCAACAACATCTGGGCCAAGCCCGACGGCGAGATCACTCGTCCTCCGATGGTCAGCAGTTTTCTGCAGGATCTCGATTCCCTGCCGTTTCCTGACAAGGAACTCTACGCCGGGGCCACTCCGTCCCGGAGCGTCTACAGGACCATGACCGCCCGCGGCTGTCCCTACCGTTGCACGTTCTGTTTCAACAACTTCTTCGCCAACCTTCCCGACCAGGGAATCGAGAAGGACTATGTTCGTCGGCGATCGGTCGACAATGTCATGGAAGAGCTGCACCAGGGCAAGGAGCGGTTCGACTTCCGTCAGCTCGAGTTCCACGATGACATCTTCACGATGCACAAGGATTGGTTGCGGGAGTTCCTGCCGCGGCTGAAGAAGGAAATCAACGTTCCGTTCTACTGCGAGACCCATGCCAAGTTCATGGACGAGGAAGTCGCCCAACTGCTCAAGGACGGGGGCTGTGCCGGAACGAAAATGGGCATCCAGTCACTCGGAGAATTCTCCTACAAGCACACGATGCTCAAGCGGGCCGAAAAGGAAGAGGACCTGATTCGCGCGCTCGACGCCTGCCGCACGGTCGGGGTTCAGCTTGATGCGGACCACATCTTCGGGCTTCCCGAGGAGACACAGCAGCACCGGGACCACGCCCTGAAGTTCTACCGGGAGCACACCCCCGGCCGGATCGCCTGCTTCTGGCTGACGTACTTTCCCGGGATCGAGATCACGACCAAGGCCCACGAGGCCGGTCAGATCACCGACGAACAGCTCAACGACATCCACTGTGGCAAGCTGTTGTGGTACCACCAGATCCAGGCCATGACACCGGAGGGCCGGAAGAACCTGAAGGAGAACTCCGGCTACATGATCGCGTTTCACCTGATGCCGGTGGTTCCGAAATTCCTGAGGCGATTTGTCGCCCCCAACGTCATCCGTCGCATCCCGCTGATGGGCACGATTTCGCGTGGCGTCATGGCACTGAAGATGCTCAAGGACTTCGTGTTCGGTGGCTCTTTCGACGCGTGGGTTTACCTGCGGGGTTACCTGTTCTTCATCTTCGGCCGGGGCAGGCACCTGAACAAGGTTCCCAAGTCTTCTCGCGACCAGGCTCCGCCACCAGCTGCTCCGGCTCCGGTGCCGGTTGCCCAGCAGTCGGTCTAGGCGTCTCGGCTTCCGCCCGGAGGACCTCCAGCCGGTTCCGATGGCTTTGGTATTCTCGTGTCGATCACGGTCGACGTCGGAGGATCACCAACTGGAACCAGAGCCGGAGCAGGTCGACAGCTGCCAGGACGACATATCCGAAACCAGCACCTCGAGGGTCGCCGGCCATTCGCCGTTCGGGTTCGACATCCACCTTGCCCAACCGGTGGCCACGGCGAACCGCTCGGATCATGCGCTCGGCCTCGGCAAACACGCCTCGGGAGGACAGGGGGATTTCCTCGATCAGCGTTCGTCGTCGGCATTTCGTGCTGCCGGGATCGAACAGTTCGACGCCGAACATCACCCGCGGCAACCAGCGATAGCACCACGAGACCAGTTGGCGGTAGAGAGTGTATCGCTTGAAGGTCCGCCGGCAGACGACGATGTCGAAGTCGTCCAATAGCGGCACGATCTCCCTGAGCGCTTCGGGTGGATATTCCCCGTCGGCGGGGATGTCAAAAACATAATCACGCGTCGCGGCCTGGTTGAGTTCCTCGAACGTGGCCGCGATCCCCTGGTTCTTCTGGTGCGTGATCACCCGCACGACATCGGGGTGGTTTCGGGCAATCGATTCGGCGATCTCACCGGTCCCGTCGGTGCTGGCGTCGTCGAGGATCAGCACCTCGAAGTCGTCACTGCACTCAACCAGGACATCCAGGCAGCGGACAAAAACGGCTTCGAGCGTGGCTTCCTCGTTAAAGGCAGCGATCACCAGCGAGATGGATGGCATGGCGGCGGCGACTCAGACCAGCGAACGCAGTCCGTCCACGACCTCGTCGACCTGGCCGGGCAACAGTTCGGGGAACATCGGCAACGAGAGGATCTCGGAGGCCAGTTTTTCGGCCACCGGAAACTCTCCTTCACTATACCCGAGATGAGCACAGCAGGGTTGGATGTGCAGGGGCAGGGGATAGTGGACCCCCGTTTCCACGCCGATATCGTAAAGCGCCTGACGCACCCGGTCCCGCTCGGCCAATCGCACCACGAACAGGTGAAATACGTGTTCCCCCCCGTCCTGCTCCTTGAGGCATCGCACACCATCGACCGCCGAGAGTTCCCGCAGGTAGTGGGCGGCCAGGTCCCGGCGGCGACTGTTCCAGTCGTCCAGGTGTGTCAGTTTGACGCCGAGCACGGCGGCCTGGATTCCGTCCATCCGATCGGTGCGGCCGAGCAATTCATGCACGTAACGTTCGCGAGACCCGTGGTCCCTCAGCATTCTCAATCTCTCGGCCAGCGCCCGGTCGTTGGTCGTCACACAGCCCGCATCACCCAGTGCGCCCAGGTTCTTGCTGGGATAGAAACTGAATGCGGCCGCATCTCCCAGGCTTCCGGCCCGTCGGTTCTCCCTGCGGGCCCCGTGGGCCTGGCAGGCATCCTCGATCAGCATGAGTCCCTTTGCCGCCGCCAGGCTCTGCAGCGATGACATGGCGACGGTCTGGCCGTAGAGATGCACCGGCAGTATGGCCGCCGTCTGACCTGTCACGGCTGCGGCCACCGCATCCGGATCGATCAGCGCCGTGTCTTCGTCGATATCGACGAACACCGGCGTGGCTCCGGTGAACAAAACGGCTTCGGCATCAGCCACAAACGTGTTGACCGGCAGGATGACCTCGTCACCGGGTCCGATGTCGGCCGCCCGCAACAGCAGTTCGAGTGCCCCGGTTCCCGACCCCACTCCGATGCAGAACCGAGTCTCGCAGAACTCGGCAAACGCGATCTCGAAAGCCTCCACCTCCGGCCCCCCGGCGAAGGCACACGAGTCCAGCACCCTGTCGATAGCTGCCCGCAGCGGCTGATCGAGTGCCTGGAGTTGGCTCGAGAGGTCGACGAACGGAACAGGCATGATTGTTGTCCGACCGGGTTCACAGCGAGACGAAGTCGCCGTTCTGGGCCAACGAGCGATCGGCGGCTTCGAGCAGTTCGACGACCGCCAGGCCCTCGGGACCGCCGCTGAGTGGTCGACTTCCGTCCCGGATGCACTCCAGGAAATGCGCCGTTTCGACCTGCAGAGCTTCGGCGCGATCGAGCGTCGGAATGCTCACGTCTCCGGCTCGATAAATCGGTTTCTGTGGCGTGACGTCCTCACCGTCAAGATCCAGTACGACACCCTTGTCGTAGACCTTCACTTTTTCACTTGGCTCGACATCATCGTAGACGATCATCCGGCGACTGCCTCCCAGCATCGTTCGTCGCACCTTGACCGGGGACAGCCAACTGACGCGGACCTGGGCGTGCAGCCCACTGGCATAGTGCAGGTTCAGGGTCGCCATCTCCTCGCGTCCCGATCCGACGTGCCGGTAACCGACCGCCTGCAACGAAGTGGGCCGCTCGTCGAAGAGATAATCCAGGATCGACAGGTCGTGCGGGGCCAGGTCCCAGACCACGTTGATGTCCTGTTGCAGGAGCCCGAGGCTGATTCGCTCGGAATCGAAGTAGTAGGGCGTCCCGATTTCCCCCTCGTCGAGCAGTGACCGCATCTTGCGGACGGCGCCGGTGTAGAGGAACGTGTGGTCGACCATCAGTACGACACCGGCGTCCTCGGCCAGGTCAATCAACTCGCGCGCCTCCTGGCTCGTGGTAGTCATCGGCTTCTCGATCAACACGTGCCGGCCGCTTTGAATCACCTGTTGGGCCAGGGAAAAGTGGCTCGAGACGGGGGTGGCGATCGCCACGGCATCGACATCGTCGGCGGCCAGCAGTTCTCCCACGTCCTCCATGATCCGCACCGCGGGGTAGAACCGGCCGGCAGTGGCCCGGGCCGCTTCGTCCAAGTCACAGACGGCCGTGACCACGCAGTCATCCCGCCCGCTGAAATTGCGGACCAGGTTCGGGCCCCAATAGCCGTAACCGATAACGGCCACCCGGATCGGCGTCGTCGCTGCCTTTGGCGGTGCGTTCATCGTTCAGGTTTTGAAGAACTTTTCGTAGGTGTGTGCGGGCAGGATCTGCAGCCGGCCCAGCAGTCGGATCAGCGGACTCAGCAGTTTCAGGACAGGGTAGTAGGTCGGGTAGTCGGTGAAATACTTCGGCTCGGCCGCCAGGATCTCCTGCCATTCCTCGGGCGAGATGCCCTGCTTCTTCAGTCCGTAATCCACGTATTCCTGGCTCTCGATTTCCGGTGTCTCGGTCATCTTCTGCAGGGCGTCCTCGCGGGTCATCACGCCGGTTCGGACCCAGGCCGCGAACTCGCAGATCCTCCAGTCGATGCCGAACTTCACCCTCGAGTAATAGCAGGCCAACCCGAAAATCTCATTGTCAAAGTGCCACCCGCCGGTCTCCTGCCAGCCGAAGTCGTTCTTGAGCAGTTCGTCGATCTCGGGGCCAACGTCGTTGTAGTAGTTGGTCATCGTGAAGGTGCGAATCCGCTTGACGAAGATCCACCAGAAAAAGTGTCTCAGTTCCACGTTGCGAAACAGTTTCAGGCGGATGCGACAGAATCGCTTGATGATCTGCCGGACCAGGCGGCCGTCCATGTAGTTCCACTTCAGGGGGTTGATACCCTCGGATCGGAACGAGTGACTGTGAATGATCCAGCGGATTTTCTCCTTCGCGGCCGTCCGGTACAGCGCACTGACGATTCCCACATCGTCGGTCATGTCGATGTAGGGCAGCGACGCGCGGATCGTGCAGTTGGTCAGTTCTCGGGATTCTTCCCAGTCGGCGACCACGGTGTGCAGGTCGACATCGAGCTTCTCGAGTACGTTTCTCAGGTTGGTCTTGGCGATTTCGGAGTCCCATCCATTGTCGAAGTGCACCGCCAGTGGTCTGAGGCCGAGTTGTTTGGTCATGTAGAGGCAATAGCAGGTGTCTCGACCTCCGCTGATGCCGACGATGCAGTCGTAGGGCCGGCCGCGGCCGTCCCGCTTGATCTGTTCGACGATCGACAACAACTCCTGGTGGCCCTCGTCGTTGAGCGGGTAGAGCCTGTCCAGCGTGTCGTGAATGTGACAGTGGTTGCAGACGCCCTGGTCATCAAAAGTGATGCCCGAGACCGTTTCGTCCATGATGCAGCGGGTGCAGACCCGCGGAGAGGTGGTGGTGGCGGTCATATCCGGGTCCGCACTCGCTCGGCTCCCAGCACGCTGGCGAGTTCCTCGCACGTCGGAAACGTGATCAGGATGCCGCGTCGTCGGCCGTGATAAAGGAAGAAGCTCCCGGCGGCGACCGCCGAGGCTCCAGCCTCGCTCACCGCTCTCCCAAAATCTTCCAGGCGGCCGGCCCCGCCGCAGGCAATCACCGGGATCCCCACTTCCGAGGAGACCTGCTCGACCAGTTCCAGGTCGTAGCCGTCCCAGGTGCCGTCGCGATCGATCGAGTTGATCAGGATCTCGCCGGCGCCCTGCTTCTGGAGTTCACCCGCCAGTCGACGGGGGTCGAGTCCTGTGGTGGTGGTGCCACGGCGGGTCAGGACCTGCCAGCCCTCCGCCTCGCGACGGGCATCGATCGAGACGACCACGCACTGGCTGCCGAAGTGCGTGGCGCAGTCTCGCACCAGTTCCGGTACCTCGATCGCGGCGGAATTCAACACCACCTTGTCGGCACCGCAGGCAAGCATCTGCCGAACCGACGCCACGCTTCGCAGGCCGCCGCCCACGGCGATGGGCATGAGGCTCTCGTCGGCAATCTGTGTCACGCGTTCCGGGTCGGGAGTTCGCCCCTCCTGGGTGGCCAGGATGTCCAGCAGAATCAGTTCGTCGACATCGTTGGCATTGAAGACCCGAACCGCGTTGATCGGGCAACCGATGTAGGTTTCGGCGTCGAACCCGACCGTCTTGACGATGCCCCAGTCCTTCAGCAGCAACGTCGGGATCACGCGGACATGCTGCATCAGCGAGTCTCCGGCCGACGTTTCTTTTCCAGGACGCAGTCGCCGATCACCAGGGCGTCGAGTCCCGTGGCGAAATACGTCCGCAACGCCTGGTGTGGTTCACAGGCTATCGGGTCACTATACGCGTTGAAGCTGGTGTTGAGCAGCAGCGGCAGCCCGGTTCCCTGTCCCACCTGGTTGATCAGCGCATCAAATGCCGAATTGGTTGAGGCGTGGACACTCTGCAAGCGGCTGGTTCCGTCGGCGTGCACGACAGCCGGCGCTTCCCGCGACGTTTCGTCTGTCGCAGTAAAACACTGGGTCATGAACGGCGAATCGGCGTAGCCGTCAAAAAATCTTTCGCCATCAGCATGACGGACCGAAGGGGCCAGCGGTCGGAATTCCTCGCGAAACTTGATCCGTGCGTTGATCTCGTCCTTGACCTCCGCACGCCGTGGGCTGGCCAGGATGCTGCGGTTTCCCAGTGCCCGGGGGCCGAATTCCATCCGTCCCTGGAACCAGCCGATGATCCGCTCCTGGGTGATCAGTTCTGCGGCGGCGGCCACCGGGTCGTCCACGAGTCGGTAGTCGGCTCCAGCCCGGTCGAGCACCACACGGATATCGGCGGTGGAGAATTCCGGGCCCCAGTAGGCGTGCGGCAACGACCCCGGCCGGTCGCCTTCGGCGGCCGCGTGGACCCAGGCCGCCCCGAGAGCCAGTCCGGCGTCGCTGCAGACCGGCGGAACGTAAAGGGCTTCGACCAGGTTGCTCTCGCGAAGCCGCTGGTTCAGCAGGCAGTTGAGCGCCACCCCACCGGCCAGGCACAGTCGACGCAGTCCACTGGCCTCCAGGTGGTGTTCGACGAGCCTGGCGACGGCCTCCTCGAGTTGACGCTGGGCCGAGGCCGCCACGTCGTAATGGTCCTGGGTGATCGGCGTGCCCGGGACCCGGGGATCGAATGGCAAAGGCAGGTCTGCGAAGAGCCGTTCCTGTTTTGAGGGTGACGGCTGATCGGGAGTGATCCCTCTCACGTAGGTGGGGTCGAGTTCGTAGCCGGTTTCGGTCACCGCGAGAATCGGCGAGAGGTCGATCCGGGGCTGCCCGTAGGCCGCCATGCCCATCACCTTGTACTCGTCGCTGTCCCGCTGGAAACCCAGGAACTGTGTGATGGCCGAGTAAAAAATGCCCAGCGAATTGGGCTTGTGAATTTCCTCGAGTGGTTCCAGGCGATCGTCGTGTCCGGCTTGGACCGTTGTCGACTTGCGGTCTCCGGAGAAGTCCATTGTCACGGCCAGCCCCTGGTCCCAACCCGAGCCGTAGAAGGCACTGGCCGCGTGGGCGGTGTGGTGATCAACGAGGAAGACCGGCGGGGCATGGCCGAACTGGAAATCAAAATACCCTGTGAGGATCTCCTCGAACCGTTCGTAGGTCGCCCCGGCAAACACGACGGCGTCGAGATCTCGCACGTCGAGTCCGGCCTGTTTCAGGCAGAAGGTGATCGCCTGGCGAGGCAGGTGTCCGTTGGCGAACTTGATTCCCAGGAACCGTTCTTCCTCGGCAGCTGCCACCAGTTCGCCGTCGACCACAAGAGCCGCGGCGCCGTCCTGGTTGCCGATCTTGATGCCGCCCGAGAGTCCGAGAATATTCATCGGGCGGCCGCCTTGGCCCGAACCAGTTCTCGCTTCTGGACCTCCTCCCAGTCCGCCCGTGCCACGACCACGTCCTCGACGGTCGCACGTCGGCCACCGCCGAGCCGGTCATCGTAGTCGGCCGGTCGGGGCAGGGAATTGCTCATCGATCGTTTCAATACGGCCTTCTTCAGCATCTGCCAGGCTCCGCCACGGTAATGCCAGGCGAACTTCAACAGGTCCCAGAATCGCCAGTTCTTCAGGTAGACAGCCAGGTAAGCCCTCACCTGGATCCACTCGAGCTGGTTCCGCAGCATGCCGGCGAATTCCATCGCGCCGCCGATCTGCTTGTTGTACTCGTCCCAGTCGGTGGTCACCAGCCGGTACCCACCCTGGCCCTCTGCCGCCAGCCGTGCCACTTCGGTGCCCGGATAGGGGCACATCAGGCCGATCACCGGCAGGTCGGGGTTCATCCGGACCGCCAGGTCGACGGTTCGGCGGATCGATTCACTCGTCTCATCGGGCTGGCCGATGATGAAGAAGGTCCCAAAGGGCATCTTCGCCCGCCGGGCCGCTTCGGCCGCCTTGAGGATCATCTCCAGGTTGGTTCCTTTGCCCAGTGATTTCAGTTTCTCCTCATCCCCGGTCTCGATTCCCAGCTCGACGATGTGGCAGCCAGCCTGCTTCATCAGCCTCAGCAGGTCCTCGTCGACGAAGCGGACGTGTGTCTGGCAGTCCCAGCGGATTCTCTCTCCCAGGCCCGATTCGATGAGTGCCTGCATCAGTTCACGCGATCGTTCCATGTCGACGGTGAACAGTTCGTCACCGAACCTCAGTTCGTGTGCACCGCGGTCTTCGACCAGCCAGCGGACTTCTTCGATGACGTTTTCGACCGACCGCGAACGGGCGATGCGGCCGTTGTGATTCATGCAGAAGACGCAGTTGAAGGGGCAGCCACGAATTGTCTGTAGCCAGTAGGACTTCATCGGGGGAAACAGGTCCCACGCCGGCAACGGCAGCAGTTCCTGGTCCAGCAATCTCGGCCGGGGGGCCGTTTGGACCAGCCTGTCGGTTTCCTGCGTGTCCGGCCGGTAGGCCAGTCCAGCCACCTGGCTCAGGTCGTCACCACAGCGGATCGCCGAGCACAACTCCTCGAGAGTCTGTTCACCCTCTCCGATCACGGCCACGTCAAAACTCGAGAATTCCTCGAGCGTCTGGATCGGGAGAGCAGTCACGTGGACACCTCCGATCACAGTCACCGCATCAGGCAGGACGTCCTTGACCAGCGAAGCCGTGTAAGCAGCCGGCTTGATCTCGTTGGTGAACGCGGTCAGGCCCACGACGTCGGCTGCGAGTTCGGCGACTCGCGACTGGACCTGGGAGAAGTCCAGTCGTTCGAGCTTGGCGTCCACCACGAAGACCTCGATCGCCGGGTCCCGTTGCAGCCAACCGGCGAGGTAGGCCAGCGCAATCCGCCCCCAGTCAGGACGATCGTACCAGGGCTCGACAACCGCCAGAGGAGGCGGGTTCACGAGGACCACTCGTAGCCGTTTCATCTCGCGGGCCCGGGGTGGGTTCCAACGGTACGGCCTCCGTGCCATGTTCTTTCCATCCTAGAAGGGACGGATGAGACCGGTCAATCAGAGTCTTGGTGAGAATCGCCGCGTGAGCCTGTGTTGCGGGGCAGCCTGGGGCCGCGCCGCTCACGTTGACGACAATCCAGTCAGCGGCGTACACTCGCCGTCACTCCGGAGGTTCCCGAAACGCAGGCAGAATCCAGATAGTGGGGCCGTGTTTTGCTCAGGGTGCTTGGTCGACCATCGCGGGCGTGTGACGGTTGGACCCGACGTGATTTGCTGAGCGTTGGCGGGCTGTCGCTGTTTCCAACGATGACCCTGCCGCGTCTCCTGCAGGCGGCCGACGCGCGAGAGATCCCGGTCGCTCGGCCGGCAGCCGCCAACGCGGTCGTGCTCGTCAATCTCTTTGGCGGCCCGAGCCACATCGACATGTTCGACCTGAAGCCGAAGGCCCCGTCGAACATTCGTGGCGAGTTCAAGCCAATCTCGACGTCGGTGCCGGGTGTTCAGATCTGTGAACACCTGCCCCGGACGTCTCGCCGCATGCGCGATGCATCTCTGATTCGGACCGTCACTCACGGCTACAACAGCCATCACCCCTACTCGGTGTTCTCGGGATTCGCCGGCGGCAAGAACACCAGCAAGGGACCCCAGCCTCACGATCATCCCAGCATGGGGTCGGTGCTGCAGTTCCTCGGCCGGACCCGCCGTGATGTACCGGGGTATGTCTTCATGCCTGCCTTCCCCGGACATTCGCAGAACCCGCGACCCGGGGCCCACGCCGGATACCTCGGGCGAAGCTGTGATCCCCTGTTTACCGTCTGCGATCCGAAGTTCGACCGGAAGGGCACCTTCTACGATCCGGTTGAACCGATTGGCGACTCGTTGTTGCCGGCTCTCGACGCACTTCCGGAGGTCACGGCCGAGCGTTTCGGGAACCGCCGGTCGCTGCTGCAGCAGATCGACTCGAAGGTGTCGGCCATCGAGTCGTCGCGGGCGATGGATGGCTTCAGCAGTTTCCAGCGGCGGGCCCTGGAGATGCTGACGTCGAGCAAGACACGGGACGCGTTCGACCTGTCGCAGGAACCCGGCCGGGTCCGCGACCGTTATGGGCGGCATCTTTACGGCAGCAGCCTGCTGGCTGCCCGGCGGCTGGTGGAGGCCGGCTCGACGTTCGTCGCGTTTCACTGGGAGTGTGCCGTGGAAAACTACGGCGGGCACTGGGACACGCACCAGAACAACTTCAACATGTTGCGGTTCCACCTGCCGATGCTCGACCAGATGCTCACGGCATTGCTCGATGATCTCGAGGATCGGGGACTGCTGGACACGACGCTGGTGGTCGTCACCGGCGAGATGGGTCGCACTCCGCGGATCGGCAAGAAAGCCGGTCGTGACCACTGGCCGCAGTGCGGGTTCTGCCTGATGCTTGGTGGAGGGGTCCGTCGTGGAGTTGTCCACGGAACCACCGACAAACACGCCGGCTACCCGATCGACCACCCGGTTTCCCCCGGTGACCTTGTGGCGACAATCTACACGCTGCTGGGCGTGGACGCCGATTCGACCGTGCCGGACCGGCTGGGCCGCCCCATTGGCATCTCACACGGAGGCCGGCCGATCGAAGCGGTCATCGGCTGAGAGACCTGACGACGCTCCTGTGTTCACATGAACATGTCGACGCGAAAGCAACTTGAGATCACCAGGGTCACGCCTCATTGCGGTGCACGTGTGGCGGGGGTCGATCTTTCGCAGCCGCTTGATGGCTCGATGGTCGAAAAGCTCCTGGAGGGCCTGGCCGAACATTGTGTGCTGTTCTTCGAGGAGCAGGCAATGACCCCGGTCCAGCAGAAAGCCCTGGGTGAACACTTCGGATCGCTGCACGTGCACCCGGCGTGGCCGAGGCTCGTTGACGGTCATCCGGAGGTCATGGAGATCTACAGCGACGAGACGACGACGCGGATCGCCGGCGAGGATTGGCATTCGGATGTGTCGTGCGACCCGGAACCTCCGATGGGGACGATCCTGCAGATGCTGGAGGTGCCTCCGGCCGGAGGAGACACGCTGTTTGCCAACATGTCGGCCGTATTCGAGTCGCTTTCGCCGTCGATGCAGCAATTCCTCGAAGGACTGAACGCGGTGCACGACGGTGAGTTGGTTTATCGGGATCGTTACGACGGGATGTCGGACGAGCCTCAGACGTATCCGCGGTCGGAACATCCGGTGGTCTGTGTTCACCCGGTCAGTGGTCGCAAGGTGCTGTTCGTCAATCGCATCTTCACCAGCCGGATTGTGGAACTGGGTGAAACGGAAAGTGACGCGTTGCTGCGACTGCTGTTCCAGAGGATCGAGCAGCCAGAGTTCCAGTGCCGTTACCAGTGGCGACCCGGATCGGTCGTCTTCTGGGACAATCGTTGCGCTCAGCACCATGCGCTGTGGGACTACTATCCCCACCGTCGTCGAGGTCATCGCGTGACGATCAGGGGGCAGGCCCCGGTCTCGGCATGTGGCGGCCAACAGCAGCTTGACAACAATTCCCAGTGACCCAACCGTTGTGACTGCCGGATACGACCGTTGGCCATGTGATTGGCCCGGCAGCGAGAGTTTTCGATTCGTCTTCAGGAAGGACCTTCGCCGTGGACGTTTTTGTGCCGTTTGTCTCGCTGTTATTCCTGAGCGCCGGGCTCGGAATCGACAACGCTCTGCTCATCGAGTTCTCGCTGAAGGGACTCAAGATGGAGAAGCGGCAACATCTGCGGTGGCGTTCGGCAGCGCTGGTGCTGGCGGCATTGCTGCGGGTGGGATTCCTGTTCTGCCTGTCACGATTCGCTTTTCTGGAACGCCCTCTTCCGGAATACGGTTGGCTCCCGAATCGCTGGTTCAGCCAACATCCCGAGGAATTGACGTGGATGAGCCTGGTGCTGTTTGTCGGCGGCTTGGTGATCATGGCGATGGCGGTTTGGGAGTACTACCACAAGCTGCGCGAAGAGATGGCCGATGTCGATCACACCAAGACGAAATCCGCGGCCGGCTGGATGAGGATCGCGACCGTGGTTGGGTACCTGGCTTCCATGAACATTCTCTTCAGTCTCGATTCTGTCTTTGCCGCAGTCGCAATCATGGACCTCAATACCCAGTTCGGGTGGATGGTCGCGGCCATCCTGATTGCCTCGGTGATCATGATTTTCGGCATGATTCCCATCAGCGCCATCGTCTCCAAGAACAAGCACTTTGCGGTGCTGATGTTGTCTATCCTGGCTGTCATTGCGACCAAGTTGCTGGTCGACGGGACCGGCAGCCATTTCTCCAACGGTTTGCTGTTGTTCATCATCGTGATCCTGCTGGTCAATGATGCGGCACAGGCCTTGCTCGACCGGGTCGCCGAGGGCCGCGAGTCAGCCGAGTCGCAGAACCAGGTGTCATGAATCCCCAGGGGCCGAATCCGACGGGTCCAGCCCCGCGTCATCCCATGCGAAGGAGCCAAGGTCATGTCGGTTGTGAGAATGCCTGCCACGTTTTGGGTCGTGCTGATGTTGCCTGTTGCGGTTTTGGCGGCGCCGGCCAACGGCAAGATCATCGAGAAACAGGATGTCGTCTATGGCCGGGTCCACGGGGCCGGCTTGCTGGCTGACATCGCCTATCCCGAATCAGACAAGCCGATCCCGGCGATCATCTCGGTCCATGGGGGCCGTTGGCGGGGGGGGCACAAGCGGGACCGATCCACGATTGTCGTCAAGCAGTGGGCCGGCTTCGGGATGTTCGCGATGTCGATCGACTACCGGCTGGTGGGATGCACGCCCGCGCCGGCCTGTTACCAGGACGTTCAGTGTGCCATCCGTTTTGTGCACACGTTCGCGAAGACGTTCAACATCGATACGAAGCGGATTTTTCTGATCGGCCAATCGGCCGGTGGTCACATGGTGTCCCTGGCCGCCACTTTCGGCGACGGGACATTTCCTCGGACCGGGGGATGGGAGAAGTCGAGCAACGATTTCCGGGCCGCGATCAGCGTTGCGGCCAACTACGAACTGACCACGCTCAGTTGGGGCAACATTTGGACACCCGTCCAGGGTGACGCCATCGCTGCCCGCAAGCTGGCCTCTCCGGTCAACCACGTCACCGGAAAGACCAAGCCGTTGTTGATTCTCCACTCGGACAACGATCGTTCGGTGCCGATCGCCAATGCCCTGTTGATGATTGATGCTCTCAAGAAGGCGAAGACTCCCCACACGTTCCACCGGTATCCGGACAAGGGACACATGGGGATCACCAGCGAGGTCATCAAGCGGTCGTTGGAGTTCATCGAGCAGCAATCGAAGAGGTAGTTCAAACACGGTTCGGCGAGCAGCCAGACGGCCAGCTGCCGGTGTCAACATGGCGAAGGCGGCCGCTGAGTTGCCCGGTGAGCTTTCGGCTTGGGTGGATTCAAGAAGCTGAGGTCGAATCTTCGTCTGGACAAACTGGTTTTATCTCCCTTCAATGCTGCCCGAAACCGGAGATGAGGGTGTTGCGTGAAGGTTGCACTGGTCAAGAATCACTGTTCGCTGCGGCGAGGTGGGTCAGAACGGTACTGTGCCAACCTGGCTCGCGGGCTGATTGCCCGGGGACACGTGGTGACAGTGATCGGTCGGTCGATGGACGCCGAATTGCGGGACGAATTGGCTTTTGTTCCGATCCGGGTTCCGCGTGGACCATCGTGGCGACAGAACCGGAAGTTTGCGGAGTTGTGTGGAGCGGCTGCATCCGACCAGTCTTTTGATGTCGTCTATGGTCTTGGACGCAGTTTTGGGCTCGATGCTGTTCGCGTTACCGAGCGGCTCCAGTCTCACTGGATCAAGGTGAACTATCCCGGTGTGTTCGGCCGGTGGCAGCGATTCAACCCTCGCCATTCGACTCTCATTGATCTCGAGCGGACGATCTACAATGACCCGGCTGTCCGTCGTGTGGTCGTGCAGTCGAGTGTCGATGCCGAGTTGCTCGAGGATGTCTACGGGGTTCCTCGTCAGAAGCAGCAACTGGTTCCCAATGGAGTTGACCTGTCGGTGTTCCATGAAGGAGCCAGGGAGCACCGTTTGTCGCTGAGGTCAGAACTGGGGCTGCCCGCAACGGCTCCTCTGCTCGTGTTCGCTTCGATGGACTTCGCCGGCAAGGGGCTGGCAACGGTGATTGAAGCGATGGCTCGTTGCCAGAGGAATCGGCCGACGGCTTCACCCTGGCGATTGGCTGTGCTGGGAGATGGTCCTCGCCGCCGCTACGAGCGATTGGCCGGACGCCTGGGTGTCGGTCACCACGTTTGGTTCGGCGGTCGCCGAACAGACATCACGCGGTTCTATGGGGCGGGGGACCTGTTCGTACTGCCGACGGTTTATGAGCCGTTTCCGAACGTGAATCTCGAGGCCATGGCCTGTGGGTTGCCCGTTTTGACATCGACGACCGCCGGCGGAGTGGACCTGGTCGAACCCGGGCAGACTGGGTTCCTGGTCGAGGACCCTGCGGACAGTCGTGCCATGGCCGACTGCCTCGAGAGTTTCAGTGACATGTCGCGGCAGGATCGGGCGGCGATGGCCATCGCGTGCTGCCGAGTCGCTGCAGGCCGGTCATTTGATGCGACCGTCGAAGCGACCGAGGAAATTCTGCAGGAGGTGTGTCGCGAAACGAGCGAGCGAATGCGGAGACGGGTGGCATGACAGCGTCTCCAGTCACTACGTGGGACAATGGCCAGTTGGCTGTCAACCGGAACTACATTCCGGTGCTGAAAGCCTGCGGCCTGACGACGGTGTCAGCATTCATGAGTTTCGAGGAGGGTGAGGTCGTCAAGCAGGCGGTCGTCGATCGTCAAACGGATCGAATTCGCCTGAGTGGCAGTGGGTACGAATTCGAGGGGTTCCTCAAGCGGCATCGCCGTCCTCGATGGAGCGAGTACCTGAAGGCCTGGCTGCGACTGACCCATCCGATGTTTGGAGCACGGGTCGAATGGGAGGCGCTGTGGAGATTTCACGAGGCCAGCCTGCCGACAATGACCCCAGTGGCCTTCGGAGAATCTGACAGCGGGTCGTTCGTGCTCACAGAGTCACTCGAGCCGGGCCGCAAACTCTCGGCACTTGCGACAGAACCGTCTCTGACCGCATCTCGTCGCCAGCAGTTGGTCAGCGAGGTTGCTGGGCTGGCACGTCGAATGCACGACGCCGGGATCCACCACCAGGACTTCTACCTCGGTCATTTGCTTTGTCGAGTGGACCAGCCGGGCGAACCGGTTTTCGTGCTGGACCTGGGACGTGCTCGCCGATTGCGACGACTGGGCCGTCGCTGGATCGTCAAGGATCTGGCGCAACTGAACTACTCGGCTGCCAACCTGTCGGCTGCTGATCGGTATCGGTTCCTGAGCGCCTACCTGGGGCATCGGCCCGGCGATGCCGATCGGCCGTTGCTGGATCGCGTTGCTCGCAAGAGCAAGACCATCGCCCGACACTCCCGCAAACATCGGCTCTGACTCGCAATGAACGGCCGACGGCTTGGTCGTTGGTGGAGGGTAGTGAGCGGTTCTGCGGGTTGGATTGCGCATCGGGTGATTCTCGAGGACTCGATCATCAAATTCGTGTTGCCCAAGTGGGGCGATTCTTCCATGATTCCGCCGCTGAAAGGGTCAGCGGACACATTTTGGGTCCGTTGTCGGTGTTCCGTGGCGCAGGTCACGGTGCGATGCGGACGTTTCTTGTGGTTGAGACTGGAAAGACTCACGATGACCGATCTAAGCTCCGTTCATTCCCGGTACCGGATCGCTGGGGCAATGTTGCTGCTGGGAGGTGCGTTGTTTGTCGCCCTGGGGCAGCGATCTGGTGTTGAGGTGACGGTCTGGATGACTGGCCTGGGTTCGGTTGTCAGCTTGATGGTTCTGCCCCAGTGGCTCAGGTCGAAACCGGAACCCGATCGCCAGCAGGACCTTCAAGACAATTTTGAAGAGTCCTTGATCCAGTTCCTGCCGGACGGCGATCCGACGGTACCCGTCGAATATGGGAACTCGTTGTTCTGGCGTGGCCGGACGCACATCTGGACCGGCGACTACGATTCCGCGATGAAGGATTTCACCGAGGTGAACGAGCGGAATCCGGACCGTGCGGACGCATGTTTCTGGTGGGGATTTGCCCTGCTGAAAACCGAATCCTACGAACCGGCGATCGCAGCTTTCGATAAAGCCATCAATGTGGATCCACAATTCCGGTTGGCCGTGTTTTATCGTGGCCAGGCGCACGCCAGGATTGGGGACTACGATTCCGCCATCACTGACCTGAACAAAGCGACCCGGATCAACGGACACGATGCCTTGATCGAGGTGGCCCCCGAGGAATTCACGGTGGTCGTCCACAGCGAGCGGGGCAAGGTGCATTTCGAGAACGGCAATTATGACGCCGCAATCGCCGATTTCACCCGGCTGATTGTCGAACCGCCCCAACTGGCTTATGCCCATCGTGAACGGGGCAAGTCTCACTTCGAGAAACGGGATGACGAGTCCGCCATCAAGGACCTCACTGAGGCCGTTCGACTCGATCCAACCGACGGGGATGCTCACTTCTGGACCGGGCGTTCCAGCCTCAGGATCGGCGAATACGATGCGGCGATCGAACACTTCACCCAGGCCATCGAAAACGGAAAACGCGATTTCTTCTACTGCTGGTTTGGACTGGGCTCCGCCCACCTGATGAAGAATGAGAACAGCCTGGCCGTCAAGAGTTTCACTCGGGCGATTCGAATCGACGAGCGGCAGGCAGATGCTTACCAGGGGCGTGGCAAGGCGCATTTCAAGAACGGAAAAGTGGAGGCCGCCAAGGCCGACTTTGAAGAAGCCGCGGCACGTCGTGGACCGGAGCCGTCGGCCCGAGAGTCTCACCCGTCGCACAGTGGCCCCTCACCAAGCGGGACGGACGCTCGCCGGCCTCTCGGTTCCGACGGGGAATCTCAGGATCGGGCTGTGGCTTGAGCGGCCGGGCTGTCGATACCCGGGCCCGTCGGCGACCGAGCGGTTTCACTTCAACTGCTCGCTTGTCTTGCCGCCGTGTTGGCGGAGTCTCTCGGCGATGCGTGGCCTGGCGGCCTTGACGGCCACGATGTCGATCTCGAGCTGAAGGATCCGTGCGAAGAACTGCGTGATCTGCTGGACGCCGGCGTTCCATTCCGGAGCCACCGTCCCGAGTGCGGTTTCGTCCTGGCCGTTCCGGGCGTTCACCTCCACCTTGTTTTCGATCAGCAAGGCGACGACATCGGCCTGTCCGAGGAAGGCGGCACCGTGAAGCGGAGTGTTGCCATCCCGGTTCTTGCGGTTGATGTCGGCCCCGCTCCGAATCAGCAGCTTCACGGCTTCGACCTGACCGGACATGGCCGCCCAGGAAAGCGGGCTGACGCCCTTGCTGTCCAGGCCGTTGACGTCGGTTCCGGCGGCCAGCTTCTGCTTCAGGGCGTCCAGGTTGCCTGAACGGGCCGCCTTCCAGATGTCCACGTTGCTGGTGGCCGCAACCTCACCGCCATGACGTCCTCCTCGTTCACGCAGCAACGTTGCCACACCGGGACGGCCGGTTCGTACCTCGTCGATGTCGATGTCGATCTGCAGAGCGCCGGCGATGAACTGCACGAAGCCCTGGATCTCGTCGTTCCATTCTGCCGCGGAGGTGTCCAGCGGTGTTTCTCCCTTGTTGTTCCTCGCGTTCACGTCGGCCCCGCTGTCCAGCAGCAATTCGACGGCATCGCGTTGTCCGAGAAACGCGGCTCCGTGCAGAGCCCGGTTGCCGTCGTTGTTGCGGTGATCGACATCTGCTCCCTTTTCGATCAGGAATCTGGCCGTCTTGATCTTGCCGACCAGAGTGGCCAGGGACAGAGCGGTTCCCCCGTTTTCGTCCGTCTTGTCGATGTCGGTCCCCCTGGCGACGTGCCGCTTGATGGCTGCCAGGTTGCCGGTCTTGGCGGCGTCAAAAATCGAATTGGCATTCTGCCTGGGCCGGCCGCCTCGCGGTCCCCGCCCTCGACCACCGCCGCCGGGCATAGCAAGAATCGGGGGTTCGGACGGTTTGGCCGTCCAGATGGGCATGCCGTCAGTGGTCTCGTTCTCGATGTCACTCCGTCGACTGCGGATGAAGTTGCGGATCCCGTCAAACTTCACCGTGCGGGCCTGCGACGGAGGCAGGTGAGGTTTGAGCATGGCTTCCAGGCGGTGTGTTTCGGCCAGCAGGGATTCCTCGTTCCAGTGCTCATCCATGATCGTCTTCAACGTCCGGGCATAACGCTCGCGGGCTTCGGGGATCTGGTAGAGCTTGTGCGCGACGAGTCCCTTGGTCTTCACTGAAAGCGGGGCGCGGCGATCAACCGGCAGCTTGCTGTACTTCTCGAACATGCAGTCGCCGCCCCATGGAACGAAGTGAAACTTGTCGGTGGACGGGTTGTGGTAGACGAAGAAGTTGTTGTTGTTGGCCGAGTACCCGTCCCAGAAGCCCAGCAGTCCCTCGATGGCCCAGAACGTGTAGAACGAATCCAGGTCCACCAGTTCGCCGATCGCCTGCTGGAGATTTTCCCCCTGGTACTGCAACTCGGCGAACACCGGTCGCCGCTTGCGGATTCCACTGAGGCCCGGCACGCGACTCACTGCCGAGTCGATGTTGAGGTGATGGATGGCGAGCACGTTGTCGCCGGCTCTGAGCTTGTCCCGGTGTGGGGAGAGGTCGAATGGCTCGAGTTGTCTCGATTGGCGATCTCCGCGGCGGTCGGTGGCCCTGGCGTTCCAGGTTGACGATTCGGGAGCATTGGCCGCGGCCACGCGATGACCATTGAGGTAGGCGATGAAGCCGTCGCCGTAGCGGAGGTTCAGGGTCAGCTTGTTGCTGGAGACGGCCTGGTTGAGGTCGACGATCTTGAAGGGGAACCGGAAATAGAGCGGTTCGTCTGCCGAGTCGTCGTCGCGTTCGCGATTCCAGTCCGAATCATCAAATTCGTTGGCCGTCCATGTCTGGCCGAGTTGAGCGTCGGTCGGGGTCCATTCGAATCGATCACCTGTGAGTCCGGTCAGCGTGATCCACTCCGGTCGCTGCAGGACCTGGATCAACGCCTTGATCTTGTCGCGGGCAATTGTCTCCATCCGCTTCTTGCCGAATTTCTTCTCGAAGCTGTTTTCCCAGCCTTCGTAGAAATCGACCACGGTGCCTTCAAAGAGCGTCCCTCGATCGTCTTGAAATCCACGTCTGAGCAGCGGTTTGCGGACCGATTCCACGTGTGAGTAGAGTCCGATCGGTTTGCCGTTGACGCTGATCCTGGCGTAGCCACACCGGGGTGCCGTGGCACCGGCGGCGTTGAACAGGGCGTACCCCATGAACTGGCTCATCAGGGTGATGTCCTGGTTGTTGTTGTTGAACGTCAGCATCGACTGGCCGCCGAGTTCTGCCTTCTCGTCGATGTGGTTCAGCTTGATTTTCAGTGACGGCCGGTTGGGGTTCTGTGAGCCGATGAAGCCCTTTTTTCGGATCCCCACCTGCGGGAACTCGACTCCGTCGATCGTCACCCCGGCGGTCACGTAAACGTATGGCGGTTCAATCGGCTCGTACTTCCGCTTCTCCTGAAGCGCCTCGAAGAAGTTCCTGGACTGAAAGCGGATCTTGTTCCAGTCCTTTTCCGCCACGGTGATCTGGACGTCCAGTACCCGGTCGGTCGGGAAGAGTTCAAAGGTGGTGATGTCCTTGATCGCGGCGATTCCGATCACTGCGGCGATGCAGATCCCCGAAACGGCGGCCAGTGGGACCAGGAAGTGCAGTAAACTGGCCAGCACTTGGCCGGTGCTGGTCGACCGGGCACCCGGGGGGTTTGTCGTCTGTTGCGTCATGGCTGCGGTCGGCGGTGAGATCCGGTGAAATCTGGAACGTCGGTGTCGATCGAAACAACCAACAGCCAATCGCTAGGTCAGGAAAGAAAGAGTCGCGAGGCAAACTCGCGACTGGACCAAGTTTGACAGAGAATTCAAGATTTTGGTGTCAGCAAATGGCTCCACGTCGCGTTAATCTCTCACTCCAATTTACCGTATCTCAGCTTCCTGCTAACAATGGGGGGTGGTTTTCCACCTCGAATCTCGAGGGAGCGGAGGTTACGGCGACCTGACCGGCCCCCGTTCGAAATCTCTCGACGACACTGCAAAGGCGATCGTTCGCGTCGGTGAGCTATCATCGGGCGACGGTGAAAGGAACTGACAATGAATCCCAAGGCCAACGCCCTCACATCCTGGGAAGAATCCTGGAAAGCTCTCCAGTCCTCCGTCTCGATCGCAGAGAATGTCCCCGTCCTGGCCATTGCGGTCTACATGGTCCTCGGTGGATTGCTGGCCTTGTACCTGAGGTTCCTTTACCGCCACTGCAACTCGTCGTTTTCCGGTGCCGATTCGGTGGCCAGAATCTTCCCGCTGCTGACCATGGTGACGATCGGCGTGATCGCCGTCGTCAAGAGTTCGCTCGCCCTCTCGCTGGGACTGGTCGGCGCCCTGTCGATCGTCCGCTTCCGTGCCGCCATCAAGGAACCCGAGGAACTGGTCTACCTGTTCCTGTG
>PBOJ01000104.1 GCA_002724315.1 Planctomycetaceae bacterium | reverse complement strand
GTAGAGGACCACGGCGAACGCCAGGCGCCAGAACATGAACGACATCTCGGCCATGTCGACCTTCTTGACGATGCTCGGCCCGAAGGACATCAGGGCCACAGACAGGGCCACCGCCCCGTTGCCCATGGTGGTCCGGCCCACCGTCGTGCCAGCCCCTATGGGGTCGACGGACACCGTTGTCAGCCCGCCGCCGGGACGTCTGGCGTCGGATCCCCAGCCACAGAATCCTGGGCCGCCGGAGGGGAGACCACCTCGACTGAGCGGGTCACCACGATGCAGAGGGCGACCAGGACCACGACGATCCCGACGACCTGCGCACCACCGACCGCCTCGCCGACCAACCACCAGGCGAACAGCGGGACGACGCCCATGTACCCGAGGCTGATCAGGCTGACCATGGTCAGCGAGGTGTAGCCGTTGGCCACCGTGAGCAACAGGTATCCGGATCCGCCGAGGAAGGCCATGGCGACCACCAGCCCCCAGTCGGACCCCGTGGGCAGGACCACCCCGCCCTCGACTAGCAGGACGACGGGCAGGACCATCGCCGCGGCCATCAGGGTCACGGCCAACTGGTAGGGCGAGGAGTCCACCTGACCACGGGCCTGCTTGCTGACCACCATGAAGGCCACGAAGCTCAGCATCAAGAGGACGGCCAGCAGGTCGCCCTCGCGGGTGGCCACCCCTCCTCCCTCCGAGGCCAGCACCGTCAGCACGACCCCGACGAAGGCCGCCAGTCCCCAGCCGTACACCGAACGGTGGGGCCGCTCGCCGAACAGGCGGGCCCCGGCGACCAACATCACCACCGGCTGCAACGAGATGATGAGCACCGCGTTGGTGGCGCTGGTCCGGCGGAAGGCCACCACCAGCAGGAGCATGTGCACCCCGAAGGCGAGGCCACCGCGGGCCGAACGCCGGAGGTCCGTCCACCCGACCCGCTGCCGGGCCACCAGGAGGAGCAGTCCGTAGAAGGGGACGGCGAAGAGGAGGCGCCAGAGCAGGAAGGACAGCTCGGGCATGTCGATGGACTTGAGGATGCTCGGACCCATGGCCATCGCACACACAGAGAGGGCCGCTGCCCCGTTGCCCACTGCGCTCCGGGCCCACCTCGTCCCGGCGGCCGTCTCGCCAGATCCCGTCCTGCCCGCCATGTGCCTCACCCTGCCACCGGCCGATGTCCGACCCGGCGTCCGGGCGCCGATGGACTCAGCGGCGGGCCCGCTCCACCGCCTCGTCCTGGGCGGCCTGGAGTGCCTCGGCGAACCCGGCCGTCCAGTCGCGCAGGGCGCTGCGGGCCCCCTTCGCCTCCGGCGGGTCGATGGGCGGGCCAACCACGATCCGGACACGGGTGGGCCGCGGGAACCGGACCCCGGTGGGCATGGCCTCGCCGGTTCCGGCGATGCCCACCGGCACCACCGGCGACTGGGTCTTGGCGGCCAGCCACGCCGTGCCGTCGAACAGCTCGGCCACCCGGTCGCCCTCATGGCGGGTCCCCTCGGGGAACACCAGCAGCAGGTTCCCGTCGGCCAACAGCTCCCGGGCCACGCGCATCGACTCCCGGTCGGCGCTGTCGCGCTGCACGGGGAACGCTCCGAGGCTGGCGATCACCCAACCCAGGGGCGGCAATTTGAACAGGCTCTCCTTGGCCAGGGCCCGGAGCCGCCGCCGGGTGAGCGGCGACAGCATCAGGGAGTCCAGGTTGGACCGGTGGACGGGGGCCAGGATCACCTGACCCGAGGCCGGGATGTGCTCCCGACCCGCGGTCCGGGTCCGGAAGTAGGGCCAGAGCACGAACCGAACGAGGGAGCGGACCGTCCCATAGACCAGCGGAGCAGTCCACGCCGCGTTGGTCCGTCGCGCCCGCTCCTGGCGGTCGGCCGACGCCGAGCGGACGCGTCCGCCGTCCTGGTCGTCGTCGGTCACCGGCTGGCCGCGGATCGGAGCGTCAGCGTCGGGCGATCCGCGCGCTCAGCACGTCGCGCAGGCTGACCATGCCCCTGAGCTCGCCGTCGACGACCACCGGCAGGTGGCGGAAGCCTCGGCTGAGCATGGTGGCCGCCGCGTCCTCGGTGTCGAGGTCCGGCAGGGCGGTGTCGGGATCCGGGGTCATCCACCGGTCCACAGCGGCCGCCCGCAGGTCCTCCTCGGACGCCGCGGCCCGCAGCACGTCCCGCTCGGTGAGGATCCCGAGGATCATGCTTCCCTGGAGGACGATCACCGACCCGAATCCCCCGCCGACCATGACCCGGGCGGCATCGCTGACCGTGGCGTCAGGCGGCAGGGTGACCACGTCGGCGGTCATGACGTCGGCGACGGTGGCCATCAGCCACTCCCCCCGACCTCGTCGACATCCCGGTCGAGGCGGGCCTCCGACGGGGCCTCCAGGTCCCGGTTCAACTCCCGCCATAGGTTTCCCGCCCACACGCTGACGTGCGGCCACTCCCGCCAGAAGGCCTGGAGCACGGCGGGGTCCAGGTCGGCGGCCGCTTCGGCCGGCGTGCCCTCGCGAGCGAGGGCATCGAGGGCGTCGACCACCTCCAGCAGGCGGACGGACGAAGTGTCGGCCATGTTCTCCCTCCCCGTTCCGACGACGGTCATCGGGGACCGGCGTCACCCCGATCATCCCCCGAATCGCCGTCGTCGGCAACCGGACCGGCGTCGACGACCTCTGCCCGGTCCCCTTCGGACGGGATCTCGACGTCCAGCATCGCAAGCAAGCCGCGCCGCCGGAGCGACAGCGCGTCGACGAGAAGGACCAAGCCTGCGCCGAGGGCCACCCAGCGCAGGCCCACCAGGTCGCTGAGGATGCCGAACGCCAGGCCTCCCAGCGGGATCCCACTCAGGACAGCCACTAGGAAAACCGACATGACCCGGCCCCGATACGCATCGTCGACTCGTACCTGCAGAGCCGTACTGAGCGTCGTCCCGTGGAGCATGTGGGCTGCGCCCATGCATAGGTAGCCAACGATCCCGACGGCCATCCAACCCGTGGACGCCGCCACCACCAGCCCGAACCCGTACAAGAGGATGTTGCGGTGCTCCATGATCGAACGAGCCACCCGGGAACCGGGCCCGCTGATGTAGGCACTGGCCAGCAGCGAGCCCACACCCGCGCTGGTGGCCAGAACCCCGAGTCCGCCGCCACCCAGGCCGTACAGGTCGTCGGCCACCCCGGCGGTCAGCGCAAAGGCAAACACTGCGCCGAACGAAGCCACGGTGAAGGCCAACCGAAAGGCCAGGCGCATCTCAGGTCGGGCTCGGACGTAGGCAATCCCGTCGCCCAATTGAGACCGAAGCGAGCCGCCGCCACCGGTTGGCGACCACCCTGTCCGGACGGTAGTCAGCACGCTGAAACCAACCACATAGATGCCTAGGGCCACGGAGAACGCCAAGCCGGGACCTCCGAAGGCCAGCGTCAAGGCGGCCACCACCGGGCCCACCGACCGAGCCACGGTGAAGGTGATGGACACCATGCGCACTGCGGCGGCCAGTGACTCCCTGGGCACCAGGACGGCGGCCAATGACTGGGTCGGCGCCCAAAGGAACGACGACGCCGACCCCCCGACGAAGTTCAGGCCCAGGATGAGCCAAGGGGTGAGGTGGCCGGAAGCGTGCAGTACCACGATTGCCACCATGACCAGGCTCTGCAATCCGATTCCTGCGAGCAAGAGCAGGCGACGGTCCATCTGGTCGGCCAGAGCGCCGGCAAACGGTGTGCCGATGACCGCCGGGAGTAGAGCGGCGAACGAGGCCGCCCCGACCCACGAGTTGGAGTCGGTGAGTTGGTTGATCAGGAACGGGGTGGCCAAGCCAGCCAAGAACTGTGCGATGCCGCAAAAGGTCGTTCCCAAGGCGAAGCGCGCAAAGGACGGGTAGCGAAGCGCTGAGAACGGGTTAGTGACCTGGAGGGAATCTCCGGTCACCCGGTGCCTCCCGCTACACGGGTGAGGAACAGTTGGAATTCCACCACGCCGCTGTCGGCCACTGAGACCACGATGGATGCACTAGGTGCCACCACGTCGTGGGCGGCCAGCACCACTGGCAGGGTTCCCACCACGGTCAAGACATCGCCCACCAGGGTGGCCTCCAGGGCCGCCTCGACTGCTACCGACACCCCGTTGACGGTCAGTGTGCCCGGCACCGTGGCGGACATCTCGTTGGCGCCAGCGGTCAGGGGAAACGGATCGGCCATCACGAACACGGCCTCGGGATGCCGGTCCACGTGGAGCGCCTCAAAGACCTTCCCGTCCCGGTAGACCCGGTCGGACTTCAGGCCACGGAGATCAGCTGTGACCGCAGCGGATGTTGCGACGCCGTTGCTGACCTCCACTGTCCCAGTGACCAACGGCGTACGGCCCACGGCTGTCGTAGCTCCGATGCCCCTCCCCAGTTCCTCGTCGATCCGGTAGCCGACCCAAGTCGAGGTGAAGTCCTGGAACGACCCGATGTCGGTTTCCACGGTCCACGTTCCCGACGGGTCGTCGGCCAAATCGACGGTCGTGGCCGGCACAGCAGTGGTCGTGGCCGGTGCAGCAGTGGTCGTGGCCGGTGCAGCGATAGTGGTCGACGTCTGGGCGGCCGCCGCGGTCTCAGCCGCCGCGGCCAGATCCGGGGCGGGTGGCGCGTCGGACCTCACGAGGAACCACCAGCCGGCGATGGCCACCGCGAGAACTCCCACCAGTATCAGGACCGGCTTGGGAACCCACCGTCTCCCCGCGACTCTCACCACGGCCGAACCACCATGGGGCGACCCTAGGGCCCGCCCTCCCGGCCCGGCCCGGTCGGGCAAGCACCCGTAGGCTTGCCGCCATGAAGTTCGGCTTGTTCTACGAGCACCAGATCGCCCGTCCGTGGGGCGATGGCGACGAGCACCGCCTGTTCAAGGACGCCCTAGACCAGGTGGAGTTGGCCGACAGACTCGGCTTCGACCACGTCTGGGAGGTCGAACACCACTTCCTCGAGGAGTACAGCCACAGCTCGGCCCCCGAAGTCTTTCTCGCCGCGGCCAGCCAGCGCACGTCGAGCATCCGCCTCGGCCACGGGATCGTGCTGCTCCCCAGCGCCTACAACCACACGGCGCGGGTGGTGGAGCGCATCAACACCCTTGACCTCTTGTCGGACGGTCGGGTCGACTTCGGGACCGGCGAGTCGTCGTCGAACGCTGAACTGGACGGCTTCGGAGTCGACCGGACCACCAAGCGCGACCAGTGGCTGGACCACGTCGAGGCAGCCACCAGGATGATGGTCGAGGAGCCGTTCGCCGGCTGGGACGGACCGTGGCTGTCAATGCCGCCCCGCAACGTGGTGCCCAAGCCGTTCCAGAAGCCGCACCCGCCCCTGTGGGTGGCGTGCACCCAGCGGGAGACAATCCGCCTGGCCGCGCAGAAGGGCATCGGCGCTCTGTCGTTCGGATTCATGGAACCGGGCGAGGCCGAGCAGTGGGTCGGCGAGTACTACGACACCATCGCGTCCGAGGCCTGCGTGCCCGCCGGATTCGCCGTCAACGCCAACATTGCCTGCGCGCTGCCCTTCATGTGCCATGAGGACGAGCAGGAGGCCATCGACCGGGGCCTTGACGGCGCTCACTTCTTCGGCTACTCGCTCGGCCACTTCTACCTGTTCGGAGACCACCGGCCGGGGGTGACCGACATCCACGCCGAGTTCCTGGCCAACCGCACCGCCTACGGCTTCGACCGCGACACGGCAGCCCAGGTCGGGGTAAGCCTGCGAGCCCGAATGAAGAAGGACGCGGGCGAAGGTCCCAACGATGGGGTCGCCTCGCTGCGGGGCGCCATCGGCACGCCGGACCAGATCCGGGACCTACTCCGGGACTACGAGGCGGCCGGGGTGGACCAGGTGATCTTCATCAGCCAGGCCGGACACAACCGCCACGAGCACATCTGCGAGTCCATGGAGTTGTTCGCCCGGGAGGTCATGCCGGAGTTCGCCGAGCGCGATCCGGCCCACGCGGCGGCCAAGGAGGAACGCCTGGTCGACGCGGTGGCCGCTGCGCTGGCTCGTCGGGAACCCCCCCGGACGGCCGACGCCGACTACCGGCTCCCGCCGCCGGTCAGGACCGCCTGACTCGCAAGTGCGTCAGGTCGGGAGACGGCCCACCAGCCAATGGGCCGGACGGCCCCCCAGGTCCAGGTGCAGTCGCTCGTCGAGCCCGGGACGGACCTGACGGGCCAGGGCACGGTCGGCGACCAGCACCCCGATCCCCCAGCCCGGACACCGCTCGGCTGCCACCCGGCCGAGGGTGGCATACAGGTTCCGCAGGTCACCACCGCCGACCCGGCCGCCCCACGGCGGGTTGGTAG
>PBOJ01000103.1 GCA_002724315.1 Planctomycetaceae bacterium | reverse complement strand
GGCTGCGGTGTTGGGCATGTTCAGGTCCCCACCAGTTCGGTGATGGGCGTGCCCTTGCAGACCCGGTGGGGCCGGCCGAGGAAGTCGTGGAAGACGCGGGTGACGTCGACACCCAGCAGGTGGAAGATCGACGCCCCGATATCGAACGGCGACACGGCGTCGCGGGTGGGGTAACCGGCCTTGCTGTCTGAGGCACCGAAGACCTGTCCACCCGAGATGCCGGCCCCGGCCATCACGACCGAATAGCAGAATGGCCAGTGCTGGCGGCCGCCCTCGGCACTGATTCCCGGTGTCCGTCCGAATTCGCCCATCAGCACGACCAGGGTGTCTTCGAGCAGCCCGCGCTGGCCGAGTTCATCGAACAGGGCAGCGACGGCCATGTCGGTCGGCGGCAGTTGCCAGTTCTTGAGATTGGCGAAGTTGTTGATGTGGTTGTCCCAGCCGATGTCCGTTCGTCGGCGTCCGTTTCGCCAGTAGATGTTGACCAGCGGAACGCCGACCTCGACCAGCCGACGGGCCAACAGGCAACTCTGCCCGAACGGGGTGAACCCGTAACGCGAGCGAACCTCGGGCGGCTCGGCGGCGAGGTTGAAGGCCTGGCGGGCCTTGCTCGAGGCGACCAGCGAGAAAGCCTGTTGGTAGTAGTCATCAAAGCCGACCAGTCGCTTTCCCCGCTCGGCCTTGTCGAACCCGTCCTCGACCGACGCCAGCAGCTTGCGACGGCGGTCGATGCGGATGTTGGACAGTGATCCCCCGGGGTTGCGGAACGCGGGCGGGTTGAAGTCGGTGAACCCGGGGTCGTGGGCCGGCTTGTAGTTGTCGACCGCCTTGACCAGGAACGGGTCGAAACTCTTGCCCAGGAATCCCGCGTTCTGGCCGGGGACGATCTTTCCCGAATTTGTCTGCAGCAGGCTGGGCAACTGGACGTACTCGGGCAGCCCGTTCTTCCGGGGCTTCAGGTGAGACAGCACGGCACCGATGTTGGGGTTGTCGGTCGGCTTGGCCGCATTCCGCTTGTCGAGCCACTGGTAGCGGTTGCCGGTCATCATGTCGTGGAAGGCGGCCTGGTGGTCACCCTCGCGGTGATTCACCGACCTCACGATCGTGAACTTCTCGGCGTGTCGGGACAGCAGCGGCAGGTGGTCGCCGATCTCGACGCCCGGCACATTGGTCGGAATAGGCAGGAACGGGCCGCGGACCTCGGCGGGAGCCTCGGGGTTCAGGTCAAACGTGTCCTGGTGCGGCGCGGCACCCCAGAGATGCATCAGGATGCACCGCTTGGCGCGGCCGAAGGTGGTGGTTGGTCCTGCCGCGACAGCCCCGTTCTGCAGGGCCAGCATTTCCGGCAGCCCCAGTCCCAGTGATCCCAATGCCCCGACCCGCAGGAATTCCCGGCGAGGGTGCCGTGGCGAGGTGGCGAGCTGTTGGCCCAGGATGGAAAGCATCGGTGCCTCAGGCGATGACGATGTCTGACTTGGTGCTCTCGACGATCGCGAACAGTTCAGCCTGCTCGGTGGCGGGGACCTCGAACTTGTCCAGGGTGGCCTGGAAGTCTTCCAGAAACGCCTGCCACTCCACTTCGTTGATGTCCAGGTGCTCGTGCGATTCGGCCATGGATCGGCCGGTGTAGGTCTGCGGCCCCCCGGTCGCCCAGCAAACCTGCTCGGTGACCAGGTACTTGAAACCGGCCGGATGGACCTTGTGGTGCGCTTCGTCGACCTTGGGATTGGCGTTGAGCCTGGGATCGGACATCACGCGGTCGATGAAATCATCGACAACCGCAGCGATGGCGAAGACGCCGCCAAGTCGTTCGTACAGCGAGGGGGTTTCGTCGGGTGTGGTCATGGTGTTTTGATGCTCAGGCCAGGATTTGTTCGACGACTTGTCCGTGCACGTCGGTCAGGCGGAAGTCGCGGCCGCCGTATCGGTAGGTCAACTCGGTGTGATCGAGTCCCATCAGGTGCAGGATCGTGGCATGCAGGTCGTGCAGGTGGACGCGACCCGAGACCGAAGCGTAGCCGAATTCGTCGGTGGCCCCGTGCTGGAACCCGCCTTTGACTCCGCCACCGGCCAGCCACATCGTGTAGCCCTTGGGGTTGTGGTCCCGGCCGTCGAGGTCCTTGCGGCCGGTGTCGGCGGTCCGGCCGAATTCGCCGCCCCACAGCACCAGCGTGTCTTCGAGCAGGCCGCGTTGTTCCAGGTCGGCCAGCAGCGCCGCCGCCGGCTGGTCGGTGGCGTCAGCCCGTGCCTGGTGGCCCTTCTTCAGGCCCCCGTGCTGGTCCCAGAACTCGTCGCAGACCTCGACGTGTCGCACGCCCGCTTCGATCAGGCGACGTGCCATCAGGCACTGCCGGCCGAAATTGTCGCTCCGGCGGCCCTCGCCGATGCCGTACATCTGCTGGGTCGAGCGGGTTTCCGAGGAGAGGTCCATCACCTGGGGCAGTTCGGCCTGCATCCGGAAGGCCAGTTCGTAGGACTGGATCACCCCGTCGATCCGCGTGTCGTAGGGGGCGCGGGTGGCGAGGTCGCGATTGATGGACTGCAGCAGGTCGAGTTGCTTGCGCTGGGCGGAGGTGCCCAGGCGGGGGTTGGAGATGTTGCCGATCCGCGCGTTTCGGACGGGAGTCTTGATGTCTCCGATCGCCGTGCCCTGGTAGACCGAGGGCAGGAACGCGGTCCCGTAGTTGCTGGTGCCGCCGTTGATCAGCGGGGGGCAGATGCTGACAAAACCGGGCAGGTTCTGGTTGTCGGTGCCCAGGCCGTACAGCAGCCAGCTGCCCAGTGACGGCCGGGCGAAGGTGAAACTGCCGGTGTGCAGGAACAGCATCGCCGGGGTGTGGTTGGCGATGTCGGTGTGCATGCCCGAGAGCACGCAGAGCTTGTCGGCGTGACGGGCCTGGTGCTTGACCAGGTCGGAAACCCAGAGTCCGCTCTCGCCCCGTTGCTGCCAGCGCCACTTGGAGGCGATCAGCTTGCGCTTGCCGTTGCGGCCATTGGTTCCGTGTCTTTTGGCGAGTTCGGGCTTGTGCTCGAACGTCTCCATGTGAGCCGGTCCTCCCCGCATGTGCAGGAAGATCATCCGCTTGGCTCGGGGGGTGTGGTGCGGCTGTTTGGGAGAAAGCGGGGTCGTGTGATCGGCTCGAGCCTGTTGGCACAGGCCGGCCAGGGCCAGCGTACCGATACCACAGGTGGCCTGGCCCAGCAGGGCACGGCGCGAGAGTGTCGAGTGGGTGGGCTGTGGCAATCGGATGGCGGAATCGGTCATCGGTTCATCCTGAGAAAAAATGCTCCCGGCACGCAGCCGGCAACACGTCTCGGTCAGTCAAGGTATCGGAATTCGGCTCCCGCCAGCAACACCTGGCAGAACAGGCTCCAGGCTTGTTGTCGGGGCGTCGTTTTCTTGTTGGTCCTGTTCTCCGGCTGGCCCAGTGTCCGTGCCGTGCTGGTGATGTAAGACAGAGCCCGGTCGCGTTCGTCGTTGCCTGGTCTGCGTCCGAGCGTGACACGATAGGCTCGGGAGATCCGGTCGTTGTCGTCACCCTCTTTCGCCAGCATTCTCGAGGCCAGGGCATCGGCCTGCTGGATCACGAAGGGGCTGTTGAGCAGGAACAGGGACTGGGCAGGGAGATTGGTCTCGTCGCGGACGGCCTGGGGATTGGAGGGGTCGGGAAAATCGAACAGCTTGAGGAACTCGGGCACGATCCCCCGCACGATTGGCAGGTAGACGCTGCGGTGGGGAAACGGGGCGGTCAGCGGCTTGATGTTGATGTTTCGTCCCACTTCGCCTTCTCCGATCCTTGTCACCGGGGAGGCTTCGGGACGTGACGTGTCGAGCCGTCCCGAGACGGCCAGCATCGCGTCCCGGATGGCTTCGGCCTCGAGACGTCGACGGGTGTGACGCCAGACCAGGCTGGTGGCCGGATCGGCCTGGAACGCCGCGGGATCGTGCGTCGAGGAAAGACGGTAGGCGCGGGTCAGTACCAGGTCCCGGATCATCGCCTTGCGAGACCACTTGTGTCCGGAGACAAACCGGTGGGCCAGCCAGTCGAGCAGTTGGGGGTGGCTGGGAGGCCGGCCGTTGTGTCCGAAGTTGTCGACGGTGGTGACCAGGCCCCGGCCGAAAAGGTGCTGCCAGATCCGGTTGACCGCCACGCGGGGTGTCAGTGGATTGTCCGGACGGGTCAGCCACTCGGCCAGTTCGCGACGACCGCTCTGTTTGTCGGTGACCTGTGGCGGGTCGGCGACCGGGACAGCCGACAGGAAGCCGCGAGGAACCACCCGGCCTGTCTTGCCCTTTTCGCCGCGGACCTGGATCGGACCGTCGGCCACCTTTCCGCGATCGCGGACTCCGACGGCGAATTCCAGGTCCGGCAGCTTGTCCTTGAGCGACTTGATCCGCTTGTCGAGATCAGTCAGTTGCTGAACCACCATCTTGAATTGAGCCGCCAGCTTCTGGGGGGGCTTTCCCTGCGGCTTTTTCTTGTTGTTGGCCTTCTTCTTGCCGGCCTTTTTTTTGCCGGTCGGCTTGGGCGAACCGGCGTCGTTCTTGCCCCCGTCCTTGGGCAGCCGCTTTTTCAGGTTGTTTCTCCGCTTGGCCAGGTTCTGTCTCCGCTTCTGCAGGTTGGCCAGGGTCTTCTGATGCTTCTTGACCTCACCCAACTGCGAGGTGTCACCCAGGACGAGGTAGACCTTCAGCTTGGCGTCGATGTTCTTGGGGCGATTGATGCTGCCACCGTAGAGT
Source organism: Planctomycetaceae bacterium (assembly GCA_002724315.1). GTDB lineage: Bacteria > Planctomycetota > Planctomycetia > Planctomycetales > Planctomycetaceae > UBA8437. The sequence goes on along the minus strand of PBOJ01000103.1, from coordinate 41,501 downwards.
GTCTCGGTGCTGCGGAAGATGCCGGCCAGGGCGTAGTAGTCGGCCGTGGGGATCGGGTCAAACTTGTGGTCGTGGCACCGGGCACAGGCAATTGTCAGCCCCAGGACAGTCTTGCCGATCACATCCAGCTGGTCGTCGATGATGTCCAGCGGGATGTTGCCGCCGTTGAGCGATTTCTGTCCGATCGCCAGCAGTCCCGTCGCCACCTGCAGCCGCCGGGCTTCGGCCGGGCTCTCGGCCTCCAGCAGGTCACCGGCAAGCTGTTCGACCAGGAACCGGTCGTAGGGGATGTCGGCGTTGACCGCGTCGATCACGTAGTTGCGGTACCGCCAGGCCCAGAGCATCAGCACGTCCCGGCTGCTGCCGGCCGATTCGGCGAAGCGGGCCACGTCCAGCCAGTGCCGGGCCCAGCGTTCTCCGAAACGGGGCGATGCGAGCAGTTCGTCGACGATCTTGCCGTAGGCGGCCGGAGAGTTGTCGGCTGCGAACGCGTCCAACTGTTCGGGTGTTGGCGGCAAGCCGACCAGGTCGAAGTACACTCGCCGCAACAGCGTTTCCGGCGAGGCATCGGCGACGGGTGCCAGGTCGGCGGCTTCCATCCTTGCCAGCAAGAACCGGTCGATGTCGGTCTGTGGCCATCCGGAATTTTTGACCGGTGGCACGTCCGGACGTGAGACCGCCTTCAGCGACCACAGGTCCCGGGACGGCCGGGGTCGTGTTGCTGCGGAATTCGGTTTGGTCGATGAAACCCGGGGGTCGACGGCTCCCTGGGCGATCCAATTCCGGAAGTCCTGGACCACCGCGGAAGGCAGTTTCTTGTCGGGTGGCATCTCGAGCCCGTCGCGGTGCTCGAGCGCCCGGATCAGCAGGCTGGCCCCGGGTTTGTTCGGAACCACCGCCGGCCCGGTTTCGCCTCCGCGGATCAGCCCGTCACGGTGGTCGAGCTGGAGTTTGCCGCCGAGATCCTTGGCGTCGGCCGAGTGGCACTTGTAGCACGACTTGACGAGCACCGGCCGAATCCTCTTTTCGAAGAAGTCCAGCTTGCGGCGATCAGGGGCCTGGGCCGAAGCGGTCGGGCCGACCGGCAGGACGGCCAGGACAATCAGTGCGAGAGACAACGTGGGACGCATCACACGATTGTAGGTCACCCCACGGGGAGGCGGTAGTTTTGGCCGCCCCGCCGTTGGAAGTGGCCGAGCTGCTCCCGGCACGTTGCTGGTCAGGCCAGTTCGTCGACCGGCTCGCGGCGGTCCAGCAGGTACTGCGGTCGCCCGGCCTGGTCGTCGATCGTGGCCGTCATCGGGTCGATGCCGAGGTTTCTGTAGAGCGTGGCAAACACGTCCTGGTAATGCACCGGCCGGTCCTGGGGAACTTCGCCCAGGCGGTTGGTCGAGCCGATCACCTGTCCCACCTTCATGCCGCCGCCGGCCAGCAACGCGCACGAGGCCTGTGGCCAGTGGTCTCGACCGGCTCCCTTGTTGATGCGCGGTGTGCGACCGAACTCGCCCCAGGCGATCACGGTGACGTCCTGGTCGAGGCCACGGTTGTGCAGGTCGTCGACCAGTGCGGTGACGCCCTGGTCGAGCTTGGGCAACTGGATGGGCAGTCTCGTGAAGTTGGCCCCATGGCGGTCCCAGCTGCCGAACGACAGCGTGACGCAGCGCACACCGGCTTCGACCAGCCGACGGGCCATCAGGAACTGGTCCATCCAGTGGGGCCCGGCGTCTTCACCGAAGGCCGGTGCCGAGCTGCCCCGTCCATACCGGTCCCGCAGGCTCTTGTCTTCCTTGTCGAGGTTCATGGCTTCGATCAACCGGCTGGAGCCCAGCACGTCGAAGGCCTGGCGGGGGAAGGTGTCGGCGGATTCGTAGACGGAACTGCGGTCGATCTGTCGCCGGAAGCGATCGACGCCGGCCAGCAGGGCCCGGCGGTCGCCCAGCCGGTCCAACGAGACGCCGTTGAGCTTCATGTTGGCCATGGCTTCGCCGGAGGGCTGGAAGGCGGCGTAGCCCTGGCCGAGAAATCCGGGGAGACCGGGGTTCGAGTAGGGCTTGTGACGAGTGGGCGTGGTCAACCCGACGAACGGCGGCACCGACGGCTCGACCGGCCCCTTCAATCGGGCGACCGCGGATCCCAACGAGGGGTGTCCGTTCTGGCGGCCCTTGGGTCCGCTGGGGTAACCCGAAAGAGAGATGTCGGAGTTGTGCTGGTTGGGGGACCCGTACAGCGAGCGGATGATCGCGAACTTCTCCATCGACCGAGCCAGCAGCGGCATGTGTTCACAGATCTCGATTCCCGGAACGGTTGTCTCGATCGGTTTGAACGACCCGCGGATCTCCTTGGGAGCTTCCATCTTCAGGTCGTACATGTCCTGGTGCGACGGACCGCCAGAGAGGTAGATCATGATCACAGCCTTGTGACCCAATCCTCCGGTCTTGACCTCGCGGCCTTCGGCTTTGGCCTGTGCTTCGGCCCTGAGAATCGACGGCATCGAGAGGCCGCCCAAAGCCAGGCCCCCGATCTGCAGGAAGTGTCGACGGGGCACTCCGTCGCAGTAGCGGTCGACTTGTCCCTGGATCTTGAGCATGGGGCACCTCTGGGGTCTTTCGTTTTGTGACGCCCGGTGGAACTATTATCGGTCGGCATTGTAGGCCGTGACCACTCCCTGGTGAAACTCCATCCCCGGTGTCGTCGCCTTGCGGCGGTGATGGCAACAGCACAAGAATGCCGCTCGTCCCGGTCTCCTACGGAAGTCTTGCCATGAAACGTGTCATCGTGATCAGTTCCGCCCTGTTGCTGTGCCTGGGGACCGGAGTCCCGGCAGCCGACGGGCTCCGTGATTATCCCAACCCCGGTTACCACCGGATGGGTGTCTACGCCGGAGGCCCCCGTGCGTATTTCGATTACTCGCTGTCGAAAACGAGTCTGAACGACACCTTTCCCGACAAGAAGAAATTCTGGGCCGAACGGAAGGCGGCGGCCGACAATCCTCGCCGCGGCGGTGAGTCGCCCCACACCGTTTTCACGATCTTCTGCGGGATTCGTGACGGCCAGCCATTCGAGGTCTGCCGTCGGCGGATTGACGCGTGGCTGAAACCCGAACCCGGTATTCCGACCTACCCCGAAACGATCCCGGCGATCTGCCTGGATGAAGAGAACATCACCAGCACCAGCCGGTTCGACCTGCTGGACCGGCTGGCCCGGCACATCCGCGACAACTACCGCATACCGGTTTTCCAGTGGTTCACCGAACCGGTTGGTCCGAGTACCCGGCTGACGGCCGATGGCTGGGTGTGGGATTCCTACGGCTGGAGTCCCGAGCGATTTCGGCGCCACGTGATGGCGTTTGTCCTGATGGGCAAGCCGGTGATCTGTATCCCCTGGGCCAGCGATCCTCACTGGCCCCAGTGGACTCAGTATCCCTCGACCACGGCGCTGATCAACCGCGAGTGGCATCAGTTCACGACCTGCATGGAATTCAACGTCTCGACCGCTCCATTCTGTGTTGCCGGTCCCGGCGCGATGAATCCCTGGCTGGGCAGTGACACGCCGGACATGATCCACCTGCGGCGTGCTCTGAAAGCCAAGCGGCGGCAGATGCACGCCCTGCCCCCCGGTTCGCTTCCATTGGCTTCGGCCAATTTCTCACAGGCCGTCCGGCAGATTCCCATCGGAGGGGATCCCGGCAAGCCCAGTCGCTACGTCGACGACTTTGGGGGTCCGGGCATCCTGCAGGATGCGTCGATCACCGGTTTCCTGGACATGATGCTGACCAGTCGTCCGGCTGATCCCGGTTTCCTGGTGATTCGCCCTCGTCCGGGGCCGGGGGGCAAACGGATTCGGCGAGCCGTGGACGCGTCGCTGACCTATGACCTGGAGTCCTATTTTCCGCTGCGGAAAATCCGCGTGACGCTCAAGGCCACGGCACCGGACCAGCTCAAGGCGATCAACTCGATCAGCCTGCACGCCACGCAATGGGATTCGGAGATCGTGAAGCCGATCGCCGAGGTGCGTGGCGGACAGGGCGGCTTGCTGGTTCTCGAGGCGGGTCCGGAGGTGGTGGGCATGAGACGACTGCGGGTACGGCTCGGCCTCAAACAGGGGGCTGGTGATTCCACGGACTTGTCGCACCGACTCGATCAACTGGTCATCGAGGCCGATCACGCGGTCCCCGAGGAGGGCGCGGTCGCGAAACTCACCGGGGACGATTACGGCAACCTGCGCTACGACGATGACCTCAGCACGTCACGGTGGCGGCATCTCGGTTCCTTCTCCACCTCCCACGAGTCTCATTGTGGACGGCGGGACAGTGAGTTCTGGATCGGTCTCAAGGGCGGTTTTGCTATCTCGGGCCAATTGCTCCAGCGGTTTTCGGCGGGACGAGGGTTGAAGCAGTTGACCGTCCAGGTCAATGGATATGCCAACGGTCCCGACCTGGGCGGAGGCCTGGTGGTCGAGATCGCTCCGCGAGGCGGGAAGGCGATCTGGAAGGCCGCTGCGAAAGGGCGGCACAGCGGGCCACTGGTTCTCGAGGTTCCCGCCAAGGACCTGGTTGGTGTGTCGGCGCGTGTCCCCGACGGGCTGCAGGAGTTTGATGTTCGGGTGACCCTTTCCAGCGTCAGCGGTGTCGAGCAGGGCAAGAAGGCGTGTGCCACGCTGAACGCGATTTCGATCCGGGCGAAGTGACTTCTCGGGCGGGACGCGTCACTCTTCGAATCGCTCGGCCCGATAGGGGGCGATGGCGACATCCGGCGTTTCGCCGACGATCGCCTGGGCGGTGACCCGTGCCATCAATGGTGCGGCAACGATGCCGGTGCGGAATCCTCCGGCGACGTTGACGTACCCGTCGACTCCGGCCACCGGGCCCAGTATCGGCATTTCGTCGGGTGTGCCCGGCCGCAGCCCGGCCCAGACGCGTTTCACCCCCACGTCGGCCAGCGCGGGGACGGCCCCCACGGCGCCGCGGCAGAGTCCGCGGATGCCCTCCTCGGTCACGCCGGTATCGAACCCGACGTGTTCGGTCGTGCTGCCGACCAGGATCTCGCCGTGGCGTTTCTGGGCGAGGTAGCAGGAGGAGGTCGAGAGGCAACTGGCGATCAACGGCGGGAGAGCCTGGGTCAGGACGACCTGTCCACGGACCGGTTCGACCGGCAGGGTGATTCCGGCCGTGGCGGCCAGTTGTCCGGCCCAGGCCCCGGCGGCATTGACGACGTGGCCACAGGCGACGGTCTCTTCTCCCATCCTCACCCCGACCACCCGGTCGTTCTCTCGAAGGATCTCGTCGACCAGACGGTCGTTCTGAAAACGGGCACCGTTGACCAGGGCGGCCCGCTTGTAGGCCTCGGCCAGCATCATCGGATTGACCTGGTCCTCACCGGGCAGCAAGGCCCCCCCGACGATTTCCCTGCAGACGGCCGGTTCGAGTTCACCGACCTCCTCGGGAGAGAGGATCTCCAGCACGAATCCCTCTGGCAGACCGCGGGCGATGTTGTCGACGACCGCCTGTTGCCGGGCTGTCTGCATCAGGAACAGCAGGCCCGGACCCGAATCGAGTTCGATATCCACGCCGGTAAGGTCTTCGAGTTCCCCGGCGAGTTCGGGGAATCGACGGTTGCTTTCGACCAGGAAATCACGGAACACCGCCGGCAGGCTTGCGGGGACGGCGTCTCCGCTGTCACTGCCGGTGCGGGTGGCCTGGTAGATCACGCCGCAGCCCAGCCCGACCGCCTCACCGACCGGCCAGAGTCCACCGGCCGAAGCGGACGTGGCTCGTCCGGGAAGGTGACGGTCGACGATCAGCACCTCGATGTCCCGTCGTGCCAACTCCCACGCGGTGGCGTGTCCCACCACTCCACCGCCGGCGATCACTACGTCGACGCCCCGGGAGGTCATGGTGCAGGCTCCGCCACCGGCTTGGCCCCGGCCGGTTCAACATCGTCCGGCTCTTCGTCCGCGCCGGCCAGTTGTCCCAGCGTCAGCGGGACCAGCGGCGGCCGGAATGCGGGTGGCCCGATTTCTTCGGGCGTGTTGCAGCCCAGGTCGAACAACCGGCGGCTGCAGGCCGGCTGGCACATCCGTCCCTGGCAGGGGCCCATTCCCAGCCGCGTGGCCACTTTCAGGCTCCGCAATGTCGTGCTGCCGGCCGAGACCGCAGCGTCGACCTCGGCCCGGCGGATCTCCTCGCAGCGGCACACCACGGTTGACTCGTCGGCCAACTGGGAAAGTCCCGGTCGGAGGCTTCCCATTTCGTCCAGGCCCCGACGGAATCGTCCCAGCTGGCGCAATCGTTCGCGGACCGGTTCGGCCGATCGTTCGGCCTCCGAGGACGAGACAACTCCACAGCTTGAGGCAACTCCCAGCCCGACCAGTTGGCCGGCCAACTCGGCGACGATGGCTCCGGCCACGCCGGCTCCGTCACCCGCGGCCCACACTCCCGGCACACTGGTCTGGCCCCACGGGTCGGTCACGGGGATCCAGCCACCGGGCAGGTTGGTGGGAGCCAGTTCACAGCCGGCCAGCTGGGCCAGGTCAATTCGCGGCACGAAGCCGTAGCCGACACACAGCGTGTCGACGACGATGGGACGCGAGCGGCTGTGGTTGGGAATCCAGTCCCCGTCGCACGGTGCCACGACCACCTGCTTGAGACGCTCGTGGCCCTCGGCGCGGGTGACGATGTGCCCGGTCAACAACGGGATGCCCGCCTTGCGGACACCGGAGACGTAGTCGAATCCCTGTTTCAGCAACTTTCCGTCGGACAGCAGCGAGGGCAACTGCCAGAAGGCGTCGCGTCGTCTCAGCGTGTCGACGATGCCCACCACCTGCACACCCACCTCGTGGAGCGCCAGTGCCACCACCAGCAGGAACGGGCCGGTGCCGGCCAGCAGCACCCGCCGTCCGGGAGCCACGCCCTGGGATTTGACCAGCTGCTGGGCAGCCCCGGGAGTCATCACTCCCGGCAGGGTCCATCCGGGGAAAGGCGGCACGTATTCGTACGCGCCCGGTGCCATCACCAGGTGATCGGCCTCAACGATCCGGAACCCGTCGGGACCGCACAGTCCCAGTCGGGGGCCCGGGTGGATATCCACCACGTTGTGTCCGGTGAGTACGGTGATCCGGTCGGAGTGCTCGGCCAGGTGCTGTCTCAGTGCCGCTCCACGATCGGGGGTCGGGGGAGACTTCGGAGTGACCGCCGGGTAGCGGTAGATCTGTCCGCCCGGGTGTGGATTCTGGTCGACCACGGTGACGGCCAGACCCCGTTCGGCCAGCGTGATCGCTGTTGCCATACCGGCGGGACCGGCTCCGACAATGACCAGGCGAGGGGCCTCCGATCCGACAGGTTCGGTGGAAGTTGACGGGTTGGTGCTCACGAGCCCCCCCCTGCCGATGCCGGATCGCCTTCGTTTCCGTGCTGACGCATCACGACCATGCCGTCGGCAGCCGGCACCAGGCAGGCCCGGCAGTTGGGGCGGCCGTCGACGGTGACCAGGCAGTCGAAGCAGATGCCCATTCCGCAGAAGTAGCCGCGGGGTGCGGCATCACCGCCGGTCGTCCGAAATGTGGTGTGCTGGGCTGCCCACAGCGCTGCGGCGATGCTCTGCCCGGGTCGAGCAAGCACCGTCTGTCCCTCGAATTCGAAGTGGACGTTTCCGGATCGGATCGTGCTGGTTGACATCACACTCTCCTGACCGCAGACACGGCGGGGAATTCACCGGTCAGTTGGGTGACTGCGACGAATTTTGTCGAAGCGGGAACCCCCAGTGTATGCCGATCTCCTGTCGCCAAGAACCCCGTCCGCTGGTGTCGGAGCCAAGTTCACAGGATGTCGCGGGTGACTTCGCCGCAGACGTCGGTCAGGCGGAAGTCTCGCACCTGGTGTCGGAAGGTCAGGCGGCAGTGGTCGCAGGATAAGTCTCCTGGACCGTTTTGCCGAGAGGTAGCTCTCCGGCCATCGCGGTGTTGGTGACACGATCATTTTCTTTGTGGTTTACTGTCCTGCGGAAAAGCCGGGAGCACGAAATGGGGTGATGGGTCAAACGATGGTTCAAGAGAGAAGCTGTCACGTGGAGAGCCGGATGATGTTTCGTGTGCTGGGGGCCTGGGCTGTTTTGCTGCTGTCGTTGGTCACTACGGCCACCGCCGTCGAGAGGCCTCAACGCATCCTGGCGTGGAAGGCGGGCCGCTTGGCCGCACGGCCGAAGACCGCCGATGCGGTGCTCGTGGTCATCCAGCACGTCAACGGGCATCGCTTCCAGGAGGCGCTGGTGGCGATCCAGGAACTGTCGGGCGTGGAAACCCGCCTGAGGTCCGAGCTGGCCCTGGCCGTGGCCGGGCACCTATCCAATGACAATCCGCAGCCGGCGATGCGGTTGGCACGGGAACTCCTGGACCAGGCGATTGGGGCTGATGGCGACGATCTGCTGGCCCGCCGGCTGAAGAATGACCTGGACGTTTTCCAGGCTCTCGATTCGGTTGTCCTTCCCTGGGCTCCCAATCTCGCCGGTCACAGCTGGGTTCCGGCGCCGCAGTTGCTGCCGGCCCGTGACATGATCAGGGACGGGAACCTCGACCAGGGCCGGTCCAGGGTCGGGCAACTTCAGCGAGTCGCTCCACGGACCTACCTGCTGACTTACTGGCAACTGGCGGCCTTCTTTGAAGGCCAGCCCCGTTTTGCCAAGTCGTTTCAGGTCCTGGTCGGGGACCTGGAAAATGTGTTCGCCGATGTCCGCAAGCGGGGAGATGCCGAGGACAAGCGGGCCGTGAAACTCCTCGCCAAGCTGTTGTCTGATGCCCGGCAACATTCGTGGGCGTCGATGACCGTGCCCCCCGAGAGCCTGCTGTATCCGCGGGCCATGCTCGAACCGATGCGGGCCTATTACTGGTGGTGGAGACAGATGGGTGCGGCTCAGCGGCCGATGTCCAAGCAGGGGTTTGACGAGATCATCGCCGGTCAACGGGACCGGTTTCCCGAGAGCGCGATCGTCAAGATCTACACCGGCCGTCGCGTGGCCTGGGCCCCCGACCTGCGGCAGGTCGAGGTGACGGACGGAACCCCGGCGTGGGCCGTGGAACAACGGGAGCTGCGGGCACGCATTGATCACGTGGTCCGCTGGTGGTTCGGGGTCCGGCAGGAACCCGACGGACAACTGGGAGGAGGCTGGGAAGACGACGTGGAATCGCTGCGGCGATTCAGCCAGTCGGCCCTGGTCAGCGGTGACCCGGCCGTCGTCGCCGGCATCCACCGGCTGGCCGACGGGGTCTGGGGCCGGGAGGTCATGGTCAACGGCTTCGATCGTGAGTTGAAGGACGTCGAGCATTCCAGCGAGATGTCGGCTGACACCTCGGTGCTGGTCGCACTGGATTACGGGAATCCCGAACCGGTCGAACGCTGCCAGCAAACCTGCAAGACGATTGACGAGTTGCACTTCGGGACCAACAGGTCCGGCCGTCGCCAGTTCCGGTCGATGGTTCTCAGCGGCACCGAGGTGAGCAAGTCGGACAACCAGGCGTACGACGTGCTTTACAGCGGCCGCGCCATGCGGCCGGTGGCCATGCTGGCCTGGTATTCGCGGAACCCCCGCGCGGTGAAACTGTTGTCCGACTGGTCTCGGACCTGGACCGCGGCGGCTGTTCGTGCGGCTGACGGAAAACCGGCCGGGGTCTTTCCCGCGGCGATTCACTTCGGTGACGAGCGGCTCAACGGGACAGGCAGCTGGTGGAATCCGGGCCTGGGAGATCTCTACCGCTGGAAGCCCCAGGACCTGGACATGGTCTGGGGGAAAATCCTGCTGGCTTACCGGTTGACCGGTGACGAAACGCTTCTCCGAGGCATCCATTCGCAGCTGGACATTCTCAGGAAGTACCAGGGCAAAAGAATCGAGAACCCGGATCCCGGATCGCTCGACTGGGTCGGCATGCAGTTGCAGCCGCATCTCTGGCTGGCCCGTTGGTACCGCAGCTACACCGGCCGTGACGACTACGATGACCTGATCGGGGCCGCCGGCGGTTACGGCCGGTTTCAGCTCACCGGGAAGACGACCGAGGCTGACCACACCCACGCCGGTGAACTGGCGGCGATGAGGTTCAACCTGCCGATGCTGACGACCGAGGTGCGTGGGACCGACCGGATCAACCTGCTGCCCTTCTCTCTGGTGGGCCCGATGACCGGCGGGCCGGTGGCCATCACGCAGGCGCCCTCTTTTGCTGTGACCTGGCGAAATGTCTCGCCGGACTTTGCCGTCCTGGTTGGAGCGCGCGATGACAGGTCGGTGGAGGCCTGGGTCCACACCTTCGCGGAAAACGAGAAACCTCTGGTCCGGTTCTGGCAGTTGCAGCCAGGCCGGTATCGCCTGGAACGCAGAGACGACAACGATCACGACGGGATCGTCGATCCGGTTGTCGCCGAGAGTATCGAGTTCGACCATGTTGAACGCCTGGCCGGTGTGTCGTTCCACCTGCCCCGGACCACACTCTGCCAGATTCGTATTCGGCAACTCGAGGCCTTCGCCGCGCTGCCCGTCATGCGGCCCGACCTGGCCCTTGGGCCACGTGATCTTCGTGTGCAGCGGGCTCCCGACGGCAAGCAACCGGGACGGGCCTCGATCACGGTCCACAACATCGGTTCAGCACCGGCGACGGACGTGAGGCTGGAGGTGTTCGCGAAATCTGCCGATTCGGGAAAGTCACGTTCGGTCTTCCAGCAGCAGCTTGGCACTCTCGAAGATCCGGCTGACCTCGTCAGCCGTAAGAAAACCGTGACGTTTGAGTGGCGGTCACCGTTTGCGGGACGCATTGAGTTGGAGGCCCGGGTTCGTTGTGACGCTGGTCGCTCGAAGCGGGAAATCAACTCGCAGAACAACCGGGTGTCAGTCGCGGTCGGTCGACCAGGTTCGAGGCCTCCGCGGGACGGACGGTCCCGCTGACGGGAACCCAAGTGGTGGACGGACTGGATGGAGGGGGCAGTGAATACTGCTACCCCGTGCGGACGTCGACCGATTGCTACCACGCCAGCTGCGGGTCGCGCCGAAATTGAGTGGAACTCGCCCCTGGGTTCCGATTGGGACTTCTTGCCCGAAGGCAAAGAAAATCAGCTCGTCGCACGATGAGTGCGACGAGCTGATTTTTGTCTCGAGTCGGGATGACAGGATTTGAACCTGCGACCTCTGCGTCCCGAACGCAGCGCTCTGCCAGGCTGAGCTACATCCCGAGGGCAGGCCACGATTCTAGCAACGCCGTTGGACCGGTCAACATTCGGCGCGGTTTCCGGTCTGCCTCGAGTCGGTTGCTGGCACCGGTCTTCGGGGAGGGGGGTGTGTCGGGCCGCTGGAGATTGGTGCCGATTGACCTCCGGATCGGTCGCTGTGGCAGACGAGTTCGCAAGACTGCCAACATGGCAGTTTTCCGGCTCTCCGCGGTGACTTGACAGTTTGGGCCTAACCTCTCTCAATAGAGGGTCTTGCGTCGTCGCGAGCCCTTTTGGCACGACGATTGCAAAACCTCCACGTGTGATTTGCATTCTGAAGAGCCTGACAGCGGAAGCGTGAGGAACAAGCCGTGCCGAAGTTGTTGACATTTGATGAAGACGCTCGCAAGAGCCTGCTGGCTGGAGTGTCGAAGTTGTCCCGTGCCGTCAAGAGCACGTTGGGGCCTCGCGGCCGCAACGCCGTGCTCGACAAGGGCTGGGGCGCTCCCAAGGTGACCAAGGACGGCGTGACCGTCGCCGAGGACATCGAGATGGAGGACCCCTTTGAAAACATGGGGGTTCAACTGGTCAAGGAGGTTGCTTCGAAGACCAGCGACGTCGCTGGTGACGGGACGACCACGGCGACCGTGCTCGCCGAAGCCATTTACCAGTCGGGGCTGAAGTACATTGCCGCCGGTGCCGACGCCATGGCGATGTCTCGCGGTGTCCACAAGGCGGTCGCCGTTTGCCTCGAGCAACTCGGCAAGATGGCCACCCCGGTGAAATCCAATGACAAGAAGGCGATCGCCACCGTGGCTACGATCGCTGGAAACAACGATCCCGAGATCGGTGCGATCCTGGCCGATGCCCTGCTGAAAGTCGGCAACGATGGCGTGATCACCGTCGAGGAAGGCCGGCAGGTCAACACCGAGGTCGACCTGGTCGAGGGCATGCAGTTCGAACGCGGGTATCTCTCGCCCCACTTCGTCACCGACGAGGACGCGCAGATCTGCGAACTGGAGGACTGCCGGGTCCTGATCTGGGAAGAGAAGATCAGCAATGCCAAGGACCTGGTGCCGTTGCTGGAAGCGATCTCTGAATCGGGACAACCCCTGCTGATCATTGCCGAGGACGTCGAGGGCGAGGCGCTGGCGACACTGGTCGTCAACAAGCTCCGCGGCATCCTCAAGATCGCCGCCGTCAAGGCCCCCGGCTACGGCGACCGCCGCAAGGCCCAGATGGAAGACATCGCCGTGTTGACCGGCGGGCAGGCCATCTTCAAGGACCTCGGCATCAAGCTCGAAAACGTCACCGTTGACCAGTTGGGCACCGTCGGCAAGATCATCATCGACGCCGAGAACACCACGGTGGTCAAGGGCGCCGGCAACAAGACGGCGATCGACGGTCGGGCCGAGCAGATCCGGCAGGAGATCGAGGTCACCGAGAGCGAGTATGACGTCGAGAAGCTGCAGGAGCGACTGGCCAAGCTCGCCGGCGGCGTGGCCCAGATCAACGTCGGGGCTGCCACAGAGACGGCCATGAAGGAACGCAAGGACCTGATCGATGACGCCCTGGCCGCCACCCGTGCGGCCATCGACGAGGGCATCGTGCCCGGCGGCGGAGTCGCGTTGCTGAGGTGTCACAAGGTGGTCGAGAACCTCGAGCTCGACGGCGACGAACAGTACGGCGCCCAGTTGATCCTCGATGTGCTCTCGATGCCCGTTCGCACCATTTCCGAGAACGCTGGACAGGACGGAGCCGTCGTCGCCAGCCGCATCATCAAGAGCAAGCAGGTCAACTACGGTTACGACGCCCTGAACGACAAGTACGGTGACATGATCGAGTTCGGGGTCATCGATCCGACAAAGGTCGTCCGCTCGGCTCTCCAGAACGCTGCCAGCGTTGCCGGATTGCTGCTGACGACCGATTCGATCGTTGTCGAAGAACCGGTCGAGGAGGATGACGATCATCACCACGACGACCACCACCACGACATGGGAGGCATGGGTGGCATGGGTGGCATGGGCGGCGGAATGCCGGGCATGGGCGGCGGAATGCCGGGCATGGGCGGTATGGGTGGCATGCCGGGAATGATGTGATCAGGCGGGATGACCTCGCAGAGACAGAGATAGACCAACAAACACCGAAGTTGTCCGGAAATTGACCGGGCACGAGACAACCGGGAGTGAAGTAGAGATGAAGCTGAATCCGTTGGACGATCGAGTTGTTGTCGAACCTCTCGGCGCCGAGGAAACCACCGCCGGTGGGATTGTTCTGCCCGATGCAGCCCAGGAGAAGCCCCAGCGGGGCACCGTGGTCGCCGTTGGACCCGGCCGTCTTCTGGAAAGCGGCGAGCGGGCCGCCGTGGGCGTGGTCGTCGGTGACGAAGTGCTCTTCGGAAAGTTCGGGGGCGCCGACATCGAAGTCGATGGTCGTGAAGTGAAAATTCTCCGTGAGAGCGACATCCTGGCCAAGGTCGTCTGACGACCCGAGCCGCACACCCAAGATCCTTCTTCTGTGGACCTAGCGGAACACCCCCCCGGGCCGGCGTGCCCGGGCCATACCAGGAGCCAGTACCCGTGGCCAAGCAACTGCTGTTCGAACACTCCGCCCGAATCAAGCTCCAGAAGGGCGTTGATCAACTTGCCAGCGCCGTCGCTGTGACGATGGGGCCGACCGGTCGCAACGTGATCATCGACAAGAACTTCGGCAACCCCGTCGTGACCAAGGATGGGGTGACGGTCAGTAAGGAAATCGAGCTCGACGACCCGTACGAGAACATGGGGGCGAAGCTGGTCAACGAGGTTGCGACCAAGACCAGCGATGTCGCCGGTGACGGCACGACCACCGCCACGGTGCTCGCCCGGGCCATTTTCGAAGAGGGACTCCGCAGCCTTTCGCTGGGAGCCAATCCGATGACCGTCCGTCGCGGAATCGACAAGGCCGTCGAAGCCTCGCTGGGCAAGCTCCGTGAACTGGCCAAGCCGGTCACCTCCAAGACCGAGATTGAACAGGTCGGGGCCATCTCGGCCAACAACGATTCCAGTGTCGGCGAGTTGATCGCCGATGCCATGGAGAACGTCGGACGCGACGGGGGGATCACCGTCGAGGAAGGCAAGGGCAGCGAGACGACGCTCGAACTGACCGAGGGAATGCAGTTTGACAAGGGCTTCAACTCGCCCTACTTCGTCACTCATCCCGAGGAAATGAAGTGCATCCTCGAGGACTGCTACATCCTGATCCACGAGAAGAAGATCTCGGGACTCCGCGAACTGATCCCGGTTCTGGAAATGGTCGCCCAGGCAGGCAAGCCCCTGCTGATCATCGCCGAGGACGTTGACGGCGAGGCGTTGACGGCACTGGTCGTCAACAAGCTTCGGGGTGTCCTGCCGGTCTGTGCCGTCAAGGCGCCCGGTTTCGGAGACCGTCGCAAGAATATGCTCGGCGACATCGCCGTGTTGACCGGCGGTACCCTGCTCTCCGAAGACCTCGGCGTGAAACTCGAAAACACCGAGATCGGATCCCTGGGGCACTGCAAGAAGGTCGAGGTCACCAAGGACTCGTGCACCCTGATCGAGGGAGCCGGCGACTCCGACGAGATCGTTTCGCGGGTCGGCCAGATCAAGACCCAGATCGAGAACACCGAGAGCGAATACGATCGCGAGAAGTTCCAGGAGCGGTTGGCCAAGATGACCGGTGGAGTCGCCATCATCTCGGTCGGAGCCGCCACCGAAGCCGAGATGAAGCAGACCAAGGCCCGGATGGAGGATGCCCTGCACGCCACCCGTGCCAGTGTCGAAGAAGGCATCCTGCCCGGAGGTGGCGTCGCCCTGTTGCGGACTATTGATGCCGTCGAGGAGGTCAAGGCCAGGGGCGATGAGAAGATCGGTGTCGAGATCGTTGCCCGGGCCCTGGAAGCTCCGATTCGTCAGATCGCAGAGAACTGCGGCGAGGATGGCTCGGTGGTGGCTGACGAGGTTCGGGGACAGAAGGCCAACATCGGCTACGACGTCGAGACCGGCGGGTTCGTCGACATGTACGAACGCGGCGTGATTGATCCGGCCAAGGTGGTCACCAGTGCCCTGTCCAATGCCGCCTCGATCGCCGCGTTGATGCTGACCACCGAGGTCCTGGTCACCCGGACCGATGATCTCGAGGGTGGCGAGAAACCGAAGGTGGAAGGAGCGATTCGCTGAGCGAACCGTTTTTCCCGACGTGATCACCCCGCGGGCCACCTCCTTGAAACCAGGGGGTGGCTCGTTTCTTTGCCCCGGCACCGACACGTTCCCCCCGTTCCCTTTCCGTACGACTTCTCATGCCTGAGAAACGCGACTATTACGAGGTCCTCGGCGTGGCGCGGGATGCCGACGCGGTGGATATCAAGAAGTCGTACAAGAAGATCGCGCTGAAGAACCATCCCGATCGCAACCCCGATGACGAGTCGGCGGTCGAGAGGTTCAAGGAAGCGGCTGAGGCGTTCGACGTGCTCAGCAATCCGGACAAGCGGGCCCGTTACGACCGTTTCGGTCACGCCGGTTTGCAGGGCGGCGGCGGCCAGCAGCCGGGGTTCACCGATGTCGGCGACATCTTCAGCATGTTCGGCGACATCTTCGACGGATTTGGACTGGGTGGAGGATTTGGAGGCCGCCAGGCCGGCCGGCAGAGGCCTCGACGCGGCAGCCATCTGCAGACCGGGTTGGCGATCGATCTGCCCGACGCGGCCTCCGGGTGCTCGAGAACCATCGAGATCTCCCGCCACGAATCGTGTGCCACCTGCAGCGGCAGCGGTGCCCGTCCGGGCAGTGAAGCCGAATCGTGTGACTACTGTGGCGGACATGGACGCGTTGTGCAGTCACAGGGCATCTTCAGCGTTCAGACCACCTGCCCGGCTTGCCGTGGAGAAGGGCAGATTATCCGCGACAAGTGCGACGAGTGCCGTGGCGAGGGGCAGGTGCCGCGGTCGGTCACGCTCGATGTCAAGATTCCCGCCGGGATCGATTCGGGAATGAGACTTTGTCTGCGGGGCGAGGGCGAGCCGGGAGGACTGGGCGGACCGCGTGGAGACCTTTACGTGGAAATCGAGGTCCGAGAACACCCGCTGTTCCGCCGAGAAGGACCTCACCTGGTCTGCCAGGTCCCGATCACATTCACCCAGGCCGCGCTGGGAGCCGAGATCGACATCCCGGTACTCGAGGGACGCCATTCTCTTGAGGTCCCTGCCGGAACACAGCCGGGACATGTCTTCCAGATCCGTGGCGGGGGAATGCCCGACCCACGAGGTGGACGGGCGGGGAACCTGATGGTCGAGGTGCAGGTCGAAGTGCCGCGCAAGCTCGGTGACGAACAGGAGGAACTGCTTCGGCAACTGGCCGAAATCGAACAGGCCAACGTCTCGCCGCATCGTAAGTCTTTTCTCGACACACTGATGGACTGGTTCTCCTCCGAAGACGACAATTGAACCGGTCGAGAATCGCCGGCAGATCTCTGATCCGCTGACAACCTCACAGACTCCAGCAGACCAAGACATGACAGATCAGACACAAGACGATTTCGAAGCTGATCAGCCGACCGAGGAGTCGACCGAGGAGTCGACCGAGGAGTCGACCGAGGTCGATTCTCAGGCCGAAGCGATCGGCGAGGCGTTGGCAGAGCTGTCCCTTGACGAGCAGTTGGAGGCGACACGTGCTGAGCGAGACGAAAACTTCCAGAAGTGGCAGCGGGCGTTGGCCGACCTGGACAACTTCCGTCGCCGGTCTCAGCGGGAGATGGGCGAAGCTCGGACCTATCAGGCCCTGCCCCTGGCCCGAGACCTGCTGCCCGGGCTCGACAACCTGCAGCGTGCCATCCAGGCGGCCGAAGCGAATGAGGCCGCGGCCGATCTGGTTGCTGGCGTTCGCATGGTCGTCGAACAGGTCGTGGGGGTCTTGGCCCAGCATGGCGTGGAGCCGATTCCGGTCGTCGGAGAGGTGTTTGATCCGGCCGTTCACGAGGCGATCCAGCAGGTGGCCAGCGACGAACATGAACCGATGACGGTGATCGAGGAGGTCGAGGCGGGTTTCCGGCTCGGGGAGCGGCTGGTGCGACCGGCCAAGGTGATCGTGGCGATGGCGTCCGCGGAAACCACCGAAGATACCGGAAGGGGCGACGATTCCGACAAGTCCGAAGACGAGGCTGGACAGAACAGCGAGGAGAACTGATGCCGACCTACGATTACGAGTGCGGCGAGTGCGGTCACCGCTGGGAACTGTTCCAGCAGATGAGCGAGAATCGGAAACGGAAGTGCCCCGAGTGCGGGCGATTGAAGGCTCGTCGGCTGATCGGACCCGGCGCCGGCATCATCTTCAAGGGTTCGGGCTTCTACCAGACCGACTACCGCAGCCAGTCCTACAAGGATGCCGCCAAGGCCGAAAAGCAGGCCCGGACGTCCTCCACCGAAAAGTCTTCCGAGAGCAGCAGTTCGAAGTCCGAGACCAAGTCCGAATCGAAATCCGATTCGAAGCCTTCGTCCGGATCGTCGGACTCCAAGTAGTCAAACACCGGCCCAAGGGGATCGTCGCCGGATCGCAGACGGTGGCTAATGACCCCGTCCGGATGGTGGGATCGTACAAGTCGACGTGGGCTATGGGTAGAATCTCAGGCATGGTCATCCGCCCGATTCTTGCCGTGTTGCTGTTCGCCGGAGTGGTCGTTTCGGCCGAACCCGGCGGTGAGAAGGCCCCGCACTGGTCCTACCGGCCGGTCCAGGTCGTGCCACCGCCGGAGGTGCCGCATCCCCTGCGGGTGACCAACCCGATAGACCGCTTCGTGCAGCATCGGCTGGCGTCATTGCAGATTGACCCGGCCCCGCTGGCTGATCGCTCGACGTTGATCCGTCGAGTGACGCTCGATTTGACCGGTCTGTTGCCCGAGCCATCGGAGGTGTCGCGCTTCCTGGCTGATCACCGGCCGGGGGCCTGGGCACGCGTGGTGGATCGGCTACTGGCGAGTCCGCATTACGGCGAGCACTTCGCTCGCGAGTGGATGGATCTTACGCACTACGCTGACAGCGACGGCTACCTGACCGATCAGTTGCGACCGGTGGCCTGGCGTTACCGCCAGTGGCTGGTCGAACAACTCAACGCCGACACGCCTTTTGATGTGTTGACCCTGAGGCAGTTGGCCGGCGACCTGCTGCCCGCCGCGACGCTCGAAGATCGGCTCGGGACCGGGTTTCTCCGCCAGACCCTCAGCAATCGCGAGGGAGGGGCCGACCCCGAGGAGTTTCGGGTCAAGCAGATTGTCGACCGGACCGAGATGGTTGCAGCAACCTGGCTGGGATTGACGGTCGGATGTGCCCGGTGCCATGACCACAAGTACGACCGGGTGTCGCAGCGGGAGTTCTACGGGCTGTACGCGTTCCTGAATACCGCCGACGAGATCAACATCTATGCCCCCCTGCCCGGGCAGGCCGTTCCGTTTGAGAAGGCCCTGGCCGAGTACAACCTCAAGCGGGACGAGTTGCTGAAGCCGATCGCCGACGAATTGGTCCGGCTGCAGGCCCGCTGGGAGGCTCGGTTGCTCGAGGCCGCGGCACGACCCGGCCGCGACTTCCGCTGGGACCGGCGATGGGAAGTGCTGGGGCTGGTCTGGGGCGGACAACTTGGTGAAGGGCAACTGGAGGGCTGGGAGATCGTCAAGCGGGACCGCCACCTGCGGACGCGTGACGAATCCGACCGGCTGTTGTTGTACTTCCTCTCGCACGGTGACCTGGTCGACCCGGCGAAATTCAAGTCCCTGAAGCTGGGAGAGATTCACGGCAAGCTTGTGGCCCTGAGGTCGAAAGTGCCGTGGCCCACTCGAGCACCGGTGATGCGGGAAGCGACCGTCCCCCGCCAGGCATTCGTCCACCAGCGAGGAGACTTCCGGGCACGTGGCGAGCCGGTCGATGCGATTCCTCCGGCCGTTTTGCCAAAGCTGGCCGACGGCAACCTCCGCAATCGGCTTGGCCTGGCCAACTGGCTGGTCTCTGCACGGCACCCTCTGACCTCACGGGTTGTCGTCAATCGCATGTGGCAGCATTTCTTCGGCACCGGCCTGGTTCGCTCTTCAGACGACTTTGGTGTCCGTGGCGAGCGGCCGTCTCATCCTCGACTACTCGACTGGCTGTCAGCGGACTTTCGTGACCGCGACTGGTCGATCAAGCGAATGCATCGCCTGATCGTCACCAGCACCACCTACCGTCAGTCGTCTCGTCACCGTCCCGAGATCGAGACGATGGATCCGGCCAATCGGCTCCTGGCGCGGCAGCGTCCACTGAGAGTTTCGGCCGAGGTGATTCGCGACACGGCCCTGCAGGGTGCGGGTCTGCTGAGTCGACGTGTCGGCGGCGCCAGTGTCAGGCCTCCCCAACCCGACAGTGTGACCAGCGAGGCGTACGGGAACAGCTGGAAGACCGGCACCGGGGCCGATCGTTACCGGCGCGCGGTTTACACGTTCATCCAGCGGACGACGCCTTTCGCCCAGGGCAAGACCTTTGACGCTCCCAGTCCGGGCAAGACCTGCACTCACCGAGAACGCTCCAACACGCCGTTGCAGGCCCTGACGCTGCTCAACGACCCGGTGTTCTTTGAGTGCGCCCAGGCGCTGGCCGCCCGAACACTCGGGCCGAAATGGATCGACGACACCGGCCGTTTGCGGTTGCTGGTCTGGCGGTGCCTGGGCCGCGAAGCCGATCCGGCCGAGCTGGAACGACTGAAGGCCTTCCTGGCTGATCAGAGAAAAGTCTTCTCGACGGGCGAGGCCGCCGAATCGGCCGGCCGTGTGGCCGGAGTCGCTGCACGGCATACGGCACCCGACGAGGCGGCGGCATGGGTCGTCACCTCCAGTGTTGTCATGAATCTCCACGAGTTCATCACCCGTGACTGAAATCGTCTCTCGCGAAACCGTCTCCCGATCGCTGGACCGCCGTCTGTTTCTGCAGCAGACCGCCTGCGGGCTGGGCACCGTTGCACTCGGACACCTGCTGTCACGCGATGGCCAGGGGGCCGGAACGTCTCTTGCCGCCGGAGATCGCTCTCACCCGCTGGCACCCCGGCAGCCGCATTTCCCTCCCCGGGCTCGCAACGTCATTTTCATCTTCATGGCGGGGGCTCCCAGCCAGCTGGACCTCTTTGATCCCAAGCCCGAGATGCGTCGCCTGCACGGCCAGCCGGTACCCGGTTCGTTTCTGGACGGGCTCGAGGATCCCCTGATCAAAGGCAGTGCCGTCGTCTTCGCCTCGCCCCGGACGTTCCGCCGTTACGGGGAATCGGGGACCGAGTACTCCGACTATGTCACTCATCTCGGCGGTGTGGCCGATCACGCCTGCATGGTCCGCAGTGTCTACACCGACGTGGCCAACCATCACCCGGCGCAGTTGATCATGAACTGCGGCACGAACCTGTGGGGACATCCGTCATTCGGGTCGTGGGTCAACTGGGGACTGGGCAATGCTGCCGACAACATGCCCGGCTTCGTCGTGTTGCTGTCCAACTCCGGGCACGGTGTCGACGGAGGGGCCTCGTTGTGGTCCAACGGTTTCCTGCCGTCGATCTATCGTGGAACAACCTTCCGCAGCAGTGGCGATCCGATCCTGCACCTGACCAGCCCCGAGGGCGTGACCCGCAAAGCGCAGTCCGGCCGGTTGCGGGCCGTTGCCGACCTGAACCGGTTGAGACAGGTGCGAACCGGGGACGCCGAGATCGCCGCGCGGATGGCCAATTACCAGTTGGCCTACCGCATGCAGTCGGCCGGTCCCGAACTGCTGGACTTCTCGGGAGAATCCCAGGCCACCCACAGGCTCTACGGGCTCGATGCCGAGAAGACTCGCTGGTTCGGCACCAATTGCCTGCTGGCCAGGAGAATGGTCGAGCGGGGTGTCCGCTTTGTGCAGTTGTATCACTCGACCTGGGACGACCACTCCAACCTCAACGCCAATCTCAAGACCAATTGCGACATGACCGACCTGCCCGCGGCGGGATTGATCACCGACCTGGCCCAGCGTGGGCTGCTCGAAGACACGCTGGTTGTCTGGGGGGGGGAATTCGGCCGCACACCGATGCACGAGATCCGACGGACATCGGGGCCGGGCAGTGATGGCCGCGACCACCATCGCTTCGCATTCTCGATGCTGTTCTACGGTGGCGGCGTTCGTGGCGGAACGGTGATCGGTCAGACCGACGAACTGGGATATCACCCGACCGAAGACGCGATCCACGCTCACGACCTGCAGGCGACCATGCTGCACTGCCTGGGATTCGACCACGAGCTGCTGACCTACCGGCACCAGGGTCGTGACTTCCGGTTGACCGACGTCGGTGGCAACGTGATCGAGAAGATGCTGGCCTAGCCGGTCACATTCCCTTGCCCGTCCAGCCTCCATCGACGATCAGGTCGATGCCGGTGACGTAACTCGACGCGTCGCTGGCCAGGAACAGGCATGGCCCGAGCAGTTCCTCGGGTCGGCCCCAGCGGCCCATCATCGTGTGCGAGGATCTCTCGGCCTGCCGCTGGGGATCGTCGTAGCTGGCCCGGGTCATGTCGGTGAGAAAGTAGCCCGGGCAGATCGTGTTGATGCGGATGTTTCGCTCGGCGTAGTCGTTGGCCATGGCCTTGGACAGGTGCCTGAGTCCCGCCTTGGCGGCCGAGTAAGAGGGGTTGCCCGGCATGGCCACGATGCCGGCGATGCTGGCGACGTGGACGATCGATCCACCTCCGGTCTCGACCATCGCATCGGCGGCGGCCCGCGCCATGCGGAACGCACCGCTGAGATTTACGTCGAGCGTGGTTTGCCAGGTGGCGTCGTCGTAGGGCGGGGCGCCCGGCAGTGTGATCGCCGCATTGTTGATCAACACGTCGATGCGGCCGAAGGTCTCGAGCGTGGCACGGGTGATCTGCTGTCCCGAATCGGCGTCGGACATGTCGGCTCGCACCGCGATGGCCCGATCGGCGTCGTAACCGCCGACCTGTTCGAGGAGGCTCTCGGAGCGAGCCGAGAGCACGACCCGGGCGCCGTGGGCGAGGAACCCTTCGGCAACGGCCCGGCCGATTCCACGGCTGGCTCCAGTGACGATCACGACCTTCTCGGACACATCGAACAGGTTGTCGGGCATGTGGGATTCGCAGGTGGAGACGGGATTCGAAGACGCCATCATACGCCGAGGCTCCTTGACAGTCGAAGCGGACGGTCCGGATGATGAAGGGATCCCGCTCATGAAGTCGCGAATCATCCCCGCTGTTGTCGTCGTGTTGGTGGCCGCCGTCGGCCTGGCCGGGTGGCGGGTGCGCGATGTGCTGAAATCGACCGAGATCCCAACGACGATTTTGTTCAACCAGGGGCTGAACCCGGTCGTCACCGGCGCACCAGTCGGCTGGACCAATGCCTGGTGCGGCTCGTGCCACAAACAGGAATACGAGCAGTGGCAGGGGAGCCGTCACAACGTGGCCGCATCGACGCACAATTTCGAGGTCGAATGTCTGGAACCCGGCAGCGGGCGACAGCAGTACTGCCTGAATTGTCACGCGCCACGAATTCCCGCCAACGGGCTGCCCACATCCGAACCTCCAGGGCTCGACCAGGCGTATCAGCACCAGCCCGAGTGGCTGGCCGGTGGAGTCGATTGCCTGACCTGCCATGTTCGTGACGGGGTCGTTGTTGCCACGCGGGTCACCGACAAGGGACTCGAAAAGCATGCCATGCGGGAGGAGCCGGCACTCGGACGAGCCGAGTTCTGTGCCGGGTGCCACCAGTTCGCCTTCAAGGATCTCGACCTGCCCGACCACTTCCACGGGGCGCTGCAGCAGGCGAGCCTCGAAGAGTTCCTCGAGTATCGCGCCGAGGGAGGGGTCGAGACACGGTGCCACGACTGTCACATGCCCCGAGGCGGGCACAGCATGCCGGGGGGGTATGACGACAAGATGGTCAAGCAGGCCGTCGGAATGGACCTGGTTGCCGAGTGGATCGAGCCGGGTCGCGAGGCCGAGGTCACGGTGACGCTGCGGGCCGGGCGTGTAGGACACCGGGTGCCCGGGGGTGAGGAACTGAGGTTCCTGACGGTCCGGACCGAGGTTCTGACCGCCGATGGACAGGAGGTCGGGACCCCCGAACCGGTCCCCGGAGGCGGCGAGACCGATGAGAGGGAACGGGACGAGCTATCCGGCTGGCCGGTCATCGAGACGTTGAGGCGATACATGGGTGATCGCGAGCACGGCCGCGATCACCAGGCTCCGCCCGCACCCGACACCCGACTTCGTCCAGGGGAAACCCGTCGGTACTCGTATCGGGTCCATTTCGAATCCGGTTCCGCGTCCAAACCACTGACGGTTCGTGCCCGGCTCTGGTACCACCTGATGCACGACGGAAAGGCCAAATTGTTCGGCCATCCATTCGATGACGTGCAACGCGTGGTCAGAGAGCAGGAGGTCCCCTTGGATCCTCCTGGTGATTCGGCTACGGATCGGTGATCGTTTCGATCAGTTCGTGGGTTCGCGGCATGTGGACCGTCGGTGGCATCCAGTGCCGACAGTGCTCCAGTCCCGACCGTTTCCACAGCGTGTCTTCGGACCACTCCGAACGAATCCTCTCGCACTCGCGTCGAATCTCTGTTGGCGTCGGCGTGTATTCTTGGCGGGCCATGGTGTGTTCCTCCGGCAGGTGATGAAGGGAGAGTTGATGGGAGATGAGGCCCGGTGAATTCGGGCCGTTGCCAGAGAACATGCAAGCAGCATGCCGAAACGATCAAATGACATAACCTGCTGCCAGACAGTGATTTGCACAATGACCAATTGCGCCTGTCGGTGGCGCATTCCGCGACAGATGTATCACTTTGATACGCGCACAGTTTCCCGTGGTCTATCGCTCGTAGCGGAGCGTTCGGCCGGGCAGCGGTCCGTCGAATTCGACCGGCTGGCCGGTTTCGAGGATCACCTCGCCATTGACGACAACCAGGTCGATGCCATCGGCTGTCTGGTGAGGGTTCTCGTAGGTGGCCCGATCCGCCACGTTGTCGGCGTCGAAGACGACCAGGTCGGCGAGTCCACCTTCGACGACCCGTCCACGGTCCTTCAGACCGTAGACGTCGGCGGATTTGGACGTGAGCTTGGCGACGGCCTCTTCGAGCGAGAACAGCTTCCGGTCACGGACGCACGAACCGATGATTCGTGGTGCTGTGCCGTACACTCGCGGATGGACGGTACCTCCGTCGTGGTAGATTCCATCCGAGCCGATCACGCACCGTTCGTGTTGAAGCAGCGGTTCGATCTTACTGTCCTCGCCCTCGTTGAAGACGATCAGGGGCGCCAGCCGCTCTTCGATCAGCAGGCTGTAGAGAGCCTCTTCGACCGGCAGTCCCACCTGTTCGACGTACTTGTCGAGAGTCTGGCCCTGGAAGGCGGTGTTCTCCTTGCCGGGCACCCAGGCCAGGGTCATCCGATCGAGGTTCAGCGGGTAGCTCTCCAGTGCCTGCCGGAAGTGAGCCCGGACGGCCGGGTCGTGCAAGCGGGACATGGCTCCCAGCGGTCCATCGTCCCACGCCTCGTAGGGCAGCAGGTAGTTGAGCATCGTCGAGCCGGGCTGGTAGGGGTAGCACTCGTAGGAGAACTCGACCTCCTTGCTGACCTCGTCAAAGAGCGACAGCAGCGCCTCGACGGTCTGTTCGTCACGGCCTTTGACGTGAGAGATGTGGACGCGGCAGCCGGAGCGTTTTCCGATCTCCACCGCCTCGCGGATCCCGTCAAGGATCCCTTTCTTGTACCGGACGTGGGTGGTGTAGACGCCGTCGTATTCGGCGATCACCTTGCAGGCTTCGACCAGTTCGTCGGTGGTCGTGTAGCACTGCACGATGTAGTCCAGGCCGGTCGAGATGCCGACAGCACCCTCCTGCATCCCGCGGTGAACTTCGGTCTGGATCATCTTCATCTGCAGGTCATCGACCCAGTGCTTGCCGAAACCGCAGACCAGTGATCGGACGTTGGCGTAGGGAACCTGGCCGACGACATTCTGCGCTGCCGCTCGATCGAATTCGGCCAGGAACTCGCCGATCGATTCCCATCCGCGGTATTCCTCGAGCCGCAACGCGTTGAGGCCGCGGAGATAAAACAACCACTGCCGGGCTGTGTCGGGCCTCACGGGCGCGTAGGAGATCCCGTCGAGCATCAGGACCTCGGTGGTGAATCCCTGAGAGGTCTTGGGAAGAAAGTGCGGCCGCTTCAGCAGCCAGCCGTCGGAGTGGTTGTGGACATCGATGAAGCCGGGGGCGACGATCCGTCCGCTGACATCGATTCGTCGAACGGCGTCGGCTTCGGACAGATCGCCGATCGCAGTGATGCGGTCTCCGGAGAGTCCCACGTCGGCGGGATAGCGGTCTCCACCGGTGCCGTCGATGACCGTGCCGCCGTGGAGGATGAGATCGTGCATGAATTGATGGGGATCAGAGGAATGTGGACGGGTTGGTGTGTGGGGCTACTTGTAGGACTGCGTGGTCGGAATGATGACCAGTTCGGGAACGTTGGCCCGGGCTGGCAGCCGGACGACCATCATCACCGCGTCGGCACAGTCTTCCGGCTGCAGGATTCTCGCACGGTGTTCGGCACTGACCGGCACCGGGCGGTTGTCGAGGATTGGCGTCTCGACCTCGCCGGGGTACACGTTTGTGACGCGGATTCCCATCTCGCGGTGTTCCTCGGCCACGGTGATTCCCAGTGCCGACATGCCGAACTTCGAGGCGTTGTAGGCGACGCCACCAACGGTGC
Source organism: Planctomycetaceae bacterium (assembly GCA_002724315.1). Classification (GTDB taxonomy): domain Bacteria; phylum Planctomycetota; class Planctomycetia; order Planctomycetales; family Planctomycetaceae; genus UBA8437. The sequence continues at coordinate 15,556 of PBOJ01000103.1, read as the reverse complement.
CGGCTCGCAGCCCGGCGACCGACGAGATGTTGATGATCACCCCATCCTGCCGCTCGCGCATCTCGGGCAGCACCTGGTGGATGCAGTTGTAGGCCCCGGTCAGGTTGACGGCAATCAGCTTGTCCCAGTCGGCCGGATCGAGCGTGGCGACCGCGCGGACCGGCGTGTTGATGCCGGCGCTGTTGACCAGGATGTCGATCTGCCCCAGTTCCTCCCGGGCCCAGTCGAAGAACTCGATGACTCCCTGTCGGTCAGCGACGTCGCTGGGACGTGCGATGATCGGCACCGAACCGTTGTAGTTCCCGGTGACGTCATCAAGTCGCTCCTGGCGTCGGCCGGTGATGGCGACCCGGCAACCGGCGTCGGCCAGGGCGCGGGCCACCGCGGCACCGATGCCCGATCCGCCTCCGGTGATCACCGCGGTTCGGTTGGTCAGATCGTTCATGCCGGCCTCGTGCTCAGGAATACGAATGGACGGGGAAGGTTCGGTTCTAACCCTCGCGTCGGGGACCGGCAAGCCAGCCGGGTCAGTCGACCGGCGGTCCGAGTTCCCGGGCCACGGCTGTCGCCAGACGTTTCTGCCCCCGCGGCGTGAAGTGACCGTCGAGTTCGAAGTAGTCCCCTCCATCGGTTGACTGGCGGAACTCGGCCACCGGATTGATGACCCGGACTTCGAATTCTCCGCAGATGGCGGTGACCACGTCCTGGCAGACTGTCGTCGTCAGCAGTGATGACGGGACGTCGTAACCGACCGCCCGCATTCCGCCGGCGGCGGCCTCGGAAACGTACGGTCCATCGGGAATGATCAAAAGGACCAACTCGGCGCTGGCCTCTCGGCAGCGGGCCACCCAGTCACGTACCGAATGTCGAAATCGGGACTCCGCTTTGATCTGCCACGCGTTCTCACCTTCCACCGGTGCGACGAACCGTCCCGGGTTGGTCACGGCCGTGTGGACCAGCGACGGGTTGAGCAGGCCCGCCTCGAAGTCGGCGCGAACTCCCGGTGACAATTGCTGGTACCGCTGACGCTGTTCGGGTGTCAGCGTCGATCTCAGGTAAGCCTGTGATTTCCGGAAGATACTGCGGTAGGACTCCATCGATGCCGGAACCGGTCTCAGCCATGCACTCAGCGTGGGAAAGAATCTCTTCTGTGCCCTCACGAACCATTCGACTTCCACCGGTTCCTGTTCGACCAGCTGGATCAGATCGTCACCCTGCAGCGTACCGACCAGAACGATGTCGGGGCTGAAGTGATCCAGTGCCGAGGTGATCATGGTCGAGTAGTCGTTGGGCGAGGCTCCGGGAAACCCGAAGTTGATCACCTCCGGCGATTTGTTCCCCAGGCTCTCGAGCACCTTCGGCCACGACTGTTCGACTGGTACCCCCCAGCCGAAGGTGAACGAGTCGCCGATCGCCACGATCCGTGTCTTTCCCTTCGATGCGATTGCCGGGAACTCGCGATCACGGAGTCCCTGGTTGGAGATCTTGACCTGGACATCGAACTCTCCACTCTCATGTCGCACCAGGCTTCCCGATGGGAACAGCAGGTGTCGTGGAGGAGGCGACAGGATCCAGCCGGCCAGGTGGTCGAGGCCCGACAGGCCCAGCGGAATTCCGACCAGGCAAATCACCACGAACACCCCGCGGCGACCCGGTCGGCGTGGCCCGGACTCGGTGGATGGAACGGGCTCGTTCATGGCGTGGAGTTCTCCCCGACGGCCTGCCGCAGAATCGGAACCAGGGCTTCAGCGATCAGCTGGTGCCCCAGTGGGGTCGGGTGACAGTCGTCGTGAATCAGGTCGGCATTGTAGTACCGCTCTCGTCTCGCTCCGTATTGCTGGAACAGCTCCTGCACGTCGATCATCGGCAACATGTTCTGCCGGGCCAGCTCGCGGATGATCCGGTTGATTGTCAGCCGAGAGCCCAGGTTGCCCACCATCCGCTCGCGGCTCTCCGCGTAAGCCCGCTCGGCTTCCTCGTGCCGCTCGAGCCCCTCCAGGCACTGCGCTTTCAGGTAGTGCAGTACAGCCGGATGCGGATCCAGTGACAGGGCGATGGTGGCGGTTTCGAGACCGGCAGCGAACTGTTTTTCCGAGACCGATCGTGAGGCGGCCTGGATAGCCGTGGTGACCGCCTCGCGGTGTTCGGGATCAAACGAGTGCGGTTGACGGTGTTTCCAGGCCGGCGAGAGACGAGGGTTGAAGGGGATCGTCAAGAGGACGATCGGCACCCGGGCCTCTCTCGCCACGGTGATCATCTGGCCGAGGTTGGCTCGGAACGTGTCGAGGTAGTTCTGCCGGGCGACCGGCCACTGGGACGGATCGTACTGTCGCGGTGAAAGTGGCATCGCCACGGCATAGTCCGACCCGGCCAACTCGTGGTGCGATTCGAACTGGTCTCGTTTTGCTGACCGACGGGCTTCATCCTGCCTGGCCTGGCGGCTGGAGATCATCCATTGCACCAGGCCGTATTCGATGGCGGCCAAAGCCCGGCTGTGAGCCAGGGTCTTGAGGATGGTGATGCTGTTCTGGCTGAGTTCTTCCCGGGGCGGTGTGTCCTCTGCCGAGACCTGCTCGGGTCCGCGCTGCGATACCGGTTGCCAATGGAACCACTCGTTGTTGCCGATCATCAGCACGATTGCCGAGGGCCGATAGAATCGCACGGCCTGGTCGACCAGGGGGGCCAGTTCTCCGCTGGTCCATCCGACCTGGGCGGCGTTGAGGATCTTCAGCCGGTCGTTGGCGAACTGCCGGTCGAGAATGCCCGAGAAGGTGTCGGCGTAGCGGTAAGGGAATCCGAATGCCGCCGATCCGCCGATGACGAACACCCGCTGTTGGTCATCCCGGACCACGTCTGGGGGAACGACGTTGCGTGTGCCGATCCATGGTCCCGCCCCGGAAATCTCGACACCGCCGATCCGGTACGGTTCGGCCGCTCCCGGTCCGTCAGCAGGATCTCTGAGGACCAGTTCCCGGTTGTTGGAAGTGTCGGAAAGAGCCGGTATCGGTTGCGTGTCCAGCCGCATCATCACCAGCGCGGACAGCAGCCGCTGGCGGTGGTTGAAGATGTAGTCGTCCAGCCAACCGGCTGCCTCGAGTCCCATGATCAGGAGCGCCAGGAACAGCAAACGTCGTTTCAGGGAGCCACGCCGCTGCGGAGCGGTTCTGGCGGCATCGGGCTCAGCCATGGTCCAGGTACCCCTGGAGAATCATCTGGGCTGCGATCATGTCGCGGCGAGCCTTCCGCTTCTTGCGGGTCATGTCGATGCTCAGCAGCAGGTCCTCGGCCTGGCGTGAGGTATAACGTTCGTCCCAGAAGGTCACCGGCTTGCCGGTCGACTTGCGGATCCACGCACCGAAGGTCTCGGCCTCTCTCGACAATTCGCTGGTCGTCCCGTCAGCGTGCAGCGGCAAACCGACGACCAGGGCGACCACCCGTTGATCGGTGATCAGTTGTTCGAGATGGCGGGCGTCCTGGTCTTCATCGCCGGTCGGTTCCCACGTCTCCAGGGGCACCGCCAGGGTCCGTTCGGGGGTCGACACGGCCACGCCGATCCGAACGCGTCCGTAGTCCAGTCCGAGCAGGGATCCCTCCTCGGGGATCTCGTCACGGATCGGTTCAGAGGCAGTCGCCACGGCCTTCCTCCTCAAGCCGCTCGACCAGCCGCCTCAATCCCTCCTCGTCGTCCCGTCGGGCCACCAGGGTGGCGTCGGGGGTGTGGACGATCACCAGGCCTTCGACCCCAACGGTCGCCACCAGGTGGTCGCCGTCACTGCGAACGATGCAGTTGCTGGAGTCGACCACCGTGACGAGTCCCCGCAGCGTGTTGCCGTCCGGGTCGTTCTCGGAAAGCTGTGAGAGAGCGTGCCAACTGCCGACGTCGTGCCAGTCGAAGGGGGCTTCGATCAGGCAGGCGTCGTCGGAGTGTTCCAGTACCGCGTGGTCGATCGAAATCGACGAGAGCGAGTCGTAGGCCGATTCCAGGATCTGGCGGTAATCGTCGGTTCCGATGGCTGCGGCAACCCGTTCGAGTCCGACGGAGAGTTCGGGTTGGTGTTCGGCCAGGGCCTCGAGAATCCGGTCGGCCCGCCAGGTGAAGATACCGCAGTTCCAGTAGGTATTGCCGGCGGCGATGTGTTTCTCGGCCGTCGCCCTGTCCGGTTTTTCATGGAACGCCGTCACGTGATGACCCTTGTGGTTACTTTCCAGGGGGTCCCCTCTTCGGATGTAGCCGTAACCGGTGGCGGGTCGGGTGGGAGGGACTCCGAAGAGCACAAGCCGTCGGGAGTTGTCGGAGACCAGTTCGACGGCTCGACTGACGGCGTCACGGAACAAGTCGTCAGGACCGATCACGTGGTCGGCTGGCATGACCAGCATCACGGCGTCGGGGTCGATGGCCAACAGGTGACGCGCGGCCAGGCCCACGCAGGGGGCGGTGTTGCGGCCGCACGGTTCTTCCAGGACCTGCTCGGGAGCCAAGGCGGGCAATTGCCGCCGCGTTGCTTCAGCCTGAAGGGTGTTGGTGACGATCCAGGTCCGCTCTGCCGGGACAAGACCTTCGAGCCTGTCGACGGCCTGCTGAAGCAGGCTGGTCTCGCCAGCCAGTGGCTGAAGCTGTTTCGGCCGGTCGCGGCGGCTCTGTGGCCAGAACCGCGTGCCGCTGCCTCCGGACATGACCACCGCGTGGAGCATCGATCACCTGGGTCGCTGGGGGACAAATTCGAGCATAGACACTGCGACCGACGGGGTCGAGGTGATCCGTGGATGTCGGACATGCCGGCGTGGCCGGACTTGACCTTGATCGCAATCCAACCCGCGTCCTACAAACCTGCCGTTCGGCCATGCCGGGGCGAAGAGCCGCATTCCGCTTAGCGATTTCAGCAGGAGCAGCAACGATGATCGGATCGACTACGAGGATCCCAATACTGGGCCTGTCCCTGGTGATCCTGGCCAGCGGCGGGCTGGTTTCGGCCGAGGCGGCTGAAACGCCGCCGGATGCCGAATCGATGATGGCCGCCGGGCGTGTCGAGGAGTACCTGGCCGCTGCCCGGGGATTTCTGGAAAAACACGCCGACGCCCCCGGTTCGGACCGGGTGGCCCTGGAGGCGATGATGGTGGCCGTGGTTCACCGGAAGGCCGATGCCGGGAAGCAGATGAAGCGGATCCTGTTGCTGGATCACGTCGATTCGCTGGCCGGACGATTTGCCCTGACCCATTTTGCCGATGCGAAGGCGTGTCGAGTGTTTCTCGACGAGGCGATTCAACATCGGCTTGCCGGGCTCAAGCCGCCGCTGGCACGCAGGTACATGATCACTCTTCGCCGAGCGGTCAGCTTCTGGGGCCGTGGCGTGATGACAGATGACCAGTTTCTGTTGCGGTCCGCACTGGCGGCCCGTGTCGCCGGAGACAAGTCGGGGTGGCAGCAGTGCCTGTCGCAACTGGATCGAGACAAGGCCCCGGTGGTCCAGGCTGCGAAACTGATGTTTGATCCGAAAATCGGTCACGTGCAGAGAATCGTGGGGTTGCAGCAGTTGGTCGCCGCGGTGCCGGCTGCCGGTGACTTCGTCGGGCACTTCTATGGTCGGTTGGCCGAAGCGGATCGGTCACGCCCCGAGATTCTCCGGGTGGTGGCTGGCAATCACCTGGCCGAGAGTCGATTTGTCGAAGCCCGGCCGGTGATCAAGCGGCTCCTGGAGGCAGTGCCCGGTGACGGCCAGGCCGTCATCTGGTCAGCGTGGACCGAAGCGGTGACCGGTGACAACATAGAGATCGGGGCGGCGGTTTCGAGTCTCAGGGCGTTTGCCCGGAAACACGAGAATTCGAAATGGGCCATGACGGCTCTGAAGCTGGCGACTGCGATCGCCGGCCATCGCGGTCGGCTGGCGACTGCGGTCGATGAATTCGGCGAGATCCTTGACGATTGGAAGGCCGGACAGCCTCAACTGGTGAAGGTGCGACTGGGCTATTCCCCTGGCAACGGTCCGAGGGTGGACGGTTTCGCTTCCTTCGATTCAGAAGCGAAACAGTTCGATGTGACCCTTTCCCGCAACGGTGGTGTGGTGATGGCGGCCAGTTCGGCCCCACAGGGAAGCCGCCTGTTTTCCTCGAGTGACCCGGTGATCTACCGGTTGGACGGCCGCGCGATTTTTCCCGCACCACGGTTCTCGATCACCCGGGGTGACGACGGGAAGTTCGCAGTCCAGGTTGGGGTCTCGCTTGGAAACCAGGTGAAGGCGATGCAGGATCTGACCGGTACGATTGCCTCCTCGCCCTGGCTGTCGAAGAAAACGGGGCGGATCGAGGTCTGGAAACACGCGACGGTTGACCGGGGCTGGTATCCGGTCCAGGCGGTTTTCCGTGACGGGGAACTGGTGGTCCACCTGGTCCGACCGCGGATCACCGAACCTGGGTTCGATGAAACAACGATCCGGATCGACCGTCGCCGCCAGAAGATCAGCGGGACGTTCGACGGGTTCGATTTCACGATTGCCTACGGAGACACCCGTGCGACCGCGTGGCTGTCGGGACCCCGGTGGCCCGACGTGCCGACAAAGGCGACCGCCGACGCGTCGATGATCTTTCGCCTGCTGGGAGCCGCCAGCAGCCTGTTTGACGACAAGGCGGCACGTACGGCAACCAGGCCGAAACCGGGTGCGACACGGTAGAGACCGGCCCTAGAACAGCGGAAGGGCCTGGCCGCCGGCGGTCAGCATGTGTGGCCGGTTCAGGTTGTCGAGGATCTGCGCATCGGGCTGGATGCCCATCGCGGTGAAGACCGTGGCGTGCAGATCCTGCGGGCCGGCAGCCAGAGTCCGCGGGTGTGCGGCGTGGGCGTCGGAGCTGCCATAGACCTGACCGCCGCGAATGCCTCCTCCGGCCAGTACGACAGTGTAGGAGTACGGGTAGTGGTCGCGGCCTGAGTTGCCGTTGATCTTCGGCGTACGGCCGAAGTCGCCGATCATCAACACCAGCGTCTCGTCGAGCTGCCCCCGTTGATCGAGGTCGGTAATCAGGGCCGAGGCCGAACGGTCAAAGACCGGTAGCAGTCGGTCCTTGAGCCGGTTGAAGTTGTTCCCGTGAGTGTCCCAGTGGTCACCGGCACCGCCGTTGAGGTCGCTGGCCGACATCAGCACCTGGACTACCGGTACTCCGGCGTCGATCAGCCGCCGGGCCAGCAGGCAGCTTTGGCCGCCCAGATGGTCGCCGTAAAGCGCCTTCAGCTCGGCGGTCTCATTGTCGAGGTCAAAGGCCTTCTGGACCCGGTCACTGACCAGCATGTTCAGCGCGAGGTCGTGGAAGTGGCCGTAGGACCGCGAGGCCGAGCCACCGGTGTCGGCGGTGGTGGGCTCGAGCTGTCCCAGCAGGGACCGGCGACGGCGGAAGCGGTCGCGGTCGATGCCCGCTGCGAGGTCGAGTACCGGGGAACCGAGATCTCGCGAGCGTCCGCCGTAGGCCTTGCCCTTGGGCGTCTTGACCACGATCGGGTCATAGGCTCCGCCCATGAATCCACCGTACTCACCTGCCTGCAGCGTGCCGTTGTCGACCATCGGGTAGGGCAGGCGGATCGAACGCGGTACGCCTGCCTGGGATTCCCGGAAGTGTGAGATCATCGCCGGCAGGCCCGGCCAGTCGCTCCGCTTGGGAGCAATGTTGCCCGGGCGGTTCTGCGGTGGCTTGTGGCCGGTCATGTTCCAGTACATGCCGCGGCCATGAGCCGAATCGGTGTGGAACATCGAGCGGACGATGGCCAGCTTGTCGGCCATCGTCGCCAGCTTCGGGATGTGCTCGCCCACCTGGATTCCGGAGATGTTCGTCGCGATCGGATTGAATGGGCCGCGGATCGAGGAGGGGGCCTTGGGCTTCAGGTCCCACGTGTCGATGTGGCTCTGGCCGCCCCAGCAATACAGGATGATGCAGGACTTGGCGTTGCCGATCAGGCTGTCCGAGGCTCCCAGGGCCTGCTGCTGAAGCAGGGTGGGCAGTGACAGGCCGAACAGGCCCCCGGCCTGGAGTGCCGAACGCCGTGAGAGGCTGTTGAAATCGCCGCAGCCGCGTCGAGGTGTCTGCACCGTGCAGTTCATCACGTCGTCCTGCCAGCCGAAAGAAGAACCAGTTCCGCGATCAATGATCGCCGATGTCAGAGGGTGTTTCAACTTCAATGATCGGCATCGATGACCGCTTCCCTGCAGGATGCCCGCCGATCCGGCGATTGCGGGGTCATTTGACGACGAAGTTGACCAGTCGTCCGGGAACGACCACGGTTTTGACGACCGTCTTGTCCTGGAGGAACCGGGCGACGGTTTCGTCGGCCGCAGCCGCCTCCTGGATCGTCTCCTGATCGGCATCGGTGGCCACGACGATCTTGCCCCGCAGCTTGCCGTTGACCTGCACGGGGATCTCGACGGTCGATGTGACCAGAAGAGATTCGTCGCATTCGGGCCAGGGTTCGTAAGCCAGCGATTCGTCGTGGCCCAGCAGGTTCCACAGTTCTTCGGCCAGGTGAGGAGCAAACGGTGAGAGCAGCAGCACGAAGGGACCCATCAGGGATCTCGGTCGGGGATCGGCCTGTCCCAGGGCGTTGGTGAACTCCATCAGCCGGCTGATCGCCGTGTTGAACGACAGTTTCTCGATGTCTTCGGTCACCGCCTTGATCGTGCGGTGCAGCATCCGCAGCTGTTCCTCGTCGGGCTCGGCATCGGCGATCGCCGGGTTGAGCGTGACCTCGTCGGCCCGATCGTCAGAGATCATTCTCCAGACGCGACCCAGGAACCGGCTGACGCCCTCCACCCCGCTCATGCTCCACGGCTTGGTCGCCTCCAGCGGTCCCATGAACATCTCGTAGAGACGCAGGGAATCGGCGCCGTATTCGGCGACGATGTCGTCGGGGTTGATCACGTTCCCGCGGGACTTGGACATCTTGTACGCGCGGCTGTCGATGACGATCTCGGGGTGCTCGGTCAGAACGAATTCCTCGCCCTGCTTCTGCACGTCGTCGGCGGTCAGCGACACTTTCTCACCCGAGAATGTCTCGGAGTCGACCTCCCTCGCCGAGACCCACTCACCGGACTCGTCCTGAAACCCGGTCAATTCGGCTTCGCCCAGGATCATGCCCTGGTTGACCAGTCGGGTGAACGGTTCGGGAGTGCGGAGGTAGCCGCGGTCGAAGAGCACCTTGTGCCAGAACCGGGAGTAAAGCAAATGCAGCACGGCGTGCTCGGCACCACCGATGTACAGGTCGACCGGCAACCAGTTGGTCTCGGCCTCGGCATCGATGAACCGGTCGGTGTTCTTCGGGTCGGCGAACCTCAGGTAGTACCAGCACGACCCGGCCCACTGTGGCATCGAGTTGGTTTCCCGTTTCAACCGCGTCCCGTCCTCGTCGGTCCGGTACAGCCACTCGTCGGGAGCTTCCTCCAACGGCGGGTCGGGTCGACCGTGTGGCTTGAATTCGAAGTTTTCGGGCAACTTGGCCGGCAGGTTCTCCTCGGACTCGGCCCGCATCAGCCCTGTCAGGTTTCCCTCCTCGTCGAGTTCATGCCAGACCGGGAACGGTTCACCCCAGAAGTGCTGGCGGCTGAACAACCAGTCGCGGAGCTTGAAGTTGACCGCCGAGTTTCCCTGGCCGGTGCCACGGAGGTGTTCAATGATCCGGTCCTTGGCGCCGTCGATCTCCAGCCCGTCCAGAAACCCACTGTTGATCGCGGGTCCGTCGCCGGTGTAGGCCTGGCCGGTGAAGTCTTCGGGCGGTTCGACGGTGCGAATGATCGGCAGGTCGAAGACCTCGGCGAATTCCCAGTCGCGTTCGTCCTGTCCGGGAACTGCCATGATCGCCCCGGTGCCGTAGCTGATCAGCACGTAATCGGCGACCCAGATCGGGATCTTCTGGTCGTTGACCGGGTTGACGGCGTAGGAGCCGGTGAAGACGCCGGTCTTCTCCTTGGCCAGGTCGGTGCGGTCGAGGTCGCTCTTGGCGGCGGCCTGGGACTGGTAGGTGGTGACCGCCTCGCGCTGGAGCTCGGTCGTCAGGCGTTCGACGAACGGGTGTTCGGGAGCGATCACCATGTAGGTGGCTCCGAACAACGTATCGGGTCGGGTGGTGTAGACCCGCAGCACCTCCTCACCCGAATCGGCCGGCAGTCCCGACTCTTTTCTCCGGTTCTGCCAGAGAGCGTATGCGGAGTCGAGTTCGTCGGCCGACTGTCCGGGTTCCCCGATAAAAAAGTCGACTTCCGCTCCGGTGCTTCGCCCGATCCAGTTCCGCTGCAACAACCGGATCGACTCGGGCCAGTCGACCAGGTCGAGTCCGTCGAGCAGGCGATCGGCGTAGCGGGTGATTGCCAGCATCCACTGCCGCAGGGGAAGTCGTTCGACCGGGTGCTCGCCCCGTTCGCTCTTTCCGTCGATGACTTCCTCGTTGGCCAGCACCGTGCCCAGTGCGGGGCACCAGTTGACCGGGGCCTCGTGCTGGTAGGCCAGGCGGTGACGGTCCTGGTATCGCCGGACGGCTTCGTCACCATCGTCGGCGACCGCGTCGGGGATCGGCAGTTCGCTGATCGGGCGGCCACGTCCGACTCGCTCGAGGCCGTCGGGCCCGGTCCACCGGCACTCGTCGTCGTACCACGTGTCGAACAACTGCAGGAAGATCCACTGGGTCCAGCGGAAGTAGTCGGGGTCGGTTGTCGAGAACTCGCGGCTCCAGTCGTAACTGAATCCGAGCATCTTCAACTGGCGGCGGAAGGTGTCGATATTCTGGTAAGTGGTTTCGCGGGGATGCGTCCCGGTGCGAATGGCGTGCTGTTCGGCGGGCAGCCCGAAGGCGTCCCATCCCATCGGGTGCAGCACCTGGGTGCCGGTCATGCGGCGGTAACGGCAGATGATGTCGGTGGCCGTGTATCCCTCGGGATGGCCCACGTGCAGGCCGTCACCGGAGGGGTAGGGGAACATGTCGAGGACATAGAACTTGTCGCGTCTGGCTTCGAACGGGCCGGTGTGGAAGGTCTCGTGCTCGTCCCAGTGGGCCTGCCAGTGGGGCTCGATACGGGCGGGGTCGTAACGGGGCATGGTCTTTCCCGGGTGGAGTGGGCCAGGGGCCGGATTGGTCCGGCCGTCTGGGGAACATTGCCGGATTGGTCGTGACCGGACGCGGGGCGCGATAGTCTATTGATGGTCTCCCCATTTGCCAACAAGAGGATCACTGCCGATGTCGACCAACACCCTCGCTTCCCGCCGCGGTTTCCTCGCCGGGAGCCTGGCCACCGGGATTGCCGCGACCACGTCTTCGATTGTTCCCGCCGCTGATCCGCCCGGTCGCAACGGCAAGTCGCACATGAAGCTCAGCCTGGCCGGCTACTCGTTCAGCCGCCTGTTGCCCACGAGGCCCACTCCCGCACAGGAGAAGTCTGCGAAGATGACCATGGACGGTTTCATCAAGTTCGCTGCCGACCAGGACATCGACGGGGTCGAGCCCACCACCTACTACTTCCCGAAAACCGTCACCGACGAGTACCTGGTGAACATGAAGGAGTTGACCTTCCGCCTGGGCCTGGACATCTCGGGAACGGCCATCGGCAACGACTTCTGCGTCGCCGAGGGGCCGGGGCGCGAGAAGCAGTTGTCCGATGCCAGGACGTGGATCGACCACGCCGCGGTGCTGGGAGCACCGGTGATCCGGATTTTTGCCGGGAAGGTCCCCAAGGGCGATACCGAGGCGGCTGCAATCGCGAGGTGCATCGAGGGCATCAACCAGGTGCTGGATCACGCAGAGAAGCGTGGTGTTTTCCTGGCACTGGAAAACCACGGGGGCATCACCTCGACTCCGGCTCAGATGCTGCGGATCATCAAGGGCGTTCGGAATTCGAAGTTCTTCGGCGTGAATCTCGACGGAGGCAACTTCCGCACCGACGATCCCTACCGCGACATGGCGGTGATTGCTCCCTACGCGATCAACGCCCAGGTCAAGGTGGCCATTTTCCGGGACGGCAAGAAGGAAGCGGCCGACCTGGAGCGGGTGATCAAGATTCTCCGCGACGCCGATTACCGCGGTTACGTGGTGTTGGAGTATGAGGAGAAGGATCCGCTGGGCGAAATTCCCGGGTATCTCCGGCGCTTGCGCGAACTGATTTCGTAGAGTCCTGAGGATGACGCGTTTCCCACGACGGTCTGTCCGGTTTCTCTACGAGACGACGCTGTTCATCGTCGTCAGTGTCCTTGACATCCTGATGACCCATCGGCTGATCCGCACCGGACGGTTTCACGAGTCGAACCCGGTGGCGAAGTTCTTCTACGACCACTGGGACATGGACGGGATGGTCTACTTCAAGATGACGATGGTGGCGGTGGTCGTGGTGCTGACCCAGTTGATCGCCCGTCGTCGTCCGCAGCGAGCCCACATGGTGTTGCGGCTGGCGATCTGCGTGGTGTCGGTCGTGGTGATCTACAGCCTGCTGCTGCTGTTGCGAAGCCGGGGACTGTTGTGAACGAATCACTGGTCCAGCAACTGGCCGACTGTGGGCAGGATCACCTGCTTGAAGACACCGAGGCACTTGATCCGGTGACCCTTGAGCGGTTCGAGAGGCAACTCGAAGCGATCGACTGGGAAGCGTTGAGGAGCTTGCTGGACACGTGGGACGGGTCATGGGCTCGTGTGGTTGAACCCGACGCGGTGCCAGAGCTGCCTCACCTGGTGCGGCAACCCGAGGCCGATTCCGAACAGGCTCGCGCGTGCGGGGAGCAGAGGATTGCTGATGGACGCGTGGCCGTGGTGACGGTGGCCGGCGGGCGCGGCAGCCGGCTGGGGTCGGATCGTCCCAAGGGGCTGTTGCCGGTGATGCCGGTTAGCGGTCGCACGTTCTTGGAGCACTTTGCGGCATGCATCGGTGAGCGGAGCCGGCGGGCAGGACGAGCCATTCCGTGGCTGGTGATGACCAGCCCGGAGACCGATGGGCCGACTCGCACGTACTTCGACCAGCAGCAGCACTTCGGCCTCGACCCCGGGCAGGTGGTGTTGTTCCAGCAGGGAACCCGGCCGGTGGTGGAAATCGGGACCGGCCGCGTGCTGTTGTCCGAACCGGGACGGGTGGCCACCAGTCCGGACGGTCACGGCGGGCTGCTCGAGGCGATGCGGCGGGCGGAATTGTTCGGCTGGTTGGGTGACCGGGGAGTTGACTCGTTGTTTTATCACCAGGTTGACAACCCGGCGGTGTTGCCCCCGGATCCCTTGCTCGTGGGGTGGCATCATCTGAGGGGCTCGCAGATGACAACCCGTGTGGTGTCGCGGCGAACGGCGGAGGAGCGGATGGGTGTCGTGCTGTCGGTGGCCGGTCGGACTCGGATTGTCGAGTACATCGACGTGCCTCAATCGGTGGCGGCGGCCGGGGACGGCGGTCGATTGAGGTTCTGGGCTGGCAACATCGGTGTGCATGTCCTGGATCAACAGGTCCTGGCACATGCTTCCGGTCTGCCGTGGCACCGGGTCGATCGCACGGTGGTTCACGTACCCGGCCACGGTTCCGGCCAACCAATTGAGCCGGGTGCGGCCAACGCGTGGCAGTTCGAACGGTTCATTTTCGATCTGTTGCCGGAGATCGAGACGGGATTGGTGGTCGAGGGCGACCGGGGGAGGGATTTCCTGCCGGTCAAACAGTCCCGTGGCACGGATTCGCTCGAATCGGCACGGGCCGGGTTGCTGGCACTGCACCGCAGTTGGCTCGAGGCGGCCGGCACGTCGGTTCACCCGGAGGCGGACGTCGAGATCACTCCGAGTTGGGCGCTGTCGGCTGAGGAAGTCCTCGACCGCAGCGGGTCGGACGATGCGGTCCAGGCCCGGACCGTTTTCGAGTGAGCGGCCCGGTTCTTCGGCCGGTCATTCGTCGAGCAGGTCGTGAACGATCTTGCCGGCCTGTCCGTCGAGGATCGTCTTGTCCTGGGTGTTGCGGGTGAAGGTCAGTTTCTCGGCGTCGAGGCCGAAGAGGTGAAAAAGCGTGGCGTGGTAGTCGTAGTGGTTGACCACCTTCTCGACAGCCTTGTGGCCGAATTCGTCGGTGTTTCCGTAGGCCAGTCCGCCCCGGAAACCGCCCCCGGCCAGCCACATGCTGAAGCCGTAGGTGTTGTGGTCGCGGCCGATGTTCTTTTCGTTCTGGATCACCGGCAAGCGGCCCATTTCTCCACCCCAGTGCACGACGGTGGAATCGAGCAGTCCTCGCTGCTTGAGGTCGGAGACCAGCGCGGCGGAGGGCTTGTCGACCTTCTTGCACGCGCGGGGAAGGCTCTTGGCGATCCCACCGTGGTGGTCCCAGAACTGGTTCTGGGTGTAGACCTGCACGAACCGGACACCGCGTTCGACCATCCGCCTGGCGATCAGGCAACGGGTCCCGTAATCGGCTGTCGCCGTTTCGTGGATCCCGTACATCTCCTGGGTCGCCTTGGTCTCCTTGGAGATGTCCAGGGCCTCGCGGGCCGAGGTCTGCATCTTGGCTGCCAACTGGTAGCTGGCGATCCTGGCGGCGAGGTCGTTCTCTGCCGGCCGGGCGGCCAGGTGTTTCTGGTTCAGCTTCCGGACGTAGTCCAGGAACGATTTCTGCACGCTGCCGGCCAGGTGAGCCGGGGGCTGGAGATTGAGGATGCGGGGTGAGGACGGGCGAATCACGGTGCCCTGGTAGATGGCCGGCAGCCAGCCGTTGGACCAGTTGGCGACACCTTCGACGGGAAGCTGCCCGGGGTCGATCATGGCCAGGAACGCCGGCAGGTCATCGGCCTCGGTTCCCAGCCCGTAGGCCATCCAACTGCCCAGTGAGGGACGCCCCTTGGTGACCTTGCCGGTCTGAAGGGCCAGGATCGATTGGCCGTGGTTGTTGACACCGGTCCGCATCGACCGCACCAGGCAGAGGTCATCGGCGATGCCTGCTGTGTGCGGCAGCAGCTCGGAGATCTCGGTCCCGCATTCTCCCCGTGGCCGGAATTTCCACTGGCTGTGGAGAACTTTCGAACTGGCCTGCGCAGCGTTGTCGTACTTGATCTTTCCCGGGAACGCCTTCATGTGCCACTTGGCCATGACGGGCTTGGGATCGAAGAGGTCGATGTGGCTGGGCCCACCCTGCATCCACAGCGAGATCATCGCCTGGGCGCGGGGTTCACCGACGGGCCGCTTGGGCAGAGTGTCGAAGTGCGTGGGTTCGAGTTCCGGTCGTGCCGGCGCGGCCTTCAGTTGTTCCTGCTGGGCCAGCCAGGCGGTTGCCAGGGAGCCGAGGCCGAGAGATCCCGAGGCTAGGAAATGACGGCGGGAGTGGGGGACGCTTGAGAAACTTGTCATGGCAGGGAGTCGTGTGGGAGGTGGTGATCAGTCGATGTAGAGGAACCGATTGCTGGCCAGCAGGGCCTGGCAGAATACGCCCAGGGCTTGTCCGGTGGCCTGGGCCCGCCGCGCCTTCTGGGCGGCCGCGCCGCCCTTCTTCTTGTCGGCAGTGACCGCCTGGGCGATGAACAACTCTGTCTGCTGTTCCAGGAAAGCGATCGCCGCTTCCAGGTCGGTTTTCAATGGCGGCTGGCCGTAGGCCAGGCG
>PBOJ01000102.1 GCA_002724315.1 Planctomycetaceae bacterium | reverse complement strand
TTGATGTAGAGCGAATAGCCGACGGCCGAGCCACCGTGGGCGATGAGCACACCATCGGAGCCACGGGGCTCGACGATGACATCGACGTGAAAGGCCTTGCCGGCGATCCGCGGAGCCGATCCGGACGGGTAGGCATCACCCGGCTTGGCCGTCTGCCAGGCAATCGGCTTGCCGACCCTTGTGGATGTTTTTCGACGGGTGCGTGAGGGGAACAGCGTCACGGGGTTCTTGACCTGGCCGGCGGGTCTCACTCCCGGTCCCGGTCGGCCACTGCCGATGTCGGCTCGCATCGACGCCACCAGCTTCTGCAGCCGGGCGACCACCTCGGGATGTTCCTGGGCCCGGTTGGTCTTTTCGCCGATTTCCTTGTCCAGGTTGTAGAGCCGCGGTCCGTCGATGTTCAGGTCGGCGGGTTTCTGGCGGATCCCCATTCCCAGGCTCTGTTTCATTACGGCCAGCTTCCACGGTCCGGATCGGACGGCCTTCAACCGGGTGCCCTGGTAGTAGAACCAGTGGTCACGAGGTGAGGTCTTCGATTGGCCGGTCAGCATCGGAGAGATGTCGATGCCGTCGATGCGTCGTTGCCCCTTGGCCCTGGCCAGGTCGCCCCCGGCCAGTCCGACCAGCGTGGGCAGTACGTCGGTGGTTCCGGCGATTCCGTCGTGGCTGGTTCCCGGACGGATGGTTCCGGGCCACCACGCGATTGTGGGCACCCGGACTCCCCCTTCCAGCGTGCAGCCCTTGCTGCCCCTCAACGGTCCGGCCACACCGCCGGCCTTGCCCTTCGAGGCCCACGGCCCGTTGTCGCTGGTGAACAGGACCAGGGTGTTGCGGTCGAGCTGGAGTGTCCTGAGCGTCTCGAGCACGCGGCCGACGCTCCAGTCGACCTCCTCGACCCAGTCACCATAGGTGCCGTTGTTGGACTTGCCGGCGAAGTCCTTGTGCGGAAACAGCGGGACGTGCATCGCGGTGTGGGGCAGGTACAGGAAGAAGCGGCGATCACGGTTCCGGGTGATGAACCGCACGGCTTCCTCGGTGTAGGCCCGGGTGATCCGGCGTTGTCCTTCGTTCTCGAGCAGTTCGGCCACCTTCTCGTCCCGCATCAATGGGTGCACCGAGCGGCCATCTTCGAGGGTCGGGCGGCCCATGTCATTGGAGTAGGGAATACCGAAGTAGCCGTCGAAGCCCTGGCGGGTGGGTAGGAAGACTCGCTGGTCGCCCAGGTGCCACTTGCCGATGCACATCGTCGCGTAGCCCAGCCGGTGCAGATGATCGGCGACGGTCTGTTCGTCGGGATGCAGGCCGCGAGGTCCGGCGGGAAAGAACACGCCGGGGACCGAAACCCGCGGTGCGTAGCAGCCGGTCAGCAACTGGGCCCGGGAGGCCGAGCAGACCGGGGCGGCGTAGAAGCTGGTCAGCTTCATGCCCTCGGAAGCCATGCGGTCCAGTTGTGGAGTGCGATTGAGCTTCGAGCCAAACGGGCCGATGTCACCGTATCCCATGTCGTCGATGAAGATGACGACGAAGTTGGGTGTCGGCTGCGGGGACGGTTTGGCGGCAGAGACCGACGACGCGTTCACCAGCGGCAACAGCACCTGCAGACAAGCAAACACTCTCATCGAGGATCCTCGCGGAGTCATGCGAGCAGACCGTCGATGACCCGTCCGGGGGAGAGCGGGATGGGCTGGCCGCGGCGGTTCTGGATGTGCTGGTCGGGCGGGATGCCCAGGCAATGGAACATCGTGGCACCCAAATCCCAGGGGCCGACGGGATACAGCGTCGGGTAGGAGGCGTGTCGGCTGGAGGCGCCGAAGACCGTGCCGGGCCTGGTGCCGCCGCCGGCGAGCACGACCGAGTAGCAGTCGGGCCAGTGGTCGCGACCGGCGTCCTTGTTGATCCAGGGCGTTCGGCCGAACTCGCCGACACAGACGACCAGGGTCGTCTCGAGCAGGCCGCGCTGCTTGAGGTCTGACAGGAAGGTCGAGAGGCCCCGGTCGAAGGGAGGCAACATGTTCTTCAGGCGGGGGTAGTTCTTGGCGTGAGTGTCCCACTGGTCACGGTTCTGCTTGGCCCAGTTGACGGTGATCAGCGGCACCCCGACCTCGACCAGGCGTCGTGAGAGAAGCAGTGTCTGGCCGAAGCGATGGCGGCCGTAGAGGTCGCGAAGCGAGTCGGGTTCGGTGTCCATCCGGAAGGCGGCCCGGGTGCGGGCCGAACCCAGCAGACCAAAGGCACGCTGGTAGAGGCTGTCGATTCCGGTGACCTGCCGAACCGGTTCGACACGTTGACTGTCGCGATCGAAGGATTGCAGCAGCTTGTGCCGTTGTCGTAGACGGTCGGTGGGCAGTTCGGCGGGCGAGTTGAGACTGCTGACGCGGAAATTGTCCGCACCGGGATCAGCAGCGATCCGAAAGGGTTCGTAGGTCAGGCCCAGGAACCCGGCGTTCTGTCCGGCGATCGGGGGGCGGTTGCCCTGGTGCATGACGGGTCCCAGGATGATGGAATCGGGGACCGGGTTGGGGTTGTGGCCCAGTCGCGAAACCAGCGCTCCGTAGGTGGGAAAGTCCTCGGGACGGACCGGGGTATTGGTGCCCGGCAGGGGGTGAGCATGCCCGGTCAGGGCGGCGTAGGCTGCCGAACCGTGTTCGAAGTCGCGGTGGGTCATGCTGCGGACGATCGTCAGCAGGTTGGTGACACCGGCCATGTGCGGCAGGTGTTCGCCGATGTCGATGCCGGGGACACGGGTGGCGATCGGCTGGAACTCGCTCCGCAGCGAGGACGGTGCGTCGGGCTTCATGTCCCAGGTGTCCTGCTGGGACGGGCCTCCCCAGAGGAAGATCAGCACGCAACTCTTGGCCTGGCCGAATCCTGCCGCGTCGGTTGTCGGGCTGGAATTTTCTGCGGCCAGCATTCCCGGCCAGGAGAGTCCCAGCAGGCTACAGCCGCCGACTTCCAGCAACGCGCGACGACGGGTCGTGGCGCGGCCGTCCGAGAGCGAGGCGGGAAGTGAGTCGAAAGAGATCATGGGACCACCGGAACCAATTCTAACACGGACCGGGGGCGATGACAGCGGGAGAAGTTGCTGGAAGAAATGACCTGGGGTTCTCCGGTGGCCTTACGTTCCGGAGCTGCGACCGGAAAGCTGGGCGCCGACCGGTGGCGAGGCGAGCAGGGTGACGATGAGCCGCCGCCGGCGGCGCGTCACCCGTCGCGAGCCGTCTCGCGCCACCGGTCGGCGCCCAGCTTTCCGGTCGAGCGAAGGACGGCAAAAGTTGTCCCGGGGCGAAACGCCCAAGGAGGCTTCGTGGTGTCGAAAACGACAATCAGCGAAACCAGAAAAGCTAAGGTTCCGGGAGGAACCCCAGGTCATGTGTTTTTGGGTCTCGTGTGGATCTGTCTCCTTGTCGACGGATCAGTCTAGCCTGGTTGTGGCCGTGGATCCAGAATCGACTGCAGTCCCGAGGGCCGAGCCGGCAACCGAGTTTCGGATCAATTCGCCGAGATGCCTGCAGGCAAGATCGTAACCGTCGGGATCGATCAGCTTCGAGAGTGCCAGGTGGCCCTGTGCGACCTGCAGTTGACGCAGATCGAGCGTTTCGGGCCCCGAGGTTTCCAGGCGATGCAGCATGGCCCGCAGTGTTCTGCGCCGGGGCTTGGGCAGGGCGACACGTTGGTTGACCACCAGCCCGGTGACCGTCTGTCGTTGGTGGTGTGGCATGACGTGTGTCTTGTCGGCGGCCAGTTGGAAGTCCTCGTCACTGACGATTCGCTCGATGGCCCATAGCAACTCGTGTGGCGGCATCCCGGTGTCGGGCGAGGTGGGTGAGCCGGCCGAGAAGGTCAGATCGTCGGCGTAGCGGGTGTAGGTCCAGTCGTGCTGACGGGCGAGGCCGGACAGTCGCAGATCCAGGGTTCGAGCGACCAGGTTGGCCAGGTGCGGGCTGGTCGGGGCTCCCTGGGGCAGACGACCGCGACGGGTGACCAGTTGGACAACTGTAGACCGGTCGGCTGCATCGAGTTCGAGTTCGGCCAGGCACGTGGCGATTCGTCCCGCGGTGATGGACGGGAAAAAGTCACGGACATCGGCAGTCACGACCCAGCGACGGCCAACGTGCTCGGCGGCGTTGGTGAGAATCGAACGGCCCGGAACGAATCCGTGCGCGAACCCAGTGGGCGGGAGATGGTAAAGCCAGTTGTCGAGTAGCCAACGCTGGGCGGCCTTGAGTTCGGAGTCGGGCGCCTCGATCCAGCGTTTCTTCTTTTTGTTGTTGCCCGAGACGAGCGGATAGACGTGATACCGCTTGCCAACTCCTGGAGCCAGCGCCTGCAGTGAGGTTGGCAGAGTGAATGAGGTGATAGTGGACATAAATGGTGTGAGCGAGGTGACGCGTCAGAGTGTTTTCAGAAACTCTTGAACGGCTACTGCGAGCCCACCGCAGATCGCAAATCCAAGAACGGGGACGAGCAAAACGGCCAGGACGATTCCGCAGCCACTCGAGCCGGACTGTCCGCTTCGTTTTCGACGACGGGTTGATTTGGGCGTCGGTGCGGGACGACGGGTTGATTTGGGCGTCGGTGCCGGCAGAGCAGGCAGTCGGTCTCGAAGCCGCTTGTAGGTCCGGAACTCGTATCGATCCGGCTCGTCCGGCGATTGGAGCTTCATGACGCCGCGCTTGGCCCAGCGGATCTGAACTCCACTGCCGGTCATGATGGCGGTGATCGTTTCGACGAGGTCCCAGAGAGCCAGGAACGTGGTGCGGAGGTCGAGACCGGTGTCGGTGGAGATGTCGACCGACAGCCGACGTTTCAACGAAAGCGCTGCTCGTCGTTTGGCACTCGGTGGGTTCGATTCCCAGTGGTCGATCCACGCCGTGCTGGGTTGATGTTGGCCCGACTGGCTGCGGCGAAGGCGAAGTTCGCTGATCGGTTTCGAGACGAAGTGCAACTCGGTTTCGCCATGAGAATTGGTGTTCAGGCCGAACGTGCCAAAGTGTGGCATGGGCAACTTGCGACGTCCCAGCCTGTAGTGATCGGGGTTGAGCAGGTGATCCCAGAAACCGTCGACGACCCCGGCGGCCTGGTCGAAGTGGACCCCATGCCGTTCGGCCAGGGCCTCGATGATCCTCGCGCTGTCGATCGGTTGGTCCGAACTGATGAGTTGGGCCAACGTGCGAGCCGGTGAAGCCGGAGCCGAGGGAGATGGGGGATCAGGATCCACGGGGGGAGTTGGAACGGGGACAGCCGGTTCGGATGGTGTTGTCGGCGAGGTACTGGAAGGTGCCGGAGCAGGTACGTAGGGGCTGGATTTCGGACCAGGTTCGTCGTCGGTTGTTCCCGTTGGCTCGGTCGACAGCGAGGCCGGTTGGTAGGGAGAATCGGCCGTTTCGGACACAGATGAGACCGTCGACTCATCCGGTTGAGTGGACTCTTCGGGGGACGACTCGGGCTCCACGGAATCCGACGCGGTCGGTTCGACACCCATTTCTGCGGCCAATGCTGCAACGTCGGCCTTGTCGAAGACCCATTTGCCATAATCCGGGTAGCCACGGATCTTCCCTTGCCGACGGAGATTGAGAATCTCGTCAACGCTGACTTCAAGTTGTTGAGCAGCGTCTTCGGCAGAAATGCGGCTGGAAGCGTCGGACATGGATGGTATGTCAGGGAATGGCTGGTTTTGACAGGGGCAACCGAAGCAGGGAGACCGGTTCGTGTCTGAACCGTTTCCGGGTCCAGATCAGACGGATGAGAGAATTGCCGTGCAGACGCAGAAGAAAAAGAAGAAGCAGAAAATCACGACCCAGATGGCAATTTTCTTTGCCTGTTGTGCCGAAGCTGACTTGGAAGACGACCGCTGGCGGACCCGGGTCTCCTCTCGGCGGCGTTTCCGTTCGGCGCGACTTGGTCGTGGAGTTCCTTTCGCCCTGGTGCGAGATCGCGATTTTGCCTTGGGATTTGATTTGGAGGCGGCGCCTTCGGAATCCTGTAGCCGTGCAAGTTCCAGTGGCGAGAGGTTGCTGGTGTCGGCAGGAGGCGCTTCAGCGGCCGGTGCGGTTGTCTCTTGGGCCGGAGCTGGAGCGTCTTCCACGGCGGCTTGCGTGTCATCGGTTGATGGATCCTCTGTCGAAGCCGAAAAGGTTTGTAGCAGATCTTCTTTTGCAGACGGTTTCTCCTTCGCTGACCGGTTTGACTGATCGTCCGACTGGCTTGTCGAAGAGGACGATGTTTCATCGTGCAGACCCTCACCGAAGGATGATCCAGTCGGCTCCGGTTGTTCGTCCGGTTGCTCGTCCGGTTGCTCGTCCGGTTGCTCGTCCGGTTGTTCGTCCGGTTGTTCGTCCGGTTGTTCGTCCGGTTGTTCGTCCGGTTGTTCGTCCGGTTGTTCGTCCGACGTCTCGTGGGTGTCTCCGGAACCCGGTTCGTAGGCGGATGCCGTGTAGCTTGGGCTTTCGTACTTGGTGGTCTCGTACTTGGTGGTCTCGTACTTGGTGGTCTCGTACTTGGTGGTCTCGTACTTGGGAGTGGTGTAGGAATCCGACTGGTACTTGGAGGAACCACTTGTCGAGTTGCTGGCACCGGGCTCGTATTTTGACGGCGAATAGGACCTCGTCGCTCCGGGCGTCTTGGGGTCTTCCGCGGACGGCTTGTCGGCTGCTGGTGGGGGTTCGGCGGCCTCGGCCTCCAGTTCAGCCTTCAACGCCTGAACATCCTCAGCTTTGAACGTCCAGTTGCCGTAGTCGGCGTGGTCGCGGATCCGACCATCGGCGCGAAGATCTCGCAGTTGGTCGACGGTCAGTCCCAACTGCTCTGCCGCTTCTTCGTAGCTCAGCTTCTTGTCGTCGTCTGCCATGTCGCGATGTCGTTATTTCTTGTTGGACTTCGGGTTTGTCGACCGACTGAGCCACGGGACGAAACCGGGGCTTGTGGAGCGGATGCTCCAGAGAGTGTGGCCGGCGGTGATGTAGAGCGTCTTGAGGTCCTTGCCGCCGAATGTGCAGTTGGTGACTGAGTCCTCCTGGATCGGGATGAAGCCGACCTGTTTGCCACGGGGCGAGATGACGTAGACCCCTCCGGCGACTTCGGTTGTCTCGTTCGGCAGGTTGGCCACTGTGCGTCCGGCAGCGACATAAAGCCGTCCGTCGACATCCAGTGCCATTCCGTCTCCGCCCCGCCCCTGTCCGAAATCGTGCATCTTCTTGCGACTCTTGGCGACGACATTTCCGTCGGCCGTCAGGTCAAATCGCCAGACGGCCCGGGCGACCCCGAGATTGTCGTTGTTGTTGTCGACGACGTAGAGGTGGCGATCATCGGGGGTGATGTGAATGCCGTTGGGCCGGTCAACTTCGTGGGTGATGACCTGGGTGACGGTGCCATCGGGATCGATACGGTACACGCCTTCGACGGCCCGTCCCTGTTTGTCGAGGATTTCCATTCCCTTTCGAGGACCGTAACGGGGGTCGGTGAAGTAGATACGTCCCCGGGAATCGATGGTCAGGTCATTGGGGCCGGCGTATTTCTTTCCCCGGTAGTTGTCGGTCAGGACGGTGATCGTGCCGTCATGTTCTGTGCGGGTCACCCGACGGTGCCCGTTGGCACCCGGTCCTTCGCATACGAGCAGTCGGCCCTTGAAGTCGAACAGCAGCCCGTTGGAGGCTCCGGAGGGCCGACGAAAGACGTGCATCGCCCCCGTGCGGTCACGTCGCATGATCCGGTTGCTGCCGCCATCGCTGAAATAGACGTTGCCGGTGGGATGCCACGCGGGGCCCTCGAGAAATGCGACGATCCCGATCGGGCGTGGGGCGGGAGTCTCGAAGATCTTGTCCTTGGCGAGCGAAATGCTCGGCGTTGTGCCGATGACGCAGGAGGCCAGGATCAACAGGAAAGCGGTTCGCAGGTTCTGGCGTTTCACGTTGGTGTTTCTCTTGGGAACTGTCTGAATCAGAGAAGCCTACCGCGTTCCCCGGATGATGCAATCATGCCCCGGTCATTCCCATTCCAACGGAATTGGGGCGTAGAAGATCAGTCGGGTCCGGCCGATTCTCGGAGAAAGTCGGGGTCGGGTGATCCGCCCCGGCCGTCTATTTCTCCGCAGCCGTTGCCGGCAGGTACCTGACGCGGCTTTCGGTGATCGCCTCGGTGCCGTCGGGCATCTTGCCGGTGGCCCGAAAGACGAGCGTGACCGGCTTCGCGGCCGCCGTGCCGGTCGGCAGGCGGACCATCGCGGTGGTCGAGAGCTTTCCCGCGGCGAAACGAACCGGTTTGGACCGGAAACCGGGGGCACCCTCGGTCGCGTGCAGCCGGACAGTCATTTCACCGGGGAAGTTGGTCGTGCGTTCCAGTCTCAGTCGGCACGGAACGGCTGAGCCCGGGGTTCCGGAAATCGTCTGGTCGACGGCGAACATCTTCACCACCACGGGACGGGTGCGGAGCATGTTCCGTTTTTCCGAAAGCACCAGCACGGCCTGCCGGCGGCCGGTCTTGTCGGTGAAGTGTGCGAAGGCCTGGGAGTAAAGTTGGGATTGGGACTGGATGTTGATGTGCATGGTTTCGGGCAGGTAGATCGGCAGGAAACCCTCCGTCTGGCCGGCCGGGATCACGAAGGGGATCATCTGGATTCCGTCGAGGTCGCGGTTCTGCCGGTCGCCAATCTGGACGGTGATCGGCTGGTCGAATCCGTCGAGCCGTTCGACTTCCATCGCGTACTGGTAGATGGTTCCGCGGTGGGCGTACATGTAGGCCTCGTTGCAGAACAACCGGAAGACCGGTTTGTGGCAGACGGTCAGGTGGAAGCGATCGTCATCGGGCGAGTCGGCCGAGAGGCCCTCGCCGTCGACACCGAGGTGCCGGGATGCCAGCCGGCTGCTGACGGTCTTGCCGTTGATGCTGGCGGTTCCGGAGATCGACAGGGGATAGCTGAGAGATGCGACGTCGGCGGTGGCCTTGAAGACCAGCTTGGTGGTGCTCGCCTTGGCGGCGATCTGCTTGGGAGTGAATGTGACCCCCTTGGGAAGTCCCTCGAGTGCGAGGTCGATTGGTCCCTGGAATCCACCGGTTCGCTTGATTCTCAGAGTCAGTGTGGCGTCCTTGTCCTGCATCAGGTTGATGGCGTCGGCACCGGAATGCAGGCTGAATCCGAGGGCGGATTCCTCGAGTGTCATCCGGTAGAGGAAATCACTTCCGCCGCGCGAGCCGAACCTCAGGTCGCGGAGTTCGATCTGGCATTTCCCGTCGGCCGCAGCAGACCATTCGATTCTCGCCTCACCGTCGGGGTTGCCCACCGCGGTGGCCCGCCCCAGTCGCTTTCCTTGTGTGTCGGTGAGCGTCAATACCGGCAGGATGGGCGCCCCGGGAATCGCGGCGCGCGCGGACAGGGAATAACTCCGCCCTTTCTTGGCGGTGAAAGTGAACCGGTCGAGGTCGCGGGCATCCGACAGGCGGCCGTACATGGTGGTGCCGGGTGCCGTCTCCCCGGCCGAATCGGACCCGTTGTTGGGTTCGGTTTCGGTTGCGTGGCGGTAGCCATTGACCGACAGCGCGGGGCCTCGTGCTCCCCACGGACGCAGCACCGCTTCGCCGACCGGAAACGTGATCTTCTTCTGCTCGACAGCCAGGGGGCCGGGCCGACCGGTCATGCTGTGGAATTCGACAACCGAACTGGTGCCCGCTTTCCCTCCGGAAGGAAAGGCCGAGACGACCAGGGGGCGAGTCGAGAGCGTGATGCGATAAACGCAGGCGGCGTTGCCGTGGAAGGTGATGTTGGCGACCCGCAGCAGGTAGTCGCCGTCGTGCGGAGCCTCGAGAGCGATCACCGGATCGCGTCCGATTCGGATCTCCTGGACATCAAGCACCCGTCCGTCGGCGTCGAGCAACTGGACCATCGGATCGAGCCGACTACCAATACGTCCGGCCAGGATGTCACAGACCAGTACCTGGCCTTTTTTGAGCTTCAGGCGGAAGAAATCGATGTCCCGTTCGCCGTAGACCTGTCCGTTGAGAGTGACCGGCAATGTGAGTTGTTCGGCGCGGCCCGGGACCGAGTTCGATTCGGTCTCGATGTGTTCGGGCAGATCTCCGACCAGGAAGGGCCGGGTGCCGGTGCCACCCTGGGCACAACTGATCCGCCACAGCGCCTGTCCCAGCGGGGCGTCGCTGGCGATCACGATTTGCTGGTCCCATTCACGGGGATAGGTGATGGGGACTTCTGTCGGCTTCCGTCTGGGATCCGGTTCACCGAGGCTGCGTGGGAGTCGCTTGTTGAGTTGTTTTCCGGCGGTGACACCCTGGCCGTAAACCAGGAAATCGGTATCCCGCGGGGTGCACTCGGTTCCGATCCGCACACGAACCGTCGTTCCGCGGCGGCCTCCGGCGGGGAAGATGTGTGTGCTGGAAGGGCTGTAGCCGGGCTTGGGCTGGGCCACGACGGGGGCCGGAACAGACAGCACCGCGAACATTGCGGCGGCGATGACACTGAGGCTGGCAGGAGCAAGTCGGCTGATCACGGGTGAGGACTCCGGGGGCCGCTAGGTCAACTCGGTGATGGGACGACCGTCGTCGACCAGCGGGATCGGGCGTCCAAGCGGGGTGTGAAGGATCTGGCGGGGATCGATGCCCATCAGGTCGAGCACCGTGGCGGTCATGTCGCCGGGTGTGATCGGTCGATCGGCCACACCGGCGGCCCGCCGGTCACTGGCCCCGATCACCTGTCCCCCCTTGACACCTCCACCGGCCATCGCGATCGAGAAGACGTTGGGCCAGTGGTCGCGACCGGCCAACTGGTTGATCTGTGGTGTGCGGCCGAATTCGGTCGAGATGACCACCAGCGTGTCGTCGAGCATGCCGCGTTGTTCGAGGTCGTTGAGCAAGGCGGGGACGGCACGGTCGAACGATGGGCAGAGCAGGTCCTTGAGGCTGTAGGTGTTCTTCCGGTGCGTGTCCCAGTGACCGTTCTCGATGGCCACGAACCGGCATCCGGCCTCGACCAGTCGTCGGGACAGCAGGCAGCACTGGCCGACCGACGTCATGCCGTACTCGGCCCTGGTCTTGTCGGACTCACGATGAATGTCGAACGCTTCCTTGGCTTTCTTCGACGTCATCAGCCCCGCGGCCTTCTGGTAGAAGGTGTCCAGCGATCGGACGCTTCGGCCGACGGTTTCGGCCTGCCGTTCGAACCGGTTGATCTCGCGGAGCACCGCCTGGCGGCGGGCGTTGCGGTTGGTCGAGATGGCCGTGGGCAGGGTGATGTCGCGGACCGAGAAGTCGGGGGCGGCCGGGTCGGCCTCGATCACGAACGGACCGTAGCTGGGGCCCAGGAACGAGGGGCCGCCGCTGTTGAGGAAGTTGGGGACGCTGATGTAGGGGGGCAGTTCCCCCGGGGTTCCCAGCCGGGAGACCATCGAGCCCAGGCAGGGGTGATGGTTGTTGTTCTGGTTGCCGTTGAAATCGCCCGCCCCGGGTCGCTTGCCGGTCATCATCACGTGGTAACCACGGCCGTGGTCACTGTCGACGTGAGTGACACTGCGCATGATCGCCAGCTTGTCGGTGATGGTCGAGATGCGTGGCAGGACATCGGAGATCTGGATGCCGGAGGCCTTGGTCGAGATGGGGTTGAAGTCGCCACGGATTTCCGAGGGCGCGTCGGGCTTGACGTCCCACATGTCCTGATGAGGTTGACCGCCCAGAGCGAACAGGAAGATGCAGTTGATGTCCCGGACCGGTTTGCCCTTCGCCTTGGCGAACGACTCCTGCATCCACAGCAACTCGGCCAGGCCGAGGCCGCCCAGGCTGCCGACGGAAAGCATTTCTCGCCGGTTCAGGCCGTCGCAGTAGGACGAGAGCCGGGAGGTGGTGCGAGCGGAGGAATGGGTCATTGCCTGGATCCTCTGGAGACAAACGTGCCGGTTCGCGGCCGTGTCGGAATTGTACTGGTTGGAGAGTGTCTTGAGGTGCCCGTTTCAGTGGACAAACAGGAAGTCGTAGGAGTTCAACAGTGCCCACAGAAAATCTTCGGCAGCCTGGCGTGGTGGACTCCCGGCAAATAGCTTCTCGGCAGCGCGGACCTCGCGGTCGTTGGGGGGTCGGCCGAGCGCCGACAGGCAGAGCTCGTTGACGATCTGTCGGGGGGTGGCCTTGCCGGCGGTCAAGCGGTCGATCCGGCTGCCGGCGGCGGTGATCTTGGCGTCGATCTCCGGGGCATTCATCAGGTGCAGCGTCTGGGCCATCGTCGGCTCGGTGGAACTGCCGCACTCGCACGGGGACTGACGCTCGGACCGGCCGAAGGTGTC
Organism: Planctomycetaceae bacterium; assembly: GCA_002724315.1. GTDB lineage: Bacteria > Planctomycetota > Planctomycetia > Planctomycetales > Planctomycetaceae > UBA8437. The sequence goes on along the minus strand of PBOJ01000102.1, from coordinate 71,419 downwards.
CAGGAAGTAGCTCGGCAACCGGTTGTCCCACAGCTGGATGGCGCGGGTGCCCCGCGGCATCCCGGTGAACGACTCGGGGGTACCGGTCACCTCGCTGATCGCATCCAGCAGTACCGCCGCCGGAAGTCTCTTGACCAGGTGGTGTGAGTAGCTCTGTTCGTCATCGGCATTGGTCTGGTTGGGAATGCTCGAGAGCTGGTAGACCCGCGACGAGAGGATGTGCCGCATCAACTTTCTGAGGTCGAAGCGGTCGGCGACGAGTTGTTCGGCAAGGTGGTCCAGCAGGGCGGGGTTGGTTGGCGGGTTGGTGGACCGGAAGTCGTCTTCGGGTTCGACCAGTCCGCGTCCGAGGAACTGTTTCCAGATCCGATTGGCCACCAGGCGAGCGAAGTAAGGGTTGTCCGGGCGGGTGACCCATTCGGCCAACCGCACCCGCGGATCGGACTCGCCGAAGTTCTCGATGCCGCGGCCTCCCGGTGGACGAGGCAGGACCAGTTGGTTGACCAGCGGGATCCGTGTCGGCTGGTAGCCGCCGTGGTAGACCAGTTCGCGACCGGGTCCGAGGGAGGTGTGCTTCAGCCCGTTGAAGAAACCCGCCATGCCGTAGAAATCGTCCTGCCCCCACTTCTCGAACGGGTGGTGATGGCATTGGGCACAATCCATGCGAATGCCCAGGAATGCCTGGCTGACGCTGCGCGTCAGTTCGTTGGGGGTTCGCGCGGCCCGGAAGAAGTTGACCGGACCGTAGCGGCCTGAGTTGCCCGTGGCCGTCAGCAGCTCCCGGACCCATTCGTCGTAGGGGCGGTTGGTTGCCAGTTGCACTCGAAGCCAGCGATGGAACTCGAACGCTCCTCGCTCGCCCAGCACTTCCCGGTCGGCCAGCAGCACGTCGCCCCACTTCTGGGTCCAGTAGTCGACCAGTTCAGGCCGACCCAACACGTCGTTGATGGCACGTTGACGGCGGTCGGATCGCTTGTCGGCGGCGAAGGCACGGACCTCGGCCGGCGACGGCAGTCCGCCGAGCGTGTCGAGATGAAGGCGACGCAGAAAGACCGCGTCGGAGGCGAGTCCGGAGGGCAGAATGCCCATCCGTCGGAGCTTGGCCCAGACCAGCTCGTCGATGCGGTTGTTGGTCGGCAGCTTGGGGTAGTTTTCGGGTCCCCCGTCGCGGGGCACAGTGATCCGTGAGGCGGTGACGTGACCCATGTAGTTGATCGTGATCGCGGCTTCGCCGGGCACCCGTCCGGTGTGCACGTGGCCCGCCTCTTCGATGTCGGCCACCAGTGTCGCGTTGCTGGTGTACTCGGACGCACCGGTGACGTCACGGGTTGTGCCGTCGGAGTAAACCGCCGTGACCAGCAGTTGCTGTTCATCGGTGGCCCGCAGAACGCGTTGGGCCGGAGACACGCGGATCGAGCGGACTTGCGGGGCACGGTCGCTGCCCCAGGGAGCCCCCTGGGCGACCCACTGGGAGAGCAGGAAGTGGTCCGGTGATCCGGTGCTGGTGCGGGCTCCACCACCGTGGGCAATGGCGTTGCTGGCCTTGGCCACCAGCAGGCTGCCGCCGGGAGAGGCCAGGGACACGCGGCGGCCCCGGGCTTCCTTGACCAGTGCGTTGAAGTCGGCCCTGGGGTCGAACCCGAAGACGCTCAGTTTGAACCCGTTCTGGCCACTCTGTTTGCCGTGGCAACCTCCACTGTTGCAGCCGAGCTTCGAGAGGATCGGCATGATGTCGTTGTTGAAGTGCACCGGTGGGAAAGTGGTCCGGTTGCGGACACGGATGGGAATCTCGACCACGCGGCCGCCGTAGGAAACCTTCAGTGAGGCGTCACCGTCGGAGACGCCCCGGACGGTGCTGCCATCGACGGCGGCTCGCTCGGTGCCGGTGATCTCCAGCGTGGCCCGGTGGGTGACGTCGAATTGGCGGCCGTCGGGTCCGCTGGCGGTAACCTGTATCTGTTGAACGCGGTTGGTGCCGCCCAGCACGATGGGATTGGGGGCCACTTCCAGTGAGCGGGCCGGCCGCGGGGGGGCGGCGGTGACGGCCGGAGTCATCAGCAGTCCGAGCAGGATGGTCGGCAAAACGCGCACGAACTGTTCTCTGGTGGATTCGAAGTGGTGTGGACGGGCCGTTGGGGACCCGCCGCGGTCTCCACTATATCGGTGTTCGCACGGAGCACTCAACTGTGGGTTTGGAGTGGTCCGATCGGGGATGGCTCGGGAACCGCTTGAGCGGGGTCGGTCTCTGTGGGAGACTGTCTGTCATGATCAACGTGGGCCAGTTCCGATCCCGCACCTGTGGCGGTCCTTCCCGGCGGTCGTTCCTGAAAATGGGCGCGTCGCTGCCGTTGGTGATGGGACGACCGGACCTGTCCTCCGGAGCCCAGGCCGACCGCGGCCCGCGGGCCAAGACGGTACTGCTGGTCTGGCTGTGGGGGGCCCCGTCACACCTGGACACCTTCGACCCCAAGCCGGATGCCCCCAGCGAATACCGCGGCCCGTTTTCGACGATCGCCACCCGGACTCCCGGTGTCCGGTTCACCGACCTGCTGCCGCGAATGGCCTCGATCAGCGACCGCTTTGCCCTGGCCCGGACGCACGTGAGTTCCCAGCCGGGACATCCGGATGCGGGCACCGTGGCGTTGACCGGCTTCCACGAGAAGCCCGGGCCGGTGCAGCCCAACTTCGGAGCGATCGTTGCCCGGCACCGGGGCCGCACCGGCGACCTGCCCCCGTTTCTCTCGGTGGGCCGGGGGGTCATCCAGGACAGCGTGCGGATTGTCGAGGGCTACGGAGGGGGGACCTTCGGCAAGGCGTGGGATCCGTTCCAGGTGGTCGTCAAGAACGACGGATCCGTTGACTTGCCGGCGCTGGATTTGCTGGACGGCATCACTCCCGCTCGTATCTCCGATCGCCGACACCTGCTGGGTCAACTGGACGTGGCCCGCCGTCGACTGGAGGCCGCCGGCATCGACGATTGGGAACGGGCCTACCAGATGGCCTACGGCTTGCTGTCGAATCCCTCGGCACGGGATGCGTTTGACGTGACCCGCGAGTCGGAGGCGACACGGCAGAGATACGGGCACACGCACTTCGGACAGAGTGCCCTGGTGGCACGTCGGCTGGTAGAGGCCCGGGTTCCCTACGTGCAGTTGAACTGGAGCCAGACGGTCGAGGCGATCACGCCGAACTACGATTTCGGCTGGGACACGCACATCTACAACTTCGAGATGCTGATGGACCGGCATTGCCCGTTGCTGGATCGGGTGTTGCCCGAGTTGATGACCGATCTCCAGGATCGCGGTTTGCTCGAGGACACGCTGGTGGTGGTGATCAGTGAATTTGGACGGACCCCAAAGATCAATCCACGGGCCGCCCGGGACCACTGGCCACAGTGTTACTTTTCTCTGTGGTCGGGTGCGGGCGTACCGACCGGGGGGGCAATCGGACAGAGTGACAAGCTGGGTGAGCACCCGTTGACGACGCCGATCACACCCCTGATGGTTGGGACCACGATCACCGAACTGGCAGGGTTGACCACCCAGGACCGGGCCGAGGTGAACGTGTTGTCCGGCGGGACGGTGATCGATGAATTCGTCTAGCCGTTTGGCCTGTTGCCGGTGGGTGACTGCCGGACTGGTCTGTGCCGCGTTTGGTTGGGGGACGGCACTGGCTGCTGAGCGGCCGTTGACCGACGATCACCGGTACAAGCGGGACCCGGTCTTCGTCGATGCCGGAACGCTGATCTTCGTGTTGCAGGCGAGACCCGAGCAGCTGCAACTGGTGAGACTCAAGTTGGTCAGTGGGAAACAGCAGCCGGTCCACAAGGACGAGACCCGTTCGGAACTCGAACCGGCTGTTTCGCGAGATGGTCGTTACCTGGCGTTCCTGCAGAGTCGCACGGCGGCCAGCGTGGGGATGGTGATCGAGGACACCCGTGAGCAGAAAACCGCCGAGATTCCGCCGGCGTCGGGATTCTCCGGGATGCGGAGCCCGGCTTTCACACCCGGCGGGAAGCGGGTGCTGTATGTCTTTGCCGAAGGCGGTCGCCAGAAGGTCTTCTCGTGCAACATCCAGGCCGGTGACCGTAAGGTGCTGGTGGATGTCGCCGGGATCTGCAACTGGCCGAGCGTCTCGGCCGACGGACGTTACCTGCTGTTCGGATCGACTCGTGACGGCAACTACGAGATCTATCGGGCCAGGGCCAACGACGGGAGCGAAATCCAGAGACTGACCCGGCACCGGGCCCAGGACGTGCGGCCGAGGTTCTCGCCGGATGGTCGCCGAGTGGTGTTCGTCTCGAACCGTGACGGCAACCGTGAGATCTACGTGATGGATGCCGATGGATCGAACGTCAAACGCATCACCGAACATCCCGAGCGGGATGATTACCCGGCGTGGCATCCCGACGGAAAGCGAATCGTCTACGTCTCGGAGCGCAAGGGGCGGTTTGACTTGTGGTTGCGGGATGTGCCCTGAGACCAAAAAAAGTTCTCTCCACACCCAATAATCGGGGTGCTGGGCGCATCAAGGGAGTACAGCGCGACGGAATCGGGGTGAACACGTTTGACGTCGGAAGATGGAGGACGAATTGACCCCTCGGAAGTCGAGCGGTGGTTTCACCAGTACGGTGGGCCACTGAGGTCGTTTCTGTTGGGTGTGACATCCGATCCGGAAGCGGCCGACGAGGTGTTGCAGGCAACTTTCACAAGGGCGATGGAGGCAGGACACACGGCTCGGGCTGAGACACTCAAAGGGTGGCTCTTCCGGGTGGCGTACAACGAGGCGATGCTGGCCGGACGAAAGCGTCAGTTGCGGGATCGCAGCCTGAAGCGTCTGGCCGAGAGACCTCGAACCGAAACCGCCACGCCGGAAGAATTGGCCAGCCTGGACGAGTCGATCCGGGGCGTGCGGGAACTGATCGAGGAATTGCCTGTTGAACAGCAGGCCGTCGTTCGCAAGCGGATTTACGAAGACAAGACCTTCAAGGTGATTGCCGAGGAACTGGATGCTCCGCTGGGGACCGTGCTGACGCGAATGCGATCGGCCCTGGCGAAACTGCACCGGCGGCTGGCTGAGAGGGACGAGGTGAATGAGAGATGACATTCGAACACGACAATCCGGCGGATGATTTCGGTGACGCCGACTGGTCGGCGTTTGCCTACGTGGCCGGAGAACTGGATGAAGCCGAGTTGGCCACGTGGGAGGCTCGCCTGGCCGAAGGCGACGTCGAGGCCTGCGAGGCGGTGGCACGGGCGGTCGGACTGGTCGGGGTTGTTGCCGAATCGGGCCGGGTTGATGCGGTGGTCGCGACCGTTGCCGGAGAATCGTATGCCGTGGGCGGCTTGAGATCCGTGGTCGTGGCGGCGGCCGCGGTTTGCCTGGGGCTGATTATCGGCCTGCCGTTGCGGACGAGTGATCCGGTGACTGTGGCCGGTCCGGATGTGGACATGCTGATTTCGACGTGGGCCGAAGGTGCCGATGGTGAGGTAGTCGAGACGGATGCAGAAGTGATCGAGCCCGAACTGGTGGTGCCCGACTGGATGATCGCGGCGGTGGCGTTGCCGGCGGAAATGGATGCGGGGGGCGACGAATGAACCGGTTGTTTCTCTGTGTCTGCCTGGTGATCACCCTGGCCGGTGTCGGCCGGGGACAGTCGGATCCGTCGAAGCCCAAGGCGAAGGTGGGCCGGGCTGCCCGAACCAAGTCATCCGTGGCCAAGCAACGGACCCGCCGGCTGAATAAGCGAGAGGCCAAGCAGTCGCTGGCGTTTGCGCGGACCCATCATCCGGAGCTCGCCAAGTTGATTTCACGACTCAAGAACGCGGGCAACCGGCCGGCCTACGACGAGGCGGTCCTGGAGTTGTTTCGGACGGCGGAGAGGCTGGAGCGGGTGAAGGTGGCCAACCCGAAGCGATACGAGTTGATGCTGGAATTGTGGAAACTCGAGTCCCAGGCCCGATTGATGGTGGCCCAGCAGGCCATGAAGCCTGATGACGACCGGGATGCGAGGTTGAAGCGGACGTTGCGGAAGCGGGCCGAGCTGCGGCGGGAGATGCTGGCGGCTGACATCAAGCGGTCTCGGGAGCGGATCGGTCGAATCGAGACGCAGTTGAAGACACTGGAAAACCTGGATGCTGCCGCGGATCGAGAGTTGCGACGATTACAGCGGGCAGCGAAAATGACGGTGAGCCGTTCGAAGGGCCGAAGTGGCAAGCGGGACCGCAAGGCGGTCTCGGCCGAAGCCGGTCGTCGAGCGGGAAAACAGGGAAAACAGGCGGTCAAGACGACCGTCAGAACCAAGGACAAGTCGAAGCCATGACACGGTATTTGATTTCCTCGCTGGTTTTTGGTGCGCTGGCCGTTTCGGCCCAGGCCAACGATGCCAAGGTGGTGCCCTCGAAAGTGGCCGCTCCGGTCCCCGAGCGGTTTGCCGCTGAATCGACTGACGAGGTGCCCGATTTCCAACGCCACGTGGTGCCGTTGTTCGGGAAACTCGGCTGTAGCGGGCGGGCCTGTCACGGGTCGTTCCAGGGACGCGGGGGATTTCGACTGTCCCTGTTCGGTTACGACTTCAAGTTCGATCACGACGCATTGCTGAAGGCGGCCGACGGCGAGGGGCCTCGGGCCAACGTCTCGAAGCCGACCAAGAGCCTGATGCTGCAGAAACCGACCGAGACGGTGCCTCATGAGGGGGGGCTGCGGATGAAGGTCGGCAGTTGGCAGTATCGCCTGCTCCGCAGCTGGATCGCGGCCGGAGCGCCTGCGGTGTCCAAGGATGCCGCCCGGTTGGTGAAACTCGAGATCACTCCGGCGGAACTGGTGATTGGCGTGAAGGGCGAGAAGATCCAGCTGAAAGCGGTGGCTGTCTGGAGCGATGGGACCCGTGAGGATGTGACGCCTCTGACACGTTTCAAGAGCAACGACGACCTGGTCGCGGATGTTAGTTCCGGTGGCCTGTTGACCAGCGGCCAACCCGGTGACACACACGTCGTCGCTTTTTACGACAACGGCGTGGTACCGGTTCCGGTGGTGAGGCCTGTCAGCGACAAGGTGGGCAAGAAGTATCCGAAGGTCGAAACGCCGACGGAAATCGACCGGCTGGTCGTCGACAAGCTGCGAAAACTTGGCATCGTTCCTTCCGATCTCAGCACCGACGCCGAGTTTCTCCGCCGTGTCTCGCTGGACCTGGTTGGCACCCTGCCGACGGTTCCCGAAATCACGTCGTTCCTGGAAAACACCGATCCAGAGAAACGGACCAAGAAGGTCGAGGAACTGCTGGCGCGGCCGGCCTACGCCGCCTGGTGGGCGACCCGTCTCTCGGACTTCACCGGAAACAACGACGACGCGTTGAACAACGTGACTCCCCAGAAAACCCGGCGCGCCAGCCAGGACTGGTATGACTGGCTCCAAGATCGTATCACCAAAAACGTGCCCTACGACAAGCTGGTCGAGGGACTGGTGATGGCCACGAGCCGGAACCCCGGGGAGTCGTTCAAGCAGTTCAGCAAGACGATGAGTGGGGTGTATCGGGAGGAGGGGCCCCAGACGTTCATCGATCGACAGGGGATGTCGCACTACTGGGCTCGTCGCACGTTCCGGCAGCCACAGGAACGGGCGATCGGCTTTGCCTACACGTTCCTGGGTATCCGTATCCAGTGTGCCCAGTGCCACAAGCATCCCTTCGACCAGTGGACCAAGGACGACTTTGCCCAGTTCCAGGGCTTCTTCACCGGCGTCAATTTCGGGACCAACCCGAAGACGCGGACCGAGTACAACGAGCTGATGGCGGCGCTGAACCTTGGTGACAAGAAGGGCGGCCAGGCGCGGAAGGCAGTCGGCGAGGCCCTGCTCGAAGGCAAGACGGTGCCGTTCCAGGAGGTCTATGTCATTTCGCCCAAGCAGGCCTCTTCCAAGAACAAGAAGAACAAGAACGCCGGTGGCAAGGCAGCCAGGCAGATCAGGCAGCAGATCGCCAAGCAGCAGCAGAGGCTCAAGGTGCTCAAGGCCGACAATGGCAAGCCCGCTCAGATCAAGCAGGTTCAGGAGGCGATCGCCAGGCTGAAGAAGCGTCAGAAACGGCTCGCCCAGAATGGCAAGCGTCGCAACACGGGACGCGTGGCTTCGTCGGCCAGGCTGCTGGGAGACGAACAGGTCGACCTGACAAAGTTTGACGACGTTCGCACGCCGTTGATGGACTGGCTGCGTCGCAAGGACAACCGCCTGTTCGCCCGGGCATTCGTCAATCGAGTCTGGGCCAGCTACTTCAACGTCGGCATTGTCGATCCTCCCGATGATCACAGCCTGGCCAACCCACCCAGCAACAAACCGTTGCTGGACTACCTGGCGACGGCCTTCATCGAGAACGGCTACGACATGAAGTGGCTGCACCGCGAGATCATTTCGAGCCGCACTTACCAGCTCAGTTGGAAACCCAACGAGACCAATCGGCACGACGACCGCAACTTCAGCCATTCGATCCCTCGACGCATGCCTGCCGAGGTGGCCTACGACGCGATCCAGCAGGCGACCGCTTCGGACGAACGTGGCCAGGAGATGAAGCTGGAACTCGAGGGACGGGCGATCGCGATTGCCGGGTCCGGTCGGCGACTCAACGCTCGCAAGGGACCCGGCTATGCCCTGTCGGTCTTCGGCCGCTCGACACGGGAAAGCAACTGCGACTGTGATCGCTCGAACGAGCCGAGCCTGTTACAGACCGTCTTCTTGCAGAATGACAGCGACACGCTGCAGTTGATCACTTCCAACCGCGAGGGTTGGATCAACCAGGTCACCGGGCAACTGGGGATCAAGCCGGTGCGTCAATCACGCAGGAAGGCGACTCCCCAGATGCAGAAGCTGAGCAAGAAGCTGCAGGGGCTTCGCCGGGAGCAGGCCGCGGCCCGCAAGGCCAAGGACCGGAAGAAGATCCAGATCCTGGGCGAGCGGATCCGTGACATGCAGTCGGACCTGGCCCGTCTGACCCGCAATCGTCCGGTGGCCAAGACGGCCGGCGAAAAGGTGGCCGACCTGGATTCGACCGCCATCGTCAAGCAGGCGTTCCTGAGAACACTCAGTCGATATCCCGACGATCGGGAATTGTCCCGTTCGCGGGGTTACATCGAGGGTGCCGAGGACACCACCCAGGGGCTGCGGGATCTGCTCTGGGCACTGCTCAACACCAAGGAATTCATCGTCAACCATTAGCCGCCGCGAGGCCGATTGGCCCACGACGGCAACCAGGATCACCAACGGAAATCATCCCGGGACTCCGGGAACGGAAAGGACGACAACGATGGCTTTGCACACAACCTGCGACGGCGTGAAACGGCGAGATTTCCTGAAGGTCGGCGTGCTGGGCACGACCGGTCTCGGTCTCTCGAGCTATCTCCGCCTGGCCTCGGCCGGCGCCGTTCAGGCCGGTCGGGCGACCTCGGCGATCTTCGTCAACCTGCCGGGCGGTCCCTCGCACATGGACACGTTCGACCTGAAGCCGAACGCGCCCGAGGAATACCGCGGCCTGTTCAACCCGATCCAGACCAACGTCGAGGGGATCGAGATCAGTGAACACCTGCCGAAACTGGCCGCGTGTGCCGACAAGTACACGATTCTGCGAGGCGTCAGCCACACCCTGGGGGCTCATCGCCTGGGGCAGGAGTACATCAACACCGGCACGCGGCCGTTGGCGTCACTGGAGTATCCGGGTTACGGAGCGGTGGTGACCAAGGAGCGTCCCGGCTCGATTGACATGCCCGGGTTCGTGGCGATTCCCAACACCCGCCAGAAGGCCGGGTTCCTGGGTGTCAAGTACGCTCCGCTGAACACCGGGGAGACTCCGAAGAAGGGGCGGCCGTTCACCGTCCGTGGGATTGCCCTGGCCAACGGCCTGACGATCACCGACGTCGAGAAGCGGCAGGGGCTTCTGAAGGATCTCGATACCACTTTCTCGAGCATCGAAAAGGACAACCAACTGCTGGATGGTCTCGACAAGTTCAGCCGGCAGGCCTACTCGATGATCACATCGAAGAAAGCCCGCGAGGCGTTCGACATCGGCAAGGAGCCGGCTGCCCGGTCCGAGACCTACGGCGAATCGCCGTTCGGACAGAGCTGCCTGTTGGCCACCCGGCTCGTCGAAAGCGGCGTGCGTTTCGTCACCGTTTCGACCGGCGGATGGGACACTCACCGCGACAACTTCCCGAAACTGAAGGACAAGTTGCTGCCCCCCTTCGACCAGGCCGTGGCCGCGATGCTCGGAGACCTGGAACAGCGGGGACTGCTCGAACGGACTGCGGTGTTCGTGACCGGCGAGTTCGGGCGGACGCCGAAGATCAACAATAGAACCACACCGGGCGGCCGCGACCACTATCCGCGGTGCATGACCATGTTGATGGCCGGCGGAGGCGTCAAGGGCGGCCAGGTGATCGGTGCGAGCGATGACAAGGCAACCGGTCCGGCGAACGAGGCCATTTCACCCTCGGACGCCGCCGCGTCGTTCTATCACAACCTCGGCATCGACCACACCAAGGAGTATCACACCAAGACCGGACGACCGGTTATGATCGTTCGCGACGGAGCGGTGATCGACAAGTTGTTTGCGTAGCGGATTCCGAGCCATTGGGGCGGCTCGATTTTTTCCAGTAGGGTCGCACGGCCCGATTCACACCGAGAGGAACTGATCATGAAGCGGACACTGCAAGGACTTTTGGTCCTGACACTCGCTGTTGTGCTGGCAATGCCGGCCATGGCCGCCGAGGAAAAGAAGAAGAAGAAAAAGAAGAAGGGCCGCAAGGCGCCTGTCGCGGTCAGGGTGCCCAAGGGCATCACGTTGACCGACGATCAGAAGAAGCAGGTTGCTGCGATCAACAAGGAATTCGGTCCGAAGTTGGCCGAGGTCCAGAAGGCGATCAACGGAGTGATCACCAAGGAACAGCGGCAAGCTCGTACTGCCGCGAACAAGAAGGCGAAGGCCGATGGCGTGAAGGGTAAGGCGAGGAACGCAGCGATCCAGGCTGCTTTGAACCTTACCGACGACCAGAAGGCAAAGATGAAGGAACTGACCAAGAAGCGGCAGGATGTCCAGAAAGCTGCCAGGGCCAAGTTCGTCGAGATTCTGACCGCAGAGCAGAAGGCCAAATTGCCCAAGAAGAAGGGCAAGAAGAAGAAGAAGAAAAAGGACGCCTGATTGGCGTTTGAGCGTACGAGGGCCGGTTCCACCGATGGTGTGGGGCCGGCCCTTTTTTTTGGGGTGTCAGCCTGCCGCCAGACGCTCGACCAGTTCTCCCGGCCTTTCCGTCCCGTGGATCTCCATTTCCCGGCATTCCTCGAGGTTGCGGAACCACGTGGTCTGTTTGCGGGCGAATCGTCTCGTGTGCCGTTTGATCGTATCGACGGCCTCTTCCAGTGAGGCACGTCCTTCGAGGTGATCGATGATCTCCTTGTATCCCAGGGCCTGTCGTGCGGTACGGCCCGGTGGCGGTTCGCTGTCGAGCAGTCCACGGACCTCCTCGACCAGGCCGTCCGCGAGCATCTGGTCCACCCGCCGATTGATCCGCTCGTAGAGCCACTCCCTGGGGGGTGACAACCACGTGACCTGTCGTGGTCGCACGTCGTTGTCGGTCGGTCCCTCGTCTTGCTGTGCCGACAGAGGCTGACCGGTCAACTCGAAGACCTCCAGCGCCCTCACCAATCGACGGGTGTCGTGGGCATGGAGTCGCGCCGCGGTGTCCGGGTCGACTTTCTCGAGTTCCGCGAGCAGCCATCCTTCCGGTTGTTTGGCCGCGTCGGCCTCGAGACGTTCCCGGATTGTCCAGTCGGCGGGAGGGCCGTCGAAAACACCACGCAGAATTCCACGGAGATAGAGTCCCGTGCCGCCGACGAACAGTGGCACCCGGCCGTTGTCGATGATCTGCCGGCACGCCTTCGCCGCGGTGGAGACGTAATCGGCCAGGCTGAAGTCCTGGTGCGGGTCGAGAATGTCGAGCAGGTGATGAGGGATGCGGGCCCGTTCGGCTGCTGTCGCCTTGGCCGTGCCGATGTCCATGCCGCGGAAAAGCGACATCGAGTCCATCGCAACGATCTCACCGCCGACCACCTCGGACCATTCAAGCGACAGTCCCGTCTTGCCACAGGCCGTCGGCCCGGCCAGGACCAGGCACCGCCTCAGCACATCGGGGGGAATGCAGGTCGTCATCGCGAGTTCCGTCGTCGGCTGCAGCGCCTTTCACCGGGTCGGTGTTCCTCCTACCATGTTCGCAGCGCCGACGTCGGTTGACCATCGGCGGCGATCCCTGCCCCAGCCGACCAGAATTGGCATGCCCACGTTCGAAGCTCGAGTCGCCCTGGCCACAACAGCCGAAAAACTTTTCGACTACATCGTTCACCCGGCTCACCTGGCCGGCATCATGCCGCCGGAGACGCCCCTGGAGGTGATCGAAAGTCCCGAGCGACTCGAACTGGGTAGCCAACTGGTCGTCGATCTTGACGGGTTCGGCCCCACGCAGAGGCTGACCTACGAGGTCACCGCTTTCGAAGAGCCCGTGTCGTTCACCGAGACGATGATCAGCGGACCACTGGGTGCCTGGGTGCACCAGCGACGGATCATTCCAGGGGAGGAGTTGGTCGAGTTGGTCGAGGAAGTGAATTTCGAACCACCGTCCGGCCTCGCCGGCTTGCTGTTGACCGCCCCGCGAATCGAAGCCTCGCTCACCAGCGGATTCGCTCACAGGCACCGCCGGCTGCGGGAACTTTTGGAGGCGAAGTGATGTCCGAGGGACAATCGCCCGATCGCCTGAAGCCCGAAGATCTTTTGCCCCCGCCGGAGGCAGCCGGGCCTGTCGGTCCGCGTGAGAAGCGGGCCCGTGACATGGCTACCATGGTCGCGTTGCTGGGACTGGTGCTGGTTGCGGGCGGACTGATGGCGATCCTGGCCCTGGTTTTCAACCAGTTGCTGATCTTCGCGTTCCTGGCTGCGATTGTGTTGGGGGGGGGGTACCTGTCCTTCCACTACGTGGTCTGGGGTCGCCGGCTCGACCGGCAACTGGCGATGCGGTCCGATCCGCCTCGGGGCTCACTCGAAACGGCTCCGCAAATCCCTTTGCCACAAGGTGATGCGACAACGGTAGATGTTCCCGTTGAACCTGGGACGCCGCCCGAGTCGTCTCACACTGCCAGCTAGAGCGTGCATTCTTGACCGATCCCCAATGTCGTCTTTTTTCTGACGAGGGGGTGTTAAGTTCTTGTGCCCCCTCCCTTCGGGTTTCTAGTGTCGTTCACATCGGGATTGAGAAGGACCCGATTTGACACGGCGGGCCGCGAACGAGCCAGAGACTCTCTCCACAGCTTCGCGACATCCGCTTGACCCGGCGAGAGATCCTCCAGTCCGTCCGTGGCCCGCCATCACATGGCCCCGTGATGGAAAAGGGGGATAACGATGGGACGGAGAACTCGCAACAGGTCGACACGAATGCCTTCCACCAGGTGGTTCACCTCGGCACCCTGGAAACGTGTCCGGCGGCCGCGACGTCGCAAGCGGTGGTCCGGAAACGGCGAAACGCTTGAGTGCCGAACACTGCTTTCGGCTATGGCGACTGTCGAAGTTGGCGGCATGGCTGATCCGGCTGACTCGCCGACTGCCCGGGACGAATCACGGGGCACGGTTGACCGGGAGGCGAAACAGGCCAGTCCGGTGCGTGGTGGTGCCGCGACTGCCCAGCAACAGAGGTATGTCGAGGTCCTGGTATTCATCGATTCGGGCCCCTTCAAAATCGGTCATGCTGACATCGCGGTGACCGATGGCAGTGGCACGACCGTATACGGGCAGCACGCCGTGGGGGCCGGTAACGGAGGATTCGACGACTCGGCTTTCCAGCGTCGATCGTTGGACGTTTACCTCCGAGAGGAGGCTCATGCGGGTTTCCGGGTTTATGTTTCCAGGGTTCCGGTGACCGAGCAACAGTTCGGCGAAATCCAACGGTACCTGGACCACAAGTGGCAGAATGACGACGACTTCAGTCTCTTCGACGACAACTGCTCGCAAAACGTCGGTTATGTCCTGAAGAAGTGGGATTTGCTCAGCAAGTGGTCGGGGGGACCCAACGTGATCAACGACGATGATTTCCAGTTCCCCGAGGGGGATCTCTACAACGACTTCATCCGTGATGATCGACGATGGACGCACCGGGAAGCCGGCTATCTCGGCGCCGTTCCCACGGGTTCGTCCCTGTTCGACTCGGTGCAGAACAAGGCGCCCACTCGGGGCGTCTCGTCGGGGAATCCGTCGGGGGCCACTTCCGCCGGCGGGTCGAGTTCGAAGTCCATCGACGGGCGTGGTGGTCGCGGCGGTGGTCGGACTGGCCGAACGGTTGCCGGGGTGCCCGATGACGGTCGGAATCGGGGCCGAAGCGGTGACGATCTGCCCCGAGACGTGGAATCGTCGAGTGGCTCCGAATTGTTCCGCGATCGATCGGTGTCGTGACGCACATGGGGCCGGAACAGGCGGTTCGCGGGCCGGAGTACAAGGAGGAACGACCGATGAGCAATCAGGGACGGACAAGTCGATCGCGGTGGTGGATGTTCGGGATCGCGATGGTGGCGTGCTGGATCATTGCCGACCGGTTGGCCGGAGTTCCGGCTGAAGCCGCCGGGGCCAACACATTGCCGCGCGAGGTCCTGGCGGTGCGTCGGGCAGTACGTCAGAAAATGACTCGAAAGACCGACGATCCGTTGTTGAAGAGGATGCAGCGCGAGTGCGTCGGGACCGACGTGCTGGCGTTCCAGTTGCCGTTACGGATGCGACCGATGGTGGTGCGACGGTCAGGCGAGGCCATCTGGCGAGTCTCTGGTCAGGTTGCCCATCGGGTCGGACAGGTGCCGGTCGTTGTGGTGTTCGGCCGAGCCTCGGACAACCGACAGCCGGCACTCGGCGGTCAGTTGTTCGTTGTCGCGACGTGCGATCCGAAGTTCCCCCGGCGGACCCGAATCTGCCTGATGTTCACAACGCCGAGACCACCCGCTGAACGGATGGCCTCCTGAACCTCCGGTTCGCGGTATCGATTCGGGTGTGGCTGTCGGGACGGGGCTGGAGGATGGAGGAACTCCCCGGAGGCCGGTGGCCGGTTCCAGGACCGTTCCGGGTCACGCGGCCAGTTCATCGATGGCCCCGACAGCCCACCCAGCCCCCGACCGTAGGCAGCCCGGTGATCCAGGGAGGGATTGCCGGGCTGTTCACGGCCTGGTCAATTCAGCTCGATGGACTCCTCCCAGTGTGCCATCAGCATTTCCAGTTCGTCCTGGACGATCTCGTAGTCGCCCACCAACCGGGTCATCCGGTCGGTGTCGCGGTGGATCTCGGGGTCGGCCATTTGTTCTTCGAGTTCTTCCTTACGGAGTTCCGCCTCAGCGATTTCCGCCTCGATCTCGACGGCCTTTCGATACGGAAACTGGCGGGTGCGTTGAGAGGAGTCGTTTTCGACGGGTTCGGGAACCGAACGTGCTTTGGGAGCAGCCTGGCTGGATGACACGGGATGCGGTGGTGAGGTGTCGGATTCGTTGTTTTCACGGAACGCGAGATACTGCGAATAGTTTCCGTCGTAGATCCGGCATCGGTCTTCCTCAATCACGAGAACGTGTGTGGCGATCTGGTCGATGAAGAAACGGTCGTGCGTGACGAACAGCACGGTACCGGCAAATTCGCACAACGCCCGTTCCAGACCGTCCCGGGCCCACAGGTCGAGGTGATTGGTGGGTTCGTCAAGAATCAGCAGGTTGGCATTGAGTGCTGACAGTCGGGCCAGTGCGGTCTTGCTTTGCTCTCCTCCACTGCAGTGGCCGAAATTCTGCAGAACGATGTCGCCGGTGAGTCCGAAGCGGGCCAGCAGACTGCGGAGTTGGCCGGGGTTGACGTCGGGGTTGTTCGGTGGCCGGATCGCCTCGACCAGGTCCAGGTCATCGGGGATCTGGTCAATCCCCTGGTCAAAATAGGCCAACTCGACATTGTGGCCCAGTCGCACGTTGCCCTGGTCCGGCTGAAGATCGCCCAGCAGAGTTTTCAGGAGCGTAGTCTTGCCACTGCCGTTGGGTCCGAGGATCCCCAACCGCTGTCCCCGTTCGACTCTCAGCGTCAGGTCCTCGAACAGGGGTTCGGCAAAACCCTTGGAGATCTCGATCGCCTCGATCACGATTTCGCCGCTGCGGGCCGGTTCACCGAAGGTCATTGGCGGTACGGAGAAATTGTCGATCTGTTCGATGTCGCCGAGACGTTCGAGTTTCCGCACACGGTCTGCTGCCTGCTTGTGCTTCTGCCCGTACTGGTTCCGACGAATGAAGTCCTCGGTCCGTGCGACGAACGCCTGTTGCTTCCGGGCCTGTTTGCCGAGTCGTTCCTGGCGTTCGGACCGTTGACGGCGGTAGGCGCTGAAATTTCCCGAGTAGGAATCGAGCCGGTCGGGACGGAGTTCGAGGACGCGTGTGACGACCTTGTCGAGAAAGAAGCGGTCGTGGCTGACCAGGATCATGGCCGGACGTGCCCGCACCAGGAATGACTCGAGCCACTCGGTGGCGGCGATGTCGAGATGGTTGGTCGGTTCGTCGAGCAGCATCACGTCGGGATCGGTCAGCAGCAATCGGGCCAGGGAGGCCCGGGCCTGCTGGCCTCCGCTGAACGTCGTCAACGGACGGTGGAACTCGTCGGCTTCGAACCCCAGCCCTTCGAGAACCTCGGCGACACGGTGGTCGATCTGGAATCCGGAGTGCTGTTCAAGCGTGGCGTGCACGGTGTCGTAACGCCTGAGCAATGTGTCGGAGGACTCTTGGCTGATCTGTTCGGCCAGCGTTTCGGCCTCGCGCTGCAGTTCGTAGAGCCACTGGAGCCCGTCGGCAGCTTCATCCCACAGGGTACGGTCGGCGGCGAGGTTGGGCTGTTGTTCCAGCAGCCCGACTCGGACCGTGCGTGGAGTATCGATCGCCCCGGTGTCGGGCTCATCGAGTCCGGCGAGAATGTTCAACAGGGTTGTCTTGCCGCTGCCGTTGGGTCCGACCAGGCCGACGCGGTCGCCGGCACGAATCTCCAGGCCGAGCCCGGCAAAGACCGGTTCGGAATCGAACTGGCGCGTCAGATCTCTGGCGGAGAGCAGGATCATCAGTGTCAATTGACCCTGGGCGGGGGGAAGGTGGCCAATGGTAGTGCATTGGCCTACCATGGCAAACGGCTTTGCCAGGCCGCCGGAAATGGTGGTTTCGGCTCGATCCGAGTGGGTGTTCCAGTAGCACCCGCGGCAGTTTCCCTGTGCAGAATTACGGCGAGAAGATGAGCGACGAGACGATCACGATCCAGGTTGGACACAGTCCCGACCCCGACGACGCCTTCATGTTCCACGCGTTGGCCAACAACTGTATTGACACCGGTCGTTACCGGTTCACCCACGAACTGGTCGACATCGAAACGCTCAATCACCGGGCGTTCAAGGGAGAACTGGAACTGACCGCCGTCAGCCTGCACGGATACGCGCACCTGACGGACATCTACGCGATCTGCAGTTGTGGTGCGAGCATGGGAGACGATTACGGCCCGATGGTCGTCGCACGGGAGCCTTGGTCGATCGATGATCTGCGAGGCAAGAAAATCGCGGTGCCGGGAACGCTGACGACCGCCTTCCTGTCGCTGAAATTGCTGCTCGGGGACGACTTCGAGTACGAGGTGCACCCGTTTGATAAATTGCTGGACATCGTCGAAGCGGGCGAGGCCGATGCGGGGTTGATCATCCATGAAGGACAGTTGACCTACGGAGAGCAGGGACTGCACCTTGTTGTCGATATGGGCAAGTGGTGGATGCAGGAAACCGGTTTGCCGCTGCCGCTGGGGGCCAACGCGATCCGCAAGGACCTGGGGTTGGCGGTGATGCAGGAGGTGACGACGCACCTGAAGCGAAGCATCGAGTACGGGCTGGAGCATCGCGACGAGGCGCTGGCTTACGCCCTGCAGTATGGCCGGGATCTTGATCACCAGAAAGCGGACACTTTCGTGGGCATGTACGTCAACGACTGGACGCTGGATTTCGGCGAACGAGGCCGGGAGGCGGTACGGGTGCTGTTGGCTCGCGGCCACGAGGCGGGTGTGATCCCGGAGCGGATTGAGCCCGAGTTCATCGACGGCTAGATGCTTGCTGCTGGTGACCACATTCGATTCGAGCCGTCCGGCGGCGATCTTTCCGGGGAGCAAGTACAGCGATGACGATTTCAACGCAGGATTACCTACAGGAACTCTTTGGCCTGGACGGACTGACGGCCGTCGTGATCGGTGGCACCGGAGTGTTGGGTGGTGCTTTCTGCGACGCGCTGGGAGCCGCGGGTGCTCACGTGGTTGTGGCCGGAAGGAGTGCCGAACGGGGCGAAGCCCGGGCTGAGGCGATTGTTGCCGGCGGGGGATCAGCCGAATTTCAGCCGGTGGACAACACGTCGCGGGAGGATTTCCAGGCGATTGTCTCGCACCTCTCGGAGTCCGGACGTCGTCCCGACATCGTGATCAACGGAGCCGGCATCAACTCGGCCACCCCGTTCCTGGAGATCGATGAGGATGAATGGGAGCGGATCCTGGCGATCAACCTCACCGGGGTACGGCTGGGCTGTCAGGTCTTCGGCGGCGCGATGCTGGCCGACGGCCAGGGCGGTTCGATTGTCAACATCGCCTCCCTCTCGGGTATCACCGCGCTCTCGCGGGTCTTCACCTACTCGGCAACCAAGGCCGCGGTGATCAATCTGACCCAGAACCTGGCCCGTGAGTGGGCCGCGGTCGGTATCCGCGTCAACGCGCTCTCTCCCGGGTTCTTCCCCGCCGAGCAGAACCGGAAGGTTCTGACCGAAGAACGTGTGGCCAGCATCATGGGGCACACGCCGATTGATCGGTTCGGTGAACCGCACGAATTGGCCGGAGCGATTCTGTTGTTGGCCAGTCCCAGGGCGGGCAGTTTTCTGACGGGAGAAAACGTGGTGGTCGACGGCGGTTTCATGGCCACCACGATCTAGTCGTCCGTTGCCGGTTCGTACCCGAAGCATCCCGGGTGGATCGGACGAGGGCCTGTTCGAGTGACATCGATCGAGTTTTCACTTCGCCGTCGCCACCTGGTCAGCATCGTGCCGACGGAGGTGTCGCATGTGTTCACCGACGTTCTGGTGATCGGTGGAGGGATCGCCGGATTGCGAGCCGCGTTGGGACTCGAGCCGGGGCTCACGGCCGTCGTGGTCACCAAGGATCTGCTGACACTCTCCAACAGTGCCGAGGCCCAGGGCGGCATTGCCGGCGTACTTGATCCGCTCGATGACTTCGCCAACCACACTGCCGATACGATCGCTGCGGGCAAGGGGCTGTGCGATCACGACGTGGTCGAAATGGTGGTGCGAGAGGCCCCGGAACGAATCCGCGAGTTGATCGGGATCGGTACCCGCTTCGACGAGACCGACGGACTGATTGATCTGACTCGTGAGGGGGGGCACAGTCACCGTCGGGTCGTCCATGCCAATGGAGACGCGACCGGACGTGAGGTGATGAGGGCATTGCAGGAGGCGGCAGTCCAGCGGGATGGGGTCCAAGTATGGCAGAATACGTTCACGATCGATCTGCTGACCGTCGACGGCCACTGCCGTGGGGCGATCGTACATGATCCCGCAAGGCCGACGACCTGCGTGTGGGCCAAGCAGACGATCCTGGCCACCGGCGGAGCGGGACAGTTGTTCCGCGAGACGACCAATCCCGAGATTGCCACCGCAGACGGACATGCGATTGCCTTCCGTGCCGGTGCCAGCTTGCGGGACATGGAGTTCATGCAGTTTCACCCCACGGTGCTCTACATCGCCGGCAGTTCGCGTCATCTGATCACCGAGGCAATCCGGGGTGAAGGAGCCTGGCTGCGGGATTGCCACGGTCACCGCTTCATGCCGGATTTTGACCAGGCAGCCGAGTTGGCGCCTCGAGACGTGGTCAGCCAGGCGATCACCCAACAGATGGCCAAGACCAATCACCCCTGTGTGTACCTGGATCTTTCGCACCTGGATGCCGATTTCGTCCGCTCCCGGTTTCCTCACATTGCCAGTGTCTGTGCGGATTTCGGACTGGATGTCACCTGTGACCAGATTCCGGTTCGGCCCGGGGCGCACTACATGATCGGAGGGGTCACCGTCGACGACCAGGGGCGAACGACCCTGCCAGGTCTGTGGGCTGCGGGTGAGGTGACTTCGACCGGATTGCACGGGGCTAACCGTCTGGCATCCAACAGCCTCGTCGAAGGGCTGGTCTATGGAGCCCGGGCCGGGGAGGCCGCTTCGAAGGCAGCGAAATTGATTCCCGACGATTTCGCAGTGCCCACATTTTCGTCGGACTCAGACCTCTTCGAGAGAGATGACGACGAATTGAACATCACGGACCTGAGGAACTCGCTGTCGAGCCTGATGTGGCGGCAGGTCGGCATCGAGCGAACCGAGACGTCGATGCAGGAAGCGGCCGAAAGGGTCGAGTTCTGGGACGGGTTCGTGTCGAACCGCGAGCTGAGCGAGATGGCGGGATGGGAACTGCAGAATCTGCTGTTGGTCGCTCAGCTGATGATTGCCTCGGCCAGAGCCCGCACCGAAAGCCGGGGCGTCCACCTGCGGAGCGACTTCCCCCGGACCGACGCTGCGCAGGCGAGGCACCTCGACATCATCGCGACGAGCTAGCAGGCTCCGGCGAGCGAGTCGATCTCGATGCGATGCGGGAGCGGGAGCTTGAGGTAGCGATTGCCCCGGGCGTCATAGAAGTAGATCTGGTTGTGGTCGCTTTCCCAGATAGCGCCCAGGCGAACGTTCCGGGGTCCCTGGACGGAAAACTGCAGCCCACAATTGCGGCCGCGTCGTGACAGGGCCCGCTGAGTCATCGAGGTGATTTCGGCCAGCAGGTTCTCTTTGTCACAGAGTGTGTTGCGTACGAAGTTTTGCAGATCGTCCAGCGTCCGGATCTCAGCAAGGGTGTCGCTCATCAGTAGAGTCTTCCTGGTGCGTCAAGGTGTTGGGAGCGGGACAGTTTGGCCGACCTGTCCAGCTTACCTATCGGCGATAGTTTGACACCAAATGTGGGAACGCGGCGGACGGCGTTCACATCGTTACGGTGTGTGTGACCGGACCGACCGGAATGGTCGCGCGGACGAATTTGCTCATTTGACTGGAGTTGACGATTGCGCGGGGTACCGATGTGGCGTATTGCACCGATCGCATGACCCGCGTATTAATGGTCGGCCGTTATCCAATGGGAGTGATCGATGAGCGGAGAACTTCCCGAGGGGTTTTCGAATCTCGATGACCTGTGGGACGGGCCACCGTCGCAGCCGATTTCGGGTGATTCCGACAACTTGGCCGACGAGGACACCAGTCAATCGCCGGAAACGGACGACGATTCGCGGCTCTACCTGCCCGGCTGGGAGGACGGCTGGACGGTGAAACTCAAGACGACCTGGGAGCGTGAGTACTGTTTCGCCAAGAACCCCGGCGAGGAGTTCTATCACCTGCTGATGGCCGGCGAACTGTATGTCCAGTACGACGACGAGAAATTTTGCCTGGAGTGTGCGCGTCGCCGTGGCGTGCTCAGCAAGAACCGCCTGCACTGGAGGCGGGGAGGGTGAGCGGAGGTCGTGGCTCCGCGTGGGGGCGTTCTGCGAGGCGGGCTGAAGATGTTTGCCGGCGTCGGCAGGGGGCAAGAGCCGCCCCTAGCTGTCGGCCCGACGGGCTCGGCCTCGCTTGGATTTTCTGCCCGAGACTTGCCCGATCAGGCGTTCGTAGTCATCGAGGGTCGTGTCGAGATGCTCGCGGAGCTCCCTGAGCTCCTTCTGTTGCGTCTGGCTGCTCTTCAACAGTGGTTCCATCCAGCCTTCCATCAGACGAAACTGCTGCCGGAGTACCTTCAGCAGGCTGGGCGGGATCTTGTTGACGACGGTGATCGTGTTCGCACCGGCAAGTCGCTCGAGTTCTTCTTCTCCGTCTTCGTCCTCGGGGTCGTCGGGTTCGACGACCGTCACCGGCAGAACGTCCGTCTGGGATGATTCGTCTTCGGTTTCGTCCGGCTGTTCTTCCGCTTCCGGTTCGGCCGCGGCAACGGTGACCGGGCGGGCGGCCGCTTCGGACAACGCGTCGCGAATGGCATCGAGACTTTCCCGGAGACCGGCAACGTGTCCGGCGATGTCCGCGTTGGCGGCCGGCGACGCGGCGTCGGAGGAATCGCTCGAAACGAGTCGGTCGAGTCCATCGGCCATGGCCTGGCGAATCTGGTCCAGCCCGGAGGTGACGCCGTCGAGTTGTCCGGTGAGCAGCTGCTCGAGGGCGGCGGGTTCTGGGTCCGTCTGCTCCTGGTCCTCAACCACTGCAGCCGGTTCGCCGTTTCCGGCGGCGAGTTGTTCAAGTCCGTCGGCCATCGCGTCACGTATCGACTCGAGTCCCTCGCTGAAGCTGCTCAACTGGACGACCACCTGTCCGACCTTGTCGTCGGCGCCGACACCTCGCATCTTCACGTTCTGCTGGAAGGTCTTCTTGATTGTCTCCCACCGGGCGACTTCGTCCTCGGTCAGGGCGTTGATCAGTTCCTTGAACTTCAGCAGGTTGGCCTCGGTATCGGAGGTCAGCGTCTGTGAGTCGTTCTCGTAGTTGGAGACGATCAGCGACTGGAGTTCGTCATCGTTCATGATCGGGACCACCTTTTCGGCGATCCGGTTCATGTTGCGGTAGGATCCCTGCAGCTTGAAGGCCGGCTCGGTGCGGTAGTCATCGGACATGGCCGCCGAGCGGATGTACTCGCGATTGACCGCCAGGATCACGTCGCGGACCCGCATCAGCTTCTTCATCACGACGACGAATTCGGAGAGTTCTTCGGCCGAGTAGTTGCCTTCGAGTTCGATGCCGTCGGGCGTCTCGCCCTCGGCCATGCGGATCACAGCGTAGACATCGTCCTGGCTGCGGGTGGCCAGCTGGTTGAGGGCGGAATTGGAGGTGAGGCAGTTCTCGAGGTAACTCATCTCGAACGCCTCGGCACTCTCACCGATCATCTCGCCGAGGTTGTAGATGTCGGCCCGGTTGGTGAGCATGTCGGGGATCTGGAACTTTTCACCGCTCTCGGTGTACGGGTTGCCGGCCATCACGACGCAGACCTTGCGTCCCCGCAGGTCGTAGGTGCGTGTGCGGCCCTTGTAGACACCCTCGATCTTTCGCTGGGCGTCGCACAGCGAGATGAACTTCTGGAGGAACTCCGGGTTGGTGTGCTGGATGTCGTCGAGATAGATCATCACGTTGTCGCCCATTTCCAGGGCGAGGTTCAGTTTCTCGACTTCCTCGCGGGCGGCTGCATTGGGTGCCTCGGATGGGTCCAGCGAGGTGACGTGGTGACCGATGGCCGGGCCGTTGATCTTCATGAAGATGATGCCCAGCCGGTTGGCGATGTACTCCATCAACGTGGTTTTGCCGTAACCTGGCGGTGAGACCAGCAGCAGCAGCCCCATCAGGTCGGTTCGCTTCTCCTCGCCGACAACACCCATCTGTTTGGCCAGGTTGTCACCGACGACAGGGAGATAGACCTGGTCGATCAGCTTGTTGCGTACGAACGAGGTCAGGACGCGGGGCCGGAACTCCTCGAGTCGCATTCCCTCCCGCGCCGTTTCGACCAGTTCTTTCTTCTGCTCCTGGTAGGCCAGGAACCGCGGCACGCGATTCTGGTGGAAGCGTGCCAGCCTCTGCATGAAGCGGTTGTAGTGCAGGTGGTAGTGGCTGCCGTCGATGACGGAGTGGTCACCGGCTAGGTCGTCGAGCTCGGCGACGGCCGAAGCGTCGACGACGGCCTTGCGATCGATGGATCCCTCCAGCAGCAAGACCGCCACCTCGTCGATGTAGTCGGCCGTCTCGGCGTCGGCACGGCTTTCGAGAAAGGCCTCGACCCAATCCCGGGCCACGTGGAGTCCGCCGGCCGAGTCCTTCTTGACCCCGGACAGGCTCTGGGTGAACTGGCTGTCGTGCCCGGAACTCTTGAGATGGGCGGTGAACGAATCGTGCAATTCGGCTGCGGTGCGACTGATGACGAATCCCGAGTCGGGGTCGGTGAGTTCGGCGAAGAGATACTCGGCGGCTTCCCCGACGAGGTTGTTGTGGAACAGCCCCTCGTCGGTGACGAACTGTTCGAGCATCCCGGTCAGCGAGGCGACGTAGGCGGCCTGTGCGCCGGTGCCGGGAAAGGCGCGGCTGACGTTGCCGAAACCCCGGAGCTGTGCGGCGATACGGTCCTTGGACGGTTTGTCCCCGAAGCGGGACCAGAAGACCTTGGCCATCGCTCGCGAGCGAGCGTGGTAACGGAGCAGTCCGATCCGCGAGTTCATCTGGAGCAGGGCACCGAGGATCTGGCTGGCGTCACGGTCGTGAACGCCCTTGACGTAGCTCTCGGCATACCGTGGCCCCATGAACTCCTGCACCACCGCCAGTCGGGCGTCGGGCTCCATCGCCAACACCTCGTCCCGTTCCGGCAGTTCCCCGCTTCCCAGGCCCTGGAACAGCCGGTATGCCAGGTACTCGCCCCGGTACACCTCGGCCGTTTCGCTGACGATGTCCTGTCGCCACAACTCCCTGGTTGCCAGGAAGTCCTCGTCTCCGATCGGTTCGAAGAAGTCGGTGCCGGTCAGGTGCAGGGCCATTTCGTCATCACGGAAGACGGTCGTCAGATCCAGTTGCTGGACGTTGACCGAGAAGTGATGGTTGCCCATCTTGATGACGTTGTCACCGCCGACGAACAGGTCCTGGCGATCCTTGAGTTGACGGACGGCGTCCTCGCGGATCGTCTTCAGTCGACTCTGGATGTCGTCGACCTTGACGCTGTCCTCGAGTTCCTTGAGCTGGTCGACGATGTCGCGGACCTTGTCGATCATCAGGTCCGAGGCGAAATAGCCGTTGATGTCGTTGACGCTTTCGAGGGTTCCGACTCGGCTCTGGATTCCGCCCAGGATTCGCTCGGCCGCTGACATCAGGGCATTGGCCCGCTTGTTGCGGGCTTCGACCAGTTGCAGCTTCCGGGATTCGAACGCGTTGTAGACCTCGTCACGTTTCTCGGACAACTGCACGACGAACTCGTCGAACTCGGCGAATCTGCCTTCGAGTTCTTCGATACCGATCATCACCTTGGTGAGGAACTCGTCGCATTTCTCCGGCGAATCGCAGACATCGAGGTAGTTGACGATCGACTGATCGAGCAGTTTCAGCTGCGAGTTGAATTCGGCAACACCCTCGACCGACATCAGGTCGCGGGACTTCTTCTTGAGCGCGGCACGGGCCTGGTTGACCGTCGAGAAGATGTTGGAGATGTTGTCGATGATCGCGGTTCGCTGAGTGGCGTCGTCGATCTCGAGGTTGCTGACGATGTCGATGAGCATCTCGAGGTCAGCAGCGCTCTGGTCGATGGCTTCCTGCAGTGTCTTGGCGTCACTGACCTTCGTCAGCTCCTCGATCCCGGCGAGTTCCTCGGCCACCTTCTTCTCATAGGGAGCCAGCGACTCGGGTCGGAGCAGGAACTCGACACAGCGGTGCGACAGGGTGTCATTCTGCTCGGAGACTTCCTGCTCGAGTTGGTCGACCAGTGCGGTGTCGACGTAGCGGAGGTCTCGCAGGGTGATGATGTCACCGCGGATGCGTCGGAGTGCGGCGAGGGAGTCGACGAAGTCCTGGATCGTTTCGAACCGCCGCCGGCTGACGTCGGCGATGATCTCGCGAGTCTCACCCTCGACCCGCGACGTCTCGCTGGCGGTGTTCCGCTTGACCCGCACCACCTTCTCGAACTCGTCGATCGCAGAGGCGGCTGCGTTCCGGATCTCCCCGAGCGGGGTGGCCAGGCTGCCGGTTTCCTCGTTGGTGATCCAGAAGAAGCTGTCGAGGATGTCGGTCGACTGCTTGACGATGTCGACGTAGAGGTTGGCGTAGGTGTCCTCCTTGTTGATCAGTCCGAGCACCTCGTGGCACTCGGCCATGCCCCGCACGATGTCCTTGTTGCCCACCTTGTGCAGGAACGTCTCCTCCTGCCCCGGTGGCTCGTAACCCTCTCCCGTGTAGGGGGTTTGCCAGACCTGGATCGCATGGTGTTTGGCCGCGGCTTCCTGCGAGCGGAAGCAGACCAGTTCGCCGCCGTCGAACAACGAGAAGCCGTGACAGATCAGGGGGGTCTCGACCTTCTGCTCGATCAGGTTGTAGTTGAGCAGGATGTAGACGCCCGAATCGCGATTGTGGAAGACGTAGAGGAAGTCTTCGCCGTTGGGCGAGTCGATGCGGCCGGCGAACTGCATGTCCTGCAGATCGCTCTCGAAGGTCTTGTTTTCGCCGGTCTGCAGGTAGTAGCCGTTGGAGAAGATCAGTCCGTGGTCGTCGGGCAGCATGACGCAGGCGTGCTCGATCGAGTCGAGTCGCACCACCTGTTGGGCCTTCTCGTTGTAGACCAGGTACCGGTCGGCATTCTCCTGGTAGGGCCGAACCTTCATCAGGATGATGTTGCCCAGGATCGAGTAGTCGACGCGTGCGTCGTCGAGGGTCTGGTCGACGTGTTCGACGGGTTCGGAGTAGATGCCCTCGCCACTGGCGGTGTTGTCCTCGATCTTGACCGTCAGGTCCCCGCCGACAGTCTCGACGAAGACACGGTCGGCAATCGAGATATGAGGGTGCGTGCCGGACTGCTGCATGTCCCGCGTGGCCAGTGTCCACTCGAATCCGTGCTGCGGCGGAAAGACCACCTCGTGGTCCGAGCGGTTGTCGATGTAGGTCAGGCCGTCGTCGGAGATCGCCCACTTGAACGACTTGATGTCGTTGACCGAGGCACCGACGCGGAAGACCATGAACAGGTACACGTCGGTCTGGAAGAACCTCGCGAAGGTGGCGTGCTTGTAGTACTTGTAGACGTCTTCGAAGTCCTTGCGGAATCGGTCGTCGGAAATCAGGTCCAGCGTGCCGGGGGAGAACTTCCCGTCGGCAAAACCGTGCACGGCGAAAACGTCCTCGATGTTGATCTCGGACTTCAACCCGAAGGTGACGTTGTAGCCAAACAGCAGGTGCGAGCCGATCGAGACCATGTCCCGCGGCACGCAGTTGTGCTCGGTCGTGATCCTCTCGGTTCCCAGCAACGTCGTCTCGATCGACCCGAATGCGTCCTTGCGGGCGTCGTTGAGCGTGCCAAGCCTCTTGCGGAGGTCCTGGCCGTGGGAGACCAGCCGTCCCCGAATGATCTCGTACGTCCCACTCTCCAACTGCGGCCCGTCACCGGTTGCGGGTGCACCGGGGGCGTTGTCGGTGGTCTGGGAGGCGGCATCGGCTGTTGAGTCAGCCGCTGCGGCCTCGTTCTGGAGACGTTCTTCGTCGGCCATCACGGGAATTCCTGGCGAATGGTTGCCGGGTGCCAATTACTTGGCTTGCTTCCCGTCGGTCAGGCCCAGCGTAGCGACCTTCTGGCTGGCGACTCCCGCCCCGCGGAAGACTCGCAACAGGTCCTCCAGCCGCGACTTGTCGTCCTCGTTGTCGGCCATCGTGATCAGCCGTCCAACCAGTGCTGCGACCGAGAGGTCCTTGACGTCTTCGAAACTGACACCGAACTGGCCGGTGAACTGTCTCAGCTGGGCGGCGAAGTACTCGTTGTCGCCGTTGAAGAACGTGTTCTTGACGTCGGTGAGCACGTCGCTGTTGCCGACGAACCGGTCGACACTCTTTCCGGCCTTGATCGAGTCGACGATCTTGTCGAAGAAGGTTGTCTCGCCGCCGACGATGTCGATGGTCGAGTTCTTCAAGGCCTCGCCGACGATCTCGGCCTGGGCCTCCGCGATATTTTGCTGTGCGTCGATCGCGGCGATCTCGATGTCCTTGTCCTTGTTGAGTTGCAGCTTGAATTCCTCGTGTTCCTTGCCCGCGGCATGGAACAGTTTCATTGACTCGGCTTTCTCCTTGATGCCGGTCGCTTCGGCGTTGAATTTCAGTCCCATCACGCTGGCTTCGGCCGTTCCGACCTTCTCGGTCGCGACCGCCATGGCCTCGTCGCCCTTGGCTTCGGCGACAGCCTTCTTCTGCACGATGGTGGCCTCGGCACTGCCGGTCTGGTCGATCACGACCGCCTCGGCCTCACCCTTCCTCTGGATCACCGACGCTTCAGCGGTGCCCTCTTTCTCCAGGGCATCGGCCTTGGCCATGGTGACCTGGGCTTCGGCGAGTCCCTCGGCCGCCTTGTCGGCGGTCTTGGCTTCGGCCAACATCTTGGTGGCCTGCATTTCGCGTTCGGCCGCATCCCGCTGGGCGTCGGCCTCGATGACCACCTGCTGGGCACCGAATTCGGCCGACTGCTTCTCGGCCTCGGCCGCCTTGACCTGGATGACCAACGACTCCTGGGCGTCTTTCTCGGCCATGGTGACCGCGACGGTCTTGGCCCGGTCGGCGGTCATGATTTCCTGGGTGTTCTTGATGTTTTCCTGTTCTTCGACCACGCCGCGTTCGACCATCACGCGTTCGCGGATCACTTCCTGGATATTCCGCTTCTCGATCTCGATCGCCTTGTCCTTCTCGATGTCGGCAAGACCGACCACGCGTTCCCGTTCGGTCACTTCCAGCATCCGGTCCTTCTCGACCCGCTCGATCTCGACCTGGTCGGTCCGTTCCTTGTTGCGCAGGGCCACGATGATCTGGCGGTCCTTGTTCTGTTCGGCCACCTGGATCTGTTCCTCGGCAACGATCCGAGCCGACTCGGCCCGCTGACGCTCCTCTTCCTGGACCTGGGCGGCAGCCGCCTGGTTCCTCGCAGTGATCTCGGCGATCTCCCGCTTCTGCTTCTCCTCGGCATCGACCCGTTGTCGTTCGAGTTCATACAACGCCTGGTCACGGTCGACGTTCTGCTGCTTGATGACCTTGGATTCTTCGACCTCGAAGGAATTCCGCTTCATGTTCTCCTGGGTTGTCAACTCGGTGATCTTCTTGATCCCTTCGGCGTCCAGGATGTTCTGCGGGTTGAGACTCTCCACGGGAGTCTGCTCGAGGTAATCGATGTGGCAGTTGTCGAGCCGATAACCGTTGAGGTCGGTTCCGATCACGTTGAGGATCTGTTCACGGAAGTTGTCGCGGTCGGTGTAGAGACTGACGAAGTCGAACTGTTTGCCGACGGTCTTGAGTGCTTCGGAGAACTTGGCTTCGAAGAGTTCGCGGAGCTGGTTGATCTCCGAGGCTCGTTTCGGGTTGAGCATCTCGGCGACCTGCATGATGTCGCTCTGCTGGTTGTTGACCCGGACGTAGAACGCCACCCGGATGTCGGCCCGGATGTTGTCCTGGCAAATCAGACCGTCTTCGCCTTCACGTGCGATCTCGATCCGCTTGACCGAGAGGTCCATTTTGTCGGCCGAGTGGGCGACCGGGACGATGATCATCCCCTTGCCGGTCTGGACCTTCAGTCCGCCGACGCCGGTCCGAACAATCGCCTCCTCAGGTCCTGGCTTGCGGTAGAAGGCACTGAGAATGAAGAAGGAGACGATCGCAAGCGCGACCAATCCACCGATGCCATAGAGTGCAATTTCCACGTAACCCATTACTCGTCTCCCCCAATTGTGCCGCTCACGATGTACGTGTTGTCAGACCGGTTGTATTCAATAATTTTGGCCGTCTGCCCCTTGGTCAGATCGCCGTCTGAAGTGCGAACCGAGAGGATCAACGGTGCCCCCTCGCTGGAAAAATGTGCCTCGCCGCTCGCGTCTGTGGCCGTGAGCGTGGAGATTGTGCAGGTTTGGCCGATCAGTGTATCGGGACGATGGGGTTCGACGATCTCGAAGACCGATCGAAACGGATTGGTGGCGAGCTTGGTGGCCAGGGTTGCCAGGCCAAACGCCTCGGCAATCACCACCCCGTCGGGCTGATCGGGAGCCCAGACGTAGTGGATCAGTAGTGAAAGCATCCAGGCCGAGAACCCGAAGACGGTCATCCAGAGCATGACCGGAATGGTGCCGAGATTGAGGTACCGCAGTGGGACCAGTCCGAAATCCAGTGCTCCGCTGTCGCCGTCGAGGCTGATCTCGAAGTTCCAGTCGAGGAGCTCGAGGTCGACTGCGCCGAACATCACCAACGACCAGTACACCGCCAATATGGCGATCACCAGGCCGGCAGGTTGTAGTGCAGGTTCGGCGAAACATCGGTAATAGAATCCGGAGAGGTCGAAACTCATCAGCGACTCCAGCCAGGCCACCCCTCAACAGGAGATCGAGCCCACTAACCCACTATGGGGTAAAAGAGGTAAGCCTGCTAAGTAAAAACGAGAACAAAGGGGTTGGGGATCAGTCAATTGGGGCAGATTGTGACGAATTCACGGATTTTTCGTGACCGAACTCGTGGGATTACAGTGCTTCAGTACCGGGTGTTCGCTGGGGAACCCGATTTCTTGCCCGCAGTGGCACCAAGTCCCCTCGGAAAATCCGGATCTGGCTCTCGACGGCTGTGGAGGTGCTCCGGAACGACGAGAACCGGCTCATCGGCTCCGATCAGGCGGAGTGAGATTCAGGCGATCACGTCCTGGACCACGTCACCGTAGACGTCGGTCAGGCGGAAATCGCGGCCAGCGTAGCGGTAGGTCAACTGCTCGTGGTCGAGTCCGAGCAGATGCAGGATGGTGGCGTGCAGGTCGTGGATATGGACCTTGTCCTCGGCGGCGTAGTAACCGAACTCGTCGGTCGAACCGTATCGGAGTCCCGGTTTTGCACCGCCACCGGCCAGCCACATCGTGAATCCGTCCGGGTTGTGATCCCGGCCGTTGGACCCTTGCACGCACGGGGTGCGTCCGAATTCTCCACCCCACCAGACCAGGGTGTCTTCGAGCAATCCACGGGCCTTGAGATCGCTCAGCAGTCCGCCAATCGGGCGATCGACCTCCTTGGCGTTCTTGGTGTGTCCACTCAGCAGGTTGGAGTGCTGGTCCCACTGGACCATGGTGTCGCTATGAGTGACCTGGACAAATCGGACACCCCGTTCCAGGAACCTGCGGGCCAGCAGGCACTGTCGACCGAAGTCCTCGGTGATCTTTTCGTCGAGTCCGTACAGCTTGTGTGTTGCCGAGGATTCCTGTGAGAGGTCCTGGATGCCGGGAATTTCTCCCTGCATGCGGAAGGCGAGTTCGAACGAGTTGATCCTGGCCTCCAGTCGCCCGTCCTCGCCGAAGTCGTCGAGGTGCTGTCGGTTGAATCGACCCAGCAGGTCGAGCTTGAGACGCTGGAGTTGTCTCGAGTGACGCGGGTTGTCCAGGTAGGGGACGCGGGCATCGGCCGACGAGAGGCTGGCATTGCCGATGGGTGTGCCCTGGAAGGGAGCGGGCAAAAATGCGCTGCCCCAGTTTTTGACTCCCCCGTGAGCCAGTGTCGGGCAGATGGTGACGAACGCCGGCAGGTCACCGTTTTCGGTTCCCAGTCCGTAGCTGACCCACGATCCGATGCTCGGACGGACGAAGTTGTCGCTGCCGGTATGCAGTTTCAGCAGGGCTCCGCCGTGAGCGGCATTGGTTCCGTGGACGGAGTTGATCACACAGAGGTCGTCAGCGTGGCGGGCGGTGTGGGGGAACAACTCGCTGACGGGCAGGCCACACTCGCCGTGCCGGCTGAAGGTCCAGGGGGAGCCCAGGAGCTTGCCGGTGTCGGCGAATTGCACCCGAGGCTTGTCGAAGGGCAATGGCTTCCCGTGGTCCTTCTGCAGCCGGGGCTTGTGGTCGAAGGTGTCGACCTGCGAGGGGCCTCCCTTCATGAACAAAAACAGGATCCGCTTGGCCCGCGGGGCGTGATGGGCCAAGCGCGATGCAAGCGGGTTCGGTCCCTGGCCGAAGGTGTCGGCCTCGAGAAGGCTTCGCAGGGCCAGCATCGGGAAGCCGACGGCCGAGGACTGCAGGAGATGACGGCGGGTGAACATGTGGAATGCGACTTCGGTGGATCACTTCAGGTAGATGAACTCATTGCTGGCCAGCAGCACATGGCAAAGTGCCGACCAGGCGTCGGTGGGCTGGGAGTTCTCGGGCAGGGCTCCGCGGATCCGTTCGAGGAATCTCGAGCAGCGGCGAAGGTCCGAGGCGGTGGCCGGGCGACCAAGCACGTGCTCGCAGAGCCGGTCAATTCGTTCGGAGTCATCGGTGGCCTGGCTGGCCAGGACCGTCCGGGCCAGCCGGCGGCTGGCCTGTTCGACCAGATCGCTGTTGAGCAGGAACAGGGCCTGCGGAGCGACGGTGGTGCTGGCACGGTCGCCGGTCATCACGCTGGCGTCGGTGTAATCGAACAGGGTGAAGACGTCGTAGAGATGATTGCGGACGACCGGCAGGTAGACCGAGCGACGGGGCACGTTGTACCGGGTCTCGTCTTTTGAGGTGTGGTCGAAGAAGTAACCCCGGTTCTTCACGTGCAGCAGCGAACCTCCCATCTGCGGGTCGAGTTGTCCGGCGACGGCCAGCATCGCGTCCCGCAGGGCTTCGGCCTCGAGTCGCCGCAGCGGACTCCGCCACCAGAGCCGGTTTTCGGGGTCGACGGCCATGGCGTCTTTCCGAGGACTGCTCTGCATGCGGTAGGTGGCCGAGAGCACGATCAGTCGGTGCAGGCGTTTGATCGACCAGTTTCCGCGGACAAGTTCGGCGGCGAGAAAGTCGAGCAGCCGGGGGTGGCTGGGGCGTCGGCCCAGTTGACCGAAGTTGTCAGTTGAGACGACCAGTCCGCGGCCGAAGTGCCACCGCCAGAGACGATTGACGAAGACGCGGGCCGTCAGAGGATTGTCCGGCCGGGTCAGCCAGTCGGCCAGTTCCCGCCGACCGCTCTGCTTGGCCGGGAACGGTTTCGCGCCGGGGCCGGCAATCACTTCGGGGACACCTCGCGGTACCGTTTCGCCCAGGTCCAGGTGGCTCCCGCGGATGTGGACGGCCAGGTTGGTCACCGTGCCGTCGGTGACTCCCATTGCGGTGGGCAGTTCCGGGGTGGCTCCCCGCAGCGTCTCGAGTTCCTGGCGGAGACGCTTGAGCGTAGTGCGGGTTTCGTCTGAGAATTGCTTCTCGATGTTGCCCGGCTTCGGTTTCCCCTTGTCTCCGGTGGAAGGGGCGTCGCCGACCACCTTGGTGGCCGCCTCGACGATCGCGTCGATTGCGGCTTTCTTTTCGGCGATCCGTGTCTTGTGCGTCTCGAGCCGCTGCTGGTCGGCAGCGGTGGCGATGGGGTTCTCCCACCAGCGGGCCACCTTGTTGAAGTGCTCCATCGTTCGGGTGCTCTGGAACACCCCGGCCAGGGCGTAGTAGTCGCGAGTGGAGACCGGGTCGAACTTGTGGTCATGGCACCGTGCACATCCAAGCGTGAGGCCCATGAAGGCCCGGCCGACGGTGTCGACCTGTTCGTCGACGATGTCCATCTCCATCTTCTTGGCATCGACCTCGGCCAGCACCTTGGGGCCCAGTGACAGGAACCCGGTGGCAATCATTCGCCGGTGTCGCTGCTGCTCAGATTCTCTGGACCGCCCTGGTCCCAGGTCCCCGGCCAGTTGATCTCTCACGAAGGAATCAAACGGACGGTCGGCGTTCAGTGAGTCGATCACCCAGTCTCGGTACCGCCAGGCGTTGCCGTGGGCAACGTTTTCGTCTAGCCCGTTCGAATCGGCGTAGCGGGCGACGTCGAGCCAGTGCCGGCCCCAGCGAGCACCGTAGTGGGGGCTGCCCAGTAGCCGGTCGACCAGTCGTCCCCAGGCCCCCGGCCGGTTGTCTGCCAGGAATGATGCCACCTGTTCGGGTGTGGGAGGCAGTCCGGTGAGGTCGAAGGTGACCCGGCGGAGCAGCACCCGGCGATCTGCCGGTGGTGAGGGGGCCAGGCCGGCGTCGGACAGCCGCGAGAGCACAAAACTGTCAATTGGTGTGCGGATCCAGCTCGTGTGGCTCTTGGCGGCGATGGGAACCTTGCCCGGCCGAACGGGCTGGAAAGCCCAGTGGTCGGCCCCGCCACGTTTGCGGCCCGAAGTTGGATCACCGGTCCGGGGGTCGACCGCTCCGCGGGCAACCCAGCGTTCCAGGATCCGGATCTCCTCGATCGGCAGTTTTTTCTTGGGTGGCATCTTCAGGCCATCGTCTCCATGGCGAATGGCCTGGATCAGCAGGCTGTCGTCGGGACGTCCTGGCCGGATTGCCGGTCCGCTTTCTCCCCCGGTTTGCCAGCCGCGTCGAGTGTCGAGACTCAGCTCGCCACGGATCGGCTTGCTGCGTGCCGAGTGGCACGAGTAACAGCGGCGTATCAGCAACGGACGGACGTGTTTCTCGAAATAGGCGATTTCGGCTGGCTTGTCGGCGGCCGGAGCGCGCGCCGAGACCAGCAGCAACAGGGTCAGGGTGATCAAGCGGGACATCGCTTGATTCTACGGGGAAGCACCGGCGTGGTGTAGCGGAAGTCGCCGGAGTTCACGGTGGCGGAGCCGCATCGATCGTGACTTCGGCTTCATGGTGTCCCCGGGCAGGGGTTGCTAGGCTGAACCGAACCAAGTGGAAATTGCCGGAGGCGGTCGGAATGGAGAATGAACAACTGTTGCCGTTGATCTCGCGGGTCGTGCATGTGGCGACGGCGATCGTCCTGGTCGGCGGCAGTGTCTTCATGAGGTTTGCCTTGATGCCGGCCGCTGAAGAACTGGGCCAGGCCGAACACGATGGACTGCGCGAGCGGGTGCTGGGTCGCTGGCGGCGTTTTGTCCATGGCGGAATCGCGCTGTTGCTGCTCAGCGGGCTGTACAATTACCTGGCCGTGATGCGTCCGGCTCACCAGGGCGACGGCCCGTACCACATGCTGGTCGGCATCAAGATGTTGTTGGCCCTGGTGCTGTTCTTTCTCGCCTCCGCACTCGTCGGCCGTTCCCAGGCTCTCAAGGGGCTCCGTGACAAGGCCCGTCGAACGCTGGTGGTGATGATTGCCCTGGCAGCTCTGATCGTGGCGATCTCCGGGTACCTGAAAATTGGTTCTGTTCCGCGGACTTCCGGAGAGGCGGAAACGGCGATGGTGATCGGTTTTTGGGACCGAGTTGCGTAAACGCGGGAACTTTTCTCCCACGCAAAGCGTCTCATATCGCGTAGAATGAAGCGGTCGGAGACAGGGTCTCCTTCCACCACCGGTATTTTTTTTCGTTATTGCAGTTCATTCCCCGGCATCCACTAAGAAAGGAAGCGAGAACCGACGCGTTTCCCCTTGCGGGCAGAAAGGCAGGACGCAACGGATGGCACGATACAACAACCCGGCGATGGCCCAGTTGAGTCGCCAGCAAGTGCGGTATGCTCCGCGGAGCGTACGGTTGAAGCAGATCGAGAGAGCCGAGCGGTTCGTCGATCGGCTTCACCCCGAACGGTTCTATGCTTACCAGGATGTTTGCGAGGAGTTGACCGGTTACCGGTCCGAGAAATATCCGGACCTGCAGTTCTCCGGCCACGAGGCCATCCGCGACCTGAGATGCCTGGTCGAGGACCTCTCGGACAGTCTGGATCTCTCCGTCTCCGATGTCGGGGAGCCGGTGTTGACCATTGACGAAGTGTCCCAGCGGTACAACGTCTCGACCAAGACCGTCGATCGCTGGCGTGACCGAGGTCTGGTGTCACGAAGATTTCTGGTTGATGGACGGAAGCGCGTGGGCTTCCTCCAGTCGGCCGTTGATCGATTTGCGAGGCGGCACGCTGCCGAAATCGACCGGGGTACGAGATTTTCGCACGTCGGAGAACGTGAGCGAGAGGAGATCGTACAGGCGGCTCGGCAACTGGTTCGAGATGGCGAGACGTCAACCGGTATCTGCCGGCTGTTGGCTCGAAGGATGGGGAGATCGTCCGAAACGGTTCGCACGCTGTTGCGCGACCACGATCGCGATCACCCGGCCGCTGCGGTTTTTCCTGATGCGACGACAAAGCTCGGAGAAGGGGATCGGCTCGAGATCTATCGGCTGGTTCGGCAGGGGACATCGGTCGATCTGCTCGCCAGACGCTTTGGGCGGTCGCGGAACTCGATCTACCGAATCGCTACGGAGACCCGTGGCGAGATCCTCCTCGAACAGCCCATCGAGTTCATGGACAGCGACGAGTTTTCCGAGCCGGGGGCCGAGGAGTGGATTCTGTGCGAGCCGCCGGAGAACCCGAAAGCCAGGCTGACCAAGTCGCCACCCGGATTGCCAGCTTACCTGGCCGCGTTGTACCAATTGCCGATCCTGACTCGTGAGCAGGAGCAGTATCACTTCCGGAAAATGAATTTCTTGAGGTGGCAGGCCGTCGACGTGCGAGCGACGCTGCTGGGTGGGCGGTGCACAGGTCGTGAGGGGCGATCGGCCATGGATCAAGTCGAGACGTTGCTGGAGGAGAGCCAGGCGGTGAAAAACTTCCTGATTCGCAGCAATCTCCGGCTGGTGGTCTCGATTGCGAAGAAGCACCTTCGCCCCGGGATGAACTTCT
Source organism: Planctomycetaceae bacterium (assembly GCA_002724315.1). GTDB lineage: Bacteria > Planctomycetota > Planctomycetia > Planctomycetales > Planctomycetaceae > UBA8437. The sequence continues at coordinate 34,974 of PBOJ01000102.1, read as the reverse complement.
TCGAGATGGTCAGCGACGGGAACCTGTCGCTGATCCGTGCGATCGAGAAGTTCGATTACACTCGCGGCAACAAGTTTTCGACATACGCCACCTGGGCAGTCATGCGGAACTTTGCCAGGTCCGTGCCGCGCGAGCATCGCCAGCAGGATCGTTTTCGTACCGGACATGACGAACTGTTCCTGGGACGGTCCGAAGAACGTTCCAACCCGTTTCTCGAGCAACGGCACCAATTGCAGCACCGGGTGGTGATCAACGAGATTCTCGAGCACCTCGATCCTCGTGAACGTGAGGTGATCACCCGGAGGTACGGGTTGACCGAGGGCAGCGAGCCTCAGACGCTCGAGCAGGTTGGTCGACGGTTCGGCGTGACCAAGGAACGGATCCGTCAACTCGAGAGCCGCGCGCTGAAGAAACTCCAGCGGGTGGCGAGCACCGAGAGTCTCGAGATTCCCGGACTCGAATGAGATTGTCCACCTGGGGCGGTTGGGGACCGTTCGGGGAGGCGTCTGCGGTGGGGCTGGCTGGGCTCAGCCAGCTCGAAACCGCTCATTCTGCCTTGCAAGCCCTAATCGGGTTGCTATATTTACCAGCCAGTTGTCCCACAAGGATTTATGGGCTAGCGTAGCTCAATCGGCAGAGCCCCGGTTTTGTAAACCGGAGGTTGTGGGTTCGAGTCCCACCGCTAGCTTCCCGCGCCGGTCAACTCGCTAGCAAGACGAGATCGAGGGGGGAATTCCCGAGCGGCCAAAGGGGCCAGACTGTAAATCTGGTGGCTCAGCCTTCGCAGGTTCGAATCCTGCTTCCCCCACTTCCCCAACCCCTGCCGGTCGTGTCGTGTATGCTGGCCGGGATTCATTGACACGTTTGCGAGTGATTCAACCTGAAGCCTGACACGCCGATTGTTTTCATCGACTGAATTCGACACGATTCAGCAACCGGCAAGACCGTTTGCCCAACTCACACAACACAATTCAAGGAGACCTCGAACTCGCCGGAGCCAGACGTTCGCTTTGCGACGGGCAGACCGGGTGCGGGCCAGACGCGGGCGTAGCTCAATGGTAGAGCTCCAGCCTTCCAAGCTGGTGGTGTGGGTTCGATTCCCATCGCCCGCTCTTGGCCGGTTCAGGGCCTGTCCCGGTCGAGTGGGCAACTGAAACAACGGGCCCCGGCGGCTCCAAGTGGCTCAAGGCCGCACCAGGCTGCTGTAGCTCAGTCGGTAGAGCGCGTCCTTGGTAAGGACGAGGTCATGGGTTCAAGTCCCATCAGCAGCTCCTTGTCAGAACAATCAACAACGAGACCTTCGAAAAACGGCACACGCCGAGATCAACGCGAGACGACAACCCACACACGCATCCTCAAACGAAAGCAGGATCGGGAGAAACCGGAACGATGGCCAAGGAAACATTTGAACGAACAAAGCCGCACGTCAACGTCGGGACGATTGGTCACATCGACCACGGCAAAACGACATTGACGGCGGCGATTCTGGCGGTGCAGCAGACCAAGGGATTCGCGGAGTTCAAGAGCTACGCCGATATCGCCAAGGGCGGGACCGTCCGCGACGAGAACAAGACGGTGACCATTGCCGTGAGTCACGTCGAGTACGAATCCGACACGCGACACTATGCTCACATCGACTGCCCCGGTCACGCCGACTACATCAAGAACATGATTACCGGTGCCGCCCAGATGGATGGTGCCATCCTGGTGGTCGAGGCGGGTACTGGTCCGATGCCTCAGACTCGTGAACACATTTTGCTGGCTCGGCAGGTCAACGTTCCCGCGTTGGTCGTGTTCCTCAACAAGGTCGACCTGGTCGACGACGAAGAATTGTTGATGCTGGTCGAAGAGGAAATCCGGGACCTGCTGACCAAGCACGACTTCCCCGGTGAAGAAATCCCCATCATTCACGGGGCGAGCAAGCCAGCCCTGGATTCCCCGGATGACGAGGGGGCCAACGCCTGCATCGGCGAGTTGATGGATGCGTTGGACAGCTACATTCCCGAGCCCGTCCGTGACAACGAAAAGCCTTTCATGATGGCCGTCGAGGACGTGTTCTCGATCGAAGGTCGTGGAACGGTTGCCACCGGCCGGATCGAGCAGGGTGTGGTGAACATAGGTGAGAAGGTCGAGATCATCGGTTTGAAGGAAACGACCGAGACGACCTGCACCGGTGTCGAGATGTTCAACAAGACGTTGCCGACCGGTGAGGCCGGCGACAACGTCGGTATCCTGCTGCGGGGTGTCAAGAAGGATGAGATCCAGCGGGGCCAGGTGTTGGCTGCTCCCGGATCGATCATGCCTCACACCAAGTTCAAGGGCGAAGTCTACGTGCTCTCCAAGGACGAGGGTGGGCGGCACACGCCGTTCTTCACCGGGTACCGACCCCAGTTCTATTTCCGGACGACCGATGTCACCGGCGCAGCACACCTGCCCGAGGGCGTGGAAATGTGCATGCCCGGCGACAACGTTACGATGGATATCGAACTTGGCAAGCCGATTGCGATGGACGAAGGCAGCCGGTTCGCCATCCGCGAAGGTGGCAAAACGGTCGGTTCGGGTCGTGTCGTGGAGATTATCGAGTAGCAGTCGGCCCGACGGTCGGCACAGGACATTCGTTTCCGGGCTCTTGGTGTGCCTGGGAAATGATCAGCGGCGGGCGTAATTGGGCTTCTCACGTGTTCCACAAGTGGAATGCTTGAGGCCGATAGGTTCCGTCACTCGGGGAGATTCGTGATGCCCAGAGAATATATCTGGCTGGAATGCACCGATTGTGGCTCGCGGAATTACCGGGTCGAGAAGGAGACCCGGGGGACCGAGCGCCTCGAATTGAAGAAATATTGTCCCAAGACTCGCCGGCATACGCTGCACAAGGAGTCACGAAAGAAGTAGGATCATCGGGTCCGGCCTAGGGCCGGAACGCCGGTGTTCTGTACGGGCGTAGCTCAATTGGCAGAGCACCGGATTCCAAATCCGGCGGTTGGGGGTTCAAATCCCTCCGCCCGTGCCTTGTGATCGACCGCGGAAGTGACATGGCCAAGCAGAAAACCACAGCAGTAACCTCAGACGGTCTAGGTAGCGCCTTGGCAAACAACTTTGCCTTGGCTCGTTACAAACGGTCACAGGGGCGGGTCACTCGCCAGTTGACTGCTGCGTCGCTGTCGTTGATCGTTCTCTTTGGGGTCTATACCCTGTATCAAAAGCTGCTGACCGGTTTTCCGTCCGAGGACGGGTGGGAACGGTTGCCAGTGGTGGTTGCCGCGTCGATGACCGTGGTTGGTTTGTGGGCCACCTTCCGAATCATCCATTGGCCTCGCTTTGCCGACTTCCTGATCTCGGTCGAGGCGGAAATGGACAAGGTGACCTGGAGCGATTGGGCTGAATTGAAACGATCTACGGCCGTGGTGTTGTTCGCCATGGTGTTTTTGACGTTGGTACTGTTTGTGTTCGATGTCTTCTGGCAGAGAGTTTTCACCAGTACCGGGGTCTTATTCTGAGGGTTTGGTTTCGGGGGGCCTGAAACCGGGCAGACATGACGGTGGGGTTGCAATTGACCTCCACCGACAAGCCTCGCACGAGTGCGAGGGATTTTGAAACAGTGTTTGGGGGGCGTTGCCGATCGCGGCCAGGCGTGACCAGAAAACGGCGGGGACCGTCGTGGGCACGGCTGAGTGCAAGGAGAGCCGATCGTGGGCTGGTGGCGCATTGGGAACAAGAAGTCAAGCGGTACGACCCGATGTTCGACGATGCCACGACTCCCGATGACGACGCGTCCGACCAGCCGGTTGATGACGTGATGAACGATTCGGACGCCTCTGCGGACGTCGGTCAGGAGCCTGAAGCCGAAGAGCCTGAAGCCGAAGAGCCCGAAGCCGAAGAGCCCGAAGCCGAAGAGTCTGGAGCCGAAGAGTCTGGAGCCGAAGAGCCCGAAGCCGAAGAGCCTGAAGCCGAAGAGGACGAGGAATCGCGGTTGCAGTGGTTTGTTTTGAAGGTCACGACGAATCGTGAGAAGTCGATTCGTCAGTCACTTTTGCGGCGGATTGCTCGTGAGGGTCTGGATGAGTTCTTCACCGAGGTGATTATTCCGACCGAGAACGTCGTCGAGACGAAATCCGGCAAGAAACGGGTTTCAGAGCAGAAATTGTTTCCCGGTTACCTCTTTGTGCAAATGGTGCTCAACGACGAGACCTGGTATCTGGTCCGCGGCACCAGTGGAATTGGTGATTTCACGGGCGCGGGTGGTAAGCCGGTAGCGATGTCCGACGAGGAGGTCTCGCGGATGTTGGGCAAGGAAGAGGAGAAGGAGGCCGAACCGGCGAGGATCAAGATCGATTTTTCGGCCGGAGATGTGGTCAAGATCAAAGATGGTCCCTTCGAGAGTTTCGAGGGCGAGATCGACGAGATCGACGAAGCGAGCGGCAAGATTTCGGTCCTGATCGAAATCTTTGGTCGGCATACACCGGCGGAACTGGAATATTGGCAGGTAGAGAAGGTCTGAGGGTCAGATGGCCAAGCAGGAAATCGCAAAGATCAAAGTCCAGGTGCCTGGTGGTCAAGCCACTCCGGCCCCCCCGGTCGGAACGGCCTTGGGGCCGCATGGTGTGAACATCGGCCAGTTCGTTCAGCAGTTCAACGATCGCACCAAGGACATGGCAGGAACGACCATCCCGGTCGTGATCACCGTGTTCAGCGATCGGTCATTCGAGTTCATCACCAAGAGTCCTCCGGCGGCCGTGTTGCTCAAACAGGCAGCACAGATTGCCAAGGGTTCGGGAAACCCGAAGTTGGAGAAAGTCGGTTCGGTGACCACCGAGCAACTCAAAGAGATTGCACGGGTCAAGTACGAGGACCTGAACGCACCCAACATCGACCAGGCGGCGCTGATCATCGCCGGGACGGCACGAAACATGGGGATCGAGGTGGTTGACTGACGGCTCGCGGGGGCCTAAAACAGAGGGTTTCCCGGCGCGCGGGTTGGGGGGTGAGGAGCGATGAAAAAACAATCGCGGCGGATGGCGTTCCTTAGGGAGCGAGTCGCTGAAGTCGGTTCGGTCGACTTGGCCACGGCGGTCCACGAGTTGAAGGCGATGGAAGCGTCTTTGCCCGAGGGGGTCCGCAAGTGCGCCTTTGACCAGACCGTTGAATTGGTCTTCCGCTTGGGGGTCGATCCCCGGCAGGCAGATCAGGTCGTTCGCGGTTCGCTTGTTTTGCCCCACGGAATCGGCAAGACCCAAAGAGTGGTCGTCTTTGCCCAGGGGGACCAGGCGACAGAAGCGGAGGAGGCGGGTGCCGACGAGGTGGGGGCCAAGGAGTTGGCCGAGAAGGTCCAGGGCGGATGGATGGACTTCGATGTGGCCATTGCTACGCCCGACCTGATGGGCTTGGTGGGTCCGCTCGGCCGAGTGCTTGGTCCTCGCGGCTTGATGCCCTCACCGAAGGCCGGAACGGTGACCACCGAAGTCGCTGCCACTGTCAAGGAGTACAAGGCGGGGAAGATTGAATTCCGCGTCGACAAGTTCGGCAACGTCCATGCGGTCGTGGGCAAACTGAGTTTCGATGAAACGCAACTGGTCGAAAATGCCGGAGCGTTGGTGCGGATGATCGAGGGGCTGCGGCCTTCCTCGGCCAAAGGCACCTACGTCAGGTCACTCACGATCTCGGCGACGATGACGCCGGGTATTGCGGTGGCTGCCTAGAGACACTTTCAACACAACACCGCCCTGGGGCCATCGAGTGGTCCCGGCAACAAGAAGTCAGAACCGATGAGTAAACGGATCAAGGAAATGCTGGTGACCGATCTGCAACAGCGGATCGGTGACACGACCGAGATCCTGGTCGTCGACAGTTCGCGGCTCGACGCGATCAGCGACAACCGGTTCCGCTTGGCACTGCGAGAGAAGGACATCAATGTCCTGACCGTCAAGAACTCGATGGCGCTGCGGGCTCTGCACTCCCGGGAAATCACTGAGCTGGACCCGATTCTCGAGGGGCCCTCGAGCCTGGTCTACGGTGGTGAAGACATCGTCTCGCTGAGCAAGGAGATCGCCGGCTGGGTCGATGAACTTGGATCCGATCTGATCGCCATCAAGGGTGGAGTGCTCGAAGGCACCACACTTTCCAAGGGCGATGTCGAGGAGCTCTCCAAGAGTCCCAGCCGTGAGGAATTGATTGGCCAGATTGCCGGGTTGCTACTCGCTCCTGGGGCCAACTTGGCTGCAGCGCTGCTTGGGCCCGGTGGCAAGTTGGCCGGTCAGGTTGAGGCCATCGCCGACGGTGAAGGGGCGGCTGACGAAACAACTGTTGACGAATCGGCCGAAGAGGCTGGTGCCGAGGAAGCCGAAGAGGCTGGGGCCGAAGAAGCCGAAGAGGCTGGGGCCGAAGAAGCCGACTCTGGCGATGACGCCGAGGCCGCGACAGAGACAGAATCCGAGGAATCAGACGCCTGACCGGTGGCGATCAGGCGAAAACCGGGTACAGTACCATCTAACGCGAGAGCGTATCGAGAGGACATGAAGCGATGGCGACCGACGAAGCAACCGTGACCGAGACTGAATTCGACGATGGCACCAAGACGCTTGGTGACCAATTGGTCGGCCTGACCCTATTGGAGGCCAAGTCGCTAGCCGACTACCTCAAGGAAGTCCACGGAATTGAACCCGCCGGTGGTGGCGTGGTCATGGCCATGGGTCCTGGAGGTGGTGACGGTGGTGGCGACGCGGCCGCGGAGCAGACCGAGTTCGATGTCATGCTGACTGGCTTCGGCGACAGCAAGATCCCGGTGATCAAGGCTGTTCGCGCCGCAACTGGTCTGGGGTTGAAAGAGGCCAAGGAATTGGTCGAAAGCGCCCCGGCAGCACTCAAGGAAGGAGTCTCTGAGGACGAGGCTAACCAGCTCAAGGAGGAAATCGAGGCGGCTGGCGGGGCGTGCGAGATCAAGTGACTCGCGTCGTCACGCGGGACCCTTGGATCCGGATCGTCCGGCTCCAGGTGTCCTGCTCGTAACTGTGCCGCTTTCCGTGCGGCTGGTCACGAGTTGCCCGCGGCCAAGCGTTTTTTACGTCGAACCCCGTTGCTGACTCCGACTGCCCCGCTGCCAGCCCTGACTCCGATGACTACCCGTGGTCATCGGAACCCACCCGCGGATCGTAGCCGAGACATGGAGCCTGCGAACCCGTTGTGTTTCTCGTTGCCGGCCCCCGAAAATTCGCAAAACCCAAATCCAGCCCTGGCACCTCGAGTGTCAAGGGGAGGACGAGGGACTGCTTCGAGTTCGTCCCTGCGACCCCCGAGTGCGAAAGCCGACAACCCTCAAGTTTTCGTTGGCGTGCGTGCCCGAACCAGGGCTTCGCGGCGTTTCCCTTCCGAATTTCTGACCGGTTCCCAAACGATCGCCTCGCCGGGCCCCCGTGGTCTGGCTCGTGCGTGACCCGAGCCCCAAGGGCCGGAGAGAACAGGAAAAAGAGAGCCTGACATGCCGATTCCCTCGACCCGGATTCTGCAGACCAACGACACCAAGAACTTCGGCAAGGGCCGTGATGATGGTGACCTGCTGCAGGATCTCACCGAGATCCAGACCAAGTCCTACCACAGCTTCCTGCAGGAGGAACTCGAGTCGGACAAGCGGAAACCTCTTGGGCTGGAGGGGATCCTGCAGGAAGTATTCCCGATCGAGAGTTACGACGGTCAGTACCGTCTGGATTACTGCGGCTACGAGTTGTTGGAATCGCGTTTCGACACCACGGCCTGCCGCCAGTTGCGGCTGACATACGGAAAGCCTTTCCGCGTCAAGATGCGGCTCAACAAGGAGCAGCCGATCGAGGAGGAGGTCTATCTCGGTGACATGCCGATCATGCTCGGCGGTGGCGAGTTTGTCATCAACGGTGCCGAACGCGTCGTGGTCAGCCAGTTGCACCGTTCTCCGGGCGTGGATTTTGTTGAGACCACCGAGCCGGGCGAACGATCGAGTTTTTCCTGCCGCGTGATCCCCGAACGAGGCAGCTGGATCGAACTGGTTGTCACCAAGAAGGATATGCTCGATGTCCGCATCGACCAGAGCGGCAAGTTCTCGGCGCTGACGCTGTTGCGTGCGATGGGGCCCGAGTACGGCACCGACACCGCCCTGCTGAAGCTGTTCTACTCGACCGAGTTGATCAAGGCTCCCAAGCCGAAAGATGTCGAACGGATTGCCGAGTCGTTTGCTGCCGATGACATTGTCTATCCGGCCAGCCACAAGAGAAGCGGGGAGATCATTGTCGATTCGCGAAACACGATCGGGGACGACTCCGAGATCGTGTTGATCGGGGAGGAACGTGCCAAGGAGATCGTTGCGGCGAAGGTCAAGGACATCGAGATCATTCACGGGGATGCCGTCCGTGAACGCCTGATCCTCAACACGCTCTACAACGACGAGACCCACAGCCACCAGGAAGCGTTGCTGAGGATCTACCAGCGGCTCCGCCCGGGCAACCCGCCCCAGTTGGAGAAGGCCCAGGACCTGTTCCGTGAGAAGTTCTTTGACGTCAACCGGTACCGGCTCGGCAAGGTCGGTCGTTTCCGCATCAATCGCAAGTTCAAGCCGGACAACCAGAAGACTCCCGAGCACAACAAGTTTCTCGAAGAGAACTTCGAACAGGACGGCATTCCGGACACCGCGATGACGTTGTGTCCGGAGGACTTTGTCAACGCGATTCGTTACCTGATGCTCTTGAAGACCGGTGGCAACGACCTGGTCCAGACCGACGACATCGACAATCTCGGCAACCGGCGGCTGCGGACAATCGACGAGTTGGCGGCCGAGGAGATCCGCAAGGGATTCCTGAAGCTGCGCCGAACGGTGCAGGAGCGAATGAGCCTGAAGGATGTCGAGGAGATGACACCGCGGACACTGGTCAATCCCAAGAGCGTCTCGGCGGCGATCGAGTACTTCTTCGGTCGCAGCGAACTGTCCCAGGTCGTCGACCAGACCAATCCGCTCTCGATGTTGACCCACGAACGTCGGCTCAGTGCTCTCGGGCCCGGTGGCCTCAACCGCAAGCGGGCCGGGTTCGAAGTGCGGGATGTCCACATTTCTCACTACGGCCGGATCTGTCCGATCGAGACACCGGAAGGCACCAATATCGGGTTGATCTCGTCGCTGTCGATCCACGCCGAGGTCGATGCTTATGGGTTCTTGACGACACCCTACCGCGTGGTCAAGGACGGCAAGGTGACCGACGAGGTCGTCCGGCTGAGGGCCGATGAGGAGGCTCTGCGATACGTGGTTCCGGCTGACACCAGCCTGGAGAACGGGCGGATCATCGAGGACCGTGTCCTGGCTCGCTACAACAACGACGTGGTGGTGGTGCCCAGTGGACAGGTTGAGTTCATGGACGTGGCTCCCAACCAGATGGTGGGCGTCTCGGCCGGCCTGATTCCGTTCCTGGAACATGATGACGCCAACCGGGCCTTGATGGGTTCGAACATGCAACGGCAGGCCGTGCCGTTGTTGATCACCGAGCCCCCGATTGTCGGCACCGGGCTCGAGTCAGAAGTTGCCAAGCGGTCGGGAATGGTGGTGAAGGCCCAGAAGTCCGGACGTGTCAACTATGTCGATGCGACACGGGTCGAGGTCGACGGGGTGGTGCACGAACTCGAAAAGTTTCAGGGGCTCAACGAGCGAACCTGCAAGAACCAGAAGCCCCGTGTGGAGATCGGCCAGAAGGTCAAGGCGGGAGATCCGCTGTGTGATACGGCCGCGGTCAAGGATGGCGAGTTGGCCCTGGGACGCAACGTGCTGGTCGCCTTCATGTCGTGGGAAGGATACAACTTCGAAGACGCGATCATTGTCTCCGAGCGATTGGTCAAGGAAGACGTTTATACCTCGATCCACATCGACGAGTTTGACGTCGAGATCCGTGAGACGAAGCTCGGTCGTGAAGAGTTTACCCGAGACATTCCCAACGTCAGCGAGAAGGCCCTGAGGCATCTTGACGAGGAGGGGATCGTCACGGTCGGCACTCGGGTTAGCTCCGGCGACATCCTGGTCGGCAAGGTGTCACCCAAAGCCAAGAGCGAACTGACCCCGGAAGAAAAGTTGCTGCATGCGATCTTCGGACGGGCCGGCGAGGACGTGAAGAACGAGTCGCTGGACGTGCCCAGTGGGGTCGAGGGAATCGTGATCCACACCGAGCGGTTTTCTCGGAGAATGAGTCTCCCGGAAGATGAGCGAAAGAGGTTCGAGGCGGTCGTGCGGAAGGCCGAGAAGGCGGGCAACACAGAGGTGGCCACGGCGTTCCTGGCGTTCCTGGAGGATTTCGAGCGTGTGCTGGGGCGACGGTTGACCGACGAGGAGGGTGCCGAACTCCGCAAGAGTGAGGATGTCCGCGTGCTGGCCGAGTACGCCGATCGGTTTGATGATCACTTCGCCGAACTCGACATCCGCAGCCCCCAGAAACGCAAGGATCTCGAGAAGCTCAAGCGGGAGACTTCTGGAGCCTTCAGAGAACAGATCCAGATCCGAGACCGCGAGCTCAACAGCCTCAAGCGGGGCGACGAACTTCCCAGCGGCGTGTTGCAGATGGTCAAGGTCTACGTCGCCAGCAAACGGCAGATCTCCGTTGGCGACAAGATGGCCGGTCGCCACGGCAACAAGGGAGTCATTTCCAAGGTGCTCCCCGACGAGGACATGCCCTATCTGGAAGACGGCACCCCGATCGACATCATCCTCAACCCGCTGGGAGTTCCCAGTCGGATGAACGTCGGCCAGATCCTGGAGACCCACCTCGGTTGGGCCGCCAGCAAGCTTGGTTTCCGTGCCCTGTGCCCGGTCTTCGATGGTGCTCCCGAGGAGGAGATTCGTAACAAGCTGGTCGAGGCGGGGTTGCCTGAGGATGGCAAGAGCGAGTTGTTTGACGGTCGCACCGGTGAGGCCTTCGAGCAGAAGGTGACCGTCGGCCAGATCTACATGCTCAAGCTCCACCACCTCGTCGACGACAAAGTTCACGCGCGGGCGACTGGCCCCTACTCGCTGATCACCCAGCAACCGCTGGGCGGAAAGGCCCGATTCGGGGGACAGCGATTCGGCGAGATGGAAGTGTGGGCGCTGGAGGCATACGGCGCCGCCTACATCCTGCAGGAGCTGTTGACAGTCAAGAGCGACGACGTGGAAGGCCGGACAAAGATTTACGAGTCGATGGTCAAGGGAGAGAACACGCTCGAAGCTGGCACACCGGCCAGCTTTGATGTGCTCAACAACGAGATTCGCGGGCTGGGACTCAATCTCCAGCTCGAAAAAACCACCCTCTGACCCGGAAGGACTCCCGAGAGGGACTGCGGTCCGACGATTGCAGGTGAGACAACAGGCATCCAAACGGCATCATAGCCAGGAGCAAGTCACGTGAGCGTTGGTGAAGCGACGGCCTACGACCGGATCAACGACTATGGCTCCGTCAAGATCGGGCTGGCCAGCCCGAACGACATCCGCGGTTGGTCTTTCGGGGAGGTCAAGAAACCCGAAACGATCAACTACCGCACCTACCGTCCCGAGCGGGATGGGCTGTTCTGCGAACGGATTTTCGGGCCGGAGAAGGACTGGGAATGTGCCTGCGGCAAGTACCGCGGGATGAAGTACAAGGGGATGGTCTGCGATCGCTGTGGAGTGAAAGTCACCCACAGTCGGGTCCGTCGCAAGCGGATGGGGCACATCGAACTGGCCGCACCTGTCGTGCACATCTGGTTCTTCAAGAGCATGCCCAGCCGCCTGGGCGCGTTGCTGGACATGAAGACCACCAGCCTCGAGAAGGTGATCTACTTCCAGGACTACGTCGTTGTCGATCCCGGTGACACCCCTCTGCGCCGCTGCCAGATCCTGACCGAGGAGGAAGCTCGGCACGCTCGAGCGAAGTACGGCGAGGAATACTTCACGCTGGGAATGGGCGCCGAGGCGGTCAGGGAATTGCTGCTGGGACTCAACCTGGCCGAGCTTTCAACGCAGTTGAGAACCGAGTTGCAGGAAACCGGTAGCCAGCAGAAGAAGAAGGACCTGATCAAGCGGTTGAAGATCATCGAGTCGCTGCGGGACAGCGAGAATCGTCCCGACTGGTTGGTGCTCGAAGTGGTTCCCGTGATCCCTCCGGATCTCCGCCCGCTGGTCCTGCTCGATTCTGGCAATTTTGCCACCAGTGATCTCAACGATCTCTACCGTCGGATCATCAATCGGAACAACCGGCTCAAGAAGCTGGTCGACCTGAATGCTCCGGAGGTCATCGTCCGCAACGAAAAGCGGATGTTGCAGCAGTCGGTCGACGCACTCTTCGACAACAACCGGTGCAAGCGACCCGTGCTGGGGTCGTCGAACCGTCCGCTGAAGAGCTTGACCGACATGATCAAGGGCAAGCAGGGTCGGTTCCGCGAAAACCTGCTTGGCAAGCGGGTCGACTACTCGGCCCGGTCGGTGATCGTCGTTGGCCCCGAACTGGAACTCCACCAGTGTGGCCTGCCCAAGAAGATCGCCCTGGAGTTGTTCCAGCCCTTCGTGATCCGTCGCCTCAAAGAACTCGGCCATGCCGACACGATCAAGAGCGCCAAGCGGATGCTCGAGCGGAAGGACGATGACGTCTGGGACATCCTCGATGAAGTGATCACCAACCACCCGGTGCTGCTCAACCGGGCGCCGACCCTGCACCGGATGGGGATCCAGGCTTTCGAACCGACGCTGGTCGAAGGGAATGCGATCCGGATTCACCCGCTGGTCTGCAAGGGGTTCAATGCGGACTTCGACGGTGACCAGATGGCGGTGCACCTGCCGTTGTCGATCGAGGCCCAGGTCGAAGCCACCACGCTGATGCTCTCGACCAACAACATTTTCTCCCCGGCCAACGGCGCGCCGATCATCAGCGCCAGCCAGGACATCGTGATGGGCTGCTACTACCTGACTTTGCCCAAGGACGATCGTCCCGGCGAGGACATGAAGTTCGCCTCGACGGCAGAAGTTTTCATGGCCCTGGAACTTGGCCGCGTCACCCGACACACCCGCATCAAGCTTCGCCTCCCGGCCGACAAGGAAATCCGGCCGCAGCCGCCAGAGGACTACCGTCCCGGTGGACTCCTGGACACGACCGTCGGTCGGGTGCTCTTCAACGACATCCTCGATCCGCAGATGGCCTACTACAACTTGACGATGAAGGGCAAGGATCTGGCCAATGTCATCTCCGACTGTTACCACCATGACAATCTCGGTCGGAGCGATACGATCAGCCTGCTGGACCGGATGAAGGCCCTGGGGTTCCAGGAGGCGACCCACAGCGGGCTCTCGTTTGCCACCTCCGACCTGCGAACACCCGACAACAAGGATGACGTGATCGCGTTGGCCGAGAAAGAGGTCGATAAACAGCAAAAGCTTTACGGTCGCGGGATCATCACCGATCAGGAACGCTACAACGCGGTGCTTGACCAGTGGACCCATGCTCGCGAGCGGATCACCAAGGAGATGATGCGTGAGTTCGAGCACGATGACCGTCCCGAGGAAGCCGGCTACGTCAATCCGATCTTCCTGATGGCCAACTCGGGTGCCCGTGGTGGTGTCGAGCAGATTCGTCAATTGGCAGGGATGCGTGGCCTGATGGCCAAGCCGTCTGGTGAGATCATCGAGACGCCGATCAAGGCGAACTTCCGCGAGGGACTCTCGGTTCTGGAGTATTTCAGTTCCACGCACGGGGCCCGCAAGGGACTGGCCGACACGGCGTTGAAGACTGCCGACAGTGGCTACCTGACACGCAAGCTGGCCGACATCTGCCAGAACGTGGTGATCACCGAGCCGGATTGCGGGACGACCGAGGGAATCACCAAGGGAGTGGTTTACCGAGGAGAAAAAGTCGAGGTGGGCCTGGCGGACGCGATCCGCGGACGTGTCAGTCGAACCAACATCGTCAATCCGATCACCGACGAAGTGATCGTCCGCGAGGACGACCTGATCGACGAGGCCAAGGCTCGCCAGATCGAGGAGATGGGTGTCGAGAAGATCAAGGTCCGCAGCCCGTTGACGTGCCGATCGAAACTTGGGATGTGCCAGCTCTGCTACGGCATGGATCTCTCCAACGGCAACATCGTTGAAGAGGGGCTCGCCGTGGGCATCATTGCCGCTCAGTCGATCGGCGAACCGGGCACGCAGCTGACGATGCGGACCTTCCACATCGGTGGCACCGCCTCGCGTGATGTCGAGGAGAGCGAAGTCCGGACGCGGCATCCGGGGCGGATTCGGTTCGAACGGGTTCGCAGCGTGGGACCGGATGGCGACAAGATCGCACTGGGCCGCAACGGGGAAATCGTGATCCTGGAACTCGTCGGTCGAGAAGGCCGCGAGCGTGAGCTCGAGCGATACCGCGTGCCCAACGGAGCGAGGTTGATGGTCGAGGAATGGGATTCCTCCGATCCCAACTGCCAGATTCCCGAGGGGGCCGAGGGTGATGCGCTGAAGGGAATCAAGGGCGTGTGCCGGGAAGGACAGCCGCTGTGCCAGTGGGATCCTCACTCGGTTCCCATCATCGCGGAGGTCGGGGGCAAGGTGAAACTCGAGAACTGCAAGGAAGGCAAGACGATCAACGTCGAAGTCGATCCCAGCGGCAATATTCGCCGGACAGTGATGGAGTACAAGGGCGAGAAGCATCCCCAGATCAGCCTGGTCGACAACTCTGGTGAGACGCAGGCGTTTTATTACCTGCCGGAGAAGGCGAGTATCGAGGTCGAGGAAGGGCAGAAGGTCGCAGCCGGTGACCTGTTGGCCAAGACGCCCCGCGAAGCCGGCGGAACACAGGACATCACCGGTGGTCTGCCACGGGTGACCGAGTTGTTCGAGGCCCGCAGGCCGAAGGACCCGGCTGTGATTGCCGAGATCGACGGGGAGATTGAGCTGGCCGAAGAGACCCGGCGAAACCAGCGGGTGATCAACGTTCACCCTCCCGACGAGGCCGGAGAACCCCGGGCGCACCTGATCCCGCACGGCAAGCAGCTGCTGGTCCATGCCAAGGACCTGGTTCGCCATGGCGATGCCCTGGTCCGGGGGCCGCTGGTTCCTCACGACATCCTGCGGGTTTCGGGTGTCGAGGCCGTTCAGCAATACCTGATGCACGAGATCCAGAACGTCTATCGCTCGCAGCGGGTCGACATCGATGACAAGCACATCGAGATTGTCATCGGGCAGATGCTCCGGAAGGTACGGGTCGAGGATGCCGGTGACACGAACCTGCTCGAGGGTGTTGTCATCGACAAGATCGAGTTCCAGGAGACCAATGAGCAGGTGCGGGACTGTGTCAAGGTGGCCGATCCCGGCGACACCGATTTCAAGTCCGACGACATCGTGCCCAAGGAGGTCTTTGACGAGGTGAACGCGGAGATTGAGGCCGCTGGTGAGACTCCGGCCAAAAAATCGAAGCCGCAGGAAGCCACAATGACCATCCAGTTGCTGGGGATCACCAAGGCGGCCGTCCAGAGTGAGAGTTTCGTGTCGGCAGCCAGTTTCCAGGAAACCACCAAGGTGCTCACCGAGGCCGCCCTGGCCGGCAAAAACGATCTCCTGGTCGGACTCAAGGAAAACGTCATCCTTGGCCATCTTGTCCCCGCCGGTACCGGGTTCCGCATGCACCAGGACTCGGAAGTCCGTATTCGGCCCGAAGCTCTGCTGGAACTTGAAGCGGAGAAGGAGCGGCTGCGATTGGCCCGGATGAAGATGTACAATGGCGAGGAGGATGCGGCCGCAGCCGGTGCGGCCGCAGCCCCGGTGGCCGAAGAGCCAGCCAAGGAGGCTCCGAAAAATTGACCTGCGATCGGGGGACGAGAGGCCCTGTGGCTCTTTGAATCCCGTCGCTTGACGGCGCCCCGGGGGCGCAATAGAGTGGGCGATTCACGTTAGTTGACCCGTTTTTTTCAGGCGGACCCTGTGCCGACGATTAACCAACTGGTACGCAAGCCGCGGAAGCGCAAGCGTTCCAAGAGCAACACGCCATTGCTGGAAGGCTGCCCGCAGAAGCGGGGAGTGTGCCTTCAGGTGAAGACGGTGACTCCCAAGAAGCCCAACTCGGCTTTGCGGAAGGTCGCCCGTGTCCGACTCTCCAACGGCAAGGAAGTCACCGCTTACATTCCCGGTGAAGGCCACAACCTGCAAGAGCACTCGATTGTGCTGGTTCGTGGTGGCCGAGTGCGTGACTTGCCCGGTGTCCGATACAAGATCATCCGTGGGGTACTCGATACGCTGGGCGTCGAAGATCGTCGCCAAGCCCGTAGCCGTTACGGAGCCAAGAAACCTCAATAACTCCTGGGTGTGCTGTTCGTTGCCTCCCCGGTCCTCCCATTCCGATTCGCCCGGTTCTTCCCGATGCCCAAGCGTTTTACTGCCAGTGCCGCCCAGTTGAAGCCCGATCCTCGGTTCGATTCGGTGCTGGCCTCGAAGTTCGTCAACTGCCTGATGCACGATGGGAAGAAGAGCATCGCGCAGCGGGTCTTCTACAACGCGTTGGATGTGATCGGCGAACGGGTCTCGGGCGAGGAGCCCATTGAGGTCTTCACACAGGCTGTGGAGAACATCAAGCCGATGATCGAGGTTCGCTCCAAGCGAGTCGGGGGAGCGACCTACCAGGTGCCGACACCGGTCAATCCGAAGCGACGCCAGACCTTGGCGATCCGGTGGATTCTGGCGGCGATCCGGGAGAAGAAGGGGCGGCCGATTCATCTGCGACTGGCTGAAGAATTGATTTCGGCCTTCAACAGGGAAGGTACCGCGATGACCACCCGGGAGAATGTCCACCGGATGGCCGACGCGAACAAAGCCTTCGCGCATTTTGCCTGGTAAGTCGGCTGCCGGCGGCGATGCGGCCGCGATTGGGCGAGTCCGCAACATCGGCATCGTTGCTCACATCGATGCGGGCAAGACGACCACGACCGAGCGAATCCTCTTCTACAGTGGACAATCGCACCGGCTCGGCAGTGTTGACGACGGGACGACGATCACCGACTTCGATCCGGACGAGGCCCGCCGCGGCATCACGATCTATTCGGCCGCCATCACCTGCCAGTGGCAGGACTCGACGATCAACATCATCGACACTCCGGGCCACGTGGACTTTACGGCAGAGGTCGAACGCAGCCTGAGGGTGCTCGACGGCGCGGTGATGATATTCAGTTCCGTCGAAGGTGTTGAGGCCCAAAGTGAAACCGTCTGGAGGCAGGCCAATCGCTATGACGTGCCCCGGATCTGCTTCATCAACAAGCTCGACCGAATCGGAGCAAGTTTCGAGCGGACTTTCGACGAGATCGTTGACCGGCTGGGTGGACAGCCACTGGCTCTTCAAATCCCACTGGGAGAGGGCCCCCTGGGAGATGCCCGGGAAGGATTTCGCGCGGTGATCGACCTGGTTGGCCGCCGGGTGCTGAGATTCGATGGCCGCGAAGATGGTTCGAAGGTCACCGTTGAGGAGGTGCCCGAGGAACTGAACCAGGAGGTTGAAGTCTGGCGACGGAGATTGCTCGAGGCCGTTGTGCTTCTCGATGACGATGTGCTGGAGACCTACGTCGAGACGGATGATGTGCCCGTTGAGGACATCCATCGGCTGCTCCGCCAGGGGACGTTGGCCGGCGTGTTCCAGCCAACCGTCTGCGGCTCGGCGCTCGATTGCATCGGAGTGCAGCCGTTGATGGATGCGGTCACCGCCTATCTTCCCAGCCCACTGGACCGCCCTCCCGTTGTCGGGATTCCCGCCGATGCCGTGAAACTCACCGGGAAACAGGCGCGTCGCCAGGCTCGAAAGAAGGCGTTGGAAGGTGATGAGAGCGAGGGGGTGGTCGGGATCGAGCGTTCCTGTGATCCCGACGCGGCTTTCTGTGGACTGGTCTTCAAGGTGCAATCGGATGTTCACGGGGATCTGTGCTTCGTGCGGATCTATTCCGGAACGCTCATCGGTGGAACCCGTGTGGTCAATGCTCGCACCGGGGACAAGGAACTGGTCAACCAGATCTGGCGTGTGCAGGCCGATGATCGGGAGAAGATCGAGACCGATCAGGCGATTGCCGGAGATATCGTGGGTGTGATCGGCCCCAAGGTCGCCGTCACCGGTGACACCCTTTGCGACGCCAGTGAGCCGGTGTTGCTGGAGTCGATCGATTTTCCGGAAACGGTGATCTCGATGGCCGTTGAACCGGACACCAGTGCCGAGCGGAAGAAATTGGCTGAGGTGCTCGAACGGCTGGCTCGGCAGGACCCGACCTTCACCGCCCGCGTTTCAGAGGAAACCGGTCAGACGATCATCAGCGGAATGGGAGAACTGCACCTGGAGGTGATCCGCGAAAGGATGCAGCGAGATTTCGGGTTGACCGTACGGGTCCACAAGCCGCGGGTGAGTTACCGCGAGTCGATCCAGAAAGCGGCCGAGGCGACGGGGGAATTCCAGAGAACCTCGGCAGGTGCCTCACAGTTTGCCCGCGTGCGGTTGTCGATCACTCCGACTGCCGAGGAGTGTGCTGCCGAACTCGAAAGTCACCTTGATCCGTTTGCTCTCTCGCCGGTGCTCGCCGAGTCCCTGGTCCAGTCGCTTCACGAGGAACTGGCCGGCGGTGGCACGCTGGGGTATCCGTTGATGAACGTGCGAGTGCAGTTGCTGGAGGTGGAGATGAGGGAGGAAGAGACGACCGAGGTGGCATTGCAGGCGGCTGCCAGCGACGCGATGCACAGGTTGTTGACCGAGGCGGGAGTGTTGCTGCTGGAGCCGGTGATGCAACTGGAAGTCGTCACTCCAGATGAGTTTCTCGGTCCAATCCAGGCCGATCTGAACGCTCGTCACGCCGTCATCGTCAATTCTCAACGTCGTGGCGATCTCGCGGTACTCAATGCCGAGGTCGCTCTGGCCCGGATGTTCGGCTATTCGACACAGGCCCGCAGTCTCTCACAGGGCCGTGCCACCTATTCGATGGAACCTCTCAAGTACGACGAGGCTCCGCGAGATGTGCTCGAGACCATGTTGGGCTGAACGCTCGAATCGGTCGATTTGCGAGCTCGGAGAATCGGATGATCCGGGGATCGTCTTGCCCGGTTTTCCGAGGGGTTTTCTCGTCCTGCAGCCGGTTCGGTTTCGTTGACAAAGCCCACGAGCGTCTCTAATATGGCCCGTTTTCCACCGTCGGAGACCGCTTTGCGCTCGGCTGACGTTGTCAGCGAATTGCGAAGGGATCGGCGGTGGCAGTTGAACAGGAAAACGGTCCGAGAAGGGCAGCGGAACGTGAGGGGCCAAGCGAGTCGGTTGGTCGACTTGGTTCCGTGCACTCGCCCGTGGTCTCGGCCCGTCGGGAAATGTTTTTTTGGGTGTTCGCGAACCGGTCGCGAACGGATTGAAGATTAGGGGGAGCCTGAGTGGCCGACGCCAGTCAAAAGCGGTTCCGAATCCGTATGGAGGCCTTCGACCATTCGGTCCTGGACCAGTCCGCGCTGGAAATCGTGGATACGGCCAAGCGGACCGGGGCCGAGGTGCATGGTCCGATTCCCCTGCCGACACGTATTGAACGTTACACGGTGCTGAGGAGTCCTCACATCGACAAGAAGTCGCGGGAGCAGTTCGAGATTCGGACTCACAAGCGGCTGATTGACATTGTCCAGCCGGGACCCAAGACGATCGACGCTCTCAACAAGCTGTCGTTGCCGGCCGGAGTTGACATCAAGATTAAGGCCTCCGGCTGACCCGGCCCTCCGCGGGCCGGAACTTTCCGGCAGGTCACCACAACAAGGAAATGGGTTTCATGCCGGTCGGACTTCTGGGCCGCAAGGTCGGAATGACGCAGGTCTACACCGATGACGGGGACTTGATCCCGGTCACCGTGGTTGAGGCCGGTCCGTGCGTTGTGTTGCAGTTGAAGACCGTCGAGCGGGATGGGTACGAGGCGGTCCAACTGGGTTTCCTGGACAAGAAACGGCCCGTCGGGGGGCGTCGTACCCGGGGCAGCCAGGCGAGTCGCAGTGAACGTGGCCACGTGGTCGGATTGTCCAGCAAGCGGTCCAAGGCGAGAGCCGAGGCAGGGGTTGAGCCGGTTGAGAAGGCCAACTGCGAGCCGAAAAAATTCGTCCGCGAATTCCGCGTCGACGGGGAAAACGTCGACCTGGAGGTGGGGCAGACCCTGACGGTGGAATTGTTCGCCGAGATGTCGCACGTCGACGTCGTGGGGACCAGCAAGGGACGCGGCTTCGCCGGAGTGATGAAACGACACAACTTTGCCGGCCAGCGAGCCAGCCACGGCGTGAAGCGGGTGCACAGGCACGGTGGCGGAATCGGCATGAGTGCCGATCCCGCAAGGGTCCTCAAGGGGACGCGAATGCCTGGCCGTTACGGGAATGCCCGGAGTACGGTCCGCCACATGCAGGTGGTCCGGATCGATGCGGAGACCAACTCCATGCTGATCAAGGGTGGCGTGCCCGGTCCCCCCGGGGGCTATGTGCTGATCCGTCCAACCAACAAGCTGGGTTGAAATACGAATTGAAATCCCGGTCGATCGGGCCGGGATGCTGAAGTGGATTCCTCGACATGATTACCTTGCCGGTCAAAGACACGAATGGCGACGAGGTCGGGTCGTACAAGCTCGATCCCGATGATTTTGCCTTGCATGTCAACAAGCAGTTGCTGCACGACGTGGTGGTGATGTACGAAGCCAACCAGAGGCAGGGGGCTTCCAGGACCAAGTCGCGGGGCGAAGTCCGCGGCTCCACCCGCAAGCTTTATCGCCAGAAGGGGACCGGACGGGCAAGGGCCGGTATGAGGCGGTCGCCGGTTCGTCGTGGTGGCGGACACACCTTCGCCAAGCGTCCCAAGGACTGGTCGTACCGGTTGCCCAAGAAGGCGATCCGCACGGCGACACGACAGGCGTTGCTCAGTAAATTTCGCGATGACGAGGTGACGTTGCTGCAGGATTTCGTGATTTCCGAGCCTCGCACTCGACACGTCGCCGCCGTGCTGGCAGCCCTGGAACTCACCGAGACCTCCAGCCTGCTGGCGATTCCTGCTCACGACAGCGACATCTGGCGGGCCGCTCGAAATATTCCCAACCTGTGGGTCTCGCCCGCCGCCGATCTCAACGCCTACAAGTTGCTCCACCAGAAGCAGTTGGTGCTGACGACCGAGACTCTGGACTTGCTCCGTGAAGGGCCGCCCAAGGCGGTGCCGGTTGGAGCTGACGATTCGGACGAGGCGTCGTCGGGTGAGGAGGAGGCCGACTGAGTCGGCCGGGAGCACAAACGATGAATCAGACATCTCCTTCAACGTCGAACGGGACCGCCGGCCGCAAGGCCGGGTTGGATCTCGAAGCCTATCAGGTGATCCTTCGCCCGGTGGTGACCGAGAAGAGCATGGAGCAGTCCCAGGACAACGAATTGAATGCGTACACCTTTGAGGTGCACAAGCAGGCGACCAAGGATCAGATCCGGGCCGCCGTCGAGGAACTCTTTGAGGTCCGTGTCGTGGCGGTGAGGACCCAGAAGCGGCAGGGCAAGCCCCGTCGTCACAAGAACCGCCAGGGGCACACCAAGAGTTGGAAGAAGGCCGTCGTCAAGCTGCATGAAGAAGACCATATCACGTTCTTCTGAGCCGCTGTGCCACGTGGCCGTGATAAGACACACAAGACACATCAGCCGATAACAACCGCCAGACCAGGACAAACCACGGACTCGCTCGGGCGTTCCATCACGGAGCCCCGATCAGCCAGGAAAGCCAGCAACGATGGGGATTCGCAAATACAAGCCGGTAACGCCCGGCCGCCGCGGCGCGACGGTGAGCGATTTCACCGAGTTGACCGATCGCCGGAAGAAGCCCGAGCGACGGTTGACCAGGCGGCGGAAGAAGACCGGTGGGCGAAACAACCAGGGCAAGATCACCACGCGGCACCGTGGTGGTGGACACAAACAGAAATACCGCGTCATCGATTTCAAGCGGACCAAGGATGGCGTGCCGGCGAAGGTGGCGTTTATCGAGTATGACCCGTGCCGGACGGCTCGGATCGCGCTGCTGCACTATGTCGACGGTGAGAAGCGGTACATCCTGGCCCCCGAAGGGATGGTGGCCGGTGACGAAGTGATGAGTGGTCCTGGGGCCGAGCCGAAGGTCGGCAACTGTATGCCCCTGTCGAGAATTCCGCTGGGGACAACGATCCACAACATCGAGATGCAGCCGGGGCGTGGTGGCCAGTTGTGTCGCAGTGCCGGTGCCGCCGGAGTACTCAATGCCCGCGAGGAGAAGTGGGCCCAGATCACGCTGCCCTCCGGAGAAGTCCGCCGACTGCCGGTCGCGTGTCGTGCCACGATCGGTCAAATTGGCAACCTGGAACACAGCCTCATCGTGCTCGGCAAGGCCGGCCGCAAACGGTGGATGGGACGGCGGCCTCACGTTCGCGGCACGGCCATGAACCCGGTGGCTCATCCGATGGGGGGAGGCGAAGGCCGCAACTCCGGTGGTCGCCACCCCTGCAGTCCGACCGGTGTTCTGGCCAAGGGTGGCTCGACCCGGAAGCGGAGGAAGGCGTCGTCACGGGCCATCGTTCGTCGCCGCCGGTCACGTCGTTATGGACAATTGAAGATCTGATTCCGGGCCATCCGGACAGGCCAACCCGGGCACAATAGAGAACACAGCGAGAGACGACTTCATGGGACGCTCACTCAAGAAGGGGCCCTACGTTGACGAAAAGCTGCTCAAGAAAATTGAGCAGTTGGACGTTGACCAGCGGAAGGAGCCGATCCGGACCTGGGCGCGGCGGAGTACGATTGCGCCGGAGTTTATCGGCCACACGTTTCTGGTGCACAACGGGCGAGCTCACATCAGCGTCTACGTGACCGAAGAGATGGTTGGCCACAAGCTGGGCGAATTCGCTCCGACTCGAACCTTTCGGGGACACGGGGCCAGGGGCAGTCGTTAGAGGGCTGTCCGGGAACACCAGACCAAGAGCAGACACAACACACAACACAACACAACAAGGATTGGCCGAAATGGCCCTTATCAAGGCATCACATCGCTACGCACGGATCTCGGCGACGAAGGTCCGTCCTCTGGCCGATCTGGTCCGCCACCAGACCGTCGAGGACGCGCTGGATGCACTCAAGTATCTGCCCAATCGTGGTGCCAGGATGCTCGAACAGGTCATCCTCAGTGCCCAGTCCAATGCCGCGGAAATGACCGCTCATGTCGGTCGATTGAAGATCACCGAGGCGCGGGTGGACGGTGGGCCGATGTTCAAGAGGATCCAGCCGAGGGCCAGGGGCATGGCCTTCATGATTCGCAAGAGGCAGTGTCACATTCACGTGGGGATCGATGTCCCCGAGGCGGGTTAGGTTAGCAACGATTCAAATACGGCCTGCCCAGGGGCAGGCAAACGTTCGTCAGAACACAGGACGGGGCCCGAAAGGGACGAAGGACAGCGGCATGGGACAAAAGGTTCGACCGACCGGATTTCGGGTGGGTGTCGTCGAGGACTGGCGCAGCCGCTGGTACGCCTCGAAGAGGGAATTCGGTGACCTGCTCATCGAAGACCACAAGATTCGGTCGTTCGTCAAGGAGAAGTACAACTTCGCGCTGATCTCTCGGATCGAGATCGAGCGGACACGGGACTTCGTGGTTGTCCACCTGCACACCGCCCGGCCGGGAATCATCATCGGTCGTAAGGGGCAGGAGGTCGAGCGTCTTGAGGCGGAACTCGAGAAGCTGACCGGGCGACGGATGGAATTGAAGATTGTCGAGATCAACGATCCGCAGCGGAACGCGGTCCTGGTGGCCGAGGACGTGGCGGCTCAGCTCTCGAAGCGGGGCAGTTTTCGGCGGGCGATCAAGCGGACACTTGACCAGGTCATGGAATCGGGTGTCCAGGGAGTCAAGATTCAGGTTTCCGGGCGGCTCGGCGGTGCCGAGATGTCCCGGACCGAAAAAGCCAGTCGTGGCTCGATCCCGCTTTCGACCCTGCAAAGACACATTGATTACGGATTGGCAGTGGCCCAGACCGCCCAAGGAGTGATTGGGGTGAAGGTCTGGATCCACCACGGCACATACGCGAGTAGTGAGGAGTCTGGCGATGGCGCTAATGCCCAGGCGGGTGAAGCACCGCAAAAGCCAAAGAAGGCGCATAAAAGGTAACGCCACACGTGGCAATACCGTGGCTTTCGGTGACTGGGGACTCCAGTCGCTTGAGCCGGGGCACGTGCGGGCGACAACCATCGAGGCGTGTCGGATTGCTGTGACGCAGTACATCCGGGGCGAAGGGAAACTCTACATCCGTGTCTTTCCGGATAAACCGGTTACGGCTCGGCCATTGGAAACTCGGATGGGAAAGGGCAAGGGGGAACCGGATCACTGGGTTGCGGTGGTCAAGCCCGGCACGGTGCTGTTCGAGGTTTCGGGGATTTCGCAAGAAGCCGCCCGCGAGTGTTTTGCTCGGGTGGCCTACAAACTCCCTGTCCGCGTCCGATTGCTCGGGCGACGCCCCTCGGTCTAGCACGCACACTCTTCTCCAACACGAAAACCGATCAACAACCGACACCACGACACACGTTTCCACGACAACAGCAGGCGGCGACCAGACGATGACCAAGGCATCAGAATACCGGCAGATGAGCGACGAACAGTTGACGCACGAGTTGCGTCAGCTGATCGAGGAATTGTTCCGGTTGACGGTGCAGGCAGCCACCGAACGGCTCGATGCACCGAGCAACCTCCGCAAGATCAGACGGGACATCGCAAGGATCAAGACGATCCAGCGTGAACGCGAATTGTCGGGAGGGGCAGACGTGGTCGAAGAAGCGACTGAAACGACTGAAGAAGTGACCGAGGAAGCGGTGGCCGAGACGGCCTCAGACGAATCCTGAACGGCAGAGCAAATCACTGGAACAACCGCCCCGGGGTTCAAGACGGGGCGTTCAACAGCAGAGAACGAGACAGCAGGCCATGAAGAAGAGACTCACCGGCGTCGTGACCAGCGACAAGGGCGACAAGACGCTTCGGGTCGAGATCGAGCGGCGGTATCGCCACGCGATGTACGGGAAGATCGTCCGCGGACGGACGGTCTGTTACGTGCATGACGAAGGCAACCTGGCTCATGAAGGGGACGTGGTGGAGATCATCGAGTGCCGCCCCCGGTCCAAGACCAAGCGGTGGGACCTGGTGCAGGTGGTCGAGAGTGCCGCGGAGGCGGCTGGTTAAAAGGGCCGCACAGCGAAGTGGGGAGACGGGGTGACCCGCTCCCGAGACGGGTGAAATCATGATCCAGATGCAAACACAGCTCGACGTCGCGGACAATTCCGGCGCCAAGGTCGCGCGGTGTATCAAGGTGCTTGGAGGGACGGGACGGCGGACCGCCGGCCTGGGTGACATAGTCGTCGTCAGCATTCAGAAGTCCCTGCCCGGTAGCCAGGTCCGCAAGGGGAGCGTCGAGCGGGGGGTGATTGTTCGTTGCCGAAAACCCACTCGCCGGGCTGATGGCAGCTATGTCAGCTTTGATCGCAATGCGATCGTGTTGATCGATGAGGACCAGAATCCAACCGGCACTCGTATCTTCGGCGCCGTCGCTCGCGAACTGCGAGAAAGGCGGTTCATGAAGATCGTCAGCCTGGCCAGTGAGGTGGTGTGAGCGATGAAGATCCGCGAGGGAGATCTGGTGGTCGTGATTGCCGGCGAGGACAAAGGGCCCTCGCCGCGGCGTGTTGTGCAGGTGCTCGACGGTGGCAAGAAGATCCGTGTCGAGGGTGTCCACCAGGTCAAGAAACATGTGCGTCGAGGTCATCCGAAGAGTCCTCAGGGAGGACAATTGGAGATTGACCTGCCAATTGACAGTTCCAATGTGCTGTTCTACTGTGGCCATTGCGCGCGAGGCGTACGGCTGGGAGTGAAATTCACCGACGACGGCGGCAAGGTCCGCGTCTGCAAGAAGTGCGATACCAGTGTCGGGACGGTCGGTGGACGCAAGGCCAATCGTCCGGCAACTGTTACGGGATAGTCGATCAGGACGGAACCGAGACATTCTCTGCAAGTTCATCCGTTAGCAAGATACCAATAACCAGTTTTCACGATTCGGAATCACATGGGGGGCCGTTGAACCGGTCACCCAGGAGAGCACCCGCGAGATGCCCCGGTTGAAGGACAAGTTTCGAGACGAAGTGGTTCCAGCGCTCAGGGACCGGCTGGGCAAGGCCAACGATCTGGCCGTGCCGCGGTTGGAGAAGATCGTTATCAGCATGGGCGTTGGCGAAGCGATTGTGGACAGCAAGAAACTCGACGAAGCTGTTGTCCACCTCACCACTCTCTCGGGCCAGAAACCCCAGATCACCCGGGCTCGCCGCAGTGTTGCCGGCTTCAAGCTCCGCGAGGGCAATGCGGTGGGGTGTCGGGTCACGTTGAGGCGGCAGCGGATGTGGGAGTTTCTCGACAGGCTGATTGCCCTGGTGCTGCCGCGTGTTCGTGACTTCCGGGGACTGAATCCTCGTTCGTTCGATGGGCGAGGGAACTATTCGCTGGGATTGACCGAGCAGATGGTTTTCCCCGAGATCGATCCCGACAGCGTCAGCAACACGCAGGGAATGAACATCACCCTGGTGACCACGGCACAGGTCGACGAGGAGGGTCGCGAGTTGCTCAGGGAACTGGGGATGCCGTTTCAGAAAGAGGATGAAGACTGATGGCCAGCAAGGCGAAGATCGAAAAGGCCAACCGGAAGCCGAAGTTCAGCAGTCGCGGCGAACGGCGCTGCCAGTTGTGCGGACGGCCCCGCGCGGTTTACCGCAAGTTTCGCATCTGCCGCATCTGCTTCCGTGACCTTTGTCTTGATGGGCTGGTTCCCGGAGCTCGCAAGGCCAGTTGGTAGACCATAACCTTCCCTCGAAGATTGCCGGGACCAGGCCGGCACCGCAAAGAGATCCACGACCATGATGACCGACCCGATTGCCGACATGCTGACCCGGATTCGCAATGCCTTGCGGATCGAGAGGCCCTCTGTCGAAATTCCCAACTCGCGCGTCAAGCAGGGTATCGCCGAAGTCCTGCAGCGCGAGGGATATATCTGGGATTTCGAGATCGTCGAGCAGTCACCCCAGAATGTCATCCGGCTCAACCTCAAGTACGGGCCCAACGGAGAGGACGTGATCCAGTCGATCCAGCGCGTCAGCAAGCCCGGTCGGCGAGTTTATGCTCGCAACCGGGACAGCGAGGACGTGCTGCAGGGGCTGGGGATTTCCGTGATCTCGACCAGCCAGGGTGTGCTGAGCAACCGTGAGGCGAAGTCGAAGGGCGTCGGCGGCGAAGTGCTCTGCGAGATCTGGTAAGCCGATCCTTCAGGACAGACGACACGTTTCCTCTCACCTTTTTCCTTTTTCTCACACGCGACCCAAGGGCTGCTTGATGTCTCGCATTGGAAAACAGCCGATCCCGATTCCTTCCGGTGTCGAGGTCTCCGTTGATGGGACCGTGGTTCGGGTGAAGGGCCCCAAGGGCGAATTGTCGCTGGATCATCATCCAGCGGTCGGTATCGAGGTCGATGACGATCCGAGTCAACTGAGAGTGACCCGGCCGGACGACAGTCGGACCAGTCGGTCTCTGCACGGATTGACTCGTAGCCTGATCAACAACATGGTTGTCGGGGTGGTCACGCCGTTCGAGAGGCAACTGGAAATTCATGGTGTCGGATACCAGGCGATTCTCGAAGGCAACGCTCTGAATCTCAGTGTTGGATTCTCCAACACTGTCCGGTTGGTGTTGCCCGAAGGCGTGGAATGCACTCTGGCCAGCCCGACAATGGTCAAGATTTCTGGTTGCGACAAACAGGCCGTCGGACAGTTCGCGGCTGACATTCGCGCAGTACGTCCTCCCGAACCCTACAAGGGGAAGGGGATCCGTTACCGCGACGAATTCGTGAGACGGAAGCAGGGCAAGGCATTTGTTGGAGCCGGGGAATAACGTGGTCGGCCACAGCGGTCACCAAGGCGGTTGACGAGTCATGAAAACGCAAAAACGAATCTCGAACCGACGTCGTCGACGGGGCTTCCGCGTACACAACCGTGTGCGACGGGATCGTAACGGGCGTGCGAGGTTGAGTGTCTTTCGCAGCAACAAGCACATCTACGCCCAGGTGATTGATGACCAATCGGGTCGGACCCTGGTGGCTGCAAGTACGACCGAAGGTGATGGGCCGGGCGGGAATTGTGACGCCGCCAAAGCCGTCGGTCAGCGAGTGGCCGAACGGGCGATCGAGGCGGGAATCAAGGACGTGGCCTTCGATCGAGGGAAGTTCGGGTATCATGGGCGGGTTGCTTCACTGGCCGACGCGGCGCGTGAAGCGGGATTGAATTTCTGAGACGAATCACATCGTCGGCAAAACGGTCGAGCCGGCGCGGAGAACAAGCACAAGCCTGAAAGGGCCGACCGGGACAGGCCAAAACAGGCCGGGAGCAGAGAATCGTGTCAACGGGTGGAACTGGCGGTGGACCGGGTGGCGGTCGTGGCGGCGGTCCGGGCAGCGGTCGTGGTCGTGGTGGCGGGCCTGGTGGTGGTCGTGGTCGTGGAGGCCGTGGAGGTCGCGACGGTCGTGCCGAAGGACCCGAGCAGGTGGTGCAGATTCGTCGCTGTTCGTGCGTCGTCAAGGGTGGACGCCGCTTCAGCTTTTCGGCCCTTGTTGTTGTCGGCGACAAGAACGGTCGAGTCGGCTGGGGGTATGGAAAGGCGACCGAGGTTCCTGTGGCTGTCGAGAAGGCTGTCAAGAACGCCGACCGAAACATGACCGATCTGCCGCTGGAGGGCCGGACGATTCCCCACCAGGTCGTTGGCCGTTACGGAGCGGCCAAGGTACTGCTCTTGCCCGCCAGTCCGGGAACCGGCATCATTGCCGGCGAGACGGTTCGCGCCGTCGTCGATTCACTCGGTGTTGCCGATATTCTCACCAAGAGTCGTGGGTCGAACAATCCGATCAACCTGGTCAAGGCGACCTTCGATGGACTCAAGCGACTGCGAACCCGTGAAACGGTGGCGCGGTTGCGAGGAGTAGAACTCTCGTGATTCTTGATGATGTCCACCGCGGTATCAGTAAACGCAAACGCCGCAGGCGTGTCGGTCGGGGTCCGGGATCCGGGCACGGCAAGACGGCCGGGCGTGGCCACAAGGGCTATGGCAGTCGCGCGGGAGCTTCGCGACGCCGAGGTTTTCAGGGGGGACAGATGCCCCTGTTCCGCCGGATGGCCAAGCGGGGTTTCAACAACAAGGCCTTCGCCGATGTCGTTGCGATCCTCAATGTCGCCACACTCGAGGAAGTGTTCGAGAAGGGCGACACCGTCGATCTCGAATCGCTGCGGGCCAAGGGGTTGGCCAAGGGACGCTTCGATCTGCTGAAGATCCTCGGCCAGGGTGAGATCTCCAAGTCCCTGACCGTTGTCGCGGACCGGTTCTCGAAATCGGCGGTCGAGAAGATCGAGGCTGCTGGCGGAACGGTGCAGTTGGTCGGATCTGATTGATCTCCGCGGAGCATGGACGAGACGGATGGACATGATGTCAGCCAGGCCGATTGAACCGGTCGGGAGAGTTGAGGAGGCGGTGGGTCGAGTCGATCATCGAGTGGTCGGCCGACACGGGACTGGACGAGTGATGTTGGTGAGCCAAGTGCGATGATCGCCAAGGCGTTGACCGTCTTCAAGATTCCCGAATTGCGTCGCAAGATCTTCCTGACGATTGCGCTGCTAGGCGTCTATCGCATGGGATTCTGGATCCCGCTGCCATTCATCGACCAGCAGGTCTTGCAGGAAAGCCTGCAGAACATGCAAACCAACCAGGGTATCGGCCAGATCATGCAGGTCGTGGCCCTGTTTTCGGCTTCGAACATCGGCAACAGTACGATCTTCGGCCTGGGCATCATGCCCTATATCTCCGCCTCGATCATTTTCCAGCTCTTGGGCAGTGTCGTGCCGAGGCTGCAGGAACTGCAGAAAGAGGGCGAGTCTGGTCGGAAGAAGATCAACGAATGGACTCGGAGGTCGACAGTTGTCATCTGTCTGTTCCAGAGCTACTTCTGGATCCGTGCCCTCTCGGGTGGCGTGCTCGGCGGCGGTGGCGGTCTCATTCTCGACGGTTATGA
Source organism: Planctomycetaceae bacterium (assembly GCA_002724315.1). GTDB lineage: Bacteria > Planctomycetota > Planctomycetia > Planctomycetales > Planctomycetaceae > UBA8437. The sequence goes on along the minus strand of PBOJ01000102.1, from coordinate 4,887 downwards.
CACCTTCGCCTGGCACATGGTGGGGACGATCACCATGACCGCCGGAACGATCTTTTTGATGTGGATTGGTGAACAGATCGACGCCTACGGAATCGGCAATGGGATCAGCCTGTTGATCATGGCCGGTATCCTCGCTCGAATGCCTCAGGCCGGAGCCGAGTTGTTGCAGCCGGCGTTTGAAGAGGGGGTGGGGCTCGGAACGGACTCGGGAATCGAAAAACTGCTTCTGCTTTCGTTGATCTTTGTCGCGGTCGTCTTCTGGGTGATCATGATCACACAGGGCCAGCGGAGGATCCCGATTCAGAGTGCCAAGCACGTGCGTGGGCGGAGAGTCCATGGTGGTCAGCGACAGAGTCTGCCTTTGCGGGTCAACCAGGCTGGCGTGATGCCGATCATCTTTGCGTCGAGTTTGCTGATGATCCCGATGTTCCTTTTCCAGCAACTCAACCAGTACTTCAACTCGTCGGCCTGGGGGACGCTGGCTGACGCCTTCGGTTCGGGCGGTCGTGGGTTCGTCTACAACGTCAGCTACGTTGGGCTGATCTACTTCTTCTGCTACTTCTGGACGGCGATCACCTTCAATCCCCGCGACATGGCCAGCAATCTCAAGGACTATGGCAGCTTTGTGCCTGGGTACCGCCCGGGGGAACGCACCGCCGCGTTTCTCGAACAGGTCATGGTACGGATCACCTATGTGGGCGCGGCTTTTCTGGCGCTGGTGGCGATCATCCCCACGATCATCGCCACCGCTATGGGGATTCCGTTCCTGATCGCCAGCTTCTATGGGGGCACCGGACTGTTGATCGTCGTTTCGGTGGCTCTCGACTTCGTGCAGAAGATCGACAGCCACCTGGTGATGAGGAATTATCCGGGGCTGCTGGAAGGCGAGTCCTAGAGGCGTTCGCGGGGGTCCGCCTGTGATCCTTCCCAGGAGTGACGCTGAGATCGCCGGCATCGCCTGCGCTGGTGAAATCGTCGCCGCGGCTCTGCAAGCCGCAGTCGGATTGGTCGAGCCCGGCGTGACCACCGGAACGCTCGACAAGGCCGTGGCTGACGTGATATCGGCGTCGGAGGCTGAGGCCATTTTTCTCGCCGAAGGAGGGCGGACACCGTTTCCCGCGGCCAGTTGCGTGTCAGTCAATCACCAGGCGTTGCACGGCATTCCCGGTGACCTGGCGTTGGCGAGCGGTGACCTGGTAACCATCGACACTGGTTGTCGGCTGAATGGCTGGTGTGCGGATGCGGCGATCAGTACCGGTGTCGGAGAGCTGTCATCCGAAAACCAGCGGTTGTTGGCCGGGGGACGTCGTGTGCTGGAGGGGGTCCTGGAAGCCATGGAGGGGCTCGCCGAGCGGATCCATTGGTCTGAGGTCGTCGATCGGGCCCATGCCGAAGCCTCTCACATGGGAGTGAGACTGATCGAGGGGCCCGCTGGGCATGGGATTGGCCGGGTTTTGCACGAAGATCCCGTGGCCGGCTGGAGCCGCCCGGTGACCGCTGATTTTGAGGTCGTGCCTGGCCTGGTCCTCGCCGTGGAACCGGTCGTCACTTCTGGAGATGGGCGTTTGAGCCTCTCGAAGGACGGCTGGACTCTGTCGACCGTCGACGGTCACCCGACTGTGCATTTTGAACGGACCGTGGCGGTCACCGAAGCGGGTGTGACTGTGCTGACCCGGTGGTGACATCGCGGGGTTGGGACTGGCAGTGTGTGGGACAAGGAGTGGAGCAGGAGACCGATGAGTTTTCGCTTCGCTACCCTTGTGAATCGAGGCTGGAGCCCCCTATAATCGCCGAGATCTAGTCTGAGTTACGGGCTAAAACGACGGGGCCGGTGTCGATGAAGGTGCGCTCAAGCGTCAAACGAATCTGTGAGAACTGTAAGATCGTGCGCCGAAAAGGGCGGGTCTACGTGATCTGTTCGGCCAACCCCCGCCACAAGCAGCGTCAGGGGTGATGAATGTCGAGTTGACCCGGTACTCTCAGACAGTGCCGGGTTCGTGGTCGGATCCGTATTGATGGTTTTGGCCGATTTTGGTGTTTCCGGGGCGAGATTGAGACGATGCCGCGAATTCAGGGCGTTGACATTCCCAATGACAAAGCGACCTACGTGTCGCTGACCTATCTGTTGGGGATTGGACGTACAACGGCTTTGGACATCTGTCATCGGTTGCGGCTGGACCCGCAGGCGAAGGCGGGTGAGTTAAGTGAAGACGACGTGGTGCGGATCAGCAATCACCTGGACAAGGAGGTGCTGATCGAAGGCCCGCTGCGGCGAAAGGTCCAACAGGAGGTTTCGCGACTGCGGGACATCCGTTGTTACCGTGGGTTGCGTCATCGTCGTGGGTTGCCGGTGCGTGGTCAGCGAACTCGAACCAACGCGAGAACCCGCAAGGGTGTCAAGAAGACAGTGGCCGGCAAGAAGGGCGTCAAGGACATGCGGCACTAGGTGGTGTCACCAACTCGATTGCGGGACCTGGGACGGTTTCGGGAGAGTTGGACTGAGGAGAGACGAGACAGAGGACAACCGGCGGGGCTCTTGTCGGGCCGAGCCGGAGACAGTCAAGAGAGGGGCAGACCGTGGCAAAAGCCAAACGTCGGAAGGTCCGACGCAACGTGACACGAGCGATCGCTCATATCAAGGCGACGTTCAACAACACGATCGTGACGATCACCGATCCCAACGGCGACGTGCTGTGCTGGGCGACGGCGGGCACGAGTGGATTCAAGGGGAGTCGCAAGAGCACTCCGTTTGCCGCTCAGCGGGCCGCTGAAACCTGTGCCGAGCGAGCGGCGAAGATGGGGGTTCGGGAAATGGAGATCCAGGTCAAGGGGCCGGGATCCGGACGCGAAAGTGCCATCACCGGGCTGCAGACTGCCGGAATTTCGATCAAAGTGATTGAGGACGTGACCCCGTTGCCTCACAACGGATGTCGTCCTCCAAAGAAGCGACGTGTGTAATGACACCGGGTCGCTCGTTGGCGTGATGCCGGCGAGAGATCGGGATTGGGATCGCCCGGAAATTCAGGCCGCGGGATGGTGGCTCCGGGAATCGGACAGCGACAGGAAGCGACAGGAGAAGTGCCGCGATGCGGATTCGTTGGCGTGGATTGGAATTGCCCAGCCGGGTGGTGCCCGACCAGGAAACACTGACTGACACTTACGGCCTGTTCATCGCCGAACCTTTCGAGCGTGGGTTCGGGACAACGATCGGCAACAGCCTGCGACGGATCCTGCTCTCGAGTCTCGAGGGCAGTGCCGTCACTGAGGCACGGATCCGCGGTGTTCAGCACGAGTTCACGACGATCCCCGGGGTCGTCGAAGATGTCACCGACATCTGCCTGAACTTCAAGTCGTTGATTGTCGACAACCAGAACCCGACCACCAGGACGATTCGGATCGAGAAGGAATCGGCCGGGGTGGTGACTGGTGGCGATGTGGAAACCGACGGTCAGGTCGAAGTGATCAACACCGATCTGGTCCTGGCCACGCTGACAGACGACGTGCCGTTCCATGTCGAGTTGACTGTCGAAAACGGTCGAGGTTACATGCCCGCCGACGACCGGGGTGAGTTGGAGCCGGAAATCGGTGTGATTCCGCTCGACGCCACCTTCTCGCCGGTGATTCGCGTGAGGTACAAGATCGAGGAGACACGGGTTGGTCAGAGAACCAACTACGACCGGTTGTTGCTGGAAATCTGGACCAACGGCGTGGTGACGCCCGAGATGGCGCTCATCGAAGCCTCCAAGATCCTTCGCAAACACCTCAACCCGTTCATCACCTATCGGGAACCCGGCCCCGAGGTGTCCCCGGACAAAGCCCTGCAGGGCATGTCCGAGGAGATTGGTTACGGTCCCATTGATCCTGAACTCGAAGAAACACTCAACAAGAGTCTCGCCGAATTGAATCTCTCGGTCCGAGCCACCAATTGCTTGGAGTCGGAGGGCATCACCACGGTGCGTGACCTGGTCGGCCGTTCTGAGGACGAATTGCTGACGGTGAGGAACTTTGGTGAGACCACCCTGGTCGAGGTTCGTGAACGGCTCGACACCCTGGGCTTGAGGATGGGCATGAAAGTGGCCAACTCAACGCCCTCCTGATCTTCTCCCTTTGACGTAGCCCCTGACGCAGACAGACCGATGCGACATCGAATGCGAGGCCGGAAGCTCGGCCGAAGTCCCGCTCATCGCCGTGCCATGATCCGCAATATGGCATGCAGCCTGATCCGGACACTTGACCAACACGAGGACGACCCGGCTCGTGCCAAGGTGCCTGGCCGTATCGTGACCACTCTGCCCAAGGCCAAGGAACTGCGGCCTTACGTCGAGAAGTTGGTGACGTTGGCCAAGAAGGGCAGGCAGCACGAGTTGGCGGCCGAAGAGATCAAGTCGGACGTTCCCGAAAAGGTCGGGAACCCCGACGGGAATGGCGAATGGAAACGGTTCCGTGAATCAGATGAGTACGTCCAGTGGCACGCAGCGATTGCCCCGGCAGTCGCCTGTCGTCGTCGTGCGTTCTCGATCCTGCGTGATAAGCTCGCCGTCGAGATTCTGTTCGATGAGCTTGCTGATCGGTTTGCCGACCGCCCTGGTGGCTACACACGGGTCATCAAGCTCGCCACCCTGCGGTTGGGTGATGCCGGTCGACAGGCGTTGATTGAGTTTGTCGGCGACGACGACAAGGTCAAGAAGCGAGCCGAAAGCCTGGTCGTTGAGGACGACGAAGAGGCCGCAGTTGACGAAGAGTCCGCTGACGAAGAGTCTGCTGACGAAGAGTCCGCCGACGAAGGGGCTGCTGACGAAGAAGAGTCCGCCGACGAAGGGGCTGCTGACGAAGAAGAGTCCGCCGACGAAGGGGCTGCTGACGAAGAAGAGGCCGACGGCGAAGGGG
>PBOJ01000101.1 GCA_002724315.1 Planctomycetaceae bacterium | reverse complement strand
ATACCGGCAATCTCGGGCCGGAACAACTCAGTCGGATTCCGCTTCGATCGGCTGCTGGAGATGGACCATCAGCAGTGCCAGATCCGCGGGGGTGATGCCACTGATCCGGCCCGCCTGGCCAAGATTGGCGGGTCGAACACGGCCGAGCTTTTCGCGAGCCTCGTTGCGGAGCTGCGGAACGGCATCGTAGTTGAATGTGGCAGCGATCGACACGTGTTCAACCTTCTGCTGTTGCCGGATCGCAGCCTCCTGGCGACAGAGGTAGCCCGCATACTTGGTTTCGATCTCGACCTGGCGGGCAGCCCGGGGTTCGATCTGCATGTCGGACAATTCGGCCGACATGTCGCACAACCCCGCCCAGTCAACCTCGGGACGACGCAGGATTTCCTCCAATGACTTGCCTCCGAGCCGGAGTCTACGAATCTCGCTCTCGGCAGTCTTGATGGACGCCTCGTGGGCATCGAGTTGCTCGATGCGGGTCGCCCCGACCAACCCGGCCCGATGTCCGACACGTGTCAGGCGGCGATCGGCGTTGTCGTGCCTCAGCAGCAACCGATATTCGGCCCGCGACGTGAACATCCGATAAGGTTCATCCACGCCCCGCGTGACCAGGTCATCGATCAGAACACCGAGGTAAGCCTGGCTGCGGTCAAGCACCAGCGAGGGACGACCTGCCAGTCGCAGCGCGGCGTTGGCCCCAGCCAACAGCCCCTGCCCGGCCGCCTCCTCATAACCGGTGGTTCCGTTGAGCTGGCCGGCAAAGTAGAGTCCCTCGACTCGACGGGTCTGCAACGTCGGATCGAGCTGTGTGGGGATGGCGAAGTCGTACTCGACGGCATAACCATACCGCATGATCTCGGCTTCCTCGAGGCCTCGTATCCCGTGAATCAACTCGTCCTGCACGTCCCGTGGCAAGCTGGTCGAAATGCCGTTGCAGTAGACCTCGTGTGTCCCCCACCCCTCGGGCTCAAGAAAGATCTGATGTCGGTCCTTCTCGGCAAACCGCACCACCTTGTCCTCAATCGACGGACAGTACCTGGGCCCGGTCGAATCGATCTGGCCACTGTACATCGGGGCCCGATGCAGATTGTCACGGATCAGCTGATGACCGCTTGAGGTCGTCTCGGTCATCCAGCAACACAGCTGTGGCCGGTCGATCGAGGTGGTCCCAAAGCTGAAAGGCTGCGGCACCGGGTCACCAGGTTGCTCTTCGAGCCGAGAGATGTCGATTGTCCGCCCGTTGAGTCTTGGAGGGGTGCCGGTCTTGAACCGTTGGAGTTCGAAACCGAGTCGGTGCAATTCATCCGAAAGGGTCCCGGTGGTTCCTTCTCCCGCACGCCCACCGGCAGTGCGAGCTTCTCCGGTGTGCATCACCGCCTTGAGAAACGTCCCGGTGGTCACGATCACCGATTTAGCTCGGTAAACCGCATCCCCACGGACACGAACTCCAGCAACACGATCGTTTTCGACGACAAGCCCCTCAACAGTCTCTTGCCGCAGCACCAGTTCCTGCTGGCTTTCGACCCTCAACTTCATCGCGAACTGATAGGCCTTCTTGTCGGCCTGGGCCCGCGGACTGTGCATCGCCGGTCCCTTGCCCCGATTGAGCATGCGAAACTGCAGCCCGGTCTCGTCGATCACCTCTCCCATCGAACCGCCCAGCGCGTCGATCTCGCGGACGATCTGCCCCTTGGCAATCCCCCCAATGGCGGGATTGCAGCTCATCTGCGCCACGGTGTCGCAGTTCATGGTCAACAATGCAGTGCGAGCTCCCAGCCTCGCAGCTGCCAGGGCTGCCTCGCAGCCAGCATGGCCCGCTCCGACCACGACCACATCAAACTCGTAACTCACACCACTCACAGAACCGTCTCTTCTTCAAAATCGCCGTTCCAGCCGGCATTGGCTTGAAACTCGACCTTCAATCCGCATACTCCGATCTCTACACCTTGAAACCCGATCGTCCCGAACCTCCGAATAGGAGTCAACTGATGGCTGAAGTACGCACAGGTGCCGTGACACTCAAAGAGGGACCGGTCGACCTGGTCGGCCCAGAGCTGACCGTCGGTTCCCCCGCCCCGGATTTCACGTTGCAAGGTGGTGACCTTTCCGACGTCACCCTGGCCAACACCGCTGGCAAGACACGGATCATTGCCACGATTCCTTCACTCGACACACCGGTCTGTGCCGACGAGACCAGGAAATTCAACGAGGCGGCTGGTGACCTCGAGAACACCGAAGTGCTGGTGGTGAGCATGGACCTTCCGTTCGGTCAGAGCCGCTGGTGCGGTGCCGAGGGAGTGGAGAATGTGTCCGCGCTCAGTGCACACCGCTGTACCGGTTTCGGCGAAGCCTACGGAGTGTTGATTTCCGGTGGACCACTGGACCGCTGCCTGACACGAGCAATCTTCGTCGTCGACGGTGAGGGAACACTGACCCATATCGAGTACGTCGGTGAGATCACCGAACATCCCGACTACGCCGCGGCTCTGGCCGCCGTAACCGGGTAGAGGTTCTCGGGGCCTGCTGGGGACGCCTGTCGACTGTCGGTACGTCACCGTCAGTCGAACAGTTGTCCCTGCGACTCGTCGGGTTCCCCGTCGAGGGACAGACCCATGTGCTGGAGTGCCGCCTGGGTGATCATCCTCCCCCGAGGCGTCCTCTGCACGAACCCCACCCTCAACAGAAACGGTTCGACTTCGTCCTCAATCGTTTCTCCGGCGATATTCAGGCTGTGAGCGATCGCCTGCATTCCTGCGGGTCCACCACCGAAGACGGTTGCCAGAATCTGTAGGTACTTGCAGTCCAGACTGTCGAGTCCCAGTTCGTCGACTTCGAGCATCGCCAGTGCCTCGGTGGCCAGCGCGTCGGTAATCTCGGGGTGTCGGCCGGCGTCAGCAAAGTCCCGTGTCCAACGAAGCAGGTTGTTGGCTTTTCGGGGAACACCTCGACTTCGACTGGCAATCGCCAACGCCGCCCCGTCCTCGATCTTCGCCCGCAACTTCCTCGCGTTTCTCTGGATGATCTCCATCACGTCATCGACGTCGTAGAAATCCAGGTGTTCTCGATTGACGAACCGATCTCGCAATGGAGCCGTCAGCATGCCACTGCGAGTGGTGGCTCCGATCAGGGTAAACGGTTCGAGCTGCATATTGATGGTCCGCGCGTTGAGTCCCTCACCGAGAGTGATATCGATCCGGAAATCCTCCATCGCCGGGTAAATGAACTCCTCCACGGTCGGAGGCAATCGGTGAATCTCGTCAATGAACAGCACAGAACCACGCCCGGCGTTGGTCAGGTAGGGCAACAGGTCCTTGGGAGCGCTCAGGGAAGGCCCCGAAGTGATCTGAACATCGACTCCCAGTTCGCGGGGGAGCACGGTCGCGAGCGTCGTCTTGCCGATTCCCGGGGGGCCATCCAGAAGCAGATGCGACAGCGGGTCGCCACGTAACTTCGCCGCCTCAAGCACGATCCGCAGCCGCTCCACCACCTTGTCTTGCCCCACGACGTCATCAAGAGTCAGTGGGCGCAGCTGCTCGTCAAGATGACCGTCATCAGGATCGAATGCGCCATCCGGCCCCGCCGCCACCGGAGTCTCCTCAGGAGCCCCTTCACCCGGATCGGGACCTTTGAGCACAGGGTCACGCGGCATCAGCCGGCCACCTCGGCCAGGATCTCATCGGGGATGTTGAAGTTCGCCGTGACGCTCTGGACGTCGTCCTGGTCCTCGAGTGCCTCCAGCAGATTCAACACTTTCTTGCCATTGGACGCGTCCAGATCCACGGTGTTCTGAGGAATGTGAGTGATCTCGGAAATCTCCGTCTCGATCTCGGCCTCTTGCAGAGCCTCGAGAATTCCCTGGAACGACTCGACCGACGAGGTGATCTGGAAAACCTCTCCCTCATCCTCGACATCATCGGCCCCGGATTCGAGAGCAAGTTCGAATAGCGTCTCTTCCTCGACGGACGTCTTGTCGACGGTAAACAACCCCTTGCGATCGAACATCCAGGAGACACAACCGGTGCTGCCCAGATTTCCTCCAGCAACCTCAAAGATCTTTCGGACCTCGCCGGCGGTGCGATTGCGGTTGTCGGTCAGAGCCACGCACAGCACGGCAACACCAGCCACCCCGTAGCCCTCGTAGACAATCTCGGTGAAGATGGCGGCCCCGGAATCACCACATCCCTTCTGGATCGCCCGTTCGATATTGTCCTTGGGCATGCTCGACTTGCGAGCACGCTCTATCGCGTATCTCAGGCTGAGATTGGAATCGGGATCACCACCGCCGCTTTGGGCAGCCACGATGATCGCACGGCTCAGCTTGCCGAAGAGCTTGCCTCGCTTCTTGTCGGCCAAGCCCTTCTTGTGCTTGATTCCCGCCCAGTGCGAATGCCCCGCCATGACACCCTCGCCTTGCCTGCGACCCCACGCTCAGCCAACTACTTCCCGGATGGCTTCACGGTTTCGCCAGCGTCCTTGAGTTTCTTTTCGATTCGCCCGATCAGCTTCTTGTCGGGCCGCTTGTCCTTGCGGGCCAACTCAAGAGCCTGTTTCCAACTCTCGACAGCCTGTTTCTTCTGCTTGAGCTTTTCGAGACAATCGCCGAGATGCTCCAGGATCGTGGGATCCTTTCCGTCACGGTCCGCCGAGGCCATTTTCAGGTACTTGAGAGCCTCATCGTACTTGCCCCGTTTGAATAACACCCAGCCCATGCTGTCCAGGTACGCCGAGTTTTTCGGCTCGGCTTTCAAGGCCTTGCGGATCATCCCCTCAGCCTGTTCCAGCTTCTTACCCTGGTCGGCGTAAAGGTATCCCAGGTCATTGTTGACCGACGGATTGTCCGGATCCTCGGCAAAGACCTTCTCAAGGACCACCTCCCCCTTTCGAACATCGCCCTGCTGAACGTAGATGTTCGAGAGCGAAAACTGGCAGCGCCGGACAACACTTTTGTCGTCGGGGAACTGTTTGATCACCCGTTGGAACAGCGGAACGGCCTTGTCCCACTGTTGGGCGTGGTAATAGATCCAGGCTTCCTGGTAATGCAGCAGTGGGTGATTGCTGGTTCGACGGGCCTCGCCAATGACCGCCAACGACTGCTTGGTCTTGTCACCAAACGCGTAGGCCTGGGAGAGCTGGAAAAGGAACTGTGGCTTGAAGACCCCCAGGGCACGGTCATCAGAAGCAGCCCTCAGGAGACCGGCAGCCGGGAGGTACTTCTCGGCCACCATCAACACCCTGGCAAGATCCTCGACATGACGGCGGAGCTGGTCGAGCATCACGCGGTCCTTGACTTCCCGGGTCGTCTTGTCGGCAGCAAGAGCCCAGCCCAGCAGTGTGACAGCCGGATCATTCTGCTTGAGTTGGATCGCCAGCCGTGCGGCCACCAGCCGCCTGGCAAACGGAGCCTGCCCCTGGTCGTCGGCCGCCTGCTTGGCTGCTTCGGCGAGCAGTTTCTTGCGCAGTTCCTTCTCACCGGCAACCGCTTTCAACTCGGTATCCAGTCGCTTGATGTCTCCACGAGCATCAAACGCACTCCCGAGAGATTCCAGCAGTTCGCGTGGACGTCCGCCACGGCGATGCAACACCGAAAGTCCCCAGTGACCGGCCTCACGATCCGCCGGGCTGGCCTTGGCCAGTGCCTTCTCGAAAAGCGGTCTCGCTTTCTCGAACTTCCCGGCAGCAACGTACTGGTCGGCCAGAAAAATCTTCAGTGACGAATTTTCGGGATCGTGGGCAGCAAGTTTTTCGAGTTTACCAACCAGTTCACCGGACTTCTTGAGTCCCTTGAGTATGCGGGCCAGCAACTGGTAAGCGGCCCGCCCCTTGGAAGCCTGCTTCTTGTCGAAGTAGATCTGCAACTCGGAGAGTGCTTCCTGGAACTTCCCGGTTTCGACATGAACGCGGGCAATGTTGAACCCCAACGTCGCCGGGTTCCCCTGGCCCTGCTTGGCCGCTGCGCGAAACGCCTCGACGGCCAGTCGATTTCGCTTGGCTGCCAGAAAAACCTCACCCATCCGTTCGAAAGACGTCACCGGATTGGCCAGCAACGCCCGTCGTGAACGATCATCCAACTGGTAACCGCGAGGGTCCTTCAGAGCCGCGAATACCACCTCGAAGCACTCGGCGGCAGCCTGAGCCTTGCCCGTCCCCATGTAGATCAAGCCCAGGTCTCTCATCACGTTGACGAAAACCACCGACTTGTGGTCAATCGCCTTAGATCTGCGGGCTTGTTCGAGCAGTTTGATCGCTTGCGGCAACTTCTGCTGCCGGATCATCTGCCGAGACAACCATCGCAACAACTGGTAATCATCCGGGTTGAGCGAAACAGCCTTCTGGGCATAGCGAACCGCATCATCAACGCGATTGAGCCTCAGCGCAACCTGCAACATCTCACGGTAAATCGCAACCTGTTGCGGGTCCTGCTTGACCGCCTTCTCGAATGCCGACAAGCCACCCTTGAAGTCACCCTTGGCGATGCGGTAACGGCCAGTCATGTACCATGCCCGCGCCATCGCACGACCCGACCCAGATTTCGCGT
>PBOJ01000100.1 GCA_002724315.1 Planctomycetaceae bacterium | reverse complement strand
CTGTAGGCAGCCAGTTCGCTGCGACGGCGTGCGAGCCGATCGACCAGGGACCGGTACCGGGAGTCGTGCAGCTCGAGATATCCCCGAGCCAGGTCCGTCCTTTGCGTGGGTGTCCGCTTCCTTGGTGCGATCGCCAGGATCTCCGAGAGACCGTTGCCTCCAGCCAGGGCTTTCACCTCCACGGCCGAGAGAGCCCGGGAGTAAATCCGCACATCATCAACGGCACCGTTCAAAATCCCGCTGGGATTCCGACGCCCCAGGTGCAACGGCTTGTCCGTCCGGATCGTCCCGGACAACGCATCACGCGTCGAACTGACCTCCTGCTTCTTCCCGTTGAAGTACAGCGAGATGCCGGCGACACGACTCGACCCGTCGTAGGAGACAAACACGTGCGTCCACTTGTCAGTGGGCAGCTTTCCGGCCGACTTGACGTACATCGCATTGTCCGGCCACGAGTGAATCATGTGGACCTCGACGTGGCCACCCGACAGGTACACGTCCCAGCCGCGGTAGTCTGCCGAGTCGTCCATCCGCGAGACGATCGCTCCGGTACTGGCACCCCGCACCCAGCCGCCGTAGGAAAACGAGTCGGTACGGTCGAACCCGGCAGTGTCTCCCAGCGACGCGTAGGTCTTGCCACCCAGTTGCAGGCCGCCGCCCAGTTTGGCCGAGATCCACTGTGCCGGCCCCACCAGGGACGCCTTCAGTGACCCTCCCCCGGAAATCTCCTGTCCAGCTGCCTCGTCCAGTCGACAATGCACCGCCAGGCCGTCGGTCGGAACCGCCACCGCCCTCTTCGACCCTTTGGGGAGTGATTTCTCCCATCGGGCCACCAGAGGACCGGCCTCGGCCACCCGCGCGAGCCGCTGACGCTCGAGTTCCTTGATCGCCGTCGCCAGTTTCTGCTCTACGCTCTTCTGGTCCAGCGGCACGACCTGGATCAGCGGGTCGACATTGCCAGCCCGGTTCTCGACTCCCTTGTCGGTGACTGAATTGAAGTACGCGAAGAAACGATAGAAGTCCTGCTGCGAGAACGGATCGTACTTGTGGTCGTGACACTGCGCACACGCGAGCGTGAGCCCCATCCAGGCCGTGGCCGTGGTGCGAACACGGTCGAGAACATACTCGACCCTGTACTCCTCGGAGATCCCCGAAGCGGTCACGCCGTGATTGCGGTTGAACCCGGTGGCAGTGATCTGCTGCTGGGTCGGATTCGGCAACAGGTCACCGGCCAACTGCTCGATGGTGAACCGGTCAAACGGCATGTTGTCGTTCAGTGACCGGATCACCCAGTCGCGCCACGGCCACATGTCACGATGGTAGTCCTCGTGGTACCCGTGCGTGTCGGCGTAGCGCGACACGTCCAGCCACTCGATCGCCATCCGTTCACCGAATCGCGGAGAAGCCAGCAGCCTGTCAACCAGTCGGCCGTAGGCTCCCGGACGACGATCGGCCAGGAACGCCTCGACCTCCTCCACGCTCGGGGGCAAACCGAGCAAGTCGAGCGACAGGCGCCGGATCAGCGTCCGCCGCCCGGCCTCGGCCGACGGCTTCCACCCCTCCCGATCCAATCTCGCCAACACGAAACGGTCAATCGCCCCGCGGGACCACGAGGTGTCACGGACCTCCGGTGGCCGGCTGGCACGCGGTGGCACGAACGACCAGTGCCGCTCGAACTCCACCTTCTCGTCCGCCCGGCCGAGACCACTGTGCAACAGCACCAGTGCAGCCAACCAGACCAGTGACAGGCAACGCATCGACACGATTCGTGTTCCTCGACCGGGAATCTAGTGCTGGAACAGGAATTCCTTGCTGTTGAGGATCGCCCACTGGATGTCCTCGTGGGCTTCCTCCCGCTTCTTCGGCCGCTGGGCCACATGAGCCAGTGCCGTCTTCATCTCCTGGTCGGTCGGCAGCCGGTTGTAAGCGGCCAGGATGAGATCCTCGACAATCCGGTTGTCCGACCATCCCTTGGCGATCTGCAAACGGAAACGGTTCTTGGCGTGAGCCACTTTTCCGTTGACCAGTCCGCCGTTGGCCAGGACCAGGAACTGGGTCAGGTTCGATCCGGAATCACGTTCGCAGTCGCAGGACGTCTCTCGTTTGGGCTTGCCGAAAACACGCAGGAAGACCGGGGTGCCTTCGGGAGACGGCAACTGGGTCGCCTGGGTTCCCGGCGGCAGGCCGCCGTAGGTTTCCGGGACACCGGTCACCTGGCAAATCGCATCCAGGATCTGTTCGGCGGTCATCCGTCGGACCAGGGCGTGAGAGAACGAGTCGGTGTCGCGACGATTCTCTCCGGTGGCCAGAGAATCCCGCTGGTAGGTGCGGCTGGCCAGGATCAATCTCAGGATGTGGCGGCGATCGAATCCGGACCTGCGAAATTCGGCCTCCAGCCAGTTGAGCAACTCGGGATTGGCCGGAGGATTCGAGGCCCGGAAATCGTCGGCCGGTTCGATGATGCCGCGTCCCCAGACCCAGGCCCACAACCGATTGACCTCGACCCGAGCAAACAGCGGGTTGTCCTCACCGACCAGCCAGCGAGCCAACACCACCCGCCGATCGGCCTCGCCGTCCTTGATCGGAGCCGGGCCGGTCATCGGCAACCAGGGCACCGCGGGTTGACCGCTGTTGGGATCGTTCAACTCGCCCTGCCGGGCCACCCACACGACCAGGTTGCCGCTCTTGTCCGGCTTGGTCCGTTGGATCCGGTTGAAGAACGCGGCGATCCCGTAGTAATTCGCCTGCGTCCACCGCTCGTAGGGGTGGTTGTGACACTTCGCACACTGGATCCGAATCCCCAGGAAATGCCTCGCGGTCGTCTCGGTGGCGTCACTGGTGTCGGCGGCGGCGCGGAAGTAGTTCGCCGCCGGGTTGCCGAACGTGTCGCCCTGCGACGTCAGCAGGTCGGTGACGAACTGATCGTAAGGTCGATTGTCCTGGATCGAAGCGACCAGCCAGCGATGAAACTTGTCGACACCGCGACTTCCCAGTTGTCCGCGAGTCACCCGGAACATGTCGGCCCACTTGCTGGCCCAGAACAGGGCGTGCTCATCACTGACCAGCAACCGCTCGATCAAGCGGCCTCGCTTGTCCGGCCGCTTGTCGGACAGGAATGCCCGGGTGGATTCGACTGTTGGCAACAACCCGGTGAGATCCAGCGAGACACGACGCAGGAACTGGCCGTCAGAACTGGCCGGAGATGGCGGAACCTGGAGTACCTTCAAGCGACCGTGCACCAGCTGGTCCACCCTGTTGGTCGACGCGGGATTCGGCCAGACGAAACCGGGCCGATTCTCGATCAGCGTCACGCGGGCGGCCTGCATCTTGTCGAGAAACCGGACCAGGATCCCGGTCTGGCCGGTCCCGCCGCCGGTCACCAGGCCACGACGATCAACCGTGGCCAGGCCCGCGTTGGAACTGCTGTAGACGGCCAGGTGGGTGATGTCACGCGAACTGCCGTCGGAGAAATGGGCCACCACCCGCAATTGCTGCGACGTGGCCGGCGACTTCACGACACGGTCACGAGGGAACACCTCGGTGCGAACACATCGTGCGGCTCCGTCGGGGTCCGGTCGGCAACCCTCGCCGATCCAGCCGTGAATCAACCCGTACGCGGGATCGTCGGCCTGCAGCTGCTGTCCGCCACCGTGTGCGACCTGCATCGTGGGTTTCCGCAACAGCAGGCTCTCGGAAGGATCCAGCGGATTGGTCCGACGGGCGAACTGTTCGCGAATCAGTGTCTGCACGTCCAGCGGAGGATTGAATCCTCGCAGCGAGAGCCGAAACCCGCCCTTACCACTGGGCGCTCCATGACATCCCCCGGAATTGCAGCCCTGTTTCGACAGGGCCGCGAGCAGCCCGGTCTCGAATCTCACCACCCGCGACTTCTGGAACCCTGTGACCTGTACGGGAATCCGCCGGGTCTGTCCACCGGCATCAACTCTCAGACTGGTCCGACCATTCCCGAGGGCATTGATGCGACTGCCGGAGGCCGAAACAACACCGGCCGTCTCGACGGTAAATCTCGAAAGGCCGGTCAGATCGACAAGCGCCCCATCGGCTCGAACTCCCGTCACGACCATCTGCACCCGATCGTACCTGTCTCGCAACTGGACCTCACCCGGCTGCACGTCCAGTTTCTCGAACGGACCCAGCGCCTTGATCTGCCGGGACGTCTTCTCGTCTGCAACCGCACCAACCGGCCCGGCTGCGATCACCGCAACCACCAGTGTCACCACGCAGAACATCGTTGACCGAGAATGCATCATGTTCATTTGCCCACGCTGAGAAACAACGTGCCATCCAGTTCCTGCGGCACAAACGTCATACCTCCCAGGCCGCTCCGCAGGGCATTCAGCACACTCGCTGAAGCCCGAATCGACTTGACGGGAGCTTTTTTCCTGGGCGCCTGCCGGGCGATGCGAATGGTCGTCAGGTGAGAGAACACACCGTTCTTTTCGAGACGCAGAACGCTCTTGCCCTGGGGAAACTTCACCAGTCCCTCGTTGAACCATTGCGCCGTTTTCGGATCCCAGCTGCCGGTGGTCTTGCTCATGATGCCACTGTTGACGGTCTGTCCGTTGAGCTTCATCGCAGCCACGCGAGCCGTCATCGCAGCGTACTTCAGCAGCACCAGGTATTCGCCCGCCTCGGGCAACTCGACGTCGTATTCGGCGTAATTCAACCCGCCCTTCTTGTCGCTGATGAATCCCTCGTACTTGCCCAGGTCCCCCCGGTTGTATTCGAGGGACGATCGTTCGACCACGGCCACCCCTTCAGCCGGGGGCTCGAGCAACCCCTCCCCGATGATCTTCAGGCCGATCAAATCGCCGGACTTCCGTCCTCCGGGGAGCGTGATCGTCATCGTGGTTTCATTCTTCCCGGACGGGATCGACTCTCCAGCCAGCTCGACATCCGGTCCCAATCCTTCGACACCCAGCTTGATCGCCCCCTTGAAGTCCCGCCTGGTGGCGGTCACTTTCAGGGTCACCTTGCCGCCCGGCTTCGCGTGCAGCCGCTCGCTGGCGGCTGACAAACTGAACCCGCGTTCAGCGAACCGGCACTCGAGCTGATAGCCAAACGACGGTCCTCCCCGTCGCTGCAATTCCTCGACAACCAGCCACGCGTCCCGGTCCGAACCGGTGGTGTGCTCGAGCATCGTACGAGTGGTAACCGATGGTGGCACTTCGACCATGGTCCGCCCCTCGGCGTCCACCAGTCTCATGTACAAACGGCCGGCGGCACCGATCGACGCGGTATTGCCGACGACCTGCAGCTTGCGCCCCTTTTTCAACGAGATGCGGTACCAGTCCCGATCGCCCGTTTCTCCGAACCGTCCGCTGATCCGTCCGCCCACCGGCAGTGCCATGGCCTGCTGTCGGCTTCCGTTGGGTTCGCGTTCCACCAGCACATCGCCGGCCACCACCTGTACGGGCAGGAGCGATCGGCCCCCACCGGAACCGGCCGGGCCACCGACCCAGGTCATTCCCACCGGTGTCGATGCTGACAGGGACAGCGTCTGGGCCACTCGTGGCCCCAGCAATTGCAGTTGGCTGGTTCGGCCGGCCCTGACCCGAAAGGGAAACGCCATCGCCACCGGTTCAAAGTGACCCAGCCTCAGGCGATAAAAGAACCCGGCCCCTCCACGGCGACTGACATCGGTGATGGCAACCGTGTAGAGACCTGCTGCCGGGACAACGGTCGAAACCATGGCGTCACCGGCAAGTCCGGGCGAGTCATCGGCCGAAGCCAGCGAGCCGCCATCGGGACCAGTCAATCGGATCGCCGGATCCAACGACGATCCCAGTCGTCGGGCCCAGGCATCAACGGTCAGCCGCTGGCCTTTCTTCAACCGGATCGAAAAGCGGTCTGTCGCGGCCGCCTCGAGGGTCCCGTCAACCGCGGCAGCTCGCGAGACCACCCGATCTTCGCCGACGCGAGATTCGTCGATGCCGGGCAGGGCGTCGAGTAACACGAGCCGGACATTGGAAAGCCCGGCATCGGCGACCACCCGGATCGCGGCGCGGCCGACACTGGTCGCCGGAACGGTGACGTCGAAAGTCGCCTGGCTGGCTCCGTCGCCGGAACTCACCACCCGCTTGACGGTCGCCGGAATGCTGGTCCAGAGCGAGCGGGCCGTTTCGAGTGCCGCTCCCTTGACAGTCAAACGGGTGACCGTCCCGGGCACCAGGCCGCCGGGTGAAATGTCGTGAACCAGGACCGCCGAACTCTGGGCCGACGCCGACGATGCCGTTGCGACCAGCAGCAACACGACCCACCACGGCGGGTGGAAACCCCGACGACCGTTCATCCTCAGGCTCCCCGGAAGATCTCGGGGCGAAGCACACCGGTGCCGGCAACCGGAACCGGCCGGTCCTGGCGATCGGGAATCGTGGTGTGTGCGTCGATCCCCATCAGGTGCAGGATCGTGGCCAGGATGTCCTTGGGAGAAACCGGGTGTGACTTCACGTCACCGGCCAGGCGGTCGCTCTCACCGATGATGTTGCCTCGCCCGACCCCCGCCCCGGCCATCGCGATCGAATAGACCCGCGACCAGTGGTCACGTCCGGCGTTCTTGTTGAACTTCGGCGTCCGGCCATGCTCGCTCATCCAGACCACCAGCGTGTCGTCGAGCAGGCCACGGTCTTCGAGATCCAGGATCAGCTTCGAGAAACCCTGGTCGAACCCGGGCAGCAGTCGGTCCTTGAGCCGGTAGAAGTGATTCCAGTGCGTGTCCCAGTCGGTGTTCAGGAACGCGTACTCGTCCCAGAACACGGTCACGAACCGGCTGCCGGCCTCGACCAGCCTCCGCGCGGCCAGGCACGACTGGCCGAACAGGTTCATGCCGTAGCCGTTCCGCATCGCGTCGGATTCCTGGTGAATGTCCAGTGCCTGGTGAACATGGGTGGTCGAGAGCAGCGAGAGCGCCAGCTGCTGGTAACGGTCGAAGCTCTGCGACTCGGCGTTGCGATCCAGTTGTCGCCGCGCTTGCCCGAAACGGCTCAGCAGGCTGTTGCGACGGTTCTGGCGTTCCAGCGTCACGCTGTCACGACGCTTGGCACCGGCCAGGGTGAATCGACCATCCGGTTTCATCCCGGCGTAGGGATCGTAGACCTCGTGTTTCTTGCCCCCGGCGGGACTGATCTTGATCGACTTGCGACTGCCTTCTCCGTCGAAGTCGGTCAACACCGGGTCGTAGGCGGGCCCGAGAAACGCAGCGTAGGGACCGGCCTGGACGGCCGCGGCCTTTGGTCCGCCACGCGAGTTCATCTTCCAGGGCAGGGCCATGTTCCGCGGCACCCGGGGCAACGCACCTGACTCGCGGCGGCTGGTCACGTAATCGACCACCGAACCGATGTAGGGCCAGAGCTTGGGATCGCGCGGCCGCGACTCGAGCGCCGGAGAGTAATCGGGGATGCCGCTGGTGACGTAGGCGGTGCAGTGCACCGGAAAGGGGTGAGTCATCGACCGAATCACCGTCAGGCGATCGGCCACTCGCGAGATCTTCGGCAGGTACTCGCCGACCTGGTAACCGGGCACCGATGTCGGGATCGCCTTCAATTCGCCCTGGATCTCCTCGGGGGCCCCCGGCTTCGGGTCGAAGGTTTCGTGCTGAGGCGGTGACCCGTAGGGCAACAACAGGATACACCGCTTGGCCCGGCCAAACGTCGAGTCCAGTGAGCTGCGGTCACCGGAAGCCGGAGCCCCGTGGGCCTGCTGCGAGGACACATCCTGCAAACGCAGGACATCGGCCATGCCCATGCCCAGGAATCCGAGCCCGCCGACATGCAGCCAGTCACGGCGTGAGAACCCGTCGCAGAGTTGTCGTCGGTTGCCCAGAATGCGGAACATCGCGGTCCTTCCGATGGAGCGTCTCAAGTGCCCCCTGTGGTACGAGCCTGTATTCTAACACCCTGCCGATGCTGGGTCTGCCGAGATCTCCACATTGTCCTCACCCGAGTCCTGATGATGACAGACGACCAACAGCAGAAGATCACCTGGGAACTGTCACTCGACGATCGTGACGTGTTCCAACCGGTTGAGCCGGGCAGCCCAACGGCCGAAAAATTGAGTTTCCGGCACGTCGATCCCCCCTGTGCCGCATTCAACTGGTTTCTGTTCCAGGCCGTTGGAGAACAACATCGCTGGGGAGGGCGGGGAGACTGGGACCAGGCAAAGTGGAACGATTTGATCAGCAAACCAACGTTTGAAACCTGGGTCGGATACCTGGAAGGTACGCCGGTCGGCTACGCCGAACTCGAAGCGCAGGACGACGGCAGCGTGCGGGTCGTCTGCTTCGGCCTGCTGCCCCAGTTCATCGGACACGGACTGGGATCGGTGCTGCTGACCCGCACGGTGGCTCGAGCGTGGGAGATGGGAGCCAACCGCGTGTGGCTGCGGACCTGCAACCACGACCACCCGCATGCGAGACCGAACTACGAGGCGAGGGGATTTCGGCTGGTGGAGGAAACCGTCGGACCACCCAACCCGCGGCTGATCCCGGTTGTCTTCACCGGAGGCGAGCCCCTGGACGAGCCGCCACCAGCTTGATCATTTCCCTGGCCATCGCGTCACCGATCAGGAAACAGGTCTCGGCGTTGCCGTTCCAGTGGTATCCCTGCCGCGACGGAGACTGCTCGGCGGGTCGAAAGAATGGTCGCGTGTCGAAGGTCGTGACGGTGGATTTCAACTCGGGCCGGAGAGCGACGGCCGCCGGCCAGGATGAACACGCGAACGGTCTTCTCGGCCGCAACCACCAATCCACTCGAAGCAACGGGTACGGACCAGGCCAACCAGCAAGATGCGGAAAAGCGACAAACCGGTGCGGTTGAACAACATGATGTTAACTCTCGGAATGCGGCGACACTGCTGAATCACGCCAGTCGAGTCTAGCCGACGCCGGGATGACTCGCGCCGGTCCGAGATTCTCGGCAACCGGCTACCAGCCGACGATCACATCCAACGTGGCCGTGAACAGCATCCGGTCACCATCAAACGGTTGAGACTCGGTGTTGTGGTCCAGCCGCAATTCCGGGCGGACCACCAACCGCTCGCCCCAACGCCAGGCCAGGCCACCAGCCACGCTGCTGTACAGGCCAGGAGAACCCGTGCGGTTGCCGTGTTCGTCGTTGAACAACTCGAGCCGGATCGCTGCGTCGAGATCCTCACGGAGGTCCCAGTCGACATAGCCCACACCGGCGAACCAGTGCGAGGTCCCGGCTCCGGGAAAACCTCTCTCGTAACCCCCCAGGCCCTCGAGTGTCACCGTGACGGTCTCGGAGAGCTGCCGGGTGGCGACCAGATCGAACATGCAGGGATTGTGGACCCCGTGTTCGACGTCGTACCGCCCGTTCCCGGTGATCGCCAGAAAATCGACGGTGGTCGAACCGTCATCTCCAGTCCAACGAAACCCGGCAAGAAACGTCGGCGTGTTGGCGTCGTGGATGAACAGGTCGCTGCCGATCACCAGGCCGCCACGCAGCGTCAGGCTGTCGTTGACAGCCAGCCTGGCCAGGCCACCGGTCTGGGTGAACGGGTTGTAGATGAAGCTGTAGGAATGTGAGACCAGAGTGTTGTCGGGACCGGCAATGCTCTCGACTCCGAACGGGGCGAAGAACCTCCCGAAGGTCAGTTCCAGCCCCTCGCCCACGCCGTCGATTTCACGCGAGACGAAGAACTGCACCGGATCGATGCCGTGACGGGAATCCTGATCCTCGAAAAGACCGACCGCACGAGTGAACTGGTAATCGGCACCGGGAAGAATCCAATCGGAGTGCAGCCGTGTGCCCTCGTCGAACTCCCCCTGCACCCGCAACCAGTTCTGCTGAAGCAGGAATTCGTTGGACAGGAAATTGAAGCCCATCGGGCGGTGATCGCCACCGGCTGTTCCGGCGGTCATCGAGACCTCGGTCCAGCCGGACAGTTCCAGGCCAAGCAACGAGAACTTCCGGCCTGCATCAGGTGCCGGCTGCTCGTCGAATTCGGGCAACCACTCGCCGGCTCGCGCGCCACCACAAGCCAGCGTCAGCACCGCCAGCCCCTGCAGCAACCACCCACGCATCTCCGGGCTCCTTCCCGATTCTCCAGGACGTTCCGAGACGTCCCTTCAAGAAGTTTCGGACTCACCAGAGGCCGCTTGCAGGGTTATTCAGTCCGAATGGCCGATACCGGGGGCCACCCAGACCGAGCCCGTGCATTCGTCACAACCGTTACAAACCGCCACGCTGGCTGGCAGACGATCCGAATCACGACTCTTTCAGCCACTCGCGACACTCTTCGGCCAGGAACTCTCGCGTGACGGCAATCAACCGACCGTAGAATTTCGACTCGGTCGATTCACCGGCCCGCACCAGAAACTGGTCAATCCAGGCCACGTGATCACCGAAAAATGACCGGGCCAGTTCCGCCAGGTCGTTCCGCCGGGTGTCGTCCTCAAGTGAACTGGACAACTCATCGACCACCATGCCCATCACACCCAGCTGTACCCCCAGGTGGTCCCTCATCGTCGAATCGATCTGTTCACCGACCACGTCCAGGTACTGCTGCATGGACACCACGGGGTTGCCCTGGAACTGCCCCTCGGACCACACCGACTGGTGCGGGGGAACATGGCCTTGTGGTCCGATCATCAACTGGCAGTATTCGATCGCCAGTTGTTCGATCACCTCAGCTGGGGGCCCCTCGAGCCGCAGTCCCAGATCCTCGGCCGCCTCCGCAAGTGATCCTTCCGAGAGAACCTCGAACCACATCTCGTCGATCTCGGCCACCCACAGCCGCGACAGCAGTCGGTAAAAACCGGCCAGCCCTTCGAGATCTTCCCGGTTCGGGACATCCATTGCAGATCGTCCTTGTTGCCGGCAATCGGGATCTCAGAGCTTCCGGACAGAAACCACCGTGTCGTGGAACGACTGCTGGCCACTGATCGGATCGGGAGCGATTGGCATCAGGCGATTCTGGTTCCACCCGTTACCGGTATTCGGCTTCCAGGCACCGTGATCTCCACCACTGGTGTCCTCCCACCACATGTTCCGCTCCCAGTCAGCATCGACGAACCGCCCGGTGTCACTGCCGACCAGGTGCCCGCCCTCAGCAGGCTGCCGGCGGGCCTGGGCGACGCTGGTGTACTGCGAGTGTCCGCAGCTGTTGCTCATGGCGATGGCACGGGGATGAATCCCCTGCATCGTCACGATCGGCACCCGCATCGATGAGACCTTTCGCCTCCCGTCCACCTCGTCCAGGTCGTCCCGTTTCAGGTGAGGCGACTGGTGCTCGAGCTCGGTCGAGTAATAGGACGTGAGCTCAATCCAGTCGCCGTCAGACAACCCCAGCTCTCCGGCGGTGACCGGATTCAGCCAGGCCGGATTCGAGTGCACGATTTCGGCCAGCCACTTCAGGTTCATCGTGCGGCCGTGGTTGTGCACGTTCCACTTGAAACTGGTCATCACCAGTTCGTTGTCTCGCAGGTTCTCCATCTCGCGAGGCAGGAACCAGGTCGGCATGTCACTGATGTCGACATCATGCCCCTGGTGCTCCCGGGGACGGCTCTTGGTCTTGGTCATGCCACTGCGAGCGATCAGTTCCGAGCAATCCTCGTTGCGGCCGATCTTCTGGATGAACGCCGAACGAATCTCGAACTTGCGACTGGGAGTCCTGAACCCGCGGACCGGCTTGCCATCGAGCATGATGCCAATGCCCTTCCCGTCCTTGAGAATCACACCGTCCTCGCCGACTTCTGCACCCCGCATGTCGGTCTCGGAGACCGGCTGGAGAAACGGCTGGTAGAACGGTTCCCGATCAGCCTCCCAGGCCCCTTCATCGAGCAGCCGGTCGAGTCCCTGTTTGCCGGTCTCGGGGTTTTCCGGAACCGTCGACGCCCACTTCTCCATGTACTCGCGGACATCGTTTTCGGGATACCACTTCTCCATCCCGTCACCGATCCGACGGGCCAGTTCGGGAAAGAACTCGCGGACGTCTTTCGACTCGCCCAGTGACTCGACCATCGGCGTCCGCAGGCCGACATAGGGACGGAGGTTGTAGGACGCCCGGGCGTCAAGATCCCAGCGTTCCAGGTAAGTGGTCCAGGGGAGCACGATGTCGGCGTAGTGAGCCGTCTCGTTGTAGAACGCATTGATGCAGACGTGGTAACCGATCAGTTTCTCGTCACCCAGCACCTGCTGGGTCAGGCTCTCCTCGGGCCACGTCAGCGGAGAATCCAGGTTGTAGGTCATGTAGGCCTGCAGCTTGGCCCGACCCTGCAACAGGTAGAGGTACACGATCTCACCCACCCGCATCCTCCGCCAGACGTTGGCCAGGGGATACTCGGGCGGATCCTCGAGCACGCTCTTTTTCGGGGCACCGGGTGGCATCGGGGGCGTCTTGACGATCGGATCGAGTCCCCCCCACGGTGACCAGCACCAGCCACCTTTCTGGCCAACACTGCCGACCAGGGCGTTGAGCAGGTTGATGGCGCGGTCGTTGTAGAAACCGTTCATGTGGGCCGAACTGCCCCGGTTGCACATGGTCGTGGCGGCCGGGGCGGCCTCGGCAAACTCCAGGGCGATCCGCCGAATGTCTGCTGCCGGGACTCCGCTGACCCGCTCGGCCCACTCGGGCGTGTAGCTCTTGTAGAGGCCGCGGAGTTCCTGGACAGAGACATTGGTCCATGTCTCCAGGAATGCCTCGTCGTGTCGGTTCTCGGCCAGGATCGCGTGACCCATCGCCAGGGCAATCGCTCCGTCGGTTCCCGGGAACGGAGCAAACCACTCGTCACTGCCTCCGGCGGTGTTGGAAAGCCGCACGTCAAAGGTGACCAGCTTGGCCCCGTTCCGGAAACGACCGTTCTGGATGCGGTTGGCGAACGGCACGTGTCCCTGGTGCGCTTCGAACGCGTTCGACCCGAAATTGAGGATGTACCGGGAATGCTCGACGTCGTTGAGATCCCAGTCACTTTCCCAGAGATAGGTCAGGTTCGCGGCCCGACGGTTGCCCGAGCACAGCGAACGGTGACTGAGCTGGGTTCCGGTGCCGTAAGCGTTGAGGAACCGCTTCAGTGCGTCCTTGCTCCGCTGCCGTCCCTGGTGAAACGCGAACTCCTCGGGATGCCCTCCGTCGCGAACGGCCTTCAACTTCTCGGCGATCTCGTCGAGAGCGTCATCCCAGCTGATCCGTTTCCACTTTCCTTCGCCCCGGGCCCCGACCCGTTTCAGCGGATAGAGCAACCGCTCGGGATGGTAGAGGTGATTGAGCGCGGCCTGTCCCCGTGCACACAGGTGACCTCGGCTGTTTGGATCCTTCGGATTTCCCTCGACCTTGATCAACCGGCCGTCCTTCACGTAGCCGATGATCCCGCAGATGGTACTGCACAACTGGCACATCCCCGGGATCTTCTCGACATCCCGGTACTTGTTGCGGTCCGGCCAGTTCCTCTTGGCCTGCGGACCGGGAAGTTGACAGACACCGGGCATCGTTCCGAACGACCCCAGCCTGTAGGGCGTGCCCTTGATCCTGTTCCACTTCTCCAGGTCGATCCCTTGAGGCAGCCGACCGACAGCATCCTCGTTCGCCTTGGACTCTCCGGTCGAGGATTTCTCGTCAGAATCACCACACCCGGCCAGCCCGCCGGCAAGAGCGGCACCCGCCGAAAGACCCAGCGTGAGAAATCTGCGACGAGAGGAGGTGGAGACGTTCACGAGGACACCTCGCTGTCACCCTTCCAGTTGAAGATGCTGTAGGCATCCGGCGAGTAGGACTCGCCCTCCCGGGGAATCCGTTCCTCGATCACTTCGACAGCCGGGCCGGCAAACCACATGCGTGGCCGGGTCTGTTTCTCGGGGCGAAGCTGGGTCAACTCGACGTCCGCTTCGCGGACCTCGTTCATCGCCTGGTTGATCTCAGATTCGGGATCATTCAGATCGCCGAAGTAAATCGCCTCGGACGGGCAGGTTGGCACACAGGCCGGTTCCATTCCCAGTTCCGTGCGGTGGTAGCAGTTGTGGCACTTGACCGCCTGCTTGGCGACCGGGTCCATGTAGATCGCCCCGTAGGGGCAAACGTCGACACAGGTTCCGTGTCCGCAGCAGATGTTGTAGTCGATCGCTACGGTTCCACCGCTCTCCTTGTGCAGCGCCCCGCATGGACAGGCCTTGATGCAGGGGGCGTCCTCGCAGTGCTGGCACGCCATCGGCATGAACATCCGCGCCACCGTCGGATACTCTCCCTCGTCCTGGTAGAACGTCTGCCGGATGAAATTCCCCAGTGGCACGTCGTTCTCGGACTTGCAGCTGACCTCGCATCCGTGGCACCCGAAACAGCGACGGGTGTCGATGAACCAGCCCAGCTTCTTGCCGTCGTCGGGCGGTTCCATGCGATCCGCCCAGAAGGACTCGGGCTGGAACTTGTCGCTGCGGACCGGAGGCGGCTCCGCTTCGGCCCGGGACGAGGCGGCTGCCGTCCCAGCGGCCACGGCCGCCGTCACTTCCTTGAGGAACCCACGTCGGTCATTTGTCTCTGAATGTTCGGCCATAAGGAGATGTTACACATCTCCCATTTTCCGATAAAGCCCGCTGATTGCCCCTCCGGATGCGGGTCCCCCGCGGTGTCCTAGCCGACCGTGACAGCAATCTTCTCGACCCCATTCCACTCGTATCCCGAAGGATTCCAGTGAATCGAACCGTCCAGGGGTTGCGTGCGGCCCAGCGCATCGACGGTGCGCGCCCAGAGTTCGCGCCTTCCGGCCGGCAACGAGACGGTTGCCGACCAGCGGTACCAGGCAAATCGGCTGCGGGGAACCTCCAGTCGGACGCGGCTCCAGGTTTGCCCCCGATCGGTCGACAACTGGACCGAATCGATCCGGGTGCTTCCGTCGTTGAAAGCCACACCACGAACGGCGAACGGCTTGTCGGCCGCCACGGCCGCATCGGGCTCAGGCGCGAGAACCACGCACTTGGTTTTCATCCGCCAGCACGCCGTGCTGTTGCCGAACGTGTACTTGATCGGCTTTCCGGGCTGCAGCTGGTTGCGGGGGACCCTGTAGCGGGGAATCTGGTTGTAGTTGTCGGTCTCACCATTCTCGAATCGCAGTCTGGAGACCCACTTGATGTGCATGGTGCCGTAGAAACCGGGCGTCATCAGGCGAACCGGGCCACCGTGAACCGCGGGAATCGGCTGCCCGTTGATGCGTGTGGCCAGCACCGAGTGTTGGATCGCCTCGTCCAGCGGCAGGCTGTGCTCAAAGTCCTCCTTGCCCGGCAACGGAGCATCCTTGCCCTCGGCGGTCAGAAACCGGGCCCCCGAACCGATGTGCACACCCAGTTTCCTGATCACGCTCGAGAGTCGCACGCCACTGACACGGACATTGCCCATCCCGCCGCGGGTCCACTGTGTGCCCTTGGCCTTCACCGAACCGGCAAACAGCGATCGGCCGTTGCCGCAGCACTGCAACACCATCTCGTGCTCGACCTGGTCCATCCCGGCCAGCATCTCTGCGTCGAAGCGTCGTGGCTTGTCAACCAGCCCGGTCAACGCGATGTTCCAGCCCTTCAGGGGAAACGGCTTCAACGTGGCGGCATTCTTCAGGGGCTGGTTGTTCCGGACAAACAGGACATCCAGCGGCGTGATCTGGGAATCAAGCAAAGCGGACGGTGTTTCGATCACCGGGATCTCGGACTTGTGCACGACCAGCTGCGCGTTCTTTCCGGTCACCACCCGGGAGGAATCCGATGGTGCCTCGGCCAACACGTCCCGGCCGGCCAGCCCCAGTACCCCGGTTCCCAGGGTGGCCGCTGACACCATGAACTCACGTCGATCGTATTCACCCGGTCCAAAACGTTTCGTCATTGCCACCTGCCCCAAAAACCGCCGGCCAGCGAGAGCCGGCACCTCGAATCGCGTATCATGCTGGGCCAACCCGACCCCACAGCGTCCACGCATTCTACTTCTCAGGATGGCACGCGACCATGAACGATTCTCCCCCCGTCTCCCGCCGTCGCTTTCTGCGTGACACTCCGGCTGCTGGCACCTTGCTGGCCGGCGGAGCCGTTGCCGCTGCCACCACGGTCAGTGAAGCCGCGGATGTTGATCGCGATCCCCGCAAGACGCTCCGCGTCGGGGCGCTCAATCTCAGCGTCTATTCTCACCTGGGCGCTCACTGGGCACGTCTGATCAACGGACCGATGTCCTACACCGGCATGAGGATCACTCACTGCTGGGACATCAACGCCGAGTCAGCCAAGGGGTTCGCCCAGGGCATCCAGGCCACCGCAGTGCAGAACTTCGACGACATGCTCGGCAAAGTCGACGCGGTGATCGACGGCGGCTACTACAACCACGCCTTCAACCACCTGCTGATGGCCCCCTACCTGAAAGCGGGGCTGCCGTGCCTGATCAACCGGCCGTTCGCCAACTCGGTCGCCAAGACCCGCGAGATCATCGATCTGGCCAGGAAACACAAGGCTCCGATCCTGGTTCCCTCGGCCTTCGGCCACAACCAGGTCGTCACCGAGGCCCGCCACTACGCCGAGACGTCAAAGATTTCCGGATACCACGCCACCACCGGGGCCGAGGACTACCCGACCCACGG
Source organism: Planctomycetaceae bacterium (assembly GCA_002724315.1). Classification (GTDB taxonomy): domain Bacteria; phylum Planctomycetota; class Planctomycetia; order Planctomycetales; family Planctomycetaceae; genus UBA8437. Next base: position 11,517 of record PBOJ01000100.1, on the reverse strand, counting down.
CATCCACGGCCTGTACTTTCTCAGTCGGGCCATCACCGACGCCGGCAACCCGATCGTCTCGGTCGCCCACCGGGCCGAGCACTGGCACAAGCCGCCGGCGGTGCTGACGTTCGAGCACAACGACAAGGAGGGTCGGACGTTCTACGGCACGTTGCACTCGGGCAACTTCGGAGTGGGAATGCTGCAGATCCACACCGACAAAAACGGCAACGGCCGCCCTTTCACGCTGAGCATCGGTCGAGGGGCCCTGTACCGGGACACCGGGTTCTGGATCCCGGCCATCTGGGCTTTCCAGCAGATGGCTACCTCGGGCCAAATGCCCCAGAGCTACGACCAGGTGCTGATGAAGCAACTGGCCTACATGGCCGGCTGGAGAAGCCACCTGGTCGAGAAGGGTCAGCCGGTCCGGCTGGAAGACGTCCCGGCCGACTGGGACGCCCCGGTCAAGCTACCGCAGCGTCCGGGCGAGGCGGCCTACTTCGAACGTTTCCGGAAACTCTTCGGCTAGGCCATCCCGGGAACGATCATCGCCTGCAGGCACCTCTGCTCCCGGACCGTCATAGGTCGAGACCCGGATCCCGGGCGCCCCGTCCGACGGCGACTGTGGCAACGCCATCACCGGGCTCCCGAGGTGGTACTCGCCAGCGACCACAGGGTCAGCGTGTCCCTGTCCTTGACCAGCACCCCGTCACCCAGCAACACCGGGGGTGCCCATGTGCCTCCGGCAGCCACTCGGTAAGTCGCCTTCGGCTGAAAGGACTTTCGATTGGCCGAGACCACCTGCAACTGGCCGTTGTCGATCAGTGCCACCACGTGGCCGGGGACCGACAGGAACATCACGTTGCGACCGGTTCGACCAGGCCCCTGCCACAACACCTGTCCGGTCTTGATGTCCAGGCAGAACAACCGGCCCTTGTTGTAGTGCGAGAAACCATACAACAGCTCGCCGTTGACGACCGCCGAGCTCATGTCCAGGGCCACCTTCTTCTGGTGCCACAACACCTTGACAGACCAGGCCCCATCCTTGCGGCGGGGTTCCAGCCCCAGGATCCCCCGGTTCTCACCACCCAACAACACCCGCCCTTCGTGGAACGCGGGAGTCGGCATATTCTGATCGGATCCGACGTGGGGGAAGGGGTACTCCCACAGGAACTTGCCCGTTCGGCTCTCGACACCCGTCAGTGCCCGGTGGTTCCATTCGACAACCTGTCTCACACCCTGGATGTCGACCAGCAGCGGCGACGAGTACGACGGCCCGTCCTTTCCCTGGCTCCAGATCTCTTTGCCGGTGGCCACGTCCAGGGCAACCAGGGTGCCCCGTTCGTCGGTGCCAAAGTGAACGATCACCCGCTTCTCGTCAACGATCGGTGACGTCGACGCTCCCCAGTACGGATGACTCTTCTTGAACCGCGCGTCGTAATCGCGGCTCCAGAGCCGCTTGCCGGACGCGGCATCCCAGGCGATCAGCTTTCCGGTGATGCCCATGGTGAAGATCCGCCCGTCGGCCATCACCGGCGACGACTTCGGCCCCTTGCCGTGGTACTCCCCACCTCCGCCAATCTTGAACGGAGCCGGGTAGCTCTGCCGCCAGCGGGTTTTTCCGGTTGCCAGGTCAAAGCACCACAGGACCTCGTCCCCGCCCTGTCGGGCGTGCTGGTAGACCCGGTTTCCGGCGACAAGCGGCGATCCGTAACCGGTCCCGACCTTCACCTGCCAGCTCTTGGTCAGCGTCGTCGGCCACCGCTTCGGTGGCCGGAAATCGCTGACCCAGCCGTCACGCCTGGGGCCCAGCCAGCCGGGCCAGTACGCACCGCTCCGGGGCGCGGCGACGGCCGAAACCGGCACACTACCGCCCTCAACAACCCGCAAACCCGGTTGCGGGTTCTCGGCAACCGGTGACTCTTGGGCCATCCCCACCGCCACGGCCAATCCAACCGCCACGGCAATCCCTCGCAGAAAACCTGTCCGGCTGATCACGTTCTGCACCTCTCCTGTATGGTTGTTGTCGTGCGGTGCACGACTCCCCCGATCGTAGAAAACCCTCCGCCTCGGTGCGACAGTCCACCTTGACAGGGAAAGGCGTGTCATCGCCCCGGCACAAATCGATACGCGAACAGGTCGGCGTCCCTGACGACGAACCGCAAACGCACTGCGCGACCGGCCAATCGGCCGACATCCGGTCCGGCGGTCCAGCCAACCACCGCATCCAGCCTGTCCCCGAAGATCTCGCGACAGTCCGACAGCCGGAAACCATCCAGCGGCTGACCCTCCGCATCCTGGATTTCGACACGGACGCTGCCGGCTGCCGAGGTCGAGACGTTCAATTCCAGCCTGTTGCCGGCGAACTTCAGTGGCCGGGTGACGATCTCGCCTCCCGAAAGCGGTGCCTGGACCGAGACGAATCCATCCAGTCTCAGCGTGTACCGGCGAAGCCGGCACTGACGCCAGAGTCCCTCGCCGACGTACATCGACAGTTCACGCCGGCCAGCGGTCTCACCCGATTTCGTCTCGACCAGCCCCAGGGCCTGGAAGTTGTCTCCGTAGACCCAGCGGCCCCGAACCGGTCGGCCCGGCCGGATGAACGCCTCGTCCCAGAATTTGAAACGGCGGCCATCACGGCTGGTCATGAAACCGCCGTCGGTGTAGTCGACGCCGAAGTACTCAACACTTTCGGAGAGCCGCCGGTTGAGTCCGGTGAGTTTCGAGCGGCCGGCGACGTAACGCGTCGGGAAACCGACATAGATGTGCGGGGCTCGGTGATACGGCTGCACCTGGTTGGTGTAGAGCTGGACGAATGGAGAAAACCGGGTTGTCCCGGTCGAGAACCGTGTCCAGCGTTCCGGCGAGTATTCGAGCCAGTCGGGCTCGGACCACTTCAGGAAGTTCGACGAGGTGGCGGTCATCACGTCTTTGGTCGAGGCCTCGTGGCTGGGGGGCTTGAGCATGCCGGGGCCCCCTCTCAGGGCTCGGTGAAAACCGACGTACTTCCCCCGGACGGTGTCCCAGAATGCCAGGTTCATCGAGTCAAAATACCCGGTCGTGATCACCGGCTTGTCGCTCATCGGAGACCAGCGGATCCCGTCGGCCGAGGAATAGACGTGCAGTCCGCGGGTCGGCTTGTAGATCGCAACGATCGCCTTGTAGCGGTGCTCGGCCGGGCAATCGGGATTGGTGTCCTTGAAGGGCACAAACGCGTGGCAGATCTCGCCTGAGAGAATGATGTTGTTCTTTTTCGACCCACCGAACTCGACCAGGCCCAGTTCCGGGCGTTTCCAGTGAATGCCGTCATGGCTCTCGGCGTAGCAGGTCACGTTGTAGGGAATCGCATATTTTCCGGCCGAGAGATCAATCTGTGAACCGCGGTAATACAGTCGGTACCGGTCACCGTCACGGAAGACGGTGTGGTACATCGAACGGCTTCCTTCCCAGGCCGTGTCGTGCACGAAGACATCATCGGTTTCGACCGGTCGGTGCAGCCGCAGGCGTGCCCTGCCGGAGATCCGTTCGACCAGGTGATCGTCAACGAACAACTCCCGTCGCGATCCGATATCGATCGGTTCGGCTCCACCACAGAACCCCGACAGCAGGATCAAGAGCAGGACCGTTTGTGTCACAATGGGAACGCGGTCGGCGCGAGTCATCCCGAACCCTGTTCTCCCGTTCATGGACATCATCTCTCACTCCACTTCTCGATCGGACCGTTCCCGGACTCGACGATCCGGCTCCACAAGAACATCATGGCTGGGAAGCCATCGGCGAAACCGCCCGTGAGACTCGCCGATTGTTCCTGCCGAGGCAATGGTCCTCGTCCAGCAATTTGCTCCAACCGGAGTCCTTCCATGTCGCTTCCATCCCGTCTGCCCCTGGTACTGGCCTGCCTGGCCGTGTTCTTGTCCTCAGCGGCGATGACCGAGCCCCCGGCCCCGTCGACCCGGGCTTATTCCAACGTGCTCACACCGATCAAGAATCCCAGGCCCATCCTGGCCGACCACCCCGAGTTCTTCGCGCCGATCATCGAGCAGGCTCACTTCGAGGCAGCTCCGCTGGTCGTGGATCCCGACGCGGACCTGCACGTACGAGCCTGGCGATTCTCCTACAACGCCAGGGGCATCATAGAAATGCCCAATCACCTGAAGGCCGCCGAGACGGCCGTGATCATGGTCCACCCGTGGGGAATCGACGATGGGCAGGGCTGGAACACGCCCGAACCGGCCGGTGTGGCAGATTTCTGCACGAAGGAAAAAAACCACCTGGCTGCCCGCCACACACGGGAAATCATCCGCCCGTTCATCAATTCCCTCCGTGGCCGCGTTGCCGCCGTGCTCTACAGCCTGCCGGGCGGCAAGGACTCGATCCGCCGCAAGCTCTACCGTTCATTCACTCATAAACCGACCGTCGATGACCGCCGCCAGGGAGCCCTCGAACTCAAACAGAAGCTCAGGGGCTTCCGTTACACTGGCCAGCCGTTGCCCACCAAGCTGACCCTCTCGAACAGCAAGCCGGTCGTCGACTACTTCCGCCAGTTCCCCGGGCTCGATGCCGGGGCCCGTTACAACAACGACGGATTCTGGAAACTGCCGATCCCGGTCACCACCGACGTCGATGTTCATCCCGACGACGTGGTGATCTACGACGCCGAAGGTTACGGACCGCTCAAGCAATTTCTCGCCAAGAACGGCGTGCGGCACATCCTGTTGACCGGCTACGCCACGGACATGTGCTTCTGCGAAACGACGGCCGGTTACCGGAATCTCTCGAAAGACTTCAACGTTTTCCTGGTCGGAGATGCCTCGCTGGCCACATTTCCCTCCAACACGTCACCGCGACACGCCGTCAACGCCGCCATCTCGTTCGCGGCACTCAATCAACTTGTCACCCAGGTCTCCTGGGTCAAGTTGGACAAGACCGCCAAGTAAAACCCTGTGATCTGTCTTCGGACGTTTCCCCGGACGCGCCACACCATGCTCCGCCATCACGCCCTCGCACTGCTGTTGCTCGTCACCGCGGCCACTCGTCTGCCGGCAGACGACCTGGCCACGCCCGGCAAGAAGCGTCTCAACATCCTGTTCATCGCAGTCGATGACCTGAGGCCGGAACTGGGCTGCTACGGCACCCGGGCCGTCACACCGCACCTCGACCGCCTGGCCGCATCTGGTCTGAGATTCGACCGGGCCTACTGCAACCAGGCCGTCTGCGGCGCCAGTCGCGTGTCGTTGATGACGGGCCTTTATCCCGAACACACCGGTGAACGGACCTACCACGTCACCGGCTGGCGGAAACGCTGGGCCACAACCGTCACGCTCAACCAGCACTTCACCCAGAACGGCTACACCACGATCGGCCTGGGCAAGATCTATCACGGGAAAAGCGGAGCGGGTGTCGATCCGGACAACTGGACCCAGTGGGTCAAGGTGGGAGGCAAGGAGTATGGTGACCCCGACAGCCTCAAGAATCCCCGCAAGCGGAACGGCCGCAGTCGCGGTCCGGCAACCGAATCGGCCGATATCCCCGACACGTCACATTTCGACGGCAACCGGGCCCGGATCGGTGCCGCCCGGTTGAAAAAGCTGGCCAAGTCCGGCAAACCGTTCTTTCTCGCCGTCGGCTTCACCAAGCCACACCTGCCATTTACCGCGCCGCGGAAATACTGGGATCTCTACAAGCGGAGCCAGTTCCGCCTGCCCAAAAACCTGGGCATCCCGCCCGGATACCCGCAGTTTGCCCGGAATCGAAATGCCGGAGAATTGCGTTCCTACAAAGACATCCCGCTCCAGGGAACTCCCGACAAGTTCCCGGTGGAACTCAGCCAGCGGTTGATCCACGGCTATCACGCCTGCGCCAGTTACACCGACCGCAATGTCGGCGTGCTACTCGAGGCGCTGAAGACCTCGGGTGCCGCCGACAACACGATCGTTGTCTTCTGGGCCGACCACGGCTGGAAACTGGGGGACCACTCGAGCTGGTGCAAGCACACGAACTTCGAGTGCGACACGCGTGTGCCGCTGATCATCCATCATCCCCGCATGCCGTCAGTGACCGGAAACACGGACGCCCTGGTCGAACTGATCGACCTCTACCCCACGCTCTGCGATCTTTGTGGACTCGACCGTCCAAAGCACCTCCAGGGCAAGAGCCTGGTCCCGGTGCTCAAGGACCCGTCCACGTCGTTCCGCCGCTCGGCCTACTCGTCCTATCCCCACGGCCGTGGGCGTGGCAGGACACGTGTCGTGGGCCACTCGATCCGAACCGATCGGCACCGCTACACCGAGTGGTGGGACCAGAAGACCGACAAGCCGGTCGCCAGGGTTTTGACCGACATCACGGCCGACCCCGGCGAGACAACCTCCGTCACCGACAGGCAGTCCCTGCAGGCGATGCTCTCGGGTCAACTCAGGAATCGCGTGCTGTCGGTCCGGAAGCCAAGGGCACGCTGAATCCCGTTTCGCGGCCAGCGTTCAATCGACCGCCAGGACAGACCGTGCACGGGATCGCTGGCCAGAGCTGATCCAGCCCGCCACGCGATCCAGTTCGCGATGTTGTTCGGGTCGACTGGCCCGGCGCCGCCGATCGAACAGCCGGCGTGGCAGTCTCAGGTCCGCGGCCGACGGTTCAAACGACGGATCGATGTGCTTTCGACGAAGCGACTGGACGACTTCCAGGTCACGGAAACCGTACTCGCGACTGGGCTCGATCACCGTCCCTTCCCCCCAGTCATTCCAGGTTGCGATCTGCACAAGCCGCGACCTGGAAGCCAGTGCTTTCTGCAGGGTGAGCCGGAAAGTCGCGCCTCTTCGGTCCTCGATACGGCCGTAACTCTCGTGCACTTTCGCGGCCTTGTAGACATCAACGAATCTCGGGAACGCCACCGGGATCGACCGGGACCACTGGCGGGACGCCGTCCGGAATCCGTCGACGGCCGCGATACCCTTTTTGGGAATGGGCCAGTCAAAGGCCCCGACGGCGCCGTTGCGGCGTGAGTGCTCACTGAAATAGCTGACCGGTGACTTCAGTTTCGAGAGGGCCCGGGTCCATTCCTTTTGCGTCAGCCCGTTGAACCCGAAAGACAACAGGACCGGCTTGCCGTCGAGCCGGACGTAGGCATCGAGCTTGAACCAGTGACTGGCTAACCAGTCGATCTCCGAGATCGCATGGGACACCCGACCGCCAGGCTTCACCCGCCCAGCGGCAACCAGCCTGGGAATCGTCTGGTCCTCGTAACAGACAACGATCTTCATCCCCAATCGACGCACCTGGTCGACCAGCCTTGTCGTGTTGTTGTGGAGAATCGCGTAGTCGTTGAATTGCTGTCGGCCATACCAGTCGACAATCACACCGTCGATCCCCGCCAGTTTCATCGTCAACAGGTGATACTCCAACACGTGCGGATCACCGGAGTCGTAGGCGCCGATCAGGGGATAGAAGTGCGAGGCAATCTGCCGTTTTCCTCCTTCGATCTTCTCCGGATCGAAGTGATTCATCGTCCAGTGCCAACCCCACACCCGGCTGTGCGGTTTTGCGACATACCACGGCATGTAGTGGGCCAGGATCAGCCGTCGTGGACCGGCTTCGCCGATGGGGGGTTCGGCCGCGTTCGCAGCGAGGCACATCATGGCGCCGGCCGCGACGATCATCGACGATCGAAACATTTTCACTGTTCGGTTTCCGGGTCGGCTCTTCAACTCAGGTCGAGGATCGCCGGACCAGTATGTCGGCGTGTCTCGCGGGTGTACAATCGTCGTCAGGCCCGTTTGTTGTGACGGCCTGCTTTGATGCGTCCGCCTAACGGGGTTTTTCCAGTTCCGTTTTTCAGCGAGTTCATTCGTCGTGAAACTCAGACGCCTGTTGCCGATTCTGTCGTTGGCGATTTCCGTCGGCTTGGCATTCCCGCCTGCCGGCCAAGCCGCGGACCCCGTGCCGAAATCTCAGGCCACGGACCGGGCCGACCAGTCGGTCATCGTCGGCTTCGATTCCGGTCGACGCGGCGGCCAGGTGACGCTCCATGCCAAGCCGTACCCCAACAAGGCCACACGGATCCTGAAGACCATCACGCTGGATTCCGTCGATCACCTGCGATCGGCCGAGTTGCAGATCTTCGGGGCACTGCGGGCACCGAACGGGGAGTTCACGTGGGATCGTTGGAAGTGGATCTGGTTCTCTCTGAACGGACACCAGTGGGTGCGTCGAGTTGAGGATGTGCCACTGCATCGCACACGGGGCGAAGTCGATTGGGCCAAGGTGAAATGGGCCACGGTGAAGATCCCGAACGTCCACTTCTTGAAAAAGGGTGTGAACGAACTGGTCATCTGGACCACGAATCCGGCCAAGTACGGTGAAGCGGGGCGAAAGAAGTTCCTGGTCGTCGCCGTCGATGACAGCAACCGGCCGGGACAGAGTTTCTCGCTGCAAGGAGACAAGTGGACCAACGAAGATCTCAACGGTGACCGCGACGGCTCGCCCCGCGGCGAGTGGATGGTCCGGTTCCGGTTGAACCGGCCCAGCGACCGGCAGATCCAGGCGGCCGAGGCTCTCGGTCCGGCACGGCTCCGCAAGGCGATCAGCGACAAGCAGGAATTCGTGTGGGGCTTCACCGATGCGCTGCATCGCGTGTTTCCCGACCAACCCTACGCCGGTCCGCTCGGCAACACCTGGACAATCGACGCCGCCCGCAACGAATACGAAAGTTGCCAACTGGTCGTCGTTCCTGCAGCGGTGGACATGAAGATGGCCGAAGTGTTCGTCGGGGACTTTTCCCGAGTGGCGGATGCAGCCGCGGGCAAGGCGACCGGGGGCAAACGGCCGGTCACGATCGGCCGTCAAAACACGACCGTCCGCGTGGTGCGGATGGCCCGCACCGGTGGCATGGACTGGCCCGACCCGTTGCCGCTGGCCCATCCGATCGATGTCGCCCGCGGGCAGATCCGGGCGTGGTGGTTGACCGTCCACGTTCCGCAAAACGCCCGGCCGGGCCTGTACACGTCGAAGGTCACCATCACGTCCCAGAGTACGGGTGGTCGCGAGGGCAAGGTGACCAGTGTGCCGTTGAAGCTTCGTGTCAGGGACTTCTCGATTCCGACCGTCAGCCGCTTCCAGACCGTGGCACCGATTCAAACGGAGATGACCGCGTGGAAGATCAGCCCGGTCTCATCCAGTGGTGGCACGGTCACACCGCGGCGGATGCTCGACCGGCAGGGGAATCTCCAGTTGGACTTCGCCGAATTCGACAAGAAGGTCGAGGCTCGCCTGGCCGCCGGACAGACCTCGTTTTCCATCGGCATTCCCTACACCGGTGCCGGCGTCTTCGTCCCCTGGGCGTTTGACTGGCGCGTGCCGGTGGAAGGCCAAGACGCGACCCGGAGGATCTACGTGAACCCGGTCGCACGAGACGACCTCGACGCACGGAAACCCAAAAACCAGCAGTCTCGAAAGTGGTTCGAACAGTACATCACCCAGTTCTACAGCCACCTGGAATCGAAGAACTGGACGAAACACTGGTGGATTTACGCCGCTGATGAACCGCACCAGGCCGAGTGGAAAGAACCTCTCACGAGGTACTTCGCGATCATCCGCAAGTGTGCACCGAAACTGAGAATCATGATGACACGCGAGCCAACCGACCACTTCGGCCCACATGTCGACATCGCCTGCATCATGATGAACCACCTTCGCAGTGGCACTCACGAAACCGCCCGCAAGCTGGGCCAGGAGCTGTGGTGTTACAGCTGCGGACACCTCAACAACCCGGGCCTGACGCTTCGAGAATCGCCCGTCGACATCCGCACCTGGTTCTGGCTGCAGGAGAAGTGGAAAATCCGACGCGTGTTGCTGTGGCACTCGTCGGTCTATGGACACACGTTCCTGAAACCGGGCGCCGACGGACGAGGCGACGGACAGGTGTTCTATTTCCGTCGCCGGGCGGGTGAACCAGACGCGGTCATTCCGAGCATCCGCGCCGAGATGCTCCGCGACGGGGTGGAAGACCGCCAGTACTTCCACTTGCTCAAGCAGGTGGCTCGTCGGGCCGGAGACCGCATCCCGACCTCGCTCCGTGACCGAGCGGCCTCGTTGTCCAAGGTCCCCGACAGCATTGCCCGCACGCAGTACGAGATGTCAGGAGACGTGCAGCGACTTCTCTCCCGTCGCGTTCAGATCGCCGACGCCATCGAGGCCCTCCTGTCCGGGACCATCGAGAGCGACTGACACATCAAAACGTGTGACACAGTTCCTGCCGCGAGATCACTTCGGCTGCGTTACCCCAATCACGGGAGATTTCACCCGATGAACAAGACAACTTCTTCTCTGGCCGCGATTCTGCTTGTCTTTCTCTTCGAGGCTACCAGCTTCGCCAAGCAGCCTTCGCCTGCGCCTGAAGGTACGTTCAGCTTTGTCGTTCTGCCCGACACACAAGCTTATGTCAGCAAAGACAAAGCGATTTACTTCGAATCGGAAGTCAACTGGATACTCGACAACCGGAAAAGCCAGCGAATCAAGTTCGTCAGCCATGTGGGCGACATTGTCGGCACGTATGAGTCGGACGCGCATTGGAAAGTCGCCCGGAAAAATATGCTGCGGCTCTTGGGCCAGGTGCCGTTTGGTTTTTCGGTCGGCAATCATGACATGCAATCGAGCGGGGATTCGCGGAAATTCCAGAAGGCCTTCCCTGCTTCTCTGTTCGCAGATTCGCCATGGTACGGCGGGCAGATCAAGAACAACGCGAACAGTTTCCAATTGATCTCGGTGAATGGGATGAAATTTCTCGTTCTGCATCTGGAGTGCAACGCGCCGGATGACGTGCTGAAGTGGGCCGACAGCGTGCTGGAAAAACATGCGGACCGACGTGCAATGATCACCACACACATGTACCTCGGACCGCGCGACCAACCCCGCAAAGCCCGCGACTACTACGATGCCCCGAAAGGTCGCATGCGATGGGCCAAGATGCACGGAAAAAAGGGAAACACTCCACAACAATTGTGGGAGAAGTGCTTCAGCAAGCACAAAAATGTGTTCCTCATCTGCTGTGGCGATCAGAGCCGCACACAGACGATGCACCGCACCGTGCAGGGGAACCATGGCAACCGCGTACACGAATGCCTGAGCGACTACCGGGGAGGATACCTGCGGATCTATCGCTTCGAGCCGAACAAGAACCGGATTTCCGTGATGACTTACAGCCCGTTCCAGAAAAAGCTGTGCGATGGAACAAGCATCGTCGCTGACGCCGCTCGGCATCATTTCCTGTTGGACTACAAGATGGGCAAGTAGCGGTTTCAGCAGTGCGGCTGTGGCGAACACAACCTGAGCCCGAACCGCCGAAATCCCGACTCGCAAACACTCAACCTGACGCGTGCCGATGTTCAGGAAGACGAGATTGGACCGGCGGATAGAACACGATGCCCACCAACTGGGACGAAGACGTTGGTTCCGAGCATTTGAGCAAAACCAAGCACGCCCGGCAGGATTCGAACCTGCGACCTGCGGATTAGAAGTCCGCTGCTCTATCCAACTGAGCTACGGGCG
>PBOJ01000099.1 GCA_002724315.1 Planctomycetaceae bacterium | reverse complement strand
TTCCCTTGCCGTCTTTTCCCTTGCCGTCTTTTCCCTTGCCGTCTTTTCCCTTGCCGTCTTTTCCCTTGCCGTCTTTTCCCTTGCCGTCTTTGTCTTGGCTGTCGATCTTTTTGACCAGGTCTTGGGCCTTTTTCGCAGCATCAGACTGCTGACCGGCAACTCGGTCGGTTGCATCACCCCGTTCGTTGGCAGTACGTGCCCGTTTGTGTTTGCCGATGACGGACCTCAGGTTCTTCAAGAGATCCTTGATTCGCTCCTGTTCCTGCTTGAGCGAATCCTTGAGATCATCGCTTTGAAGCAACACGAGCAGGGATTGGAGATTGCCGACGACTTCCGTCTGCGCGCCAACCGCATCTCCCAATCGCTTTTCGCCAGCCAACAGCGAAGCGATCCGTTCCAGGCTATTCGAAATATTGTCGTCACGACTCTGTCCGTATGCCCGCCGGAGCAACTCGGCCCGTTCGGGATCGTTTTCCTTGAGAAACTCGGCCAGCTGCAGCAGCTTCTTCTCGAATTTTTTGTACCGGGACGAGATCCCCTGCTGTTGTCCGTCGAGCTTGGTTTCACGGCCGCGTTTGCGGGCCGGCGATTTTTTCGGAACGGCCTTCAGACCGACGTCCTTCTTGGGACCGGCCTTGCGTGGAGCATCCTGCGCGGAGACCAGAATGGCTCCTCCAAGCAGCAGCACGACCAACAGCGAGCCAATTCGAACGTTCATGGAAGGATCTCCGGCAACGACCGCGGTCATTTCTCGCGGGACAATTGAGCCGATCGGGGGGCCGAGAACACGTCACAGCCAGGTCAGGGTTTCTTCTCTGTCGAGGGTTTCTTTTCCGGTTTTGAATCACCCTGGGAAGCGGGACCGTTGAGTTTTCTGATCAGATCACGTTTGCGTTCTTCGCGAGTTTTTTCGAGCAGTTTCTCTTCGTCATCAATGATCTGCTTGAGCAGCTTGAGCGCTTCCTGATAGGTCTCGAGCTTCTGCATTTCCCTCAGCACCCGCCGCATGCGTTCCAGCAGGGACTGTAGAGAATCGGTCGCGGTGTCGATGGCCGTCAGCGGAGGGGTCGCACCGTCACGTGAAACACGGGCCAAGGCCCTCAGTGCTCCCTCCACGTCAGTGTAGTCTTCGGTGGTGATTCGTTGTAGAGGATTCAACACCCCTTCATCTATTCGGGTCAGAGTCTGCTGGGTGTGGATTCCGTTGTTGATCAGCTCGTCTCGGATATCGGCAAATCCTTCGGCAATTGCCACCGTCTCGTTGTGGCCACGAATCACCTCGTTGATCGATCGTTCGGCCGGGTTGACCTGTTCCCCACCGTCCTCGCCTCCGCTTCCATCGGTCGAGTTGTTCGCGTCATCGACCTGCCGCCTGTAACCCTGGAGATTCTTTCTCGTCCGCTCAACATCGTCGATAACTTGCTCAAACCGCTGCCGCAGCCTGAGTTCCTTCTGGATCAGGCTAAACTGCAGGTCCTCGTTGCTGACGATGGAAAAGACGTGTATCGGACTGGACCGAATCGCGTGAGGCCCATTCTTGTCGTCGGCATCGGTGGCGACGAGCGTAATCACCAGCTTCTGTCCGACCGTCGGCTCGGGTGAGAGTTGGCGGAGATCGAACCAGACAGCCTGTTCATGCCGGGGAGTCTTCAACGCATCGTCACGTGGAATGTCCTCGCGCGCGGTGGCCAGAGGAAACTCGCGAGGCCGTCCCGAAGGCGGTCTCGTAAGCGACCGTTTGAGCCACTCACCTCCAATTTGATCGGGCCGCGTGTTGCCATCGACGACCTGATACTCGAAGTGCACCTCGTCGACGCCGTAATCGTCGCGGACCACGCCTGAGATCGGGATCCGGGCAATCCGGGTCACTTCGGTCCCGATCCCCTTCAAGGCGGTTTCGATCTCCGGTGGCTGATCGACGATGCCGTTGATCGTCAACCGTGAAGGATCCCGGCTGAGGATATCGTCCGTGTCGAGAACCGAGATCCTCATCTGGACGTCCGCGGGCATCGGGATCGGTTCGGACAACTCCTCCGTACCGGCGTCGGCACCAAATATCCTGTCCAACCCTTTGGCTGATCCTGTGCCGACCATCAGCGGCAGTTTCAGCAGCCTGGTTGGCCACTCGAGTCCCCCCTCCTTCGAGTTTCTCAGCAGCAGCTTCGGATCGATGGCTCGACGCCGAACCGACTGTCCATCCTCGGCCTGCTGTTCAAACCACGCCTTCGGAGTGTTGTTGTCGTTTTCGAGCACCAGCCGGTAATTGTCGAATTCGACACGCACTCCCACAAACAGCTTGTTGGTCCGTGCTTGCAGGCTGACGTCGGTTTCGAGTGGCAGATCAACCTGAACACCCTGGACCTTCTGCCGTGCGGGGGCGATCCCGGTGTATTCGGGGTACCGACAGTCGAGAACGATCTGCTCTACGGTTGGCGGATCGACAACTCGGACGCGGTACGGATGCCGGTTGATGTAGTCACCCCCGCTGACCCAGAAGGTCAGATCCTCGAGCAATCCACCACGTGTGAATCGAAACTGGTGAGGGCCACGCTGCGAACAAACGCCCCGCCCCGATCCCCCGGCCTGGCGATATGTCACTTCCACGTCGGTCAACGGGGCGACATCCGGTCGTGACGGATCCGGGCGGACTTCGATCGCCAGCACCAGATCATCCCCGCGAGGATGTCGATAGGGAGACCGCGAATCGATGGGCACATCGGTCCGGGACGGCCCACGAACAACCGTCACCACCAGTCGGTAGTCACGGGGCCAGTAAGTCTCCTCGAGTCCCAGGAACCCGTCAGCCCAACGAGAAATCACGTCCGATTCGGCAACGGCGAGGCCCCCGATAGAGATCAGCAGTCCCACGGCCATCAACACGGCACGCCGCAACGGCCGTTTCTGGAATACATCACCAACCTCGAGTTGCCGGCTGGCCTCAACCACATCCCGGAGCGTCCGGTCGAGCATCGCCCGACTCAGAGGAGTCAACTCATCATCGTTGAGGTCAGCCATTTCGATAGCGGTGATCATCCGGTCGTCGAGTTCGGGAAAACGCCGTTCCAGGACAAGGGCCAGTCCTCGAGCCCGGAACCGGCGTGCCCAACGCAGCCCGATCCAGCCGACGGCCGCGACGACTGCCCCGCTGACCACTAGCACATCAAAGACCACGCGGAACCAGACGGGCAACTCGAGTCGGCTGATGCGGAACCAGGCAAAGTCCAGCCCGAGACTGATCCAGAACATTGCTGCCAGCAACACCAGCACCATCGCGGTTCCCTCGACCGCAATGTACAGACGGATCCGCCGCTTCAGTCCCCCCAGCACATCAGCAACGGCCGACGGAACTCCGTCCCCAGGCGATCCTCCGGCGAATGGCACGGTCGTGCTGCTCATCGATTCGGTCCCATCCTCGGCTGATCTCGACTCGTCATTCTAACCGGCCCCTGTCCCGGCGTCTCAAGCCAGTTTCAACAGCTTCCGCGTGATCCACTCGATACACAGCAGGCCCACCAGCAGGTACAGCACCCAGACCCGGTCCCACAATGGAGACGGTCGTCCCTTGTCGACCAACAACTCAGTACCCAGGTTCGGCAAACTCTCCGGCAATGTCTCGGCCTTGGACAACTCGAGATACTCGCCGCCGGTCCCCTGGACCATTCCGGACAACAGCGGTCGGTTCTGTCGAGGATCGATCGACTCGAGATCGGGCAACACCACATCAATCCGACCGCTCAACCGCTCATCCTCCTCGGGAGGAATTGGCACCGCCAGCCGGAACGTGCCCGGCTGGCTGGCCCGGAAACTGCCAACGTACTGTCCGGGACGATTGGGCTGTCGTCGCAATTGACTGAGCCCCAGTTGCCGACCGTCCGGACCGAACAACTCGATCGGAACGGTTTCCTCGGCGAGGTCCTGAAATTGAGGATCCAGCAGGTGAGCACGCAACGTGATGGTCTGTCCGAGCAGGTACTCGGTGCGGTCCAACAACAACGTCCCGCGGTTGGTGCCCCGCTTGAGCCGTGCCTGCCCGAGCTCCCGGATGGCCTTGATCCAGAAGCGGTCGAAAAGTTCCTCCTCAAGTGCTCTCAGTCGCCACAACTCGGGAGATCCCACGTAGAGCACCCGACCACTGCCATAGAACTGCGAGGCCATCAGCACAGGTCGATCACTGCTGGGATCCGAGAAGCGGGCAAACACCAGTGCCCCGTCCTTGGGACCAGTCGTGGGGAAGCAGCGAAAGACTCCGCCGAATTCGCCCCAGGCCTCCATCGGGTCGGCGGTGTCGTCGGAAAGGTGCAGGAAGGCAGCGTCCAGCCCGTCGTCAGAAAATTCGACCGGCCAGGCCTGATCAGCATTCCGAGTCAGATTGGTTTCAAGAGGGAGTGGTTCCAGGATGACCGGATAGAGCGTGCGGATGTCATCCAACGGGATCGCCGCATCGGCCAACTCGGGAGTGAACACATCTCCGGCCACGGCCAACAATCCCCCCGCCTGCTTCTCGATCCACTCGACCAGCATCTCACGACGTGTGTCGGGAATCGCCTGCCAGTCGGGATCGAACCCCACGATCACGTCGTAGGCAAACAACTCATCGCGTGCCGCGGGGAATTCCTGCAGCACGCGATCGGCGTCCTGACTGATCGCATCACCCGGATCAGCCGTCTGCAGCAGCACATCGACCTCGACACCCGGGTGCCGAAACAGCATGTTGCGGACAAAGCGGTAGTCTCTCATCGGGCCACCGGCCAAAAGCAGCACCTTCAACTTCCGCTCGGTGACATTGACCAGCCGTCGACGATGGTTGTCATCGTCGGAGAGTTCAGTGATGCCCGTCGGCGACACCGCCCGCACCAGGAACTCGAACCGACCGGCCGTATCGGGGTTCAGCTCGAATTTCACCTCCACCGGCCCCGCGTCCGGAGGAAGCCGGACCGTCTGCGTGTCAACCTTCTCATCGGGATCGCCCTCACCCGACTCAGGCTTCCGGAGCAATTCGATCTGAACGTCCTTGCCCAGCACCCCGGCCCCCTGGCCTTTGACGAACACGCTGAAGCCGTAGGCATCACCGACGTGGACATCGGTCGGAGCCTGCACATTGACCAGTTGAATGTTGTCCGGCAGTTCCAGGCTGCCGACTCCGACGGCAAACAGACGGACCTTGCGGCGAACCGCCAGTTGACGCGCCGGGCCGGGATCGGTCCCCGCGTTGGAGGCCCCGTCGGTCATGACCACCACCCCGGCCAGACCGTCTCCCCCCTCCCGCTGCAGCACGGTCAACACCGCTTCGCCGACTCGAGTTTCCAGTCCTCCGCCGACGGCTTCCGCCTGACCTTCTTCGGCCACCGACCACGGACGAATCGCGCGATCCCAGTCATCAGCCGTCGGAAGCTCCGGATCGACGGGCTCATCGCCGGCTGACGATGAATCATCGGCCGGGCGTCCGCGTGGATCACGACTGGCAAATTCGAAGACCGGCTCGTCGTCCAGTCCGGCATCGAAAGTGTAGACCCGAACCTGGTGGTCCCGGGTCAACGTCTTGACCAACGGGGTCTCGGAAAGCAGTTCCCGCAATGCCAGCGCCCGGGTCCGTTCCGCCTCGCCGCCGGACACCTCCCGCCCGCCCGGCTTGTTCTCCGGAAAACTCATCGACAACGAGGTGTCGACCAGCAGGATCACCCGAGACGTGCGAAATGTCCTCTCGCTCTCCCGTTCACGGGGGTTCAGGAACACCAGCAGCAACCCCACGATGACCGCCAGTCGGAGCATCAGCAGCCAACTGGTCCACAGGCGGGACATGTCCCGGGTATCGCGGAGATAACAGGCGATAACGAAGACCAGCAACAGCACGGTCCCCAGCACCATCGCCAGCCAGCCGAGGCCCGACTCGGGTAGCCCCCACTCGATCTCGCGGATGATCTGTTCGGCGGCCAGCACGGTGGCGATCATTTCCCACCTCCGGCGGCCGAGGGATGATAGCTCAGACGGTAGGCCATCATCTGCTCGGCCAGCATCACCAGCACCAGCAGTCCGAGAATCCACTCCCGGATGTCCCGATCCGACTCCTCGCCGGACAGCCACTCGGTCGCTCCGGCCTCCTGGATCCTCACCTCGTCGGTCAATTCCGGCCCCAGAGCCTTGTGAATGCCCCCGGTCGCAATCAATGCCATCCGACCCTCGTCGCGGCCGGTGTTGTAGGCGTACCACCGCTCAACGGTCACATCGCCGGCATCAATCAACCGGACGCGGTACACCCCGGGATAATCGGTCCGGTCATAATCGATCACGCGACGCAGTGTCGGTGTCGCATCACTCTGGCCGGGGGATGTCGCCTCGGTACGGGTTTCAGATTTTTCGTCGTCCGCCGCATCCTCCTGGTCACCGTTCTTCGGACCCGGATTTGTACCGGCCGGCGTCGTCCTCACAGCCTCCGGCTGCACCTGCAATTCGGCGGTCACCTGTCCGGAATTCTTGGGAGGTTCAATTCGGATGGCCGGACCAAAGCGGGCGGGATCCAGTTCCAGGTGAATCGGGGCCCCCGACTCGCGGCGGGGCATCACGCGGTCGGCTCGCGAGATGTACTTCTGCAGTTCGAAGTGAAACGGCACAAAGCTGCGGTATTGCGGGAAGTTGGTCCAGCCGGTTCCGCAACTGGTCAGGCAGGTGATCACCCGCCCGCGTCCGAACCGGTGTTCGAGCAGCAGTGGGTCACGCGTCCGCAAGCTCGCAATCGTCCGAACGGTGTCGTTACGTTGGCGATCGTCCTTCTGCCAGTCGTCAGAAACGGGGAAATAGCGGAACACCCGAGTGGCCTCGATCTCGGGATTGTCCTGTCCCTGCAATCCGGCCAGCATCGGGTGCTCGGTCAGCTTCAGATCCGGCCCCGGTGCGGCCACTTCATCCCGCACCAGCTCCCGAGGCGCATCGGCCAATGGAACCGGGAACAGGCCTTTCCCCTCGGCGTACAGCAAGGTGTTGTACGAGGCGGGATTGATCGAGTCGCCGGCGTACCAGACCAGCCCCCCTCCGTCACGGACAAAGGCCTCCAGCGACTCGACCGCATCGGGAGTCAACTCCGCGACGTTGAGCATCAGAATGCTCTGAAAACCGTCGATGTTCTGGCGATAGAGATAATCGGGGGTGGCCACGACAGTGCGGTACCCCGAGGCCTGCGGGTTGGCCGCCAGGGCCAGTGTCGGGAAGATGCCTTCCTGCGCGGACGGATCCCCTTCGACCACCAGCACGCGGTTGGCCCCAGCCACCTCGACGGCCAGGTGCCGGATGTTGTCGGCCCGCAGGGCGTCGCCGGGCAAAGTCACCTCGACACGGTGTTTGCCCGGATTGTCGAACGTGACCTCGAAGGATTGTTCGACCGTCTTGCCCGCATCGAGCCGTTCGACGGTCACCTCCAGCGGGAGCCTTTCCCCGTCGACACTGACGGCCAGGTTGACCCGGCCGACAAGAGCTTCTCCGTGATTGGCCACCGTCGTGGTCAGCTTCACCGGCACGCCCGCACTGGCCACCTGCAACTCGCCTTCGAGTTCAATCACAGCGAGATTGGCGTGGCGGTCGGGAACCGTCCGAACCAGGTTGACCGTCACACCGTCCGCATCCAACTGCTCGATCTGCTCGACCAGCCGCGAGCTGTCCTGCCAGTCGTGCTGCCGGAAGTCCGAGACGACGTGCAGGTGTTTGACGCCGGTGGATTGTTTGGCGAGCAACTGGGCAGCAGCGTCGAGCCCCTCGGAGAGGTCCACGGTGCCGAACGAACACTGCAGGGACTCCAGCCGAGAGGTCAATTCCCCCTGGAAAGCGCGGTCGATGCGTTGTTCGAGATAGTCCGGCTGCGTAACACGAGACAGCCTCAGTACCGTCAGCCGCTGGGCCCCGCCTTCGGCCAGGCTGGCCGCCACCAACCCGTCAATAACCGCCTTACCCTCGTCGAATCCGTTGGTCTCGTTCCACTCATCCTGCATCGACGCGGTGTCGTCCAGCAACACGACATGGTGCACATCGGCTCCCTGCAGCAGGGCCAGCGTCGAGGGATCCAGCACCATGCGGGCGATCAACGCAATCAGGCCCATTACCAGCAGGATCCGCAGCAACAGCAGCAGCAGCTGTTCGACCATCACCCGCCGCCGGTTGCGCTGCTGACTGGCGAGCAGGAATTCCATCGCAGCGAACTCAACCCGCCGGAACCGGTAACGGTTGATCAGGTGGATCAGCACCGGTGCCGAGACCATGGCGGCAGCGCCCCAGCCCAGAAAGGTCGCGTTGAGAAACCACGAACCCATGCCGTGTCAGCTCCGGATCGATTGCCGCATGCCGATGCGGTGGTTGAGGTAGTGGGCCAGCGCGGCGTCGAGATGTTCGCTGGTCCGGATGGTCTGGAAATCCACCATTTCGGCCGCGCACCGTTTTCGCAGTTCGGAGCGAAAGGCCTCGACCGCTTCCAGGTAACCGTCCCGCAGACTGCGGGGGTCACAGACCAGGTCCCCTGCCTCCTCGAGACCCTCGAACCGCGTGGTCCCGGTGTAGCTGAAGTCGAGTTCTTCGTCGTCCATCACGTGGAAGATCAACACGTCGTGCCCCCGTCGTCTCAACATCCGCAATCCGCGGAACAGGCCCTCGCGAGGGACGAACAGGTCCGAGACGATCACCACGATCCCGCGACGGTTCTGGGTCGCAGCAACCTCCTCGAGAATCTCGTAGATGTCGGTCTTCTGGGCCGGGTCTGGGGCATCGAGCGCCGTAAGAAGGGCCAGCAGATGGCTGCGACGACTGCCGAAATCGACCCGGCCACGAATCTCATCGTCGAAAACGGTCAGTCCCACCGAGTCCTGCTGCCGCAGCAGCAGGTAAGACATCGCGGCGGCGACCGTGCAGGCGTACTCGTACTTGTTCAGTGCCCCGGTGCCAAACCGCATCGATTCGCTGCAGTCGACCAGCAACGTCGTCCGCAGGTTGGTGTCTTCCTCGTACTGCTTGATGAAATAGCGGTCCGTCTTGGACCAGACCTTCCAGTCAATCCGCCGCACGTCGTCACCGGGAACATACTCCCGGTGCTGAACAAACTCGACCGACTGGCCCAGGTACGGGCTGCGGTGCAAACCGGAGAGAAAGCCCTCGACGATGTGCCGGGCACGGACTTCGAGCCGGGCAATCCGCGAGATCTCCTCAGGCCGCAAAAATCTTCTGGAGTCTCGGGTCACTGGTCAGTTCGCCTTCCTTGCTGGGTGTCTCGGCAATCAACTTTTCGATCACCGTATCGGGAGTCACCCCGTCGCTCTCGGCCGCGAAGTTCGTCACGATGCGGTGCCTGAGCACCGGGGCGGCCAGCGCCTGAATATCCTCCGTCGAGACGTGCGTTCGTCCCGACAGCAGGGCCCGCGACTTGCCACCCAACAACAGAAACTGCACGGCACGCGGCCCCGCGCCCCAACTCAACCAGTTGTTGATGAACTCGGGGCAACCCGGCTGCTCGACCCGCGTCTGCCGGACAAGCGCCAGGGCGTAGTCGACGACATGATCGGTGACCGGCACCTGTCGGACGATCTGCTGCAGTTCGAGGATCTCCTGTCCGGTGAGAACCGGTTCGACATCCGCTTCGCCGACCGACGTGGTCTGCTTGGCGATCTGACGTTCTTCCAGGAAGCTCGGGTAGTCGACAACCACCTTGAACATGAACCGATCCTGCTGCGCCTCCGGCAACGGGTAGGTTCCCTCCTGTTCGATCGGATTCTGTGTGGCGAGCACGAAGAACGGATCCGAGAGTTCGTGACGCTCACGTCCCACCGTAACCTGCCGTTCCTGCATCGCTTCGAGCAAGGCGGCCTGGGTCTTGGGCGGCGTCCGGTTGATTTCGTCGGCGAGGATCACCTCATGGAACAAAGGTCCCTCGATGAACCGAAACGCCCGCTCGCCCGTCTCGCGATTCTCCTGCAACACCTCGGTCCCGGTGATGTCCGAAGGCATCAGGTCCGGAGTGAACTGAATCCGCGCGAAGCCCATCGACAGGCTCCGTGAGAGCGTGCTGATCATCAGCGTCTTGGCCAATCCCGGCACGCCCTCGAGCATGCAGTGACCTCGGCTGAACAGCGCGATGAGCAACTGCTCGATCACCGAGTCCTGCCCCACGATCACCCGGCCCATCTGCTCGCGGATCTTCAGATACGCGGCATTGAGCCGTTCGATCGACTCGCCGTCCACGTCGCCACCGTCCCCAGCAGCCGCATCCGGAGTCGCATCGGGAGTTGTTTCATCATCCGGCTCAGACAATCCGGTCGCCTCGTCGTTCATCGGCATCTCGCTTTACTCATGCGATATCTGTGATGTCGCCACACGAATCGACTGGGAACGGACGGCACGATCAAGATACGACGTCAACCCGCCACACCCCGGTCGCAGACCTGCTCCACCCGGTCGGCGTGCTTATCCTACAGGGTCGCCCTTCGGTTTGCGACAATCGACTCACCCCGACCCGCGGATGCATCGGCGCCGCTGGATGTGTGCCGCGAGTTTTCGACCGACGATCAGCCGATTGCTTCGATCAGCTCGTCAAGCCGAAGGACCAATCGCTCAACATCGTCGACTCCCTGTTCGCTGACATCGACCAGATCCCAGGCGTCGTCGGGCTTGCTGTAGAGCCGCGGGGGCGCATCCCCTTCACTCGACCGAACCAGGAACAGGTCCCGCGACCGAATACCCCAGTCACCGCCGGCATCCCGCACGACGATCTCCTCCCGTCCCCCTCGCCCGTCCTGTTGCAGCAACGGCAACAGGCTGGCCCCCGACAATTCGTCGGCCGCCGATGACGTCCCGAACCAATCCAGCAACGTCGGCAACATGTCGATCACCTGGACCAGTTCCAGGCGTCGCTGCCCGGGTTCGATCCCCGGTCCGCGCAACAACAACGGTGTCCTCAATCGCTCTTCGTGCAGCGCAACCGCCGAGCGATCTCCCTCGAACCCGCGATCTCCCAACCACGCACCGCGTCCACCGGTGACAGCCAACAACACTCCGTCAGCCAGCCCACACCGTTCCAGGGCGGTGACGGCCGCGTCGACCACCCCATCCCAGGCCGCCATCGCCGAATCGATCTCCTCCAGGTGCTCGGGCCACGGCCCGCCAACGGCTTCGGTCGGTGCCGACACCGCCACCCACAGCATTCGATGCTCGGTGGTCGCCGTCGCCAGACGCTCGATTGCGAATGTGACGTGCTGCTGGAGCCTCTCACCGTCGGCCACTTCCGGTGTCCAGCCGGCCATCCGAAACCAATCGAAGGCCGTATCGGCCAGTATCTCGACATCCACGCCGGCCGCGTCGAAGCGGTCGGCCGCTCGGGTTTCGACCGGCCCGGTCCCCCACCCTTCTCCAGCCCACGCTCGACCGTTGATCGAGCGATCACCTGCGGGTTCAACGGAAAAGTGCTGGTCGAAGGCCGCCGATTCGGCTGCCAGCCGATCCACCGACGGCGTCAAAAGCGGCTCACCTCCACAGAAACCGCTCAGCCCGGCATTCCAGTGGTCCAGTGAGAGCACGACCGCGACACTCACGAAACCGACACCGAATCAAACCCGCCCACACTCCTCAGGTAACCGGCACTCTCGGAGGCCGCATCCTCTGGCCCCATCAATTCGGCGTACGCCTGGTGCACCGTCACACACCCGTCGTAGCCGATCCGCTGGAGTCCGTCGAAGACCGTCTCAAACTCGACACCGCCGTCCTCCCACAGAGGAATGTGTCGGAAGTGGCGTTCACCCAGGCACCAGGTCTCCAGCGAAACCGGACCGTGTTCGTCGAGGACGTGGTTCTGGACATAGACGTTGACCAGCCACGGGGCGATCGCTTCGAGTGTCGCCGGACCGTAGTCCTCGCCGCACAGCATCAGGTTGGCCGGCTCGTAGATCAGTCCAAAGTTCGGCCGATCGATCGCTTCGAGCACATCGATCATCGGCTCAACCTGTTCGAACAGCGACGTGGTGTGACACTGGTGAGCCAATCGGATTCCCCGATCGGCCGCGCGGTCGGCCGCCTCGCGAGCCCTCGCAATGTCCCCGGAGGTCTTGAGACAGACACGGATCAGATCGCACCCAAAGGCCTCGGCCACGTCGAGACTCGGCCCGATCTCACGCAGAGAATCCGGTCCACGTTCGTTGTTCAGTGGGACGTCGAAATCCGCGGTGACCATCGACACGAACAGCCCGGCCTGCCGCGCTTCATCCCGCATCGCTTCCAGTCGCCCGCGATCGGTCTGAACACCTCCGGCACTGGCCCGCAGGCAGATCGCGTGGTATCCGTGAACCCGCGCCAACTCAACCAAATCAGCAAACGGAACGTTCAACCGGGTCTTGCAAGCGGCCTCGGCAACGCGAACCGACAAGGAGAGCTTCATTCGTCGCGGCTCCCGAGGTGGGGTGGCCTGTGGCACCTGGAAATCGTCTCTCGCATCACTGCCCCGGCCCGTTTCACGAAGAGCGACCGCAACCGTGGCGGCCTGTCAACCACGATACGCCTCATCCGAGAAGCATTCAACGTCTCCCGTTCACTACGCCCCGCCCCACCGGCGGCGTATCATCGGAGCATCATGGGCTGGGAACTGCTCAACACACCGATGCTCTGGGGCCTGGCCGGTCTGGCATTGCCACTGCTGGCTCACCTGCTGACGCGAAAGCGATTCGAACGGGTCCGGTGGGCCGCAATGCAGTTCCTGGAACTCGAACGAGATGCCCGGCGGCGAGTGAGGATCGAGGAACTTCAGCTGATCCTGCTGAGAATGCTGCTGGTCGGACTTTTGGTGATGGCCCTGTCCCGACCGGCCGGCAGCGACGGATGGCTCTCGGAGTTTCTCGGTGAGGTCGAAACATCACGACGGGACGTGGTGATCGTTATCGACGGATCAAGCAGCATGGGTTGGCGAGACGGACACCAGACTCCGCACGCCGCAGCCATCCAGTTCGCGCACCGTTTCCTGGAAGACCTCGGCCCCGGCGACAGTGTCGCGGTGATCGAATCCCGAACCGGGATCCGGGGGATCGTCGACCCGCCGACGGTCAATCACGACATTGTCCGTGCCGCACTCGGCCGTCTGCCTGCCCCATCCGGTCCGGCCGACCTGCCGGCGGCCATCCGTCACGCGGTCGCCCTGCTGCGTGACACCGGAAACCTGCGTCGTGAGGTGCTCGTCCTGACTGACGGCCAGGACGAGGGCTGGCGGTCCGAAGACACGGTGCTCTGGGACCGCCTCGACGACCAACTGGCCGGATTCCCCGACGCCATCAGGCCGGTGATTCGTGTGGCCACTCCCGGCGAACCCCGCGACACAAGTTCGCCGCACTTCCACGTCGATCCGTTGGACATCTCGCGAGAACTGGTTCCGCTGGGCCTGCCGATTTCTGTCCGCACCACCGTTCATGGCCACGGCAATTCCGACATGGCCACACGGCGAGTGGGCCTGGAAGTTGACGGCCAGCGGCTGCCCGATCGCACGCTGTCTGTCAGCGTGCCACCCGACGGTGAGGCCGCCGTCGAATTCTCCTACCGCCTGCCCGCCGCCGGCTCGCATCATCTGTCGGTCGTGCTCGACGACGACCCACTTCCGGGGGACAATCGAGCCGACGCGGTGGTGACGGCCGTCGACGCCCTGCCGGTCCTGCTGGTCGACGGCGCCCCGCATCCGGACGAGACTCGCAGTGAGACATTTTTTGCCCGCGCCGCGCTCTCGGCATCTTCCAACCAGCAACCCTGGATCGCCGGCCGCGTCGTCGGCTGGGACCGGTTGACCGTCGACGATTTCCCCACCACTGGCGTGATCGTGCTGGCCAATGTCGCTCACCCCGACCCTGCGTGGGAACACCCCCTGGCAGAGTTCGTTTCATCCGGTGGAGGGCTACTGATCACACTCGGTGACCGCACCGATCCTGCCGCATGGTCCCAGTGGGCAACCGACACGGGCCTGTTGCCGGCGGTGATCGGCGACCGGGGCGAAACCTCCGGCGGCATGCCGGTGATCCGGGCTGACGGGGAGAGCCTGGCGTCCTCGTGGATGGCCCGGTTTGGTTCTGACCGACAGGGCGGATTCACCGAAGCCAGCTTCACCGGATGGTGGAAGATGACTCCGGTCGAAGGCCCCGATCCGCCCCGGATCACCGCCAAACTGTCCAACGGTGATCCGCTGCTGGTCGTCGGCCGCAGGGAACGGGGACACATTGCCACATGGGCCTCGACACTTGATGCCGACTGGAACACCCTGCCGGCCCGCCCTGACTACGTCTCGTTCCTTCACGAGTTGCTGTTCCATCTCGCCGGTGGTCAATCGGCCAGAACGGTGCCGCCGGGTGCGCCGCTGCTGTTGCCCGTTGCCGACGACTTCCGCGACGACCGCTTCGTCATGGTCGGCCCCGAAGGCCTGAGATTCGACATCGAAACTGTCGGCGGTTCCCCCGGGCGACTCGCAAGACTCGCTGACACCCAGTTGCCAGGCCACTACGCCCTGGTGCCACGGCAGGTCACCGCCGATGGGCCCGGACCCGCCGAGCACTTTGTCGTCACGATGGACCCTCGGGAATCGACCCTCGACCGTCTCGACCAGGCCACTCGCGGTCGCCTGGCCGCCGGCGGACGCCTCGACTTCGTTGCTGATCAGGACGAGTTGAGGGAGGCAATCGATGAATCGGCGCCTCGGTCAGAGATCTGGTATCTCGTCCTGCTGCTCTTCCTGGGCCTGTTGCTCGGCGAAGTGGTGATGACCCGACGGATGGTCCGTGGTGGCTATCGCCAGGAGGCTTCCACGTCGTGAACCACCACCTGGTATTCCATGCGTTCGATTCCCCGGCCAGGCTGATCCTGGGCGGCCTGGCCATCCTTGCCGCTGCGTTCCTGCTCACCCGGCTGCTGCAGTTCGAACGACAACTGGTTCCGCCGCGAGCCAGCCGGTGGCTGCTGGGTCTCCGACTGGCGGTAGTGATCCTGCTCGGACTGGCCCTGGCCGAGCCGGCCATGAGCATCTCCCGCGACCTGGCTCGCCGCGGACGGATCGTCATCGCGATCGATCGATCCGAGAGCATGACGATGACCGATGCGCAGTCCACCCCCGCCGAGAAGCTCCGTTGGGCCCGGGGACTGGGATTGATCGGCAACGACAGGATCAATCCGCGACTGGACCGCTGGATCGCTGATCTCGACGCCGAACGGGAACCCCGTTGGGTCGACCCCGGGGAAACCGAAGATCCGGACCGACAGCAAGAATTGTCCGGGATTCGCAGAAAGAACCTCGACGAGGTCCTGGTCTCAGTCGCACGGCTGTCTCGACAACAGATCGTCGACCGGCTGTTGGCCCCGAACTCGGGGCTGGTCCAATCCCTGAACTCCGTAGGTGATATCGAGTACCGCGTTTTCGGAGGCCAGGCCCAGGCGATCTCCGTCGAGGCGATCACCGGCAAACCTCCCGAATCTCTGGACATCAGCCGCACCGACCTGTCCGCGCCGCTGGCATCCGGGCTCGGTGACCGGGACGTGCCGCTGACCGCGATCGTCGTGCTCAGCGACGGGCGGCAGACCGAGTCAAACGATCCACTGGTGGCGGCCACCCGCCTGGGAGAACAATCGATCCCGGTCTACACCGTCCCGATCGGATCCGAAAGACTGCCACGTGACCTGGCGATTTCCACCGTCGACGCGCCGGGAACCGTCTTCGGCGATGACACCCTGAGGCTCACCGCGACAGTTCGCACCGGAGGATTCCTCAACCGGCCAGTCGCCATTTCGCTGTTTCCTGCCGACTCACCGCAGAAAGCGGTCGTGCAGACAATCACCCCCACGGACGACTCGACCGAGGTGACTTTCGAATGGACGGCAGATCGGATCGGCCGACAGCGACTGGTGGTCCGGGCCGAACCGCATCCTGACGAAATCCGCGACGACAACAACCAGAAGGACGTGCTGATCAATGTCGTCGACGACATCGCCCGTGTCCTGTTGATCGATGGCGAGGCCCGGTGGGAATTTCGCTTCATCGACAACGCCCTGACGCGTGATGAACGTGTCAAAGTCGACCAGGTTGTCTTTGCGCAACCGTTCCTGGGAGTCCGCGACGAACCCTATTTCTCCAACCGGTTCGAGATCCCGGATGGAACCGATCCGCTGGGACAATCGGTTCTGGCCGACGCGGACCTGGTTGTCGTCGGTGACGCAAGTCCCGAATCGCTCGACGAATCGGCCTGGAAACTTCTCGAGACATTCGTCTCCGAAGCGGGGGGAACGCTGGTAATGGTCGCCGGCAAACGTGACCTGCCGTCGGCATACCGATTCGAGTCGTTCGAGAGCCTGATCCCCGTCGACGGGCTGATTCCGCTCGAATTCACCGACGCCAGCGGCCGCACGGCACCAACCCGCAGGGGTTTTGGTATCGCGTTGAGCCCCGAAGGGCAACGCGAGCCGATGCTGCAATTTCATCTCGACGCGACCGAAAATCGCCGCATCTGGGATGCCCTGCCCGGACACACCTGGGGCCTGGTCGGGAGGGCGCGTCCGGGCAGCACGGTACTGGCGAAACCCAGTTTTCGGGGCCGCCCCAATCGTATTCCCGACGAAGAGCGACAGGCACTGTTCGTGCACCACTTCCACGGCCTGGGCCAAGTGCTGTGGCTGGGCATCGACAGCACCTGGCGATGGAGACACCGCACCGGTGACGCTTTCCATCATCGATTCTGGGGGCAACTGGCCCGCTGGGCAGCACGCAACAAGGCCGTCAGCGGCAACACCTCTGTTCGGCTGGGAGTCGAGACAGCCGAGGTGACCGCCGGCGAAGCTGTGGCCGTCACCGTCCGTTGGCGGCCCGGCGTCGTGGAACGGATCGGAGGTCTCACCGCACAGGCCGAATTCCACCCAGCCACCTCCAAGGCCGGAACGTCCGCCGGTTCGCCCCAGGCTGTCGCCCGATTGACGGCCGTCGACGGCAAGCCACTGTTGTGGCGAGGACAGGCCACCGGCCTGCCGCCGGGTGACTACCAGGTCCGCCTGTCCGTCTCCGACCCCGGCATCGACACGACCGGTGTCACTGCTGACGTGTTCGTCCATCCCCCCACCTCCGGGGAACTCAACAACCTCGCCGCCGATCACAGCCGCCTGGCCGAACTCGCCGTCGCCTCCGGAGGCGAAGTCGTTCCCCTGGAACAGATTGATGCGCTCGCCGAAGTGCTTGTCGGCACCCGCAGCCACCAGGAACTGACCGAGGACGTGTTGATCTGGAATCACTGGACAATGCTTTTGGGTTTCTTCGTGTTGATGACCGCCGAATGGGTGGTCCGCAAAGTTCACGGATTGCCCTAGCCGAGATTCGCCACCGCACACTCGGGCCAAACTGGTAAACTGCCGACTCCTCAACATCTCATGCCCAACTCATCACTCCCATCCCTGCCCCTCCATCTGCAGACCGCCCTGGGCCAACTCGGCCGTCGCTGGCGTTGGTTGACGGTGTTGCACGGAATCGGACTGTTCATTCTGTCGACGACCGCGTTGCTGGCCACCGGGCTGCTCCTCGACCTGGTCCTGCCGCTACCGACATCCGTCCGATTTGTCGCACTGGGACTGGTCGTGGCCGGGATCTCCTGGGCGGGATACCGCCTGGTCATCTCCCGAGTGATGGCCGAGATCTCACGAGCCGAACTGGCGGCGCTGGTCGAACGGAACCATCCCGAACTGGAAGAGCGTTTGACGAGTAGCGTCGAATTGATCGAGGAAACCGGATCGGACGTCGCAGGGCCGCTTCGTGAACTGCTTCTGGAAGAGACCGACGTCGCGTCAAGATCGGTCGACTTCAACAGCGTTCTCGGCTTGCGTGCCGCAACGATCATGCTGGCCTGGGCTGGACTGTCAGCCGTGCTGATGTTTGGCCCCCTGGCCGTTCCCGATTCGGGACACGCACTTCTGATGACTCGCTTCTTTCTCCCCTGGAGCAACCTCCAACGCACCCTGCTCTACCGGGTGAGCGTCGAGAACGGTGACCGGGTGGTGGCTCGTGGCAGCGACGTGCAGATCACAGTTCGGGTCGAGTGGCCGCGAGGCTCATCATCGGGGACTCATACCGGATCAGCACCCCGAAACGTCTGGTGCCGTTGGACCACCAGCTCGAGCAACACCGATCGTCGCCTGATGGAGCGGGTCCCCGACACCACGACCTACACCACGACCTGGCCTGAAGTGCTTGAGGGTTTCGAGTTCCACGTCGACGCCGACGGCAGCCTCTCCAGACACCACACCGTCCGGGTTGTCGAACCCCCGGCAATCACTGGCCTGAGGCTCGACATTGTGCCACCCGACTACACCGGGCTCCCGCCACGTACGACCGACGCCGTCGTCGGTGACGTCACTGTCCTGGCCGGCAGCCGGCTGACGTGGCGAATGCAGTTCAACAAGCCGATCCAGGACGCCCGCCTGAAACTGGCCGGACAGAAGAATTCGACCGCCTGGGAGGCAAAACTGGCCGAAGATGGACGGCAGGCGACCGTCGACGTCATCGCCGAAACCGGAGGGCCACTGCAGGTCGAATTGATCGACCGGGACGGTCTGGAGCGGGACGACCAGACCTACCGGCGGCTGATCATTCGCGACGACCAACCTCCCACACTCACCCTTTCGGGACACGACCGTCCGACCGCCGTACGGCCGACCGACGCGATCGTCGTGCGGGCCGAGGCCACCGACGATTTCGGACTCCGCACGCTCGAACTGGAACTCCAGGTCGATCCCACCACCCAGGATCGCCAGCGTATCGATCCCGATCGGCTCACCGGTCGACAAGCCGTCGAGCACTTCACCATCGATCTTTCGCAGTTCAAACCCTCAACCGGAAGCCGATTGACCTACCGCGTTCGCGTCACCGACAACCGCCAGCAACCTGCTCCCAACGAGACGTGGTCGGCACCACGCGTGCTGCTGATCGACCCCGAGGCCCAGCCGCCGGATCTGGCCGACGTGATCGATCGACAAAAGGACACGCGTGACCGCATCGAGAAGGCCCGCTCCGAGAGCCTGGCAGCCAGAACCGCCCTCTCCGGGACCCGGCAGGAAGCCCTGGTAGCGTTGAAGAACCAGTCTCCCTTTTCGGGAAACAACTCGCTCCGGAAAACCGGTGCCGACCTGCGTGAACTCGCCGGCCGTGTCGACGGAATCGCTCGCCAATTGGCCGCTCACCCCTTGTGGCGGCCGTTGGCTCCGTCGGCCGACCGTATCGCCCGTACCCTGCTGCCAGCCGCCGCCGAACGACTCGAACCCGCACTGGAAGCCGCACTGGCCGACAAGGCGACCCGGCTCGGCCAGGCCGATGAGGATCTCGCACAGGTCCTCTCTGCCTTCGACCAACTGCTGGTCGAATTTGACCTGTTGGCTGCACTCGAACGGGATTTGCTGGAGCTCGATCGCCTTGCCCGCCGAACGGGCCGGCTGGCCGACGACGTCGACGCGCTCGCGGCACTGGCCGGCGACGGCAACGCGGGTGAGACGAAGATCGAGGAACAACAGCGACAGCACGATTTTGACAGGCGAAAACAGGACCTCACCAAGCAGCACGATGACCTCCGGGGAGAACTCGACGGACTGCTCGACCGCCGCCCTGAGGTGCTCGAAGCCGCCCGGCAGGCCCAGTTGTCCAGGCTCAAGGCTCTCGGACTGCGGGCCCGCGAGCTCGCCGCCCCCCAAAGCGATCTGGGTCGGGAACTGGAAGAGGAAACCGAAATCCCTCCGGGCCTCCCGGACGAACCCACTGCCGCACCCGGCAATCCGGCTTCGACTCCGCTGGGACGGCAACAGGACCTGGCTCGACAGGCCGCCAGCCAGGCGCTCGAAATCGCGTCACAACTGGGGACCGATGCCGACGCGGCCAGGGACGCCGCCCGTTTCGCTCGCCAGGCCGCTCAGACCGCTCGCCAATTGCTCGGCGGTCGTATCGAGGACTCCGGGAATGCGGCAAAGGCCGCAGCACGATTGGCCGCCGCTGCAGCCAAGTCACTCGAAGATGCCACTCAGGCCCAACCCGACCCGGTGCTGCTGCGTCGTGGCCGCGACCTCGCCAACCGTCAACAGACCGAAACACGCATGCTGGCCGCCGCCGCCGGTTCGGCCTCAGGCCGCCGGGCCGTGCGGGTCGTCGGACAACAGGCGATCACCACCGCCACCGACCTTCTCGTCGACGGTCTCGATCGGGTCGCCGCTCGCCTGGCATCACCTCCGGTGGAACTCCCCGACCACGGCCAACAGGCTCGCGACGCACACGCCGCGGCACTCACCGGCCGACAGTCCATGGACAAGGCTCACCAGGGACTCGCCAAATCCCAGTTCAAACCAGCCGCCGCAGCCGCCGCACAGGCCGCGGAACGGCTCGAACACACAGCCCGCATCGCACTGGATGCCGCAGACGTTTCCGAACGACCGGACACCCCGGTGCCCGAACGCGTCGGAGAACAAGTCACCTCGGCCGTCGAGCAACTCGAACAATCCCGAAAAGGACTTGCCGCATCTCGCTTCGACGACCCCCGTCGCCCCGGTCGGAAACCGGGTTCGAAAACAGGTGGCAAGAAGGGCGGAAAAGGGAAGTCCTCGGGAGGACAGGCCAAGGGAAAAGGTGGAAAACCGGGCCAGAAGCCGGGAGCCGGCCAACCGGGCAAACAGGACGGACCACTCTCCAAGACGGCCAAGCAACTGCGACAGGCCGCACGATCGTTGTCACAGGCCTCGAAAACTCTCCAACCCGGACAGGCCGATCCCAACAAGACCGCCGCTCCACCCGGCCCCAATGACCCCGACTCGAAGGACACCAGCGGAAAGGCCGGCACCGGTTCGTCGATGGCCATGGAACTCAAGCGACTGGAAGCCGAACTCTCTCGTCTCTCGGGCAGGGCCTGGGGCAGGTTGCCCGGAACGCTCAAGACCGAGATTCTCCAGGCCGCCCGCCGCGACCCCAACGGCGACTACGCTCGACTGATCCGGTTCTACTTCGAAGAGATCTCTCGTCCGGGACGCGAACGCCGAGAGGGAGGCTCCCCGTGATCGCCGCAAGACCCTCGGCTCTGCTCATCATCCTGCTGACCATTTGGATCCTGCCAACGGAATCCGCCCGATCGCAGCAGCAACGCCCCAACCGCACCCCGAAGACCGGCGTCGAAACCGAGCGACAACGGCAGGTCGACGCGGCGATTGTCCAGGGGCTCGAATTTCTTTCCAAGGGCCAGCAACCTTCAGGAGCCTGGTCGGTAGGCCGACTGGGAGAATCCACGGCGACGACATCCCTGGCAGTAATGTCATTCCTGGCTGCCGGACATGTCCCGGGTGAGGGCCCCTACGGCGGACAACTCGAACGCGGCATCCGTTGGGTGGTCGACCACCAGCGTCCCGACGACATGATCGTGCACCGGCGCAGCCACGGTCCGATGTACAGCCACGGGATCAGCACGCTGATGCTGGCCGAGGTGGTCGGGATGCTCGACGATCCACTGGCCACCGACACCCGCAAGGCCCTGACTCGGGCCATCTCGCTGATCCTCAAGGCGCAGAATGTCGCCAAGGCCGAACACCATGCCGGTGGCTGGAGATACCAGCCGACGAGCACCGACAGCGACCTGAGCGTCAGCGGGTGGCAACTGTTGGCATTGCGGGCGGCTCGAAATGTCGGAGCCGACGTGCCGGTCGAGAACATCGATCGGGCAGTCGACTACATCCGCCGCTGCAGCGTGCGGAACAAGCGAGGTTTTGCCTACCAGCCGGGTGGAGCCCCCACACCGACACGGGCCGGAACCGGTATCCTGGCTCTGGAGATCTGCGGCAAGCACCGCAGTGACGAGACGATGGGAGCGGCCGAGTACCTGGTCGCCCGACCATTGAAGACCACCGACCATTACTTCTACTACGGTGTCTACTACTGCAGTGTCGGCATGTTCAAGGTCGGCGGGCGGTACTGGACCCGGACCCGCGATCACCTGGTCCCCATCCTGCTGGACGCCCAGGATCCCGACGGCAGTTGGAAAGCACGCCACGGCAGCGAACGGACACACGGAGCCAATTACGCCACGTGCATGTCGCTCCTGGCATTGGCCGTCGAATACCAGTACCTGCCGATCTACCAGAGGTGATTAATCCGAGCCGATGCGCTCGTACCGTTTCGTATCAGGGGATCCCCTTGAATCCCATACTGTCTTGCCACAGAATAGCCGCTCGGCCGATGGCCACACGGTGGGACTTGCTGCACAACAGGACACGCGGATGTCGCTTCTTGAAGAGGTCACCGGTCTGCAACGCGAATGGACAGATCGGTTCGTCCAGGTCGACGGTTCGATTCCCGAACTCAAGCGGTTTGCGGGGCTGACCGGGCAGGTGAAAACGGTGAACATGAGCGGCCACGCCCTCGTCGAATTCGCCGGATCCGAGGACATTGGCTGGTACGACATCAACCCCCAATTCCTGACCATCGTCGAAGCCGATGTGCCGACCGAGTCAACCGACGACACGCAAGCCGCCGCGGAAGACGCTCCAGTTCCAGCCCCAAAAGAGACAACCGCACCGGCCGAGCAAGCGGCTCCTGTCGACACCAGCAACCTCTCGCCGCTGGAACTCGCACGGCTGCAGGATTCCGGAGGCGCTGCCCCCACTGCGGCAGCGGCACCCGCCAAAGAGGCAGCCGCGCCCGCCGAGGAAGCTGCGCCAGCCGAAAAGGCTCCCGCTGTGGACACCAGCAACCTCTCACCACTGGAACTTGCACGACTGCAGGATTCCGGAGGCGCTGCCCCCACTGCGGCAGCGGCACCCGCCAAAGAGGCAGCCGCACCCGCCGAGGAAGCTGCGCCAGCCGAAAAGGCTCCCGCTGTGGACACCAGCAACCTCTCACCACTGGAACTCGCACGGCTGCAGGATTCCGGAGGCGCTGCCCCCACAGCGGCAGCGGCACCCGCCAAAGAGGCAGCCGCGCCCGCCGAGGAAGCTGCGCCGGCCGAAAAGGCTCCCGCCGTGGACACCAGCAACCTCTCACCTCTGGAACTCGCACGACTGCAGGATTCGGGGGAAAGTGCCCCTGCGACGACTGAAGAGGAAGCAACGGCTACTGACGACGCCGCTGTCGACGAGCCAGAGGAGGTTGCCAGCGACAACTCTCCCACCTCGAACGTCGAAATCCCCGAGGCGGAGGGGCCGGAACGAACCGCGGCCATTCTGGCGGCGTGCCGAGCCCAGGACGGTGGCTAGACGTCGCGCCGCCCGCAATTGAACCCCAGTTCCAAGGGGAGCCTGCCGTGCGGATTGCCTACCTCGACTGCTCGACCGGCATCAGCGGCGACATGACGCTCGGTGCCCTGATCGATGCGGGTGTTGATGTCGAACTGATCCGTTCCGGAATCGATTCGATCGGACTCGACGACGTGCGGATCGAATGCCAGACCGTCATCAAGGGCGGCTTCCGGGCCACTCACGTCAAGGTCGTGCACCCCGAGCAGCACGCGCACCGGCACATGGCCGACATCGAGGCATTGCTCAACCAGGCTGATCGCGTGACCGAGTCACAAAAAACGCTGGCACGGGAGATCTTCCTGGCGGTGGCCACCGCCGAGGCTCACGTCCACGGATCGACCGTCGACAAAGTTCACTTCCACGAGGTTGGCGCGATCGATTCGATCGTCGACATCGTCGGTGCGGCCATCGGTTTCGACCTGCTCGGTGCCGACGCGATCGTCTGCAGCCCAATCCCGACCGGACATGGCCAGATTCACATCGACCACGGCATCTGCACCGTCCCCGCTCCCGGAACCGCCGAACTGCTCAGGGGCATTCCGCTTGTCGACGTGCCCGTCGAGGCCGAACTGACCACTCCCACCGGAGCCGCGATCGTCAAAACCCTGGCCGACCGCTTCGGATCGTTGCCGGAAATGACGATCGAACAGGTCGGATACGGAGCCGGGACGATGGACTTCCCACAAAGAGCCAACCTGTTGCGTCTGTTTGTGGGGACTGCGGTCGTGTCCCCCAACACCGACCAGGTCTGCCTGCTCGAAACCAACCTCGACGATGTCAGCGGCGAGACGATCGGCTATACCCGTTCGCGGCTGGTCGAGGCCGGCGCGGTGGATGTGTTCTCGGTCGCAGTCCAGATGAAAAAAGACCGTCCCGGGGTGATGCTCTCTGTTCTCTGCCGCCCCGAGGATCGCGATGCGATGGAGTCGATCCTGTTCGACGAAACCGGGACGTTTGGCATCCGCCGCCACACGATCGAACGGTCCGTCCGACTCCGCGAAATGATCACCGTCGAGACGCCCTGGGGGCCGGTCGGCGGCAAACGCGGGTGGCGACCAGGCGGCGGCGAAGTGTTTATGCCCGAGTTCGAGGACTGCGCGGACGTGGCCAACCGGGCCGCCGTGTCGTTGCGAGATGTCTACCGGGCCGCAGCAGCAGCCTTCACACCCGTCCAGACAGCCTCTCCTCCCGCCCAGCACGATCACTCGCACGATCACTCGCACGATCACTCGCACGATCACTCGCACGATCACTCGCACGATCACTCGCACGATCACTCGCACGATCACT
>PBOJ01000098.1 GCA_002724315.1 Planctomycetaceae bacterium | reverse complement strand
GCAGGGGCCGATTCCGGTTCCGGTGCCGCAGCAGCAGGCTCAACAGCAGGGGCCGATTCCGGTTCCGGTGCAGCAGCGGCAGGCTCAACAGCAGGCGCCGATTCCGGTTCCCTGGGACTCTCGACCTTGGGGGTGGGGACTCTCAAAGCCGACTGGCAGGCCGGACAGCGCACCTTCTGCCCGGCCTTCCGGCTGGTGACCGAAAGAACCTGCTGGCAGGACGGACAACGGAAACGAATCGGCATATCGGCAGGGTTGGAATCTAGGGTTTGTCTTCAACGGCGATCGAGAACTTGGCTCCGTCGAATTCCTTGATCACGTTGTTGGCTTCCCGGGTCACCTTCTGGACAAAGCCGTGCCGAACCAGGCGTTCGGCCTTGATGATCACGTGTCGACTCCCGCCATCCATACCCGCCCTGACATACGGCCCGACCAATTCGGGATCCTCGGTCAGGCTCTTTTCACCGACGAGATTGATCATGGGGGGTTCACCGGCCGAGATAGTGATCAGTGTAGCCGAGTTGGCTTCGACTCCGAGTCCGTGCACGGACGTGGGGATATCGAGCACCTCGTCGGGCTGCATCGTGGACGTCACCATGAAGAAGATCAGCAACAGAAACGTGACATCGATCATCGGGGTGATGTCGAGTTCGGCGTCGTTGCTACTCCGCTGCTTGGTAAAAGCCGCGTCAGGATCACTCGAACTGGATTGGCGGGCCACTCTCAGGCTCCCTTACCACTGGCTCGAATCGCATCGAGGTCATCCACGAAGCGGCCGACCTGTTCCTGGACACCATCGGAGAGTTTTCCGATACGGACGCTGACCATTGCGCCCAACACGGTCATCGGAATGGCCACGGTCAGGCCGATCGCGGTCGTGAACAGCGCCACGCCGATGTCATCGGCCAGCGCCGAGGGATCCACGCCCTGCTTGCCACTGCCGGCGATGGTCTGAAAGGCGTTGATCATGCCGATCACGGTCCCCAACAGCCCCAGCATCGGAGCGCTTTTGACCACGGTCGCGATCCACCCCGCACGGTATTCCAGGTCAGCCAAGACGTCGGTTTCGAACCTCTCGGCCATCAACCGGCGAACCTTTCCGGCGGGGCGATCGAGATTCTGCATGGCGACCACGATCAACTGCGGCACGGCCTTTGACCAGTACCGCGGCGAGTCGCACAATTCGACCACCGCCTCGGTATTGCCCGACTTCAGGTTGTCATGGACCTCCTCGAGAAACGACTCGGCCTGGGCCGGCCTGGCAAATCGTTTCTGGGCAATACGGCGGGTGACCATGATCACGGTGAAGATGCCAAACATCGCGGTGATGCCAAGCGTCACGTAGATCACCTTGTCAGCAACTTCGAGAACTTGATAGAGGACTTCCATGGGTCGTGGTTCTTCAGAGGCTTTGTCGGGATGAGAGAATCTTCAGCTTGTCACCGGTTGCACATCGACGGAGCGGCTCGGGAGAGAAATCACCGCAGGTAAGTCTGCCGGGTCACCAGGAAACGGTACCCTTTCCCTCTCTTGCGGACCGAGAAAATGGTGCGACGGATCGTCTTGACGTTTCGGTTGCGGAATTCCTTCTCGAGCTTGGCCAGCATGTTCTCGGTGGACGACGGGTAAAAGTGCAGGACCATCGCCCCCTGGGTATTGATCCCGGCCCGCTTGAACAACTGGTGGTCGGTCTTCCTGAGGCTGCCGCTTTGCCAGTTCATGTACAGCCGCTTTTCGTTGGCCCCGGTCATCACGTTGCGACGAACCGGCTTGCTGCTGAAATTCTTGACGTACACGAGTCGCTTCTGCGCGGCGAAGAGAGCCCCGAGTTCGATGCCGAAGAAGTCGAGTTGCTTGGCGTACTCGGTGAGCGAACTGCCTTGGGCGAAGCGAATGAACCATCTCTGGTGACGGGGAATGCCCCCTTCGCCGGGGCCGGACCCCAGCGGGCGGCTGCCGGTCCCGGCCTTGCTGCCCACCTTGCCGCTGTTCTGGGCCTGTGTCTCGAACTGCTGCTCGACCTGTTCGGCGGCGTTGTCGGAAAGCTCCACAACGTTCTCGAAGACCTCTTCGATCTCGGTCTCGTCGGTCTCCTCCTCGGTGAGCGCGGGATCCTCGATCTCCTCTTCGGGCGACTCCACCTTCAGTGTCTCGTCGGGGTTCCCGTCATCAACGCCCCCGGCCAGTTCGATCATTTCCATCTCGGCCGGCCCCACCTCCTCGGCCTCAACCGTCGACAGCCACAGGGCGAAAGTGACGATGGTCGCAAAGACCAGGCCGATGACAATCGAAATCATCAGGCTCGAGACCTGCTCGAAGCGGGTCACCGCCATCACCGGGCTGGCCACCGAACTCCGACGCCTGCCGCCCTGGGTCGACGCACGCCGCTTCACGGGCTGCGGTTTCGGGTTGGGGGACCTTCGCTTGGCCATCGAGAATCTGCCCGGTATTTGCCCGATGGGCATGGAGGATCAATCAGCGACCGGAGGAACGTCTGCGGTCGTTGTTTTTCGGGGACGAGAAGATCAGTTCATCGAGATCGTCTCGGTCCTGGTAGCTACGGAACCGGAAATGCCAAGCCCGCCAGTTGGCCCGGACCTGCTGTTGCCAGATTGTGATGGCCCGTTTCTTCTGATCGTCCGAGGCGGTGTCGGGAACGTTGTCGGTGGGATTGGATGGTAACGGACGTCCCCCCACGAATATCCCGCGAGGTTTTCGGACCAAGGTGCAGAGCGCGTTGCGGGCTTCCATCATCACGCCCACGTCGTCCTCAGCCAGCCCCTCCAGCAGCAGCGGAACCACCGAGAGGTCCTCGCAACGCCCCAGTGCCCAGAATGCCGTCCGCCGGATCTCTCCATCACGGTGGCGGGCAAGAACCTTCAGCCGGTCCTTCTGGCCGATCAGTTTCTCGCGATCTCCGATCTGTACCGCCTCGACGAGCGCCTTCTGTGCATCGTTGACGTTGAGCGTCTTGGGATTCTCCAGCTCGGCCAGCAGCTTGTCGATCGGCAGCACGACCTTCTTTTGCTCGATCCGCCCGTTCTTCTCCTCGACCAGCGACAGGTCTCCCGAAAGTCCCCGTCCACCAGCCTGCATCCCGGCCCCGAGTGGGTCAGGGGCACCGAGTTGCTTGTTGAGGATACGAGCCGTCGACTTGGTCAGGAACAACACGGCAAAAGCGGTCCCTTCCGGGGACCCGGTCTGCGCGCCGAGGGCAGCTCCCTGTCCCATCCAACTGCCGTCGGACTTCTGGGCTCCCACCAGGTAGGACGCACCGTCGGCATACCAGTCGCGGTCACCCAGCTTGTCGAGCTCGGCCAACGCACACATTCTCTCGAGAGCGTACAGGTAATACAGGGGCCACTTCTGCAACCCCTTCACCTCGACGACGGTGTAGTTGCGAGCCAACCAGGCGGCACCACCCTTGACACTTCCGTCAATGTTGCCGGCCGCCACCCGTGCCCCGGCGGGATCCGGCTTCTTGGCTTCCGGCTCGGCCCGGACCTTCTTCTTATCGTCTTCGAGCTTCTCGAAATCGATCGATTGCAGCACGCCGAACTTGGCGCGACTCGACGGAGCGGCCGGGACCTCTGGAGACTTCGGCTTTGCAGGAGCTCCCAGGCCTTTGGAGTTGGGATGCAGGAACAACTTGGTCACCATCAGGCTGCCGGCTCCGGCAGCGGTCATGCTGTGACTGGGATTGCGGTCGAGGTCACCGGCAACCTCGGCCGCCGGATGGTAGGAGAAGGCCCCTCCGCCTTTTCCCTTGAGCTGTGTCTTGATGTACCACTGTGCCGCCCGGTTCCAGGAATCCGTCGGCACCTCCACCCCCGCACGCCGTGCGGCCCACAGGCCCAGCACCGCATACTGGGTGATCGACGTGTCGCCGTTGTTGTTCTTTGACGGGTAGTCCCAACTGCCGTTGGGCAACTGCTCGGCCAACAGGTACTTCACGATCGAGGCGATCGCCTCCTTGTACTTTTCCCCGTCAGCCGCCTCGAGAGCCATCAGGTCAACACCCGCCTCGTAGACATGGTGTTCAGGTGGCTTGTAGGCGCCGGAGTTCTGCACCTTCTGGAGAATCTTGGCCAACACGCCCGTGATCGCCGGATCACTCGCTTTGACCTTCGCCTTGAGCATCGCGTAGACACACAACGCGTTGTATCCACCGAATTGACTGCCCGCCTTCGTCTTCAGGTAGGCCACCCCCTTTTCGATGGCCGCCTTGATCGGTGGATCATCCGGGTGAGCCGCTTGGCACGGGACTGACACAACAACGCTGAGAACCACCAGCACAGCACAGCGAATCAGCCAGCTAGCCCGTGACACCGCACCTCGGCGCAAGTGCCCTCGCCGGTGGTCCAACATATCCAGCCTGGCCATTCGTGGCGGTGTGAGAGGAGTAAGAAGTCCGACTTGACCCCATCGCGAACTGAACCGGCCCAGAACAGGCCCCACTTCCAACGCGACCCCATTGGAGCCAAACCGATGCGAGCCCGATGGGCTCTGGATTCATCTTATGACCTCGTTTTTTTACTGTCAACAAGCGGTGATCTCTGGCCATCCGAGGGACCGCCGAGTCCACCTTGTCGGTTGACATCACCGGGAGCGAGAGTAGAATTGCAGGTATTGAGATTCAGTCTCAACAAGACAGCGCAAGCGGCTTTCCTGCCAGTTACACCGAAAATCGGCTCACGATTGCATGGCCACCGTCACCCAATCCCCGACAGCGACCAATCTGCCAATCCTCCCGGTATTGGCCGACGAGCGGGTGGTTTGCCATTGCTTGAGTGTCACGGCCGGTGACATTCGCCTGGCGATCGAAGTGGGGGAGATCGACTCTTTGCGGGCAGTGATGTCCGAGACGCGAGCCGGAACCGGCTGCACCGGTTGTCATTCGGTGATCCGCCGCCTGCTGGAAGACTAGCTCGCGATCGCCGGCAACAACTTAGCCGTCCGCAGCCTCTTCGCCGACTTGGGTGACGAGGTAATTCTCGATCCCGATCGTCTCGATCAGCTCCAGTTGCGCCTCGAGCCAGTCGACATGTTCTTCGGAGTCGACCAGGATCCGCTCCATCAGTTCTCGGCTTCCCCCATCATTGGCTTCGATGCACAGCGCGATGGCGGCGTTGTAAGCGTTGACTCCCTTGGTCTCCAGCTCGAGATCGTTCTCGAACTGCTCTTTGACGTCGGTGCCGACCCGGATGACATCGTATCGAGCGATCTCGGGAGTCCCTTCCAGGAAGATGATCCGATCGATCAGCATCTCGGCGTGCTTCATCTCTCCAATGGATTCCTCGAAATGCTTCGCCCCGAGTCTCAGCAGGCCCCAGTTCTGGCACATCTTGGCCTGAACGAAGTATTGATTGATCGCTGTCAATTCGATGGTCAGGCCACCGTTGAGTGCCTCGATGACCTGTGTGTTGCCTTGCATCAGATTGCCTCCCTACTCGGACGATTTCAGGCGGGATTCTAGGACGCCGGCACGACAGTGGTAAAGCGCCCCGACCGCCCTGGGGCACACTTTTGTCGAATTGAAACGTAATCTCATCCTGCAACCGAGTCTCAGTTCCGGCCCAAGTCACTCGGCTCGCCCAGATCCTGATCGTCCAGACCGGCAATATGCGGCAGGTAGCGGTATTCGCCGTTGTGGTCGAGTCCGTAGCCCACGACGAAGACGTCGGGGATCCGGAAACAGTGATAGTCGGGTTCCACCTCGACCTCGCTCCGCCCAGTCTTCCACAGCAACACGGCTGACCGGAGACTGGCCGGATGGTGACCGCGAAGCGTATCGAGGAGTCTGTCCAGCGTACGGCCGGAGTCGAAGATGTCGTCAACCAGCAGAACGTCACGACCGGAGACGTCGTCGAGCAATTGATCGTCGACCTCCAGTTCGCCCGGACGCGTCGCGGCTCCTCGGTAACTGGAGGCACGGATCAGGGAAATCCTCAGCGGAAGATTCATCGCCCGGACCAGGTCGGCCAGCAACATGACGCTGCCGGTCAGCACACCGACGACCGTCAGCGTCTTTCCGGCGTAATCGGCAGCGAGCCGCTGCCCCAACGCCTCGACCGCTTCGCGAATCTCCTCGGCCTCGATGAGCACCTTCACGGCGGTCGACTCCCCTTGACGCGGCCCATCCTAGCCACTGCCGGGGCCTCCGCCAACTCGCCCACTTCGAACGGTTCGCTACAATCGGATCGCGTTGGAATTCTTCCGATCACCCCCGAGACGCCCCAACGAGATGTCCTGGAGTCACCTCACAGTACCCGGCGGCGAGATCGAATTGTTCGAACCGTCGACTCCCCTGGGATCCGCTGGCCTGCTGTTCCTGCCGGGCCACTCGGGCAAGACTCTCGCTCAAAGCACCTCCTGGACCACGTCGCTCGAACAATCCGGCCTCCGTGCCGCCTGTCCGCTGACCGGAAACGGCTGGTGGTTGGACGCAGCCAATCCCATCGGCGACCGCACTCCCCTGGAATGGCTTCATCACGACGTGGCGACGGTGTTGCGATCCGAATGGGACACCGGACTGACAGGTCTCGCGGTCGCAGGTGTCAGCCTGGGAGGACAGGCCGCGTTGGGATTGGCCTATCGGCATTCTCGGGATTACCCAGTCGTGGCCGCGGTGTCCCCGACAATCGATTTCCACAAGTTGTACGGACTGGGCCTGCCGTTGGACGACTGGTACCAGAGCGCCGAAGAGGCGCGCCAGCAAACCGTCCCCCTGCAGCTCAATCCACTCGCCTGGCCAACTCACCAACTGCTCACCTGCGACACCGACGACGGGGACTGGTACGAGGGCGTCGAACGCCTGGCCGGAAAACTCGCTTCGTCGGGGATTCCTCGGACAACGGCCTTCGAATCGCACCGGTTGGGCCACTGCTGGGACTACTTCGACACCACGGCCGATCCGGTCCTCGCCTTCATCATCCAACGACTCGAACAAAACCGCCGCACCTTGTTTCCCGGCTAAGCGTCCGGCACCGGCTCGCTAAGGCGTGCCGGCCGGCACCACCTGTCCCGAGACGGTCCGGTCGAGAACCAGCTCGTTGTTGCGGGGACTGTAAACAACCCGCTGGGCGTCGACGCGGAAGTTGGGTCCATTGTCTCGCGTCCGTCTCCACAAGGTCGCCTTCTGCGTCCCCAGGGAACTCAGCACGATTCGGTTGGTCGCCTCGTTGAGACTGATCGTCTCAGCTCGACCGTAATACACCTGGCCCGCCACTCGTCCAGCACACGTGGCATCCCCGCGAGCCTGCAGGGTGAAATTCTCTCCCGCCGAATCGGTCGGCGGTTTCACCGACACGGCCTTGTCACCGCCCAGCGGCCGGGTCCGGTTGGTGTTCACGTCGAACCGCTCCTGGGTGACCTGAAGCGAATCGCATTGCAGCCAGCCGGCATCCCGGCCGAGCCGATCAGGATCGACGGTGTCGCCGGGCCGAGTGACTTGCCCCCACACCCCCTGCACCTGATCGTCAAACGTCGCGAAACGGTTCTTGATGTTCCCCCGGGACTTCCGGGCAAAGTCGACCCGGAGATATTGCCAGTGGGCGGCATCCAGTTTCAGCGGCATGTTGGCCAGGGCCAGCGTGACCGGAGCCAATGGCGCCTTCCGGGACTGTCCCCGCCACCAGCACTGGAGCCACCCTGGTCCTTCCGCCTCCGCATCGCTGGTGGACATATCGACCGTCAAGCTGGCCAACCGGGCCTTGGACACTTTCGACGGCAATGGCCGTGAACCTTTCACGACCGAACCGTTCTCCGAGGCATTTTTTCCCGGAAAAAATTCGTATCTCGTCAGGCGAACCGAGTGCCGAAACTGGAGTGTCCGAATGTCGATGTCCTGCCGGTCCTTGCGGTCGATGGAGAATTTCGGAGCGCGGTTGAGCAACACGTCCAGTTGTTCGCAGTTGACGCGACTGTTCTCCAGTTCGGCCTTCACATCTCCAAGAAACGAGAGCTTCGCCCCGTCGAGCACCAGTCGTTCATCCCAGCGGACCTGCAGCCGGGCCCCCGGGCTGGCCGCATCACCCGAGAGGGTCCGGGACAGGGGAATTGCCAATGTGCCACTGCCTTCGACCGATCCCTTGCCGCTTTGGGAGTCGAGTTGAATCTCGGTCCCGCTGATCTGTCGGTCACCCAGGACACCACGGGCCGGACTCCCGTTGATCGTCACACCGTAGTCGTCTCCCCTGGTTTTGAAGATCCGCACCCGATCTCCAGAGATCTCGACCGGGTCGTCGGTGGTCCGCTTCCGGTGAGACACTCTCACCTGTCCCCGAGTCACCAGCTCCTTTAGCGCCATCCTCCCTCCATCGGCAGGAACTCCCAATCGCGCCCGGATCGACTCGGCACGAACCACCGGAGGATTGGGGGATTCATCCGGAATGCGGGAAGGAGTGGCATCGGGTTGACTGGACGTGTTGCCCGTCCGAGACATTGGAGAACTCCGATCGGCCGACGCAGCAACCGACTCGAAGGACACGTCCAACAACGACGTGAACACGTAGGCCTGTGGAGTGATCGCACCAACCTTCTCGAGAGCAACCAGTCTTTTCGGCCGGACACCCACGGCCCCTCCACCAACGGAATCCGTTTCCTGGCTCGTCTCGCGGCGATCCCGTGCCAACCAGATCCTGATTTCATTGGCCGT
This sequence comes from Planctomycetaceae bacterium, assembly GCA_002724315.1. Classification (GTDB taxonomy): domain Bacteria; phylum Planctomycetota; class Planctomycetia; order Planctomycetales; family Planctomycetaceae; genus UBA8437. The sequence continues at coordinate 5,109 of PBOJ01000098.1, read as the reverse complement.
CAATGCGGAATCGGTTCCGTATTTCACCACCGGCTGACCATCCAGTACCACCAGGTCCTGGCCTGTCTCCGGCTCCGGGGCCAGTGTCATTCGGCGAGACCAGCGAGCGATCATCGGCAGAGGTGGTGTCCCCGGGAGTTGCCATGTCAGTGAACCGGCACCGCGACACAACGCTCGTTCGATCCGGCCATCCTCGCCACGCGTCAGAGACGCGTGCTGGCAATTCAGCCGCCCCTGTTTCCAACGCGCCACCACGCCACCGCGCATTTCCACCGTTCCGTCCCCGGCGTGGTAGACCACCCGTTGAGATCGTGCCTGGAGGTCCCGAGCGACCGAACCGACGGAAACCGGCGTTCCGGCTGCGACCAGCTGCACGAATTCCACTGTTCCCCGTCCCAACGGGCTCACCGATTTCGCTTCCACCGGGTCCCGCTTCCGACGAAACCTCAGGCCCAACTGCTGACATTCCAGTGTGTCCCACTGATCCAGGACCGTCGGACGTCGGACCTTGACGTTGTTGTAGAACTCGGCCACCAGACTCACCGGATCGACCGCCAACTGTCCGTCGCAATCGATTTTCCAGTTTGTGGCTGCCGCCGACGAGTCGGCACCATCCTCTTGAGCCGGCAGAGACAGCTCGAGTTCAACATTCTTCATCAACCGGACTTCCCGAATCGGCCCGGACGATGCTGTCGATGTTGACTCACCCTGGAACGCGCCCAGTTGCACCTCGACCCCATCGGCTCGCCCGACATGCCCCGCCCACTCCAGATGAACCGGGTCGTTACTGGAAACCAGCATCTCCTGTCGATCGAACACAAAATTTCCGCCCCGAATCGCCAGCCCGTCGGCTCCATTGACCACGACAGCCCCGTCCAATCGACAGCCAAGTGCCATGCGGGGATCGGGATCGTCAAGATCGACCGAATCGGGAAAGCGAATCACCGCGGCATCGGCCAAGACGATCACCGGCACACGATCGGAAGCCTCGGCAACCGACACATCCGGGATGTGCAGGAGGGCAAATGGCGCACACCGCATCGCCGCATCTTCCTCGACCGCCTCTTGCTGACCGGCGAAGAAGTAGGTTCGGCCCCAGCGGCCCTGCCAACAAGCCGTCTCGGCCCATTCGGGCAGGTAACGCCGGGCCCAGGCTGCGTTCTCCGGTGGCGGTCCCGAGGGAAAGTCCTTCGACGTGTCGGACGACGTCCGGGTTTTCTGCGGGACCACCAGCAGCGGCGACACCAGTCCGGCATAGGTGCCGTACAGGCTGCTCAACAGCAACCCGGTCACCAGAGTCCATGCTAGCCGGCGAGTCATGTTCACCGCGTCTGTATCTCCTGATCTCGACCGCGTGTCGCGATCGGACTCGTCCCGTCACTCAACTCGCTGCCGCAGCTGCACCTGCAGGACCCAACCCGATCACATCAGTGATGTCGATCAGGCCGACCGGGCTACCATCCCGATCGACCACAGGCAATTCACTGATCTTGTGACGGGTCAGAAGTTCAACCGCCCGCTCCAGTGAATCGTCACAGGTCACTCGCAGGGGATCGACGGTCATCACCTCAGCGATCGGCCGATCGAGTTGCTGATCCTGGTGCTGCTCGAGCAGCCTCGCCAGGTCGCTGTCGGTGAAGATGCCGACCAGCATCCGCCGGTCGTCGACGACCAGCACGGCCCCACTGCGTCGGCCGGGTCGTGCCACCAACGCCAGAACCTCCCGGACACTCGACTGTTCCTCCGACACCCGCAGTTCCTCGGCCGTCCGCATCACGTCAACCACCGAGGACAAGCGTCGTCCCAGGCTGCCCGCTGGGTGACAACGGGCAAAATCGTCTCGAGTGAACTGTCGGGCCTGGCTGGCCACCAGTGCCAGGGCATCCCCGACGGCCATCATCACCGTGGTGCTGGTCGTCGGAGCCAGTCCCTGGCCACCGGCCTCGTGATGCGCCCCGGTGGCCACAACCACATCAGCGGCTCGGCCCAGGGTGCTGGTCGGAAATGACGTGATCGCCACCATCGGGATCCCGAGGTCAACCACCAGCGGCAACACCGCCGAGACTTCCTCCGACTCGCCGCTGTTGGACAACAGCAACACCACGTCGCTCCGATCCAGGCAGCCGATATCGCCATGCACGGCTTCGACCGGATGCAGGAATCCCGCTCGGGTGCCGGTCGACGAGAGCGTCGCGGCCAACTTGCGTCCAATCCGGCCAGCCTTGCCGACCCCACAGACAACCACTCGCCCCTCGCATCCGGCCAGCAAGGTCACCGCCCGGTCGAATTCATCGTCCAACCGTTCGGCTGTCTCCTCCAGGGCAACCGCAGCGGCCCGCAGGATCTCGCGACCCTCGCGGATCCGCTCGACCTCGGTGTACGGAATCGTTTTTCGAGCCGGAACAGCACTCATCACAACAGCGCGAAACCCGCCGCGCTCCTTCGCCACGAGCAGAAAAGCGGCGGGAGTATAGTTCCGACATCGCGGACGGGTCAACGGGGTCCGTCAGCGAGACGCCTTCTTGGCCTTCATCGCCTCGAAACGGGCGATCCACTTCTCGGGTTCTTCCTCGAACGCCGCCTTGCAACCGCTGCAACAGACCCAGTAGGTCTTGCCCTTGAAGCTGACCGCGGTGGTCCCCAGTCCCTGGGAAATCACGCAGGTCTTTTCGCCGTAATCGGTGTCGCTCAACGCAAACGACGTCCCCTCCCGCTGACACCCGATCGTGTCCTGCAACCGGAAAGCCCCCTGCCCCCGCCTGCGTGACAACTCCACCAGCATCCGGTTGTTCTCTTGCTGGTTGAACACCACTCTCCAGCTGGTCCCCGACTTCGACTTCTTCGTGTCAGCCGCTTCGGTCAGTTCCAGCTTGAAGGTCATCTGCGGCTGGTCATCGGCGTCACCGGCCACCTGCCTGGGTGACTGCGAGAATTTTCCACGAAAAACCTGCTGCTGTCCCTGGCTGTTGGTCCCGCTGAACTCGAAAGCCTTCTCACTGGCCGACCACGTCAGCCGACCACTCCGAAAGTAGGGGCTCTCACCGGCCACCAGCACCAGGGCGGGCTGGGCAGGATCGGTCTTGAGATCCCAGACCCACTGCTGAGGTACCAGGGACTGTTCCTTGCGGGTGATGCCGCGCCACTGACCCAACAGGATCTGCAACGGCTTCATGCGGTCCATCACCGCATCGAGACCGCCTTCAGCCTCCGACGAACCACCGCCTGAATCGGCTGACCCGGCAACCGGCCCCCCCAACTGCACCGGACCACGACGCCGCGGCTTCGCAACGGGACTTGGCTCGGGTCGTGCCGATTCGGCCCCCTTCTCAGCGGCAGTTCCCACCCCGTCGGCCTGTTGATCACCGTCCCCACCGGAACAGCCCCAGACGCAAGCCACCACGACACAAGCGACCCATGTCATCCGTCGTCGCCGAATTTCCACCATGCCTGTTCTCCTCCGCCGCAGGAAGCCCGATGCTCATTGGAGTATAGCACTCCCGATTCCCCGTTGAGTCAGGCGACCGGTGGCCAGACCCATCCATCCTCGTAGGGCCCGACGACCGCATCCAGCGGCCACAACGGCCTGGGGACATTCTGGAATCGGAGTCGTGACCAGTTCGGTGCAGCACAACCGGGACAGTCGGCCAGCACCGTCGCCGCGACGAACGGATCATACTCGGCCCGGAATCCAGCCGGTGATCGGGCCACGACCAGGCCACAGGTCGTCGGATCCAGCCCCGCGGTGACGTAGAGTCGCGGCGAACTTCCCGGTCCGCTGCGTTCAACCAGCAGCACCGACACGTCCCCGGATCGGACCACCGCTCCGCGTCCCATGTGAATCGGCAAGTTCCGACCGATGTGTCCGTCGAGAACCCAGTCAACATCAAGCAGCCTCTGCACCACTCCCGTCAACCGGACCGACGGACTGTATTCCGGAGCGTACCCACCGCCGACATCGCCGTCGAAACTGGCCCCTTCCCCGACTTCGATGGCTGCCGCCACCGCGTCGGGGTCGACCAGGAAAACCAGCGCCCCCCCGGGAATCTGCTCCTGCCGAAGAAACTCGGCCAACAGGTGTGTCGAGTCGCCCGGGGCTCCGCTGTTGGTCGCATCGGCTCCATCACCGATCACCACCGGAGTCCCCTCAACGGCCAGGGCCCGCTCGACCGCCTCCCGCGGCTCATACCGCTCGACCGCCTCCATCTCCTCACGAATCTCCCAGCATCCGGCAGCCAGTTCGTCGACCGATTCTCGCCAAACCGGCAGATCGTCGGATGTCGACAGGACAATCGACCAGCCCAGGTGAGGACAGTCAAACCAGGGCATCGACATGTAGAGTCCGGCCGTCAGCACCCGCGGATCTTCCTCGAGTGATTCCAGGCGGCGGTAGAGCCGAGCTGGAGGACCTGTGAAGGTGTTCTGCAACTCGGCGGCGCAGATCATCGGCAACGTGAGACATCGTGTCGTCACCGATTCTCCGGACAACAGCCTCAACAGCCCGTCGGCAGACCGCTGGCCTGTTTCGATGGCATCCAGGTGCGGGCAGGTGTGGTAACCGACCAGCAGATCCGCAGAGTCGAGCATTCTCGGCGTGATGTTGGCATGGAGATCAAGCGAACCGACGATCGGAACATCCGGACCGACCGACCCGCGAACCATTTCCAGCACGGCCCCCGTCAAGTCGTGTTCGTCGTCTGACGCCATGGCACCGTGCAACGCCAGAAAGACGCCGTCGACGGCGCCGATCTGCTGCAGTTGCCGTGAAAACGACTGACGGATCATCGACCATGTCGATGACTCGACACGCCCCCACGGCCAGCAGGCAAAACGGGCGAGCCCCAAGAGTTCATCATTCGTCGAACCGCGATTTTCGGACCAACGGGAGAGAAATCCGCCAAGCTCACCCGTTTCGCCGTATCGCTCTACAACCTCCTCACCTTCGGCCACCCCCCAGTTCTCGAAATCCGACCACACGGTCGGATTCGGATTGAAAGTGTTGGTTTCCTGCCACAACTGTCCGACCGCGATCCGCAACGGTTTTCTCCTGTCCATCATCGACCTGGAACACAGAGTACCAGAACCCGGCCCAGCCAATCGCAGAGTTCACCG
>PBOJ01000097.1 GCA_002724315.1 Planctomycetaceae bacterium | reverse complement strand
TGGCCGTAGGCCAGGCGCCAGGCCAGTCGGATCTGATCGGCCGGCTGGTCGCCGGCTTCAGATTCCAGTCGCCGGGCGAAGCGAACCGATTGTGCGACGACAAAGTCGCTGTTCATCATCATCAGCGACTGGCTGGAGACGGTCGTCGAGACGCGTTCGGTGCAGTTGGGCTCCATGGCCGGCCGGTCGAACGAATCGAGCACCCCCAGCGGTCGGCTGCGGCGGACCTCGACCCAGATGCTCCGTCGGAACTCGCTGCCCCGCATGTCGATCACCGAGCCCGGTCGGCCTGCGTTGAGGTTTTCCTTGCCGATGACCCATTGTCCGACTCGGTCGGCCATCACCGGAACCGGCGGGCCGTTGGGAGTGGTGACCAGCGAACCGCTTGTCGACAGCACCGCGTCCCGCAGGCTCTCGGCGTCGAGTCGTCTCAGCGACATCCGGCCCAGCAACCGGTTGTCGGGGTCGGCAGCGAGCAGCTGGGCTGGTCCGGTTGTCGGTTGTCGGTAGGTGGCGGATGTCATCAGCAGCCGGTGCAGTTGCTTGAGGCTCCAGCCCTGCCGGAGGAATTCGGTGGCGAGCCAGTCGAGCAGGCGGGGGTGCGTGGGCCGGATGCCGAGCGTGCCGAGATCGCCGGGGGTGGGAGCCAGGCCGCGACCGAAGTGGTGCATCCAGCTGCGGTTGACGATCACGCGTGTGACCAGGGGATGTTTGCCGTTGGTCAGTCGCTTCGCCCAGGCCAGCCGACGGCCGGTTGAGGTGATGGCCTTGTCGTTGGCGGGCAGTTCGACCGGAGCCGTTGTGGTCACCGCCAGGATCGAGAGGTCCGACGGTGTGACCGGTTCTCGGGGCTGGTTGATGTCGCCCCGAAAAAAGACCTTGGTCACCGGCACCGCACCACTGTCCTCGGTCAGGACGCGGATGTAGGTCTGCTCGGGTTTGGTGGCCCGCAGGTCGGTGGCCCGTTTGGCGATCGCCTTGAGAGTGTTGGCGGCCTTCTGGTCGTAGAGGTACAGCGATCCGGCCGAGACATTGAGGCTGGGATATTTCTTGAGCAGTGCGAGCTGTTCGGGAGTCCGTTTCTTGGCGGCCGTCTTGCGTGCCGCGCGAGCTTTCTTCCGGATGGCTTCGGGCAGCTTGGCCACCTCTTTGTCGAAGGTCTGCTGGATGAAGACGTTTTGCTTGGCGGTCCGCTCGGCGTCGATCTTCTTGGCCTTGCTCTCGATCTTGGCGGCCTCGGACTTGTTGTCGTCGGTGTAGAGCGAGATCAGTCGGCTTGCCGGCTTTTTCCAGCGGGCGACGTTGAGTGCCGGCTCGAAGATGGCTCTCAGGCGGTAGTAGTCGACCTGTGGAATCGGATCGTAACGGTGATTGTGACACTGAGCACATCCGACCGTCAGTCCAAGAATCGAGGTGGAGACCACCTTGAGTGTCTCGGCGATGACCTGGTTGCGGTTGGCGACATTGTTGGAACCGGCCGTGCCGTCAGGTGCGGTTCTCAGGAATCCCGTCAACGTCAGCAGCCGGATCTGTTCAGCCGTGAGATTCAAGTAGGGGGGCTTGACCAGTTCGTCTCCGGCAAGTTGTTCGACCAGGAAGCGGTTCCACGGCTGGTCGGCGTTGTGGGCCGCGATGACCCCGTCGCGGAATTTCCAGGCCCACTTTCGCTGCGGGTCGGTGTTGGTCACTCCCTCGCTGTCGGCGTACCCGGCCGCGTCGAGCCAGTGGCGGCCCCAGCGTTCGCCGTAGTGCGGGCTGGCCAGCAGCCGGTCGATCAGGCGCTCCCACGCACCCGCGGCCGTATCCGACAGGAACCGTCTCTGTTGTGCCGGCGTCGGAGGCAGGCCCAGCAGGTCGAACGTCGCTCGCCTCAGCAGGGTCGGCCTGGACGCCGATCCGGCCAGGCCGTGACCGGCGGCTTCGAGTTGTGACTGGATGAACAGGTCGACGGGATTGCGGATTCTCCCGGTCTCCCGAACCGTCGGAAGTTGCGGTCGCCGGACGGGCTGGAAGGCCCAGAACTCGCGATCTTCGTCGGTGAATTGGAATCCTCGCTCCAGGGTCTTCGGTTCGGGGCGGGCTGTCGACGCTCCGGTGGCGATCCACTTTCTCAGCACCGCGATCTGTTCGGGTGTCAGCTTCTTGCTGTCCTTCCCCGGCGGCATTTCGCCGGTGGCCACCCGATCGATCAGAAGGCTTTCGCCGGGTTTTCCGACCACGATCGACGCGCCGGATTCGCCGCCGGCAATCAGGAACCGTTTCAGGCGGAGATCCAACCCCCCCTTCAGCTTGTCGGTCTCGCCATGGCACTCGAAGCAGTGGGCCTTGAAGATGCCCCGGACGTCTCGCTCGAATGTCAACGCGGGTGGTGCCGCCGTGGAGAGAGGTGGCAGGAGGCCGATCAGCAGTGTGGAAACAGCCAGGATTCGCATCGGGGCAACCAGGGGAATGGTGGGTGGGTTCGCGGGGGTGGGGGATTCCCGTTTGGCCGGAGGAATCTGCAACGATTCTCGGCTACCCCCCGGCTGTGAGCAAGGTCAGCCATGTTGGACCCGGGCCGGTGCGGCGTTGCCCGACCCGTTCGGCTCGGGTACACCTAGGGCGACACGTACCATCTCATCGGCTTGGAACCAGCACGGGGAGCAGACAATGACCGGTCACATTTCCAACGTCATCGGTCGGCAAACGGCCACTTTCCTGGGACTGTTGCTGACGGTTGCGGCCGTCACTTCATCGGCCACTGCCGGCGACTGGCCGGGGTTCCTCGGACCCGGCCGCAACGGGATCAGCACCGAGACCGGGCTGGTGGACACTTTTCCTGCGTCCGGTCCCAAGGAGGCCTGGCGGGTGTCCGGAGGCGTGGGGATGTCGGGCCTGGCCGTCGCCGATGGCCGGGTGGTGACACTGATCGAGTCGGGAACGAAGCAGCAGGTCTGGGCACTGGATTTCGCCAGCGGCAAGACGCTCTGGAAGACCGACGTGGCGGCCGCTTACCGCAACGGCATGGGCAACGGGGCCCGGGCGACTCCGACGATCGCCGGCGGCCGGGTTGTCGTGTTCACCGGAGAGGGCCGTCTGTTGGCGCTCGACGCCAAGACGGGGAAGGTCTCCTGGCAACAGGATGTGATCACGTCGCTGAAGGGGCGGGTGGCCGACTACGGGATGGCCTGCTCGCCACTGGTCGTTGGTGATCTGGTGGTCGTCACCCCGGGTGCTCCGCGTGCCGCGGTGGCTGCCTACAACCTGTCCGATGGCGAGTCGGCCTGGACTGCCGGCAGCGGTTCGACCGGCTATTCCTCTCCGACGGTACTCACCGCCGGTGGCCGTCGACAGGTCGTGGCCTTTCTCGGTGACCGGGCCCTGGGGCTCGATCCGACCAAGGGCACGGCATTGTGGAGCCACCCGTACGTGACCGATTTCGACTGCAATATCGCGACGCCTCTGGCCCACAAGGGGCGGGTGTTTCTCTCCTCGGGTGAAAACCACGGCAGCGTGATGCTGGAGCTGAAGAAGTCCGGCACGACGTTCACCCCGGCCGTCGCCTGGCAGTCTCAGGGACCCCGCGCCGTCATGCGGAACGAGTGGCAGACCTCGATCCTGCTGGGTGGACATCTCTACGGGATGGACAACGTGGGCGGTGCCGGACCGATCACTCACCTGGGTTGTGTCGATGCGGCCACCGGCAAGCTGGCCTGGAAACAGAATCGCTTCGGCAAGGGCAACCTGATCGCTGCCGACGGCAAGCTGTGGATCAGCACCATTCGGGGTGACCTTGTCCTGGTGGCCGCCTCGCCCAAGGGCTTCCGCGAACTGGCTCGTGCCGAGGTGATCGGTCCGACCCGCCAGGCACCCGCGCTGGCCCACGGCAAGCTGTTGTTGCGGGACGATGCCCAGATCGTCTGCCTGGACGTGAAGAAGCCCGCTTCCCGGTAGGACCTGATCCGGCAGCACCTCGCAAACAGAAAGGCTCATTGACCATGCCCGCCGAGTTGCTCGATCGCGAGGAGTACGTCGAGCAGGCGTACTTCTTCCGGGCCTACCGCGAACGGCTGGCCGATGGGGTGCCGTCCCAGGAGATCCTCGCGCAGGTCCGCGAGGAACTTCTCAGCAATACCCGGTTGCCGGTGGCGTTGGAGGTGATCGAGGGCGAATTGCTGTTGAGAGGACAACTGGTCGACGGCATGCAGCACCTCGGCCATTACTTCACTCCGTTCCAGATCTTCGTGATCGGGCAGTCGGAGGACGAGAAGTCGAAGTTCGACCAGTTCACGGCTTTGCACGTGCTCGAGAAGGAGGCCGAGTACCGTGCCGAGGAGCCGACCCCGCAGGGGTTGTTCATCTATCACTTCGAGGCGATCTCGCGGAATCATCTCGGGTACGACCATGGCCTGGAGGCGGTGGCTGCCGACCCGATCTACAGCGAGGAGTTCCGTGACTGGATTCTGAGGATCCGGACCGAGCTGGGGACGATCGATTTTGCCGACATGATCTATGTCCGCAGCGAACAGATGGTCCTCGACCAGCGACGGCAGCGGGGGGACGCCGACTGGGAGGCCGATTATCCGATCCTGTTCGGGGCCAAGGAGGGGCGGATCGCCAAGGCCAATCGGAGCAAGGACCCGCTGTACATGTTCGCCGCACTTCAACGCCAGCTGCATTATCCCGTGGTGCCGCGGACCCAGAAGGCCCGGGAGGCCGAGCTCGACCCCGTCCTCGAGCGGCGGCTGGTGATCATAGAAAAGCGGTTGCAGCTGGCAGAAGCCGAGCTCAAAGGCGGCGTGGATCTCACCGAGTTCTACGCAAGGTCCGATGACGGACTGACACCGCTGGACCAGTGAGATTTGGCGAAGAGAGGAGCCGCCGATGACCGCTGGTGAACTCGATCCGGTCGGCCCCGAAATTCTTGATGGGCATCTCTACGATTACCCGGCGTATTACGACCTGATCTTCGGCAGCGACTGCGCCGCCGAAACGGCCTTCTTCGAGGACTGTTTCCGACAGATGGCCCAGAGGCCGGTCGAGCGGATTTTCGAGCCGGCCTGTGGCACCGGGCGGCTGTTGTACCGCCTGGCCCGACGGGGTTACTCGGTTGCGGGCAATGATCTCAATCCGCACGCGGTCGCCTACTGCAACGCGAGATTCGAACGGGCCGGCTGGGATCCGCCGGCGGTGCTTGGCGACATGTCCGACTTTCGTCTCCGCCGCAAGGCCGATGCGGCCTTCAACACGATCAACAGTTTCCGGCATCTCGACAACGAGAAAGCCGCACGCAATCACCTCGGTTGCGTCGCCGCCGCCCTGGCTCGGGGAGGGCTGTACCTGCTGGGGCTTCATCTGACGCCGACTCGCGGGCCGCGTGACATGGGGGAGAGCTGGACGGCCCGACGGGGACACCTGGGGATTGTCTCGAACCTGAAGAGCATTTCGATTGACCGTCGCCGGCGGGTCGAGAAGTTCGAGATGAGTTTCGATGTCTACACGCCGACCCGCCATCGGAGGATCGAGGGGATCCTCGAGTACCGCACGTACACCCTGGAGCAGATTCGCAGATCGGTTGAATCGGTGCCGTCGCTGGAGTGGGTCGACACATTTGATTTTGCCTATGACATCTCGCAACCGGTCGTCGTCGACAATCTGACCGAGGACGTGGTCCTGGTATTGCGGAAACGGTGAGGCCGAACGCATCCACACTGATTGACCCGTCTGGTGGGACCGCCGTAGAATATGATCCGAGAGGGTCCGGTGCGGACTCTCTGGTCCCCACCGCCGGTCGCTGATTCCTACCCTGGACCGGCTCACTTGCCACGTTGTCGATCTATGCGAACTGTGATTCTCCTGACTGTCCTGTCGTTGACTGCCGGAAGCATGGTCTCCGCCGCCGAGCCGCTGGTGGTGAGGCCCTCGCGGGTCGAACTGCACTCGCCGGAAGACTCGGTCCAGGTGCTTGCCGAGACGGTCACCGGAGGCCGGACGGTTGATCGGACTCGTGACGCCCGGTGGGCGGTGGACGACAACAAGATCGCCCGGGTTGACCCGGCAGGACTGGTCACGCCCCTGTCCAATGGCAAGACGATGCTCAAGATCACTCTCGATGGCGCCACCCGCTCCATCGATGTCGTCGTCGACGGTGTGGCTCAGCCGCGACCGCTGTCGTTTCAGCAGGACGTGATCCCGATCCTGACCAAGGCCCGTTGCAACTCCGGCGGGTGTCACGGAAAGGCCGAGGGGCAGAATGGTTTCAAGCTGAGCGTCTTTGGTTTCGATCCGGATGCCGACCACGCCGCGTTGACCAAGGAGAAACGCGGAGGCCGGGTGTCTCCGGCCATGCCCGACAACAGCCTGCTGCTGACCAAGGGGGCCAGCACGGTGCCTCACGGGGGCGGTCGCAAGCTGCAACCCGGCGGCCGCCGTTTTCGGAGGCTGCGACGCTGGGTCGCTGAAGGAGCCCGATTTGACGTTCCCGGACGGGTTTGCACATCGATCCGGGTTGATCCTCCTCAACGACTGCTCGGTGCCCGCCAGAGCCAGCAGATGCGGGTGATTGCCAGTGACGCCGAGGGCAACAGTTGGTGCGTGACGGCGGAAGCCGAGTTCGAATCCAACAACGACGTGATCGCCACGGTCAACCGCCGGGGGCTGGTGTTGTCGACCGAGGTCCCTGGGGAGGCTGCGATCCTGGTCCGGTACATGGGACAGGTGGCCGTCAGCCGGATCACTCGTCCCCAGCCGGGCGTCGTGTTCCAGCGGCCGCCCGAACACAACTTCATCGACAAGCACGTGTGGGATCGGCTGGCCGAGCTGGGCATCGCACCGAGTCCGCTTGCCGATGACGCGACGTTTCTCCGCCGGGCACACCTGGACACGATCGGCACGTTGCCAACGGTGGCCGAGGCCCGGGCGTTTCTGGCCGACAAGAATCCTGAGAAGCGGAACCGGGCGGTGGCGCGGTTGCTCGACCGCAGGGAGTACGCCTTTTACTGGGCGATGAAGTGGGCCGATGTGCTGCGGGTCGACAACGCGCAACTGAAACCGCAGGTGACGGTGGCGATCACTCGCTGGTTGCGTCGCCAGATGGCTGAGAACGTTCCCTTCGACCGGTTTGCCCGCGAGATTCTGACCGTCCGTGGAAACACGCGATCGGAAACGCCTGCGGCGGTCTACACGGTGCTGAAATCCCCGGGGGACTTGGCTCGCTCGGTCAGCCAGTTGTTCCTGGGCGTGCGTATCGAGTGTGCCCAGTGCCATCACCACCCATTCGAGAAGTGGAGCCAGAAGGATTACTTTGCCCTGGCCGGGTTCTTCACCGGGGTCAAGCGGGACGGAAAGACTGGCGGCTGGCAGAAGATCACCGACGGGCCCGGATCGGACCTGAAGCATCCCCGCAGTGGCCAACTGGTCCCGACGGCGGGACTGGGCAGTGCCCCGATCACCCTGGAGGATCCCCTGGACAGAAGGAGGGCGCTGTCGGAATGGATGACCGCTCCGGAGAACCCGTTCTTCGCCCGCACGATCGTCAATCGTCTCTGGGCGCACTACTTCGGTCGAGGCCTGGTCGAACCGATCGACGATCACCGGGCCACCAACCCGGCGTCGAACGAGAAACTGCTCGACGCCCTGGCTGCCGAATTCCGTCGTCAGAAGTACGACCTCAAGGCATTCACCCGCACCCTGCTGGCATCACGGACTTACCAACTGTCATCGTCGACAGTGCCGGATAATGAACTCGACGACCAGAACTTCTCGCACGCGACAAAGAAGGCGTTGCCGGCCGAGGTGCTGCTGGATGCGATCTGCCAGGCGACCGGCATTCCCGAACAGTTCAACGGTTGGCCGACCGGCTCCCGCGCCATCGAGATCTGGGACAACCGCCTGCCGTCCTACTTCTTCGTCATCTTCGGTCGACCGCAACGCAACAGCGTTTGTGAATGCGAGCGAGGGAACGAGCCGAGCATCTCCCAGGCACTGCACCTGATGAATTCTCCGGAGTCTTTCCAGAAAATCCGTCACCGGGACGGCCGGGCCGCCGGCCTGGCGGCCAAGAAGCTGGCCGACGAGCAGGTGATCGACGAGTTGTTCCTGGCGACCTTGTCTCGCGTGGCCACCGACCGGGAACGGAAATTGCTGCTGGCCGCCTTCACCGAAGGCTCGGGAAATCGTCGTGAGGCGGTCGAAGACATTCTGTGGACGCTCTTGAACACCAAGGAGTTCCTGTACAATCACTAGGCCCCATGGGTCGATGACATAGACTGGTGGGACCACCGGTCAACAATCGAGGTGTTAGATGTTGAGTTTGTCGTTAGGTCAGACGGATGGACGTTTCTGTGACGGCGTGTCGCGTCGCCAGATGCTGCGATTGGGCGGGACGGGGGCCTTGGCAGGCCTGTCGTTGCCCGGGCTGCTCGAGCTCGAGGCGAAGGCCGCGTCGCAGCGAGGAGCGCAGGCCAAGTCGGTGATCATGATCTTCCTGGAAGGTGGGCCCAGCCACATCGACATGTGGGATCTCAAGCCGGAGGCTCCCAAGGAAGTCCGCGGGTCATTCCACCCGATTGCGACCAATGTGCCCGGCATCCAGATCGGCAACATCCTGCCCAAGTGTGCCAAGGTCACCGACAAGTTCACGATCCTGCGGTCCCACAGCCACCGCGACAACGGTCACCAGACCGGACGTCACTGGTGTCTGACAGGGCACCCGCCCACCTTCAACGATGGTCAGGCCACGGCCACGCCCTTCAACTCCGAGTACCCCTCGATCGGCTCGATGATCTCCCGGGAACTGGGCCACGGGGGAGCCGTGCCTCCCTACATCTGTGTTCCCGAGCCGATGGGGCCCGGTGGACCGGGGTTCTTTGGAGCCAAGTACTCGCCGTTCGTGATCGAGACCGACCCGGTGCAGCCGGATTTCCAGGTCCGTGACCTGAACCTGGCCGCCGGCACCAGCCGTCGCCGCTTCGATCTTCGTCGTCGCCTGCTTTCCGGTGTCGAGCAGTTGGCCGAGGGGCGTTCGGGCCGCGGACGTGCGGCCTCGATGTCGACCTACTACGAGAAGGCTCTCGAGCTGATCACCTCGCCGGCCGCCCGCAAGGCGTTCGACATGAATTCGGAGAATCCCAAGTTGCGCGAGCAGTACGGGCTGACTTCGCTGGGCCAGTGTTGCCTGCTGGGCCGCCGGCTGGTCGAGGCCGGATGTCGATTTGTTGGCATCAGCCACGGAAGCTGGGACACGCATGTCGACAACTTCACCAGCCACGAGAAGGCACTGGTTCCGCATGCCGATGCGGCGCTGTCGACATTGCTGACCGACCTGTACGACCGCGGATTGCTCGACGAGACGCTGGTCGTCATGTGGGGTGAGATGGGACGGACGCCGAGAATCAACGGCAACGCGGGCCGGGACCATTGGGCGCAGTGCCAGAGCGTGATCCTGGCCGGGGGAGGCATCAAGCCGGGCACGGTCGTCGGTGCCACCGACAAGACCGCGAGCTATCCCAGCACGACTCCCTACGGGATCCACGATCTGCTGCGAACGATTCTCAGCCAGATGGGAATCGATGCCGATCGCCAGTACCTGACTCCGCTGGGACGTCCCGTGCCGCTGGTCAAGGGCGGCACGTTCATTGACGAACTGGTCTGATCGGTCAGGTGAGTCACGACCGGGGGGAGACGATCGGATGCGGTTGAAGCGGCCGGTGGCTGTTGGTGCGTTGTCGATGGTGATTGTCGCCGGCGTGTGCAGCATGCCGTTGTCGGCCCAGGCTCCCGGGGTCGGCCACACGTTTCCGGCTGGCGGCCCGGCCGGGACGACCGTCACGGTCCAGTTGGGTGGTTACGATTTCACCCCCGATATCGACTATTTCCTCCACCATCCCGGGGCGACCCTGAAGGTCACCGGGCAACTGGGCCCGTACCTGGTGTCGCCACCGCCCTACTGGTTCGGCCCCAAAGGCCGGTCCAGTGCCTTCAAGATTCCGCGTGAACTGACCGCCACGATCACGCTGCCGGCCGGCCTTCCCCGGGGTCCGATTCACTGGCAGGTGGCCAACGCCAACGGCGCCTCGGGCACTGCCGTGTTCTTTGTCGGGGATGGTCCCGAGGTGATCGAGTCGCGACGGCAGGCGGAACCTCAGCCGCTGGCCAAGCTGCCGGTGACCGTCAACGGGCGGTTGTCGAGGATTGCCGAGGTCGATCGCTACACGGTGACAGCTGCTGCGGATGGCTGCCTGACGGTCGACCTCTATGCCCGGCGGCTCGGGGCGAACTTCAACGGAACACTGAAGATTCGGGATGCCGATGGCAAGCTGTTGGCCGACCTGATCGACACCGAGGGATTCGACTGTGCGGCGACGGTGACCGTGCGCAAGGGACAGACCTACACGATCGAACTGGCTGATCTCGATCACCGTGGACACCGTTCGTATGTCTATCGCCTGGAAGTGGTCGCCGGACCACGGGTGGTTGCCTGCCTGCCCAGTGGTGGCCGCCCGGGCACGACCGTTCCCGTGACGTTTGTCGGTTACGGACTCAAGAGCGGTGTGGCGCAGCTGGAAACCCTGGTCAGCAACGTGGTCTTCCCGAAGGACGAGGCCGGAACCGGCTGGTACCAGCACCGACTCAAGACCCCCCACGGGCAAGCTCCACCGGTGCCGCTACGGCTGGCGGACTTTGCCGAACTGGTGGAACCGGCCGCCGGAGCAGCCCGGGTCCTGGCTCCGGGAGCGGCCATCACAGGGACCTTGTCGACTCCCGGAGAAATCGACGAGTACTCGTTTCTGGCCAAGGCGGGTCAGATGGTCCGGTTCGAGGCCATTTCGGCAGAGATCGGTACGTGGCTTGATCCCGTTCTCCGCATCATCGACAAGGACGACAAGCAGGTCGCGATCAACGACGATTTTGGCGGTACGCTCGACGCCCGCCTGGATTTCAAGGTGCCAGCCGATGGGACCTACCGCGTACGTCTCCACAACGGCACCGGAATCGACGGGTCGCTCGATTCGGTCTACCGTCTGACCGCGCGGCTTCAGCAACCCGGGTTCACCCTGTCGCTGCCGCAGACATTCGCGGCGCCCGTCGGGGGCAAAGCCCCCCTGACGCTCTCCTGTGTGCGGATCGGGGGATTTGCCGAAGAGATCACGCTGAAGCTGGCGGGATTGCCCGACGGGGTCACCGTTCCCGCGGAGATCAAGATCCCCAAGGGGAAGAACTCGGTGAAGGTCAATGTCGAGGTGGCCAAGACCGCCGGCACCGACGTGGCCTTCGTGACCCTGACCGGAACCGCCATGATCAACAAGCAGCCGGTGACCGTGACCGCGCGGAGCAGCTTTGGTGGTGACCTGGTGCCGCGGCGGGCCACCGCCAGGGTCGACAACCGGATGCTGATGGTGCGGACCATGGCATCGCCGGTGACGCTGGATTTGATCGATCGCAATCGCCAGCGGCCGGTGCACCGCGGCACCACCTACCCGGCTGACTTCATCGTCAAACGGGAGGAGGGGTTCGATGGGCC
Source organism: Planctomycetaceae bacterium (assembly GCA_002724315.1). Taxonomy (GTDB): domain Bacteria; phylum Planctomycetota; class Planctomycetia; order Planctomycetales; family Planctomycetaceae; genus UBA8437. The sequence goes on along the minus strand of PBOJ01000097.1, from coordinate 40,510 downwards.
GATCCGAGTGCGGATGGCCGCCGCACAGCAACGACGCGTTCAGGGGATGCGGGGGCCGGTGATCCAGGTTCCCAAGGGGGCCGAGAGGGTTCAGTACCCGTGCTTCATGCCCGAGTGGCTTGAGACCGACCGGACAACCCGGTTCCTGGTGCACTCGGTGGCCGTCCAGAAGGACGCCAAGGGTCGCGAGCGGCACCTGGTCAAAGGCTCGATCGGCAGCATCACGATGATTCTGGAAGGGGCGCTGCTGAAACTGGCCCACCGAGCGGGTGAGTTGACGGTGGCCCCGGGGGGAAGCTTCGAGGTGCCGGTGGCGGTGTCGCGATCGGCGAAGCTCTCCGAGACGGCGGTTGTTCACATCGAGGTGCCCGAACCGCTGGTCGGGCTGATCAAGGCCGAGCCGCTGATGCTCAAACCCGGCCAGGGCACCGGAACGCTAAAGGTCATGACACTGCCCGATGCGAAGCTTGACGGGGACTGGCAGATCAAGCTGGTGGCAACCGCGTTGCAGCAGGGCCGTTGGCCGGCGGTGTCGGTGACCAACGTGACGGTTCGTTTCGTCCGCTGATCGTTGTGACTGGAATCCTGGCGGTTCCGGTGGCATGCTGCGACCAGTGGGCCGCCGATCGGGTGGAACCCTAAGAGGCCAAAGGAGGCGAGTGCCGGTGATCAATCGTCGTGAATTCTTGGCCGCATCGGCGGCCACCGGGCTGTCGTTGCTGAGTCCCTCGTTGCGGAACCGCGTCGAGGCTGCCGACGCCAAGAGGCTGAAGATCACCGGGATCGAGTGGGACCAGGTGCTGGTGCCCTACCAGGCATTCAACCGTCAAGCATTGTTCCGGTATCACGGCCTGTCGTTGCAACTGCGAACCATCTTCCGGGTGCGGACCAATACCGATCTGGTCGGTCTCGGAGAATCATGGGGTGGGGCGTCGTTGACCGACAAGCAGGTGGCCGGTTACGTGGGGACCAGCCCGTTCGAGTGGCTGGGGGCGAGGAAGGACCTGGCGCTGAACATGGCCTTCTACGACCTGATGGGAAAGGTTCTCGGGTTGCCCGCCTGGCGGTTGATCGGGCCACAGGTCCGGGACCGGATCCCGGTCGCCGCCTGGACCGTGTCGAGGTCGCCTCAGGAACTGGCCGAGGAGGTGCGACAGGCGGCCGGTCGCGGTTACCTGTGGCTGAAATACCACATCGACGAAGTCCACAACGTCGTTGATCAGGTCCGCGCCATGCAGCGGGTCGCTCCGAAGGGCTTCCGGGTACAACTGGACTTCAACGCCAACGCCGAGTACCGGGACATCTCTCCGATCCTCAAGGAACTGGCGCGGTTTCCGGTGATTGGTCGGATCGAGGATCCGATCCAGACTGGTGACCGTGACGGGTACCGCAAGCTGATCGCCGAATCCGACATCGAGCTGTTGATTCACCATGGTCCGGTTGACTACCTGATCGACAAGGCCTGTGACGGGTACATGGCCGGTCATGCCCCGATTGGCCATGCGATCAAGGTGGCAGGTGTTTCGGAAGAAGCCGGACTCCCGTTCATGTTGCAGCAGGCCGGAGGCCAGATCAACCAGGCGTTCCTGGCACACGAGGTGGCTGTGTTTTCCGGAGCTAGGATCGACCACGTCAACCTGGCCCATCTCTGGGTCGACGACGTGACGACGACCCGGGCGAGGGTGACACGCGGGACGATCGCCGTGCCGAAGGGACCCGGGCTGGGCATGCAGCTGGATCCAGAAAAACTCGAAAAGTACGCGACGGCGCCGCGTCCGCAGTACCAGCCGTTCCTGGTGAGAATTGTCTACAAGGGAGGTCCGACGATCGTCGTTCGTCACGAACCGCACCTCTCGGGCCAGACCGACAACCTGAGATTCCTGGGGCGGTTGTTGAAGGGAAAGGTTCCCAAAAACAGGATCCCCGGTCCGACTCCGGGATATCTCAACGCGGTGACGTCCGAGTTCCTGGACCGAAAGAACTGCGGAGATTTCGATCGCCTGTGGAAGGCGACCGAGCGCGGTGCGGTGGTGACCGGTGGTTCCGACTCAGGCGGATCCCCGACGCCGTAACCGTTTGCCCCACCGGGCCAACCGGTCGCTGTGGGTTTCGTGCAGTGCCGTGAAGGCGAACAGGACCATTGTCGCAGCGATCACCAGCAGAGTGATTCTCAGCGTGTCGTTGTTCGCCAGGGAGGCCACAACCGGCCGAGCTGCCCATTGACCGGCCGTCGTGTCGGAGACCGCCAGGTTGAGAGCGGCTCGGGGAGCCAGCCGCAGCGATTCGTCGACCGTCAGACGGTTTTCGCCGGGACCGGATTCCCGGAGATCCAGGCTGGCCAGTTCGTTGGCGTAGCCCGGATCGGCCTTCAGCGTGTCGCGAACCTGTTCGAGGTACTCGATCCGGTTCTCCAGGGCCCTTTCATCACCGCGGTTTTCGGCCGAGTGCGCGACGAGATCACCGAGAACCAGACAGTTGGGGGCGAGCGAGACGAACCCGTAGAGCCCGGTGGCAGTGACCAGCGTCAGCCAGAAGGCCAGCGTGATTTTGCTGGCTGGTTCGGAGGGAAGACGGGTCACGGCTGGGGTCCTGTGTCGGCCGGTCGCACGATCGATCAGATCGTGCCTCCGTAGATGGCGTTGTTGCCGAGCAATTCCTCGATACGCAGCAACTGGTTGTATTTGCAGATGCGGTCGGTGCGGCTGGCCGATCCAGTCTTGATCTGCCCGGTGTCCAGTGCCACGGCCAAGTCCGCGATCGTGGTGTCCTCGGTCTCTCCCGACCGGTGGCTCATCACGGCCGTGAAACCGTTCTTGCCGGCCAGTCGCACGGCATCGATTGTCTCGGTCAGCGTCCCGATCTGGTTCACCTTGACCAGGATACTGTTGGCCACGCCTTTTTCGATCCCATCGGCCAACCGCTTGACGTTGGTCACGAACAGGTCATCGCCGACCAGCTGACAGCGGTCACCGATCGCGTCGGTCAGCAGTTTCCAGGCGTCCCAGTCGTCTTCCGAGCAGCCGTCCTCGATTGAGCAGATGGGGTACTTGTCGACCCATCCGGCGAGCAGTTCGACCATGCCGGCGGCATCGACGTCCTGGCCCTCGAGGTGGTATACGCCCTTTTCGGTGTCGTAGAACTCGGTCGCCGCGCAGTCCAGGGCGATCTTGACCTGGTCACCGGCCTGGTAGCCGGCTCGCTCGATCGCCTCGAGAATCGAAGTGATCGCCGCCTCGTTGCTTTCCAGGTTTGGAGCGAACCCACCCTCGTCGCCGACGGCGGTGTTGAGTCCCTGTTCGGAGAGGACCTTCTTGAGATGGTGGAAGATCTCGGTTCCGCATCGCAGGGCTTCACTGAAGCTCTCGAAACCGATCGGCATCACCATGAATTCCTGGATGTCGACCGAATTGTCGGCGTGTTCGCCGCCGTTGATGATGTTCATCATCGGCGCCGGCAGCCGGTTGGCCCCGGTGCCGCCGAGATACCGGAACAGCGGCTGGTAGCAGCTGCGGGCCGCGGCGTGGGCTGCGGCCAGCGAGCAGGCCAGCATCGAGTTGGCACCGAGGTTCGACTTGTTCTCGGTACCGTCCAACTCGAGCATCCGGCGATCGATTTCGGCCTGGTTGGTCACGTCGAGATCGATCAGCACGTCGACGATGCGATTGTTGACGTTGTCGACGGCCTGGCGGACACCCTTTCCGAGATAGCGATTCTCTGCGTCGGTGTCTCGGAGTTCGTGGGCTTCGTGCTGTCCGGTGCTGGCGCCACTGGGCACCGCTGCTCGTCCCACGACGCCTTCCTCGGTCGTGATGTCCACTTCGACGGTCGGATTGCCCCGGCTGTCGAGAATTTCTCGGGCGCGGACTTCTGTGATGGCTGTGCTCATCGGCTTCTGTTTCCTGGCAGGCTGTCGCTTGTGGCGTCTGCGGTTCCGTTGTAGCAGGTGGACTGAACCGCATCCACGACACGCAAAAAGGCCACCGTTTCGAGAGTATCGACCGGCCGCCGGCCCGGGCATCAACTGTTCGGGTGGTGTCCCTGTAAGCGGCGTGGCCGGTGAATTCGTCAGGAACGGACACTTCGCCGTTGGTCCCTCGACCCTGTAGGATAAAGGCTGTCGACTAGAGACGGGATGAGCAGGATGGGCCGCGCGCTCGAACCAATGGACCCTCAGCTGACTTCGATCCAGCCCGGTGGTGGGGTCGTGATCCGTCTCGAGTTGGCGTGGGGCGTCGTTCGCCGGCTGTGGCTGAAGACCTTCCGCCGTGGCTACGTGAAGCGGATGGCCGCACTGAGACAGGGAGACTCCAATGGGTGTCCGCACGAGGTGCTCGATCCCCGGGACGTGAAGTTCTATCGCAACCAGCCGGGTTACTGGTGGAAATCCGAGGACGATCCGTTCATTGGTCGCGACAGGTTGCCGTTCGTGCGGGTGGGGCTGGCCGAGTTGCTGGTCTTTTCCGTGCTGGCCTGGGGTTCCGCGGCGGCCCTGGCCTGGTGGCTGGTGTCGGCCTCACCGGCATCACCGCTGAACTGGGCCGGCTGGTTGGGCGTATCGGTCCTGCTGGCCGTGGCGGTGATCATTGCCTGGTTCTTCCGCAATCCGAAACGGGTGCCGCCCGATGATGACGAGGCGGTGCTCTCGCCCGCCGATGGGACGGTGGTCGAGATTCGCGAGATCGAGCACGATGAGTACATCGGGGGGCCGGCCGTGCTGATCGGCATTTTCCTGTCGCTGTTCAACGTCCACGTCAACCGCAGTCCGCGTCCGGCGCGGGTGATCGGTCTCTCGTATCGTCGCGGCAAGTTTCTCAACGCCGGCCGTCCCGAGGCATCCCAGGAGAACGAGCAACTGGCGGTGCGGTTGGAGGAGACCGGCGGATCGGATCGTCCGTTGATCGTTCGCCAGATCACCGGGCTGGTCGCTCGGCGGATTGTCTGCTGGTTGAAACCGGGTGACACGTTGTCGGCGGGTGAGGTGTTTGGGATGATCAAGTTGGGTTCCCGGACCGAACTGGTACTGCCCCGCGAGGAGGGGCTCGAACTGTCGGTTGAACTCGGCCAGGTGGTTCGGGCGGGCACCAGTGTGATGGCCCGTTTTTCGTCGGCCCCGAAGGAAGGACATGCGTCATGAAAAGTCGCCGTAAGGTCTTTGCCGTGCTGCCGACGATGTTGACGCTGGGCAACCTGATCTGCGGGTTCGGCTGCATCACTTTCGCCGCCAAGCTCGGGCCCTCCGACTCGACACTGACCTTTGCCGCGCTGCTGGGGCCCAATGCCGCCCAGGAGGGCCAGGGGCTGGTGATCGCTGCGGTGCTGATTTATCTCGCGATGGTCTTTGATGCCTTCGATGGCAGCGTGGCACGTCTGACCAATCAGACCAGTGAGTTCGGCGCAAACCTCGACAGCCTCTGCGATGTCGTCAGTTTCGGAATTGCCCCGGCATTCCTGATGCTGCAGTTCACTCGCATCTACGCTCCGCACGAATTGTGGGCCGAGCAGGGCAGCCAACTGCATCGTCTGCTCTGGGTCCTGGCAGCGTTGTACGCCGTCTGTGCGGCGTTGCGGCTGGCGAGGTTCAATTCCGAGACCGACGAGGAGGACTCGCACGTGGAGTTCAGCGGGCTGCCCTCGCCGGCGGCGGCCAGTGTCGTGGCGAGCATTCCGATCTCACACCAGCTGCTGGTGCGGTCCAATGACGGCCCGACCCAGGTGGTGTCCGAGTGGCTCGGACCGATCCTTCAACTCTCGTTGCCGGTGGTGACGCTGGCCCTGTCCTGCCTGATGGTCAGTCGAATTCCCTACGTGCATGCGGTCAATCACCTGTTGCGGGGCCGCCGCAGTCGAACGCACATGATCCAGTTGGTCTTTGCTCTGGCGGTGATCTACTGGCAGCACGAGGTCGCCATCCCGTTGATTCTCTGCTGGTACGCCTTTTCTCCGCCGGTGAAGGCGGTCTGCCAGTCCCTGGTCTCTCGGCGGCTCCACAAGCCGACCGAAATCTGACGGATTGCTCCATGTTCACAGGCCTCGTCGAAGCTCGCGGAACCGTCAGCGGCCTGGTCGACGATCCGCCGGCATGCCGGTTGGAAATCGGTGTCGGGGAGGCCTGGGCCGGTGAGGCGTCTGTGGGCGACAGTGTCGCCATCAATGGCTGTTGCTTGACGGTTGTGGAGATCGGTGCGGCGACGCTGTGGTTCGAAGCCGGCCCCGAGACCCTGGCCCGCACCAACCTCGGCGAACTGGTTCCGGGAGCTCCGGTGAACCTCGAGCGGCCTTTGGCGGCCGGGGGACGGTTGGGAGGACACTTTGTTCAGGGCCATGTTGACGGCACGGCCAGCGTCGTCGATGTCCGTCGGGATGGTGAGTGGGTGACGATGTGGTTCGAGGTGTCCGGAGACCTGGCACCACAACTGGTCTCCAAGGGATCGGTTGCTGTCGACGGGGTCAGCCTGACCGTGGTCGAAGTGGCCGAGACCCGTTTCAGCGTCGCGCTGATTCCGCACACGCTGGAGGTGACCACGCTGGGGGTTCGAGAGACCGGGGCACGGGTCAATATCGAGACCGACATCCTGGCCAAGTACGTACAGAAACTGGTCGTGGGGGGAGCGATCGACGGGGTCGCCGGAGGTGGCCCGGAATGAAACCCGCCGTCCGACAGACCCGCAGTTACCTGATGGATCTCTTTGCCCGCCACGGGTTCCATCCCCGGACCGATTTCGGCCAGAACTTCCTGATCGATCTCAATCTCATCGATGTGCTGGCCCGGGAGGGGCGTCTTGGTCCCGAGGATGTCGTGCTGGAGATCGGCACCGGAACCGGCAGCCTGACGGCCCAACTCTCGGCGCTGGCCGGAGCGGTGATCACCGTCGAGGTGGACACCAACATGGTGACTTTGGCCAGGGAGGTCGTCGATGAGTTCTCCAACGTGACGCTGTTGCATCAGGATGCCCTGAAGAACAAGAACCACTTCGCGCCGGAGCTGCTCGAGTTGATCGATGAGAGGCTCGCCGAGGTCCCGGGACGGAGACTGAAGCTGGTGGCCAACCTGCCCTACAGCATTGCGACTCCGATTGTCTCGAACCTGGTCGCGACCGATCTCGAATGGGAACGGATGGTGGTGACCATCCAGTGGGAACTGGCCGAGAGGATGACGGCCTCACCGGGCAGCCGCGACTACGGGGCACTCTCGGCCTGGCTGCAGTCCCAGTGCCACGTGAAGACGCTTCGGCGGTTGCCACCGAATGTCTTCTGGCCTCGACCTCGGGTTCAAAGTGCCATCGTGAGGCTGGCACCGGATCCGGCCGGACGTCGACGGATCATCGACCGGGCGTTTTTTCAGGACTTTCTTCGACGCGGTTTCCACCAGCGTCGGAAGCACTTTCGCAGCGTGCTGGCCGGCATGTATCGCAAGCAGCTTTCCAAGGCCGACATCGACGACGTGTTTGCCGAGATGGAGATCGCCACCGGGACGCGAGCCGAACAAATCGACGTGGCTGCTCTGGTGGAATTGTCGAATCGGTTGTATCACAGGGTCAATTCCGCACCGGAAGCTCGACAGGGAAATTAGTGCCATGGAAAGCCGGATTGCCTATCGCGGTTACACGTTCGACGACGTTTTGCTCGAGCCGCTCTTCAGCAGCATCATGCCGTCGGAGGTGGACGTCCGCAGTCGCTTGACCCGGAACATTCCTCTGAATCTTCCGGTGGTCAGCAGTCCGATGGACACGGTGACCGAAAGCGACATGGCGATCGCGTTGGCCCAGGAGGGGGGCATCGGGATCATCCACAAGAACATGACCGTCGAGCAGCAGGCGCTGGAGGTCGACCGAGTGAAGCGAAGCGAGCACGGCGTGATCGTCGACCCGGTCACCCTGCCCCCGGAGGCTACCGCTGCCGAGGCCGCTCGGATCATGGATGAACGCAATATCGGCGGTGTTCCGATCACCGTCGGCGGCATCCTGAAGGGGATCCTCACCCGCCGAGATCTCAGGTTTCTCGATTCTCCGGAGACGAGAATCGAGGAGGTGATGACCCGCGACAACCTCGTGACAGCTCCCGAGGAGACCTTGCTCGAGGACGCTCAGAGAATTCTGTTGGAAAACAAGGTCGAGAAACTGTTGCTGGTGGATCGAGATTACCGATTAAAGGGATTAATCACGATCAAGGACATAGATAAGAATCACCGGTTTCCGCTGGCTTCCAAGGACACGCGGGGTCGTTTGCGGGTCGGTGCGGCGGTCGGAGTGTCGGATTTCGACCGCGTCGAGGCGTTACTGGAAAAGGGAGTCGACGTCCTGGTCGTCGACAGTGCCCACGGGCACTCGGAGAACGTTGTCGAGACGGTCAAGGAGATCAAGCGGCGGCACGAAATCGATGTGATTGCCGGAAACGTGGCCACCACGGATGGGGCCCGTGACCTGCTGATGGCAGGAGCCGATGCGATCAAGGTTGGAATCGGGCCCGGATCAATTTGCACCACGAGGATCATTTCGGGGGTCGGAGTTCCCCAGTTGACAGCGATTGCCCACACGGCCAAGGCCATCGCCGACACCGACGTTCCGATCATTGCTGACGGAGGGATTCGTTACAGCGGAGACATCACCAAAGCCCTCGCTGCCGGGGCACACGTTGTCATGCTCGGAGGTCTGTTCGCCGGGCTCGACGAAAGTCCCGGCGAGTTGATCCTCTTCCAGGGGCGCAGCTTCAAGCAGTACCGCGGGATGGGATCGCTGGGAGCGATGGTCAAGGGCAGCAGCGAACGATACAGGCAGAGCGCAAACGACGCAGGTCGGCAGGAGGCCGGGAAGCTGGTACCGGAAGGAGTCGAGGGACGAGTGCCTCACAAGGGACCACTCAACAACTTCCTCTACCAGATTATCGGAGGATTGCGGGCCGGCATGGGTTACTTGGGAACACGGACGATTTCGGAGTTGAGGACGGAAGCGAGATTCATCCAGGTATCGCCAGCCTCCGTTCGGGAGAATCATCCCCATGACATCGCGATCACGCAGGAAGCACCAAACTACACGGCGGAACATTCGCCGATGGAAACGACCTGACCGGCTGACCGGCCGGTTGGTGGTCGCCGTGGCGATGCTGTCCCTCGGTTTCGGGTCGGCCACGGCAGAGGATCCCGGGCCCTCGTCATCCTACGCCCTGCCACGAGTCGTGATCCGGAAACCTGCGAAGTCGAGATCTCCCGGACCCGTCAGGCCTCCGTTTGCCAAGCCGGCCGAGGTTTCCGAGCGGGGGCGGGCCACCGGTCAGGCCGTCCCGATCCCCGACGTGGTCCCCCGGAAGTCGCAGGTGACGCCGATTGCGGCCACGCAGAAACCGGCGGCCGTCAAGGACCCGAAGCAACTGCGGAGGATCACCACGATCCGTCCGTTCCAGGACTACTCGCCCACGGGGCGTCCGCCGGTGGCTCGCAAGCCCGAGGAATTGAACCTGGGCGGCGGCGAGTTGACCAAGCGGGTTTTCGAGTCACAGGTCTACCACTGGAAACCCACCGATCTCTACCATTTTCCGCTCTACTTCGAGGACGCACCTCTCGAGCGGTACGGGCACACACATCACGAACTGGTTCAGCCGTTCGTGTCGGCCCACCGCTTCGGCATGCAGTTGATCGGGTTGCCGTACCAGATGACCATCGATCCGATCCTGAAAAAGACCTACACGCTGGGTTGGTACCGTCCCGGTGAACCGGCGCCGATGCTCCTGTACCAGGTGCCGTGGAATACCGAGGCCGCGGCGGTCCAGGCCGGCGTGACGACGGGACTGTTCTTCCTGGTTCCCTAGGTTGATAGGCTGGAGGGGTCCTGGTTGGCAGGGGCCATGCGGGACATCATCCCGAATTGGGGCTACACGCGTGAATACACCACATCCCGGACTCGGCAACCAGGAGACGGGCTTGACGGCTCTTGCTGGAGATATTGTTGATCGGATTGAGTCCTTGCTGATTGACGCCGAGGCGACCACGCGGCCGCTGGAGCTCGACCCCTACAGGGACAAGCTTTTCGAGTTGTTCGTGACGGCGCATGCCGCTGGCCTAATCTCCGAGGACGCCGATTCCGACCTGACGGCCGATGGCATCAGCCGGCAATTGGCCTCCCGTTGGAACCTGGCTGACGTGGCCCAGGGTTCGGTCTCGCGACAGGAGAAACTCCCGTCGGAGTCTTTGGGTCGCATGAGGATGCTGTGGTCGTTCCTGCGGATGTGGATGGAATGGGCCTACGCCTGGGAGCGTTGGTCCGAATTCCATGACGCCTAGGACGAGGTGTCCAATTCGGCCAGCGTCTCGCGCCAGGCGGCGACCAGGCCTTCGGCGGCTGCGTTGATCGGAAATCTTTCGGCGACCTGTTCGCTGGCCGCGGTTCCCAGCCGGGTTCTCAAGTTCGGGTCGGCTGCCAGCCGCGCCAGTTCGTCGGCCAGCGCGGCGGGGTCGTCGGCGGGCACCAGGATCGACGTGCGTCCGTCGGTGAGGATCTCACCGGTACCGCCCACGTCGGTGGCCAGGATCGCGCGGCCTGCCGCTGCGGCTTCCAGCAGCACACGGCCGAGGGGTTCCTGGCGGGCCGGATGAACCAACAGGTCGATTTCGGCCAGCAACTCGGGGATATCCCGACGGTAGCCCAGCCGGTGGATCCGGCCCGAGGGAGCCGAGTCCTCAAACCGTGCGAACACCGCGTCTTCGAACATCACGCTCTCGGCTTTTTGGGACAGTCTCTCGCCGATGACCAAGTAGTCGATATCGGTTTCGACTCGGGTTGCGGCTTCGGCCAGCACGTCCAGGGCCTTGCGGAGTCCGATCTGGCCGATGGTTGCGACCAGCAGGCCGGGCCGAGTGATGTTCAATTCGCGTTTCAGCCAGCCGGGGGGCCGTACCGGATTGCGGAATTGGGCCGGATCGATTCCGTTGTAGACCACTCGGGTGCGGTCGGGGTCGAGTCCCGCGGCGACGTGGTGGTCTCGGGTAGCGTGCGAGACGGCCAGCAGACGGCGATTGGTGTTGATGTCCTCCAGGGCGGCATTCGAGAGATTGAGAATGTCGCGGAGGTGTCCGGTCGTGGGACGGCCGGTTCGGCGTGCCAGTCGCCCGGACAGCCGGCTCATCGACAGGCTGTTGGCGTGCAGCAGTCCGGCACCGCACTTCCCGAGAAGTTCCTCGAGACGTTCGACCGCGTTGTCGCGGTTGTCGTTGACGGAGAAGTCGACGTGCTCGATCTTCCGAGCCGCCAGTTCTTCGGCCAACTCGCCGACGGCCGGTGCCACGACGACCGGGTCCCAGCCCCTGGCCCGGATGGCCGGGATCAGGGCCAACAGCGACCGCTCACCTCCGTTGACCGAGCCGAATTCGCAGAGGATGGCGACGCGGTGAGAGTCGGACGGCATTGGCCGTGGCTCCGGAATCCGATGCCTTCAACTGCCACGACGCTTCGCGTGGCTAGTAGCGGGCCAGGTCGGCCGCCTGGGTCTCCAGGCTCAGGTCGGTCACGATCTGCTGGGCCGAATTGAGCATCATCTTCAACTCGCTGCCAATCGCGATGAACTGCCAACCTTCGCCGATCCGCCGCTGGACGTCCTCGGCTGTCTGAACGTGCAACCCGACCGGCGTTCCGACGTCCTTGCCGGTGGCCAGTACCCGCTGCATCATCGCTTCGTGTTCCTCGGGCGTCGGAAATGTTCCGTCGTCGTCCCGCATCTGGAATCTCAGGTCATTGGGACCAACGAAGATCGCGTCGACTCCCGGGAGGCTGTAAATGTCCGGTGCGTTCTCAACGCCCTGTGGCGATTCTGTCTGCAGCACGACCAGGATGTTGTCGTTGGCCTGTTCGTAGTAGTCACCTGCGGCGGCGTCGAAGTTGATGGCGTGCAGGCCGCCACCGACCGACCGATCGCCGACCGGGGGGTACTTGGCCGCGGCGATGGCAGCCTTGGCCTGTTCGACCGTGTCGACCATCGGCACCACAATTCCGTGTGCTCCGGCATCGAGCACCCGCTTGATCAGGTCGTGGTCACCTCTCGGCACCCTCGCCAGGGGCACGCAGCCGGCATCGGCAATCGCACCGAACACCAGGGCCGCGTCGCTCCAGTCGACGGGCGAGTGTTCGATGTCGAGGGTCAGCCAGGGGAATCCCACTCGGGCCATCAGACGGGTCGCGTAGACGTTTCCCAGGCTCAGCCACGTGCCCACCTGGGGCTGACCGGCTCGAAGGGCCGCTTTCACCGGGTTCTGTTTCATCGGGAGCTCCCATCGGAAGAGACTGTGTTCTGGATGCCCGGGTGACCGATGCCGACACGGCCCCGGTGGGTCAGCACAGATTCTCGCACGCGACCCACGGAGGTCAACCGAGGAGGACACTCGCGACGGTGGTGGCTATACTCGGCCCGCCTCGAGTCGGGTGCCGGGGTGATGAGACCGGTTGTGGCGATCAGTGAGGCGAACACGATGGCAGAATTCCAGGCGGTGGCCAAAACCGGTGACATTCCCGAGGGCGAAGGGCGAGCCTTTGCGGTTTCGGGGCGAATGGTCGCCGTCTTTCTCAAAGACGGACACTACCACGCCATCAACGACAGTTGTCCCCACATGGGGGCTTCGTTGGCGACCGGCTGGGTCGAGGACGACCAGGTCACCTGCCCGTGGCATGCCTGGCGGTTCTGCATCACCGATGGCACCTGGCTGGACAATCCCCAGTCGGAACTCAAGAGCGACTGCTACGAGGTGCGGGTGGTTGAGGACGAGATCCAGGTGCTGGTGCCCGGCCGCCCGGAACCCGACGCCTCAGCCAGCGACGAGTGAGCCAGCGGCTGGGACGTGTTCAGTTCAACTCGCACGAGTCGCCGGGCGCCATCACCAGTGGTTCGGCCGACGTTTCGGCTCGCACGCGTTCGGCCCAGGCCCCGGCGTCCTGGGCGATCAGCGGCCAGGTGTCGTAGTGGTCGGGAATCACCCGCTTGGGCTCGATCAACTGGACCGCTTTCAGGGCGTCATCGGGACCCATCGTGAAGTTGTCACCGATTGGCACGATGGCCAGGTCGATACCGGTCTCTCCGATCAGTTTCATGTCGTAGAACAGCCCGGTGTCGGCGGCGTGGTAAATGGTGCCGTCGGAGAGTTTCAGCAGCACGCCGGCGGGATTGCCCCCGCAGGATCCGTCGGGCAGCATCGAGCCGTGGTGGGCGATTGTCAGCTTGACGGTGCCCCACTCGAATGCGTGTTGTCCTCCGATGTGCAGCGGGTGGGTGTTCTCGACCCCCTGGCCACTGAGCCACTCGACGATCTCGAAGTTCGCGATCACCATGGCTCCCGTGCGTTGGGCCACCGCGATCACGTCGCCGACATGGTCACCGTGGCCGTGGGTCAGGATGATTACGTCCGCGGGCACCTCTTCGGCCGTCGTCGATGCCACCGGGTTGTCGGTCAGAAACGGATCAATCAGCACGTGCGTTCCGTTGGTCTCGACCAGGAAGGTCCCGTGTCCCAGGAAGGTCACTGTGGTCGTCATCGGTCGCTGTCTCCTGCAAGTCGCCGGCACCAATGGGCTTTCATTGGCCCAACTCGTTCTGCATGTGTCGCTTGTAGGCTTCGACGCCGGGCTGCCCAAAGGGGTTGATGCCCGTGGCGTAGCCTTCGAGGGTGACGGCTAGCATCAGCATCTGCAACAGGCCTCCCATGGCGAATTCGTCGAGTCGGGGCAGGCGGATGTCGCTGGTGGGCCGCGCGTCCTCGGCGTAGGCCAGGTTGGTGCCCCGGATGGCCGCGCCCAGGACCTCGTCGAGCGTGCGACCGGCGAGACGATTCAACTCGTCCGTGTCGTCGGTCCTTGCCGGAATGACCAGGGGGATGTTGCCGGATTCGTCGACCAGAAGATTGGTGATCAACTTGTCGCGACGGCCGGCCTGGTGCTGCTGGCCACGGCTGTGCAGGTCGCGAGTGTTGACAGCTGTCAGCGGTGTCGCCCCTCGTCCGTCCTTTCCGAGGCTCTCGGCCAGCAGTTGGTCGTGCCACAGGCCCAGCGGTTCCAGCGCTTTGCTCCAGACCGACAGAACTCGCACGTGCATGCCGTGGTGTTCTTCGGCGGTGATAGAAGTGGCGGCGTGGTCCAGCGGTGGGTTGTCACCTGGATCGGCCTCGCCGAACACCCGCGTCATTTCGGCCGCCCCGGCCAGCAGAGAGCGGATATCGAGTCCAAGGATGGCCGCGGGCAGCAGCCCGACGGGCGTCATCACCGAGAACCGGCCGCCAACCCTGTCGGGCAGTGTGAAGATATTTGAGCACCCCAGCGTCACGGCCAGATGTCTCAACGGACTCTCGGCTCCCGTCATCACCGCCAGCGACTCGGCGACCTCGACCGCATCACCCAGTTTCGCTTCCAGCGCGGACAGGAAGACCCGCAACGCGATCGCCGTCTCGATGGTGTTGCCCGATTTGCTGGTGACCAACAACCGCCACCGCTGGTCGGTGATGTGGGCCAGGCGGTCGAGCAGGGCCACCAGGGAATTGTTGTCGAGGTTGTCGCCCTCGAAGTAGATTCGGGGGGCATTTCGTCGAGCGTCCCGTGGTCGTTCGTTGTGGTAGGGATCGCACAGGGCCGAGAACAGTGCCCGAGGGCCCATCGACGACCCCCCGATGCCCAGCAAGACGATTTCGTCAGCCCGTTCGCGGAATTCGGCCCCGGTCTCTTCAATCCGTGTCAACTCGGCCTCGTCGTCCAGCAACCGTGTGGGCCAGTCCACAAAGTCGGCGTCGAGCGGTTCGAAGACGCCCTGGCCCGAGGAATTTCTCGCATCCCGGACAAGATCCGTACGGGCTGTCAGCAACCGGTCGACAACCGCGCGACGGGCGTCGGCATCGAGCACCGCGTCGGCGGCGGTCGAATCGTACTGTGGTAGCAGGTCGCCCATCAGTTACTCGCCAGGTTACCGTCCACCACCGGACCGGCGTGGCCGGGTGGTCACACGTCGTCGGGTGGCGAGATTCCGAAGTCTTCGATTGTCAGCAGGGCTTTGAACGGCAGGTCGCGAGCGGCGAATGCCGCGGCACCGCCCTCGAGCCGGTCGACGATGCCCACCACCTGCACCACTGTTGCGCCGTACTCCTGGATCCGGTCCACTGCCTGCAGGGAACTGCCGCCGGTGGTGACCACGTCGTCGATGACCACGACCCGGGCCTCCTCACCCGCCGGACCCTCGATGTACTGTCCGGTCCCGTGTCCCTTGGATTCCTTGCGGACCAGAAGCCCTTCCATGGATCGGCCCCGTTCGGCCGCGACGGTCAGCAACCCGCCGATGATCGGGTCAGCCCCGATCGACATCCCGCTGACGGTGTCGTATTCGACGTCCTCCAGCAACTCCAGCAGCCCTTCGCAGACCTGTCGCAGTCCATCGGCGTGCAGGGTGATCTGCTTACCGTCGAGGTAGTAGGTCGAGGTACGGCCACTGGCGAGGGTGAACTCACCGAACTTCAGGGCCCGTTCGTGGAACAACGCAATCAGCGACTCGCGGTCATACATGGTGGCACCGGCCACGGTGGGCCGGGTGGTCGCGGGAGGTGACGGGATCGACAGCCCGCCATCTTAGCGGTGGATCACCACTTCACAACCGGTCACCAGCATCCCGAAGAGTTGTCGGATGTCGGCAGCCCGCATCCGCATGCACCCGCGTGATTCGGCCCGGCCGATCGAATCGGGCTGGTTCGTCCCATGGATCCCATATCCCTCGCCGATGTCGATCCAGTACCTGCCAAGTGGGTTCTCCGGTGTTGCCGAAGCGATCACGCGACCGTCGGGGGCGGTGTATTGTGGGTCGGGGACCTTGCGCAGCACGCGGAAGCGTCCGATCGGCGTCGAGTGGTCGCGGCCGATCCCTATCGGAAACCGGCAGACGTACTCGGTGTCGGTGCGGACCAGCAGGGAGAACTCGCTGAGGTCCACGACGACGCGGAACGGACCCCGCAGGACTTTCAAGGCCTGGCCGGCACGGATCCGGTTCGGCTTCACCTGGTTGAGTTGCGAGAGGTATTGCCAGCCGATCTTGTAACGGGGAGCGATTTCGGCCAGCGAATCACCGGGCTGGATGGTGTGTGCCGGCAGGACGTGGGGACGGGGTGAGAAATAGACCATTGCTGCGGTTCGTTCGATCCGGGACGCGATTTGGGCTCGTTGGCCGGGTTGCTGGAAGTAGATCCACGAGAGTGCCTTGTGAGCTGCAACCACATCACCGCCGTTGATCAGCGAGTCGATCTCGGAAAGACTCTTCAGGCCGGGGGAAACCGGCCGTTGGCCGGCAACCGGTCGGATCTGTGGCGAACCCGCCGGATCGTTCGTTCCTGCGGGGACCGCCGCGACCGGTGAACCTCCGATCGGACGCCAGCCGTCGTTTGCCGATGCCGCCGGAAACGAGGATTCGGAATCGGCGACGATCGGTGCGAGTTGCTGTCCGGCGATGATCGGTGGCTCGAACTGTTCGGGCAACGTCACGCGATTTTCGAGTGTGGCGGCACGCCGGGCCTGCTCGAGTGACGAATTTTCGACGGCCGTGGTGGTCTCGGCCGGGGCCACGTCGACCGGCCACCAGCCACTGCGCCAACCCATCCAGACGACGACGACCAGGGACAGCAGGCCCAGCCACATCACCCCGAAATTGCTCCGAGTGCTCGATCTTCGACGCGCCATGGTCCGGGGCTCCTTCCCTCGAGGGCATCCACTGAAAGCGGCGGGGATCCTAGCAGAGCGGCTGATGTCCGGCGATGCGAATTGCCGGAACTCACCCTCCCCGGACCATGTAGGATCCCGGCAATCGCTTCACCAGCCGCCTGATTTCCAGTCCGGTCAGCACCGCCAGGGTGGTCGAGTCGTCCAGCGGAGAGCTGCGGAGCAGTTCATCGAGATGTCGAGGATCGGGGCCGACCAGGCCCAGGATCCGGCGTTCCCGTTCCTCGAGTGACAGTTCGCGGGGGACGTGGATCGGTGGAGACGAGCCGACCTGGAGGGGATTCATCAACGGTCCCAGTTCGGCCAGCACGTCATCGACGCAGGAGACCAGCGTCGCCCCGTCACGGAGAAGATCGTGACAGCCCTGGCTGGCGAGACTGTCGACCGGTCCGGGCACCGCCAGCACCTCACGGCCCTGCTCGATCGCGTGGCGTGCCGTGTGCAACGCCCCGCTGCGGCGGGCCGCCTCGATCACCACTACGCCCAACGACAGACCGCTGATGATGCGGTTCCGTTGTGGGAACAGGCCGGGCAAGGGCCCCTGGTCGAGGCGGGCTTCGGTGACGACAGCTCCAAACCGGGTGACCCGGTCGGCCAATTCGGCGTGCTCCGGTGGGTAGATGCGGTTCACACCGGTAGCCAGCACCGCGATGGTTCGGCCTCCGGCGGCCAGTGCCGCCCGGTGGGCTTCTCCGTCGATGCCCCGGGCCAGGCCGCTGACGATTGTCAGACCGGCTCGGGCCAGGCCACCGGCCAGGAGGCCGGCCATCCGTCGACCGTACCGGGTGCAACGGCGGCTGCCGACGATCGCCACTGCCACCTGGTCCACCTCCTCGAATCCCCCGCGGACATAGAGCAGTTCGGGGGGATCGGGGATCTCCGAGAGCAATGGAGAGTAGGCCGGAGTCCCTCGCTCGACCAGGCTGACGCCGTTGGCCCGGCAGCGATCCAGGATCGCGATGGCCTCGGCTCGACTGGTCGCCCTGGCGATTGCGTCGGCCACGTTCGGTCCGATCCGGGGGACCGCCAGCAACTGTTGGCGGGATGCGGCCAGGATCTCTGTCGCCTCACCGACGTGTTCCAACAGCAGTTGGAGAAGCCGGGGACCGATTCCCGGCACCAGTTGGAGTCGCAATCGGTCCAGAAGGGTCGCGTCATGTTCAGCGGGCACGTTCACCATTGGGTGTTCTCCTCTTCGTTTGTCACGAGTCGAACACCGCAGCACCCGGATTCTATCGGCCCGATCGGCAGCGGGGTATGATCCTCTGCGAAATCCGTCACGAAAAACCGTGAGGCAAGCAATGGGCATCGGGGACAGTCGCTCGGAAGACCAGAATCCGAGTGAGATGATCGGGCTGGTCGGGGTGGGGTTGCTGGGACAGGCATTGGCCTCGCGGTTCGTGACTGCCGGGTTGCCGGTGATCGGATGGGACGTCCATCCCGAGGCGCGGCAAGCGCTGGCCGCACTGGGGGGAGACACCGCCGAAAGTGCTGCCGACGCGCTGGGTTGTCGTCGTGTTGTCCTCTGCCTGCCGGATGACGGCATCGTCGCCTCGGTGCTCGAGGAGTCCGGGGAGGCCCTGCCGTCGGGAGCCACGGTCATCGACACCACGACCGGAGATCCGCTTCGCCAGGCGAAAACCGGAGCCCGTCTGGCCGCACGCGGAATCGACTACCTGGACGCGACGGTGGGGGGGTCGAGCCGCCACGTGCGGGAGGGGATCGCCGTGGTGATGGCCGGTGGTGACGCGAAAGCGTTTGATGCGTGCAGGGATCTGTTCGAGTCATTCAGTTCGCAGGCGATTCATGTCGGAGAGTGTGGCAGCGGTTCGAAGATGAAATTGGTGGTGAACCTGGTACTGGGTCTCAACCGTGCGGCATTGGCTGAGGGACTGGCCCTGGCACGGGGGTTCGACCTGGAGCCTGGATTGGCCCTGCAATGTCTTCAGGCCGGCCCGGCGTGGTCGCGGGCCATGGACGACAAGGGGGCGAAGATGATCGAGGGCCGGTTCGAACCCCAGGCCCGGCTCAGCCAGCACCTGAAGGACGTGAAGTTGATCCTGGAAGCCGGGCAGGAATCCGGGGTCCGGTTGCCGTTTTCCCGGCTTCATCGGCAGGTGCTGGAAGCGGTCGAGGCAGCGGGTTTCGGCGACGACGATAACAGCGCGGTGATCCGAGCCTGGGGAAGCCCCGGGAACGAGCCGTTGATCGACGGGATGTGCTGACCCGGTCCGGGCGGGCTGGGTTGCATTCTGGTTGGGCGTGTATGTAATGATGCGATGCGAACCCGATTGCTTCACTTGGTGCCCGCGTTGGTGCTGACGTTCGCGGCGACCACGTCGGTCGCCGCCGAGCCGGCCGCGGGTGTCGTGTTCAAGTCCGGCCAGGACCGGGTCGAAATTTCTGTCGGCGGACGACCGTTTGCTGTCTACGTGTTTGCTGACAAGAAGATTCAGCGTCCGTATTTCACCGCAGTCAAGGCTCCCAGTGGCCAGCAGGTGACCCGTCATCACCCACCTCGGGCCGGAGTCGACTCGACCGATCACGACACGATGCACCCGGGAATTCACCTGGCTTTTGGCGAACTGGGTGGAAGCGATTTCTGGAGAAACCGTGGCCGGGTGGTTCACGATGGCTTCGTGGAGGTTCCCCGGGGCGGGGCGTCGGGTGGGGGCTTTGTCGTTCGCAACAGGTACTTGGCCGGTTCCCGGCTGGTCTGCCAGGAATTGTGCCGTCACCGCGTGCTGATCCGACCACACGGAATCCTGTTGACCTACGAATCCCGGTTCTCGTCCGCATCGGCCGATTTTGCGTTCGGTGACCAGGAGGAGATGGGGCTGGGAGTGCGGGTGGATCGCGAGTTGCGGGTCAAGGGCGGCCGAGGGATGATCACCGACAGCGCGGGCCGCAAGAACGAGAAGGCCGTGTGGGGGCATCAGGCCCTGTGGTGTGGCTACAGCGGGGTCAAGAACGGACACCACGTCGGCCTGGTCCTGATGCCTCACCCGAAGAACTTCCGCAAGTCCTGGTTCCACGCGCGAGACTATGGTTTCCTGGTGGCCAATCCGTTCGGTCGCCGGGCATTCACCAAGGGACAGCCGAGCCGGATTCGTGTTGGCAAGGGAAAGGTCTTTCGGTTGCGGTACGGCGTGCTGGTGCACGGGACAAAGGCCGACCGGCCGGTTGACCTGAAGGCGGCCTATTCCGATTACCTGGCAGTGATCGGAACCAAGTGATGTCCCACCGGTGGGACGATTCTTCCCAGACAGGGGTGTGACGACCGATGAGTGACAACACGGTTCGCTGGGGAATTCTCAGCACGGCGAAGATCGGGACCGAGAAGGTGATCCCGGCAATGCAGCAGGGCGAGTTGAGCCGGATCACCGCGATTGCCTCTCGGGATGCCGATCGTGCCCGGGCGGCCGCCGATGCCCTGGGGATTCCCAACAGTCATGGCAGTTACGAGGATCTGCTGGCTGATCCCGAAATCGATGCGATCTACAATCCGCTGCCCAATCACCTGCACGTGTCGCTTTCGATTCAGGCCCTGGAAGCGGGAAAGCACGTGTTGTGCGAGAAGCCGATCGGATTGACCTCCCAGGAAGGCCAGCAACTGGTCGATGCGGGGGCAGCTCATCCGGAACTGAAGCTGATGGAGGCGTTCATGTACCGCCATCATCCTCAGTGGCAGCGGGCGCGGCAGATCATTTCCGAAGGCGGGGTGGGAGAGTTGCGGACCATCCAGACGGCCTTTGCCTATTACAACGACGACGGCCAGAATATCCGCAACATCGCCGACATCGGCGGTGGTGGCATGATGGACATCGGCTGTTACGCGATCTCGCTGGCCCGGTTCCTCTTCGATGCCGAACCTGACCGGGTGGTGGGAATTGTCGAGTACGACGAGACATTCGGGACCGACCGCCTGGCATCGGCGATGCTCGACTTCGGCCGTGGTACCAGCACCTTCACCTGCTCGACGCAGTTGAGTCCTTACCAGCGGGTCAACATCTTCGGGACGACCGGACGGGTCGAGATCGAGATTCCCTTTAACGCACCGCCGGACCGTCCCTGCCTGATGTGGCACGAGACCGGTGGTGAGATCGAGCAGATCGAGTTTCCGGTCTGTGACCAGTACACGATCCAGGGCGAACTGATGAGTCGTGCGATCCTGGATGACACACCGGTGCCCACGCCGATCACCGACGCGGTGGCCAACATGCAGGTGATCGAAGCGGTATTCGAGAGCGGCCGTTCCGGCGGCTGGGTGACCCTGTGATGACCGAAGGCACCATTCGCTGGGGGATCCTGGGTTGTGGTGACGTGGCTCGCCGCCGGGTGGCCGGCGCGATCAACGACGATCCGCACAGCAGCCTGCTGGCGGCCTGTCGACGCAACGCCGAGGCCCTGGAGCGGTTTTGTGGCGACTTCGGTGTCGATCGCGGGTACACCGACGAGAACGATCTGATCGGCGATCCGGACATCGACGCCGTCTACATTGCCACCCCGGTTGACCGGCACATGCCGCAGACACTGGCGTGTGCGGCCGCCGGCAAACACGTGTTGTGCGAGAAGCCGATGGCGATGACGGTCGCGGAATGCGACCGCATGATCGCCGCCTGTGCCGATGCGGGGGTGACCCTGGGCCTGGCCTACTACCGGCGGTTCTACCCGGTGATCGACCGGATCCGTGACCTGATCGCCCAGGGGCGGATCGGAACGGTCTTTTCGGTCACGGCCATCACCGGCACCCCGTTCTCATTCACTCCCGCTGACGACGGTTACTGGCGGGTGGTGCTCGAGGAAGGCGGTGGCGGGGCGTTGATGGACATCGGCAGCCACCGCCTGAACCTGTTCCTGGACCTGCTGGGTCCGATCGCCGATGTCAGCGGGTACTGCGAAACGGTGGCCGGGGATTTTTCGGCCGACGACGCGGCCCTGCTGACGGTTCGGTTCGAAAGTGGGGCCCTGGGATCGCTGCAGTGTTACTTCGGCGTTCCGATCGATCCGGACGAGTTTGTCGTGGTCGGGACGAAGGGGCGGTTGGTGGCCACGCCGCTGAACAGCGGCAATCTGTCGATCGAGACGGCTGACGGGGTCGAGACCGAATCGCATCCCCCGGCAGAGAACTTCAACCTGCCGCTGGTCACCGACTTCGTGGCGGCGATCGGTGACGGCCGGGCCCCTCATGTTGATGGTGATGAAGGCCGTGCGACCAACGAAGTGATGGAACGGGGATACCAGTCGGGGCGGCCGGGGAAGGGGAGCTCCGAACCGGTGTGATGAATATCAACAACCAGCACCTTTCGGCTGACGTGGAACTCGACAAACCTGGCCACGGGTTTCGGGTGGGCGAGATGGTCTCGGGGACTGTTGAGATCACCGCCCATTGTCCGATTCGGATCATCGATTGTGCGGTCACTGTTGGCCTGGTCTTCGAGTTTCTCGGATCCGACAGTGCCGGTCACGTTGCCGGCAACGCGGATGATCTCGACCTGCCGGGATTTGATCCGGCGTCCGAAAGAAATACCGTCGGATTCGCAGATCTTTCCGAGGACTGTTGTGTCTTCGACGAGCGGGACTCGCTCGCAGAGGGAGAACGCGTTGAGTTCCGGTTTGAACGCGTGCTGGACCGGCAATTGGGATCGTCGAAAGGCAAAATGCTGGATGTCACTTCGGCTGTCGTGGTCGGTGTGACCACACGCGGGGTCGACGAACCGGATGACGCCCGTCCCCTTCGTGGAGAAGGCTGGATCTCCCTGGATGTTCTGCCGGTGGGCCGAGATGAGGTGAAAGACGAACTTGCCGACCAGGAACGCCGATTCCGGAAACGTGTCGAAGACAAGTTGTCGCAGCGGTCTCTGCTGGAGTCCCTGGTTCGCGCGATTGCCCTGTTGTGCGCAATCGGGATTGGGTTGTGGCTGTTCGGTGGAGTGGTCGACCAGAAGTGGCCCGGGCGGGGAAACCAGTGGCTGGTGGTGTTGATCGGATTCCCCGCGGTCTTCTTTCTGTTTCCCGAGTCGTACCTGATGCTCTTCCGGATCGCGCGGCGGATCTGGCGTGGTGAACCGCTGCTGCAGGCTGATCGGCCGTCCAGTTTCGTCCAGGTTGTTGATGGCCGGGATCGCGTCCTCTATTTCCTGCAGCTGGAGAAACGGGACGGGTTGAGGCTGCGGCTGGACCATGTCGAAAGATGGAACCCGAGAGTCGAAGACCGTGAACCCCTGGAACACGTCGAGGGGATCGCTGTTGTGCCGCTGGCGACGCTGGAGTCGCAGCAGATGGGTGCGTTTTGCCTTATCTCCGGCGAGGTGCCGCCGATGGACGGGCAATCCTGGAGAGCGGGTGTGAACGGACTGGGGCTGTTCGCTGGGGTTCGGGCCGTTGTGGAAACAGAGGACGGTCGCCTGGTCGCCGATTCGATCAACGATTCGCCGTAAGGGCGTGCAACAGGTTGCCGGTCGGCCGCAAGTTCGTCGGCCAGTCGCTGGGGAGAATAGATGACGTTCAAGAATGAACACTGTCGGGTCGAGGTGATTTTCGACGAGCCGGAACGGACGTACCGTGACGCGGACATGATTTCGGGCGCTGTGAGGTTCACGGCCATCGGACAGTCGTTGTCGATTCACTGTCAGCCGAAAGTCGGCCTCGGTGTCGAGGTGTACGGTTCTGAGACTGCTCGTCGGTTGGGGGATGTGACCGAAGTTCCGCCGCAGCTGGTGTCATCGGAGGCCAGTGCGGATGACACCGGCGGATCAGCAAGCGTCTACCGCATCGGTGTCCTGGTGCGGGATGAGCCATACGATCCGGACGCGGAACAGCCCCAGCCCCTGGTTGTCGAGGCGGGAGAGACGGGAGAGCTCCGGTTTTCCGAGCGTGTCGGTGACGATGTGCCGGGTTTTCGCGGCGAGATGTTCGGTTGTCGTCCGGCCGTGGTGGCCATGTTCTCGATGGGCGTCGGATCCGACGACGAAGGCCACCCGGTGGACTGGACCGCCGGGGATTGCTGGGCACCGATTCAACTGGAGGGGGGCTCGTCGGGAGATTCTGAGGAGCAGCTTGGAGAACGCGCGGCGGAACTCCAGCAACAGCTGCAGGACCTCATCAAGGCAACCCAGGAGTGGTCACTCGGCAGGCTGTTGAAGTGGTCCTGCATCCTGCTGGCTCCGATGCTGGCGGTGATTCCGATGTTGAATCCCGGTCACGACCCGGGAAAGAGCGTCATCGACTTTGCATCGATGTTCGTCTTCTGCCTTGGGTTGATCTGCCCCTCGTGGATCGGTGCGGGCATGTTGCTGGTGCTGGTCCGGCGTTGGTTCCGCAACATGAAACCGGACCGGGGACGATCCACGGATCCGGCGATGGGAGCCCATGCCGTGTACCTGCTGGATGGACGGGATCGGCTGCTGTATTTCGTTTACTGGGATCCTCGCAGGACGAAAGCCGACCCCCGCCTGAGATTGTGCCTGGAATTTCGCGAGTCGTGCCTGGAGGATCCGGAGACCGGCGAGCCGCAACTGGTCCGCAGCCAGCCGATCACCGAGTTGGAACTCTCGCTTGCTGATGCGGCCGCGATCGAGGGGGGGCTGCTGATGACCGGAACGGTGCCGTTCAGCGACGAACTGCCCGCGATGTTGTTGCCCCATCGCCCCGGCTGGTCGGCGAGCGACCAGATGTGGGAAATGGATGCCTTCGCGGGCGTGCACGCCCGACTGGAGACCGCCGAAGGCCAGGACCTGGAAGCGATCGAACAGGTGTTCCTGCTGACGCGGAGCCTGGACGAGCAGTAGGAGACGTCGCAGAGGACCGGACAAAAAAACAGGGGCCGGGTTCTCGTGGAACCCGGCCCCTGTTGGTTTCACCGTTTCGGGACTCAGACGAGTTCCTTGATCAGCGTGCGGTCGTCGACCAGGTACTGCGGACGTCCGTTGGCGTCCATCAGCGTCGTCGTGTTGCAGTCGATTCCCAACTGGTGGTACAGCGTGTGGAAGATCTGCTGCAGCGTGACGGGGTTGTCCTTGGGCCGTTCGCCCTTGGGCGTGGTCGCGCCGATCACCTGTCCGTGCTTGAAGCCGCCACCGGCGATGAAGAAGGACGTGGCGGCGGGCCAGTGGTCGCGGCCCTTGTTGCCGTTGATCCGCGGCGTCCGTCCGAATTCGCCCGACATCATGATGATCGTGTCATCCAGCAGGCCACGGGTCTGCAGGTCGTCGATCAGGGCGGTCAACTTGCGCGAGATCGGCGGCAGCTTGCCCCGCATCGCGTTGAAGTTGTTGCCGTGGGTGTCCCAGCCGCCCCAGGTCATCGAGACACAGCGGACGCCCTCTTCGATCAGCCGACGGGCGGCCAGCAGGTTGCTGTCCCCGTAACGTTCGCGGGTCCTGGGATCTTCGAGGTTGGTGTCCAGGGCCTTGGCGATACGGCCCGAGACGACAAGGTCCAGGGCGCGACCCGTGTAGCTGTCGACGGCGTCGAACATGCCACGGCGGTCGATGCCCTTCTTCAGCCGGTCCAGCCCGGTCAGCAGGTTGCGACGGTTGTCGAGCCGATCGAGCGTCACGTTCTTGAGCACCAGGTTCTGGCGACCCGTGGTGTCGGGACGGTAGGGAGCGTAAGTCTGTCCGAGGAAGCCGGGCCGCGAACCGCCGAAGTCGACGGCCGTGGGGGCCATTCCTCTTGAGGTCTGCTGGGCGGGACCCCACAGCTTGGCCATCACCGCGCCAACGCCGGGACGTCCACCCATCGCACGCATCGCGTTGACACTCCAACCGCTGTCGCCCTGGTTGGTCGTGTGCTCGTTGTTCATGCCGCGAGTCGAGCGGATGATCGAGTAGTTGTCGGCCACACCGGCCAACTCGGGCATCAACTCGCAGATCTCCACGCCCGGCACGTTGGTCGCGATCGGACGGAACTCGCCACGGTACTCCACCGGAGCCTCGGGTTTGAGGTCGAAGGTGTCCATGTGAGTCGGACCACCGTGCAGGAAGATGTTGATCAGGTTCTTCCCGCTGGCCCGGGCTGCCGATTCGCCCTCGGCCCGCAGGAGGTCCGAGAGTCCAAAGCCGACGCTGCCCATGGCCACGGCACCGATGTGCAATGCGTCTCGTCGCGTCATGCCGTCACAGAATCGCTGCTTCCTGCCCTGAATCGTCAGCATGCCGATGTCTCCTTCGTGGAGGGTGTCGGGTCGATCGGTGCCGACCCGGTGTGGTATTCGGTTGTTCTCTATTCTCTTAGTTTCGACCACTCAGATCAACGGGCGTTGATCAATTCGGCGAAATCCGGCTACACGAGGATGTCGCGGACCACGCGACAGTCCTTGTGATCGGTCAACATCTGGTCCTGGGCGTTGTAGAGGTATTTCAGCTGCCTGTGGTCGATGCCGAACAGGTGCAACAGGGTGGCCTGGTAATCGTGCGGTGACACCTTGTCGACAACCGACCGGTGACCGAATTCGTCGGTCTGGCCGTAGGCGATGCCGGCCTTGAATCCGCCACCGGCAAACCAGGTGCTGAAGCCCTGTCCGTTGTGGTCGCGGCCGCACTTCTTGATGTCACCGTGATTCTCGATCACCGGCAGCCGTCCGATTTCTCCGCCCCAGTGGACGATCGTCTGGTCGAGCAATCCGCGTTGCTTGAGGTCCTTGACGAGGCCGGCCGAGGGCTTGTCGGTCTTGCGGCAGATCGACGGCAGGGTGGCTCGGATGTTCGAGTGGTTGTCCCAGGGCTGGTAGTTGAGGAACAACTGCACGAAGCGGACCCCGCGTTCGATCAGGCGTCTGGCGATCAGGCACCGCGTGCCGTACTCACGCGTGGGGTTGTCGTGGATCCCGTAGAGGTCCTGGGTGGCCCTGGTCTCCTGGGAAATGTCCAGGGCTTCTCGGGCGGACGTCTGCATGCGGGCGGCCAGTTCGTAGCTGGCGATCCGGGCTTCGAGATCGGCCTCGCCCCTGTGCCGCTCGAGATGGCGGCGGTTGAGCGCGGCCAGGAACGTGAGGTTCTTCTGCTGCAGTTCGCCGACCAGGTGCTTGGGCGGCTGGAGATTGAGGATTCGCGGCTGTCGACTGCGGACGACGGTCCCCTGGAACAGCGGGGGCAACCAGCCGTTGGACCAGTTGCGGACGCCGTCGACCGGGTGGCCCGAGGGATCGGGCATCACGACGTAGGCCGGCAGGTCCTGGGCCTCGCTGCCCAGGCCGTAGGTCAGCCAACTGCCCAAAGCGGGGCGACCCGGCTGCGAACGGCCGGTATTCATGTACCAGATCGACGACTCGTGCCCGTTGATGTTGGTGTGCATCGACCGGACCAGGCAGATGTCGTCGGCCACGCCGGCGATGTGGGGCACCAGTTCGCTCATCTCGGTGCCGCATTCCCCCCGCGGACGAAATTTCCACGGGCTGCCCAGCAGCCGCTTGCTGGCCCGCTTGACGAAGCTGTAGCTGATGTTGCCCGGGTAGTCCTTGCCGTCGTGCCTGGTCAACTCGGGCTTGGGATCAAACAGGTCCATGTGGCTGGGACCGCCGTGCATGAACAGGCTGATCATGGCCTGGGCCCGTGGGGCGTGGTCGGTCTGCTTGGGCAACAGGTCGAAGCTCCGGGGACCCCGCGGGATGTCCTTGGGCGTCGCCAGCAGGTTCTCGTCCTTCAACAGCGTCGCCAGCGCGACGGTGCCCAGTCCCAGGGCGTTGCGGTTGAGGAACTGGCGGCGGCTGGTGAGTTCCAGCGGTGTGGCGGGTGAATCGGTCATCGGGCACATCACTCGTCGGGAGTGGAAAGGGGTGTTCCGGAAGTTGCCTGGATCTCCGGTCAGTCGATGTAGAGAAACTCGTTGCTTCCCAGCAGCGCCTGGCAGAGGTTCACCAGGACCAACACCTTGCTGGGGATTTTGTTCCCCTTTTGTTGATCGGGGTTCTTCTTGATGAAATCGAGTTGATCGTCCAGGAAGGCCATTGCGGCGATCAGTTCTTCGTCGGCGGGCGCACGATTGTAGGCCAGGTGCCAGGCCCATGCGACGCGGCGAGCTGTCATCTGCTGCTCGTCGGTCGCGATTCCTGTCAGCCCGTCGGGCACCGTCACCCAGGCGGGCACCGTGCCGCCGAGGCGGGTGGCGAAGTCCCGGGAGGAATCGAGGACGAACTTGCTGTTCATCATCATCAGGGACTGGCTGGCCGAGGTCGACGGGACGCGGCGATCACAGTTGGTTTCCATCACCGGGGCGTCAAAGGTTCTGAGCATCGCCAGGGGGCGGCTGCGGCGGACCTGGATATAGACACTCCGACGCAGGTCCTCGCCTTTGAGCGGGATGTCGTTGCCCGGCCGGTTCGATGCGGCCTTCTTGTCGATCCCGATGACGATCTGTCCCACCGCGTCTTCTTTCACGGGGACCGGCGGTCCGTAGAACTTGGTGATCAGCCGGCCGTTGACGGCCAGGATGCTGTCGCGGATCGTCTCGGCGTCCATCCGGAAGACCGGCTTCCGCCAGTAATAGATGTTCTCGGGGTCGGCCGCGGCGAAGGCGTCCGAGTGGGTCGAGACCTGCCGGTAGACGGTGGATCTCATGATCAGCCGGTGAAACCGTTTCAGGTCCCATCCGCTGTCGGCGAACTCGGTGGCCAGCCAGTCGAGCAGCACGGGGTGAGTCGGTTTTTCGCCCATCTTGCCGAACTCGCCGGGCGTATTGACCAGGCCGCGCCCGAAGTGGTGCAGCCAGATGCGATTGGCCAGGGCACGACCGACCAGGGGATGACGGCCACTGGTCAACCACCGGGCCCACGCCAGGCGGCGTCCGGTGGAGGGTCGCTTCTTGTCGTTGGGTTCGATCACCAGCCGCTGGCCGTCGGGGGCGGTCACGGTCAGGCCGCCCGGAGCCACCTCGTGGCGGGGTTGCCGGTGATCACCGCGGTGGAACAGCTTGGTTACCGGCACCTGGCCGGGCACTTCCATCAGCACTCTCAGGAATTCCTGCTTCGGCTTTCGGCTGCGGATCGCCTGGATCCGCTTGTCGAACGCCTTGATCTCGTCGGCGTGCTTCTGGTTGTACTGGTAGAGATTGCCGCCGGTGACGTTGAGCTTGGGGTATTTCTTCAGCAGGGCCTTCTGTTCGGCGGACCGCTTCTTGTCGGCAGTGGCCTTGGCCGCCTTGAGTTTCCCACGAAGCGGTTCGTCGAAACCGGCCAGTTCCTTGGCCAGTGCCTGGGCGATGTAGGTGTCCCGTTTCTTGTTCCGCTCGCCCTCGAGTGTCTTGGCCTCGGCTTCAATCAAGGCGGCCCGGGCTTTCTTGGTGTCGTCGTACAGGGACAGTTTTCGCTGGCCGGGGTTCTTCCAGGCCGCGGGGTTGAGCGCCGGCTCGAAAACGGCCCGGATGCGGTAGTAGTCGTCCTGGGAGATCGGGTCGTAACGGTGATCGTGACACTGAGCACAGCCCAGCGAGACACCCATCAGGGCGGTGGAGACAATCTTGAGCGTGTCGGAGACGACCTGGTTCCTGGCAGCCGGGCCGTCGGCACCGCTGCCGGTGCCGTCGGCGGCCATCCGCAGGAATCCCGTCGCGGTCATCAGTTCGACGCCGGCTGCGTCGAGTTTGTCACGAGATCCCTCCAGCAGTTCGTCACCGGCAAGTTGTTCGGTGATGAAACGATCGAATCGCCGGTTGGCGTTGATCGCTCGGATCACGTAGTCGCGGAACTTCCAGGCTTCGGATCGGACCACGTCCTTGTTTGTCACACCCTCGCTGTCGGCGTAGCCGGCGATGTCCAGCCAGTGTCTGCCCCACCTCTCTCCGTATTGCGGGTTGGCCAGCAACCGGTCGATCAACCGTTCCCAGGCGTCGGACGCGGTGTCGGCAACGAACGCGGCGAGTTCTTCGGGCGCGGGGGGCCGGCCGAGCAGATCCAGGTACGCGCGTCGGGCCAGCGTGCTGCTGTCGGCGTCGGGAGAGAATCCCAGGCGTCGGTCGCCCATGGCCTGTTTCAGCAGGGCATCGATCGGGGTGCGGATTCGCTGCGAGGCGTCGTGGGCAGGCACAACCGGGCGTTTTAGCGGAAGGAAACTCCACCACGATCGCTCCTCGGGAGTGATTCCCAGTCCGTCGGGCAGTTGGTCAGGCTCTGGCCGGGCGGTCGGTGCCCCGGCCGCAATCCACTTGCGGATCGTCTCGATCTCGGCGGCCGGCACCTTCTTGTCCCCCGGGGGCATTTCGCCAGCGGTCAACCGGGCCAGCAGCCGGCTCTTTTGCGGAGATCCCGGCACGATCGCCGGACCGCCTTCTCCTCCGGCAACCATCAACCGCCTCAGCCTCAGATCCAGCTTGCCCCGCTTCTCCTTTTCGGCCCCGTGGCAGTCGAAGCAGTGCGTCCGCAGGATCGGGCGGATGTCGCCCTCGTAGGTCAATGGGGCATCGGCCGCAGACAACCGGGACGCGGTGCCGGGAATCAACAACGACAAAAGGAGACCGACGAGCAAGCGAGGCATGGGCAGGTGGGGTTGTCTGAGGTGGGTGGAGGGGAGGGGGAGTGTCGGAACCTGGGGCGGGGGTGTGGTGGGAGTTTCCGCAGAAATCGACAAATTCCGGCGAACGGTGTGAACCTTCAACGATTGTCTCCGTTGATGGGAGTAGAGACAACCGCGTGTCAAAATGGGTAGGATGATCCACCCAAGTGAATGAGACAGATGGCGACCAGTCGACGGAGATATCCGCGATGAGTGATGATCTGACAGGGAACGAGGCCGAGAGCCAGCCCGAACAGCAGCCGAAAAGCCAGGCAGAAGAGCGGGCAGAAGAGCAGCCAGAGAGTCATGCGGATTCCGGGCACGGAGAATCTGGCTCCAATCACGGCCGCCGGCTGACGATCATGATCGTTGCCTCGATCATCCTGGCGATTGCCTCCTCGCTCATCGTTCCGCCGGTCATGTTCACCGATGCGGATCGCGCAGCGGCCGAGAAGATCGAGAGCGAGATCTGGGATCTTGAGCAGGAGATGGTGGCAGTCCAGTCAAAGATCGAGGATCTGAAGGACACCCTGAAGAATGACGAACAGGCATCCGGGGATGATGCTGATCAGGTGCGTGCGGAGATTGATGAACTCGATGCGACGGTCAAGAAATACCAGAAACAGATTGCTGATTTGCGGAAAGACCAGCCGTCCGAAGAGTCCACCGTGGCACTGTTCGAGGCAATCGGAATTGGTGGAGAGGTCTTCCTGCGTGCCTTGACGATGATGGTCGTGCCACTGGTGATGGCCAGTGTGATGAGCGGCATCTTGGGAATGGGCGATGTGCGAAAACTGGGACGCCCGGGGCTCGTCGCCATTCTCTACTACTTCTCGACCACGATCCTGGCAGTCGTCGTCGGACTGGCGGTCGTGAACATGATCAATCCGGGATCCGGTTTTGAGAGTGATCAGGAGAAATTCCGCCAACTCGACACCAATAAAGACAAGCAACTCGACCTGGCAGAGTTCCAGGAAAACGTGGACGAGTTCGAGAAGACCAAGAGCAAGCGAGCGTTCATTCTTCGCGATTCCGACGAGAACGGTGAACTGTCGCTCAACGAATTCAAGGGCAACAACGACGACGTCGAGGAGGTCGATCGTAAGAAGGTCGTCGGCACCCTGTCTCGAGAGTCGGGCCTCGACAAGAACAAGATCGAGAAGATCTTTCCTCAGCTTGCCAAGGAGAAAGAGGAGGAGGACGAGGAAGGGCCATCGATGGGCACGATCTTCTCCAACCTGCTGTTGATGCTCTTCACGGACAATCTCTTCGCCGCGGCAGCTGAAACGCAGTTGCTGCCGCTGATCGTCTTCTCGATCATCTTTGCCGGCATGTTGACCACCCTGGGTTCAAAGGTGGACGACATGACCGAACTGATCTCTGAAGCGAACACGGCGTTGATGTCATTCGTCATGTTGCTGATGAACCTCGCTCCGGTCGGCATTTTCTGCCTGGTGGCTTCGCGATTCGGCGAGGCCCAGGCCAAGGGCGAGTTCATCGAGACGTTGTCTCAGACCGGCTCGTTCGTGTTGACGGTCCTGCTTGGGCTGGGTGCCCATCTCTTCGGCACGCTTCCATTGCTGTACTGGATCTTCAAGCGAAAGAACCCCTACCACTTCATGAAGAACATGTCGCGTGCGTTGCTGACGGCATTTTCGACAGCCAGTTCGTCGGCCACTTTGCCGGTGACCATGGAATGTGCCACGCAGCAGGCCGGCGTGTCGAAGCGATCGGTGGATTTCGTGCTGCCGTTGGGTGCCACGATCAACATGGACGGAACGGCGCTTTACGAAGCGGCCGCAGCGATTTTCATTGCCCAGGTGTACATGTTGAGTCCCGAAGGGATCGAGGCGGGATTCCAGCTGAAATTTTCTACTCAGGTGATCATTGCTGTCACCGCCACGCTGGCAGCGATCGGGGCAGCGGGGATTCCCGAGGCGGGTCTGGTCACGATGATGATCGTGCTGAACGCTGTTGGGTTGCCGCTGGAATACGTGTCGCTGATTCTGTCGGTCGACTGGTTGCTCGACCGTTTCCGCACGGCGACCAACACCTTCGGTGACGCGGTGGGAGCAGCGATCGTCGACGAGACGTTCGATGACTCCTGACGGCGGGTCGCTCGGTCGTCCTCGTGGTCTTTACCTGGCCGCCTTGACCAGCAGCTTGTGCTTGGCCAGCCGGAGACTGCGGACGTTCAGTCCGGTCTGAGAGGCCGTGGTGACCGTCAGCCGGGTGGGCAGGTCGAAGCGGCCCACCCGTGTCCAGCGGTTCTGAACGCTCTGGGTTCTCAGCAACTTCCCGCTCTTTCCGTCCCAGTACTGCACCGAGTACGAACGGGGCAGCGACTTGCCCTCGGCATTCGGCCGGTTGTCGAGCACGGTGATGGTCATGTGCTGGGGACCGATGGCGCGGTTGACCACGGTGATCTCGCCGTCGCGTACCCGGTAACTGGAGGCCATCGCACCACCGACGAACGTCAGCAATCGTCCCAGCGGGTGCTCGTCATCCTGGTCGGCGAATCTCAGCACCGGTCGCGGTCGCTTCGGAGACGGAGCCCGGCGGTGGAGTGCCATGGATCCCAGTTGGTCCTTGACCCATTCGACGGCGTGTTTTTCGTCGATGTCCAGTGCCACGTCCCCGTCGGCGGCCACCCTCGCGGTGCCTCCGAATGCTCGCCCGTCGACATGTCCGACGACCGCCGCGGTGAATCCGGGGAACTGGGCCCAGTTGGCCCGCTTGGCCAGGGCGTTTTCGAACAGGGTGATCGCCTCCTTGTCGCCGCCGCTGGCGATCAGCGGCCAGTGAAACGCCAGGGTCGCGAAGTCCCGCGTCTCGATGTACTTCTTCCCCTTGTGGACACCCTCGCCGGGGATCACCCGCTTGGTGTAGACGCAGAAGTGCCCTTCGGTGTCGGGCCGGAATTCCACTCGGCCGTTCTTGTCGGCCTTCAGTTCCTCGTTGACCAGGTCGTCGTCGACTGTCGTGAACATCGCGCCCGGCAGGGGCTTTCCGTTGGCCAGGGCGACCATCTCGATCCTGTCTTCGTGGACCGTCGCGGTGATCTGCAAGGGAACCTTCGGGCGTGGCTTGAGCGTGTTGAGCGTCTTGGCCTCGCCGTGAATCGCTCCGGGAAAGTACCTCAAGAGAAACGGCACGTCGCGGACCAGCACACCCCAGGTGCATTCGCCGCTGACGGCCACGGCACCGCCGGCCGGCAGGCGAGACCGGAGCCGGTCGGGCAACTCGCGGACCTTCAGCGGCTGGAACTTGCCGGGGGTGGTCTGCATCCACAGCTTGGTGTGGGCGATGCGAGGGACGAACAACGGGTCGCCGGCCCGGGCGATCTCGCTGAAGAACACGTCGACCTGCCGTCCGGCTTCGGCCTGGCCTCCGATGCGGATGAACAGGAAGTGCGCCTCGGCGCGGGTCATCAACAGGGTGGCGAGTCCGAGCGAGAGCAGCAGCAGCCGGTAGGGGTGTCGCATTGGTTTTCCTTCTTGGGGCTTGGCCGGTACTCTCGACCGGCGCACCGACCAGTTTAGCTACTCCGACGAGGTTTGCGACGTCGTGACAACTTCTGCGGACTCCCCGCCGCTGGGCCTGCTGGTCGACATGGACGGCGTGCTGGTCGACTTTGTCACCGCGGCGCTGCGGTTGCACGATCGGCTGGAGGTGCTGGAGGATTGGCCGGCCGGTGAGTGGGACATGCCCGAGGCGATGGGGATCAGCAGCTCCGAGTTCTGGGGCCCGATCAGCGAGGCCGGTGCCGATTTCTGGGCGTCGCTGGAACCGTACCCGTGGTGTGACGAACTGCTCGAGCTGGTCCAATCGACCGGGCCGTGGTGCATCCTGACCAGTCCCAGTGGAGATCCGTTCTGTGCCGCCGGAAAGATCACCTGGCTGCAGAAGCGTTGGGGCCGAGGTTTTCGTGATTTCCTGATCGGTCCCCCCAAGTGGATCTGTGCCCGGCCCGACCAGTTGCTGATCGACGACAATGACACGAACATCGACAACTTCCGCGACCGCGGCGGACACGGGATCCTGTTTCCTCAACCGTGGAACCGGAACCACGGGCTGGTCGAGGACCGCATGGGTTACCTGCGGGAAGAGCTACAACAGGCTGTGTCGGCCGGTTGATCGGGGCCTGTCCCGGTCATTGGCCTGCCTGGAGCGATTCGAGCCGATCGACGAAGTCGGCATCGAGGCCGGCTTCGAGTCTCGCCTGTCGCTGGAAGTCCTCGCCACGAGCCTTCGACGGTCTCAGCGGCCAGTGCAGGTGGCCGGCGAAAGTGTCCCAGTCGCTGGCCCCCGGCGGCTTCATCCTCCTCAGCCACTCGATGCCAAACCGCACGTGGCGGATCTCGTCCCGGTGAATTGTCCGTAGCACCGTTGCGCCTCGCCTGTCGCCTCCGCGATCGAAGGCCTCGGCGAATGCCAGCGTGTGATCCAGGTTGGCTCCCTCGAAGACCAGCGGCAGGCCGGCCAGGTAGTCCAGCGGACAGGTGAACGACTGGGCCTTTTTCCAGATGTAGCCGTTGACCGGAAGATCACCGAAAGACAGTCCGCAGGCGGTACCGCGTTCGATGTGCATCCGGGTGTGTCGCTGCTCGTCGGACATCACCTCGACCAGTCCGGCCCGGAACTCGGTCGGGGCATCCGGAAAGGCACACAGCACCAGGCCCATCACCTCCAGGGCCTGCAGTTCGTGGTTGGCCATGATGTGGTGTGCGATCGCCCGGGATTCGATCCGCTCCATGGCGCCCGGGGCGGGCATCTGCGGAGTCGATCGGCGAGGGGCGACGACCAGTTCTGCCGGGCGTCCGGGCCACTTGGGAAAGATGGGGGGGCCGGGATTGCTGTCGTCGAGTTGCCTGGGAGCGGCCGCCAGTTTTTCGTCGAGCGAACTGCTCAACAGCACTCGCTCGGCAAATTCACGAATGCTCATCCGGTGGCCTTTCCCATGCCCTCGGCGACTAGCCGCGGCCGCCTTCACAGCAGGTCTCGCAGATCGAGTGACAGCGGCTGCAGACCAGCTTGTGCCGGATCTCGATCAACTGGCCACCGCAGACCGGGCAGGCGGGGGACGAAGCTTCGGGGGGTGTGGTTGCATGCGTCGCCGGGGGCGCATCCGACGAGGACCTTGGGCCTGGGGTCTGCATCCGTGGTGGACTCCGGCGTGTGGGGTTCGGCCAATCGGGGCGACGATTGGTGCGACGCATCCTCGAACAAACCCCGCGGGCTGTCAAACCCGATAGCATTCGATATGCTCGTCGTCCATGACCACCGTTCTCGAGTCGATTCGCGATTGGCTGACCGACCAGGAGGTGTCGTTTCGTGAGGTGCACCACGAGCCGACCCGGACGTCAGAGGATTCGGCACGCGTCCGTGGCGAGGAACTCCGCAACGGTGGCAAGGCCCTGGTGATGAAACTCGATGACGACTTTGCCCTGTTCGTACTTCCGGCCGACAGGCGAGCTCACTCGGGGACGATTCGTCGCACGCTGGGTGTTCGGAAGATGCGGTTCGCTTCGGCCGAGGAACTGGCCGAGTTGACCGCCGCAGAGGGCCGCCCGGGCCTGGTGCCGGGCAGCGTGCCGCCGTTCGGTCAGCCGATCCTGCCGTTTCCGCTCTACGTCGACGAGGCGATCGAACAGAACGAGCGGATCGCTTTCAATGCCGGTTCGATGACCGATTCGATCATCCTTGGTGTGCCCGATTACCTGAGACTGGCCAGCCCGACACAGATCTTCGAGTTCGCTCGCGGAGAGTGATTCAGCGGGAAATCTTCCCGCGAGATCAGCCGGACAATCGTCACAATCCGTTTTTGCCGACGGATGCAGAGTCCTCCGGGCCCACCTGGTTGGACGTCACCGGTGGTGTCGAGGGAATCGCGGGACGCTGCCCGTCGAATCTGCTTGACACCCAGGAAAAACCGGGAGATAAACATTGTAGCGAACTGTGATGACGGTCTGTTCTGAACTCATCTCATCTTGCCGTTCTCAAGTCGCGTCCCATCTTTCGGTACTCTGCTCAACATCATTTCTCCATTCCTGTGGGTCTTACGGTACCCTGCGGGCGACCCGGGTGGTCGACCGATCCCGGGTGACGTGAGCCTCTTGGTCTGGGTGTCGATCGCGAGTCGGGGCCGGTGGCAAATCCCATTCTTTGACGCTATTTTGAGATGCAGCGAGCCTGTTCTCCCGATGACCGTTCAGTTCGGTTGTCAGGACATGGCCTGAAGCTGTGTGATGGAAAGGGCTGTCGGTGGTGAGACACTCGGGCGTCAACCAGAAACCACCCCACCGTGGCGGGATAGCCGCCTGTACGGTGGCCTGCGTCAGCCTTGCGCTGATCGGGTTGTTTGCAGCGCCGATCCAGGCCCAGCCAGCGGCCAAGAAACCGGCAGCCAAGAAGCCGGCAGCCAAGAAGCCGGCAGCCAAGAAGCCGGCAGCCAAGAAACCAGCAGCCAAGAAACCAGCAGCCAAGAAACCAGCAGCCAAGAAACCAGCAGCCAAGAAGCCGGCACGTCCATCCGGTCCGCCGTTGCCGCCCGGTTTCGTGCCACCGCCACCGCTGCCCCAGGTCATGGGGCTCAACAATCCCCTGCTGACACCGAAAGATGAGCTGGCGTTTCGCCGCAAGGGATATTCCACGTTCATGAAGGCTGTCCGTTCTCCGGGCTTGGGTTCCAAGGCTCAACAGGATATCCGTTCTGGCATTCGCTGGTTGGTGGCTCGATTGACAATGCCGACCAATCGCGAAGCGTTGCCGGTTCGTCGCCGGGAGATTCGGCAGATGGTTCAGTTGCAGGTCAAGGCGGCGCCTGTTCGCGAGTTCGTGCTGCGTGAGCTCACCTTGGCGCTCGCGGAGTTGCTCGAGACCGCCCACTTCAAGATCACTCACAACAACGGTCAGCAGATTCAGGTCGTGGTGACCCGTCCTGATCCCAAGACCGGTAAGATCCAGAACCAGGTGTTCAAGGCAGACAGCCTGGAGGCTCTGCGTTCGACCAAGGGGGCCGGCGAGGCGGCGAGGTTCTTCGATCGTTATGCGGCCCGCACGGTTTTCGGTGGCAAGGGGGGCGTGCAGAACTTTCACGTCCGTCTGAATGTCGCCTATCTGCTCGGGGAACTGGTTGTCCGGAAGGGGGACCCGGCGAAGGGTATCCCGGCTGCCCGTTACACCCGGGCCTTTGCCCCGCTGTGCGATGTGGTCAACGAGCCGCGTCAGTTGGATGCGATCAAGGTTGTCGCCGTGCGTGGACTGGTTCGCTTGATGAAGACCGGGCAGCCCGACGCGAGTTACGACCAGAGGTTGCAGGTGGCCCAGTGCCTGGCCAACCAGTTGCAGCGTCCGTATCAGCGGAGCGTGTTGCGACAGCGAATGGACAGTCACCTTCAGCACATCTGGTACCAGGAGGTGCTGGTCGAGGGGCTGGCCGGCGTGGGGATCCTGCAGAACAAGCAGGCCCAACCGTTCGTGGAGACAGTGCTGGCAGGGGTGCTGGCTGATCCGAACCGCCATTTTCTGGCCCGCACCGCCGCGGCCAAGGCGATCGGACGTGCACCGCTGACCGGCGCATTCGATGGTGGACTGCGGAGCTACCAACTGGTGGAACTGGCCGGCCAGATGGCCGCCGCGTACAACAAGTCGCCGACGGCCGGCTACTGGCCGCGGAGTTTCCAGCAGTTGTATTTTTCGTTCAAGGCGATCAACAAGAACGATGTGACAGCCGCTGGCAAACCGGCTGGGTTGCTTGGGCAAGTCGGCACCGCTCGGCTCCAGGACGCCTATCGCCAGGTTGTCCCTCTGGTGGCA
Organism: Planctomycetaceae bacterium; assembly: GCA_002724315.1. Taxonomy (GTDB): domain Bacteria; phylum Planctomycetota; class Planctomycetia; order Planctomycetales; family Planctomycetaceae; genus UBA8437. The sequence continues at coordinate 2,490 of PBOJ01000097.1, read as the reverse complement.
CATGTCATCGTGCAGCCGACGGTGACCGCCGATGGCAAGCAACGTTTCATGGCGATTTCCAGCGATACGATCAAGCCGCTGATCGATTGGTTGGCTCAGAATCGCCCGCCGAATTACAAGCCGGCGGGACGGCCCTCCGCCACGGCCCCCACGTCGACACCCAAGCCGAAGGCCAAGAGCAAGACCAAGGCCGGCGGTGCGAGTCGTTCTTGACGCTCGAGCGGACGTTGGACTATCGTCCGGACGCTCTCGAGACCTTTCACGTCGTTGGTCTCGGTGGATCTGCTCCGGGCTTTTATCATGTGTGGCATTGTCGGTTACGTCGGGCATCGTCCGGCCTCGGACCTCCTGCTCGACGGTCTCTCGCGGCTTGAGTATCGCGGGTACGACAGCGCGGGAATTGCGGTGGTCGAGGACCGTGAGATCGCCGTGCGGAAGCGGCGGGGACGAGTCGCGGGCCTGATCGAGTTGATCGAAAGTCACCCGGTCGAGGGGTCAATCGGAATCGGTCACACTCGCTGGGCCACTCACGGAGACCCCTCCGACGTCAATTCCCATCCTCACCTCGACGAATCCGGCCGGGTGGTGCTGGTCCACAACGGGGTGATCGAGAACCACGATCGGCTGAAGGCTCGGCTGTCCGAAACCGGTTGCGGATTCCGTTCGTCGACCGACACCGAGGTCGTGGCCCAGTTGATCGGGTGGCATCTCGAACAATTCATCGAGTCGGGGCATGCTGCCGACGATCCGGAGACCTGCTGGTCGGCGCTGAGAGCGACCCTGGACGAACTCGAGGGGACCTACGGCCTGGGTGTCCTGTTCCGGGATTGTCCCGGGCATCTCTGGGCCGCACGCTGCGGAAGCCCGCTGGTCATCGGGGTGGGCGAACAGGAATACTTCCTGGCCAGCGACACCAGTCCGCTGATCGGATATACCCGCGACGTCGTCTATCTCGATGATCATGACACGGCGAGACTTGGTCGGGACGAAATCGAGGTGCGGCATCGTGATGTGGGGACGCGAGACGTTGCGGTCCAGACCATCCAGGACGAAGCTGTCGATGTCGAACTGGGTGAGTTCCCTCACTACATGCTCAAGGAGATCTACGAACAGCCCGATAGCATTCGCAGTGCGATGCGAGGGCGGATGGATGGCGACGACGCGACGGCAGTCTTCGGAGGGCTCAATGCCGACGCGGGAGAGCTGAGACGGATTGACCGGATCGTTCTGACCGCCTGTGGCACGAGCTGGCATGCCGGGCTCGTCGGGGAGTACCTGATCGAGGAATTTGCCCGGATTCCGACCGAGGTTGAGTACGCGAGTGAACTGCGGTATCGCAACGCGCCGTTGACCGACACCACGATGGTGTTCGCGATCACCCAGAGTGGAGAAACGGCCGACACCCTGGCGGCTGTGCGGGAGTGCCGGCGGAAGGGCCACAAGACACTGGCCATCTGCAACACGGTCGGTTCGACGATTGCCCGTGAGGCGGATGGAGGGATTTACCTGCATGCCGGGCCCGAGATCGGAGTGGCATCGACCAAGGCGTTCACCTCGCAGGTCACCGTCTTGGCTCTGCTGGCCTTGTACCTGGGCCGAATGCGACACATGTCGTTTCGGGCCGGAGAGGCGTTTCTCGAATCGCTGGAGGCGATGCCCGAACTGGTGGCCCGGACCCTGGAATGTCACGACGCGGTTCGGGAGGTTGCTCGGCGATTTGCCGATTGCGGGAACTTCCTTTATCTTGGCCGCCAGTACAACTTCCCGGTCGCTCTTGAAGGGGCACTGAAGCTCAAGGAGATCAGTTACATCCACGCCGAAGGGTACCCGGCAGCGGAAATGAAGCACGGGCCGATCGCCCTGGTCGATGAACGCACTCCCAGCGTCTTCGTGACGCCACGGGGCGGCGTTTACGAGAAGGTGGTCAGCAATCTCGAGGAGATCAAGGCCCGAGGTGGGCCGGTGATCGCGATTGCCGGACCGGACGACGAACGGATTGCGGGCCTGGTCGACGAGGTGATCCCTGTTCCTGACGTGCCCGAGTTCCTGCAGCCACTGGTGACAAGCATTCCCCTGCAGTTGTTGGCCTACGAGGTTGCGTTGTTGCGAGGTTGCGACGTCGACCGTCCGAGAAATCTGGCCAAGAGCGTAACGGTCGAGTAGCTCGGGTCGAACCGGTTTTGTCCGACGGGCGGATTCCGATTTCGGAGATTGCCTGCATTCTTCGCGATGCCGCGTCCTGCCAGGATTTCTCACTGCGCGCAAAAAAACCCCAGCCCGTCCGAGGACGGGCTGGGGCTACATTTTGGTTGGTGACCGGAACTCCGGGACACGTCTTTGGCGTGATGAATGCCGTAGCATTCATCGGATCGTAGTTTTCTTCTCCAAAAGGAGAAGCAATTTATCCTTAGAAAGGAGGTGATCCAGCCGCAGGTTCCCCTACGGCTACCTTGTTACGACTTAGTCCCAATCACGGAACTCACCCTAGGC
>PBOJ01000096.1 GCA_002724315.1 Planctomycetaceae bacterium | reverse complement strand
GTTGGAGGCGGGGCCACCCGCTGGATGGGATCGCGTTTTGAGAGCTTCGGACGACGGATGGCCGGTGTGATCGATGGCGAGGTGAGTGGTGGGGACGGCGGCCGTGATGGTGGGGAGATCCTGGGTGTGTTTCTCGCCGGAGAATCAGAATCGAAAGCAAACTGTTCGGAAGAGATGTGCTGGTCCACCTGGACGGTGTCCGGTGTCGCGGAATGAGCAATGGGGGTTTTCAGGAGAGGCGGCGGAGGGGCCGCGAGGGAGGGTTGGAGGCGGATGGCGGTGCGTCCAGATCGAACTGTCGCGGCGGGTGCTGTTGTTGTGGCCGGTTGCAGCACGAACGCCGTGCCGTGGGCCAGCGAACTGGCCAGCAGTGTCAGCAGAAGGGGGTCACGCAGTAGGGACACGGCGTTGTGGAATGCTGTTTGAGAGGGGAGGTGTGGCGGGTGGACAAGCTGCGCCGGTGCGCCTCAGAATAGCACCTCGTCAAAGTGCGTGACATCCTGAGAACGGGATCGATCGGCCGTTTGTCTGATGGTGGCGGGTGAATGTGGGGTCAGAGCGTTACAGAGTTGTTTCAGCGCGGTGGTCCGGTCATGTGGCCACTGCTGGGCTGTTCGATTCTCGCTGTTGCATTGATCGCTGAAAGGCTGGTGGTTTATCGGCGGCTGCGCGTGGCGTACCAGGCGTTGTTGACGGATTTGCAGTCGCGGATTGAAGACGGGTCACTCGGCCAACTGGTGGATCGTCTCGGGGGAAGTCAAAGACCGCTGCACCGGGTTGTCGTCGCCTATCTGCGGCACCGTGATGCAGAAAAAGCGTTCCGGGATCAGGTTGTGTTGCGGGAGGCGTCACAGCAAGTGGCCCGATATGACCGACGGTTGAATTGGCTGGGGATTCTCACCCATGCCACGCCGCTGCTGGGCCTGTTGGGGACCGTGGCGGGATTGGTTGGAGCGTTTCACCAGATCGAACTCAAGGGGGGGCAGGTGCAGCCGGGGGATCTGGCCAGCGGCATCTGGTCGGCGTTGTTGACGACGGTTTGCGGGTTGACGATCGCCCTCCCCTGCCTGGCCGCTTATCACTTGCTGCAGTCGGTCGCTGGCCGTGCTGCGTTGCAGATGCAGTGGGTGGCATCGCAGTTGGACGAGTGGTTGTCGGGTGCGAACGTGTCGCGTGAGGAAACCGGAGACCCGGAGGCCACTTCTTCACAGCGGTCGGCGGTGTAGGCGATGGACCAGATACCCAGGCAACGTCGGCCGTCGCTTTCGATCGAACTCAGTCCGTTGATCGATTGTGTGTTCCTGTTGTTGATCTTTTTCATGCTGAGTTCCACGATGCTGGCGCCGGCCATTGATCTGGACCTTCCCGACGCGGCGATGGCAAGTGAGGTGCAAGCTCCTGAGGTGGTGGTGACCGTTGACCGCCGGGGGCAAGTGTTGCTCAATGCTCGGAGGCTCGACCTGGAGGAACTCGCGGAGCAACTTGTTCCGTTGGTGTCCGCATCCCGTCGCAAGGTGGTGACCTATCGCGGCGACGCACGTTCGGACCACGCGACGTTTGTGCGAGTCCTGGAGGCGGCGAGGGCAGCCGGTGCGAAACATGTCGACGTGGCACATGAATTCGTCGACGAATCGCGGTAGCGCGGCCGGTCGTGGGCGGGGGGCGTTGCCACGAATTGATCGCCCCTGGCGCAGCCGATACGATGACGGTTTCGCGGCCGACGGTCACGTGTGAGAGAGATGATGTCCGGTTCCACATCCATTTTCAGCGGTTTCGAATTGCCGCATGATTTCGGAGAAGTGCTGCCGATAGAGAACGCGGCTGAGCGTTTTGGCGAGGCGATGGAGGTGGCACGGCAGAGTGCTGAGGCTGGAGTGGCCATTGAAGCGGCTCCGGATCACGCCGCAATTTTCACCGATCCTCCACAACTCGTGGCCGGCCCGTTGAAATCGGTTGGCTACGATCTGGGGTGGGACACTCGTTGTTATCCGTCGCCGGTGGATGGCTGCGATTACATCAATGTCTCGGCACGTTTGGATCCGAAGAGTCCGGCGTACCAGCAGGGGTGGTTTCGTTATGTTGCCGTGGTTCACCCGGTGGATGAGGCGGCGAGCGAACAAATGTTGAGCCAGGGATACGGGAATCCGTTCTTGCACCATCTGACTCTCGGAGTCGTGCCGCCGGAGCGGGATGGGGACGATGAGTTCAGCTACGGGGGACGCGTGGTCAGGTTCATGGCCGACGCCCGTCGGCGAATGGCTGATGTGATTGGGGATGAGCCAGGGACGTTGATAGCAGCGTTGCCGTCCGAAGTGGTTGGTGACGCGAGGTTCGCGGAGGAGTCACCTCGATGGGTTGAAGGATTGTCGGGCAGCGAGTTTCAGTTTCAGGTGATGCAGGGTGGGGGTTACTTGGTCCAGTACTTTGTACTGACCGGCGGTCGGATCGAAGTGGCCATGCGGTCGGGAACCTGCCAGACATTCAATCCGTTGAGCGTCGACAAGATTTCACGCGACGAAATCAGCACGGTGCAGGATGATGGAGGCGGAAATGCAGATCCGCTCATGTGACGCTCAACTGCTGGCTATCCCGTTGGAGCGGCCGGTCGTCTCGGGCATGTCCAGTGGTGACCGGGGAGCAGGCCTGACAACGATCTTCATGCCCGTGGTGACACTGACGACCGACAGCGGCCTGGTGGGCCGGGGGTACACCTGGGCGTTGGCGGCCGGAGGGACGGCCATGCGAAGCGTGATCCAGGAGGATATTGGGCCGGAGTTGATCGGCCTGGCTGCCTGTGACCATGAGCAAATTCTGCACAAGCTGTACTGGAAGACACAAGGGGTCGGGCGGCACGGGCTCGTGACTCAGGCGATCGCCGCTGTGGATCTGGCTCTTTGGGATCTGCGGGCGCAAATGGCTTCGCTTCCTCTCTTCCGCCTGCTCGGTGGTCGGCGTGATCGTGCGCCAGTCTACGGGTCTGACGGCGGTTGGCTGAACATGAGCGTTGAGGAGATCGTCGAGGCCGGCAGAGACTATCTCGGCCAGGGCATGCGAGGAGTGAAGCTGAAGGTGGGGCATGACGATCCTGGAATCGACATCGAACGGGTCAGCCGGGTTCGAGAGGCGCTGGGGGAGGATGTGTGGATCGCCGTCGACGCGAACCAGAAATGGGATCTGCCTCGCGCCACTCGGGCCGGAAGAGCCTTCGAGGCGCTGGGGTGTGCCTGGTTTGAGGAACCGATGCTCTGTGACGATGTTATCGGCCATGCGAAATTGAGTCGGCGGCTGGACATTCCGGTGGCGCTGGGGGAAACCCTGGGGTCGCGGTTCGAAATCCATTCGTTCCTGCAGGCCGGGGCGGTCGAGATTGTGCAGCCGGATCTGGCCCGAGTGGGGGGCGTGACGGAGTTTCTGCGGATCGCCTCCCTGTGTGAAGTCTATCGCTGCCCGGTGGAACCGCATCTCATGATGGAGGCCTCGGTTCACCTAGCCTGCGGAATCCCGGGTGTCGAGGGTCTCGAATACATGCCGTGGCTGACACCCGCCTTCGTTGAGCCGTTGAGGCTTGAGGACGGCTGCCTCCTGGCCCCAGAGGCGCCCGGGCTGGGGCTGGAGATCAGCGAAAAGCTGATGGAGCGGTTCCGGGTGGCGTAGCCAGTCGGGTGTGGTTGGATCGCAGCGTGCGTGCCCTGTGGGATACGTTGAGCTACCATTAGTTCGAGAATGTCCCTTCACTCGAAAAACGGCAAACATCAAGCCATGACGCGCGAGGTCGGCATCGGCGTAATCGCCATGGGCTGGATGGGCATGACACACAGTCGTGCTTACCAACAGGTCGTCAACCGGTTTCCCGACTCGGGTGTTGTCCCCCGACTGAAAGTCTGTGCCGATACCGATTCAGACCGTACCAACGAGGCCTGTCGGCGTTTTGGGTTCGAGCGGACGGCAGAGGATTGGCGTGAGGTGTTGGACGACCCGGATGTCGAGGTGGTCAGTATCACCTCGCCCAATTGGTTGCACCGAGAGATGTGCCTGGCAGCGCTGGAGGCGGGCAAACACGTGTTTTGCGAGAAACCTGTTGGACGCGAACCGTCAGAGACTCGAGAAATCGCGGCCGCGGCCCAAGCGGCTGGTTTGCTGACGTTTACCGGGTTCTGCTACCGATGGAGCCCTGTCGTGCAGCACCTGCTGGCATTGATCAAGGAGGGCCGTTTGGGGCAGGTGACGCATTACCGAGGACGATTCTTTTGTGGATACGGGCACAACCCCAAGAGCGTGTTGTCGTGGCGTTTTGATCGGAACAAGGCTGGATTCGGTGTGTTGGGGGACCTGATGTCGCATGCCCTGGACATGGCGTTGATGCTGGCGGGGCCAGTGGCGGAAGTGGTGTCGGAGAACGAAACGTTCATTTCCGAGCGGCCGATTCCCAGCCAGGCGGGGACGCATTTTGCGGTCAGCGAGGATGGGCCGGTTGCGGCAGTGACGAATGAGGATTACGTGGGTGCGATGGTGCGATTTGCCAACGGGGCGAGAGGGACGTTGGAGGTCTGTCGAGTCATCGGTGGGTCGGACTGTGAACACACTTTTGAGCTCAATGGCACGAAGGGGTCTGCTCGTTGGAACTTTGAGAGAATGAACGAACTGGAGTTGTTTCTGGATGACCAAGCCGTCGAACGGCCCGGTTATGCCCGGCTGCAGAGTCGTCCCGAGTTTCCTCGGCACGGGGACTTCAATCCGGGGGGAGCCGTCGGCCTGGGCTATGAGGATCTGATGACCATAGAGGTTCATGAGTTCCTCCGGGGGGTTGTGGCTGGAGAGCCGGTCGAGCCGAGTTTTGAGCAGATTGCCCGGGTTGCTGACGTGCAGGCTGCAATGGCACGCAGCTGGGAAACCCGGACTTGGGAGAATGTAACCGCGGAGTGAGGGTGAGCCGATGCGAGTGGTGCAATGGGAAATTCCGGGTGAAGGTCGCCGGGTGGGAGTGGTTGATGGGGACGCGCTTCTGGATGTGACAGCCGGGGATGCGTCGCTCGACCGTGTGTCGGCCGTGTTCGATTCGGCGTGTCGTAACGGAGTGAGTTTTGAGGAGCGGTTGTCACGGGTCGTCGCTGACGAGGATCTGCCTCGCGTGAATTATTCCGAACTCCTCGCAGCATCGCCGGGAGGCGAGTCGCCCTTCCTTCACCCACCTCTGGACCATCCGGACCCTCACTATCTGTTGGTTTCCGGGACGGGGTTGACCCACACCGGAGGTATGGAGTCCCGTGACAAGATGCACTCGGGAGATTCCGGGGGCCGGGACGAACCGGCGACCGATTCTGCGAGGATGTTCGCGATGGGATTGGCCGACGGAAAACCTGGACAGGGGGCGCGTGGGGCCATGCCCGAGTGGTTCTACAAAGGGAATGGATCCACGTTGCGAGGGCCGGGAGGACACCTCGACCTCCCCGCTTATGGTTTGGATGGTGGAGAGGAACCGGAACTCGTTGGGTGCTACATCGTTGATTCAGCCGGTGTTCCCAGGAGATTGGGTTTTTCGCTGGGGATCGAATGGTCTGATCACGAGACTGAGAAGATCAACTACCTGTACCTGGCTCCGTCGAAGTTGCGGACTTGCGCCGTGGGACCGGAACTGGTCACCGATTGGGAGTTTTCGGACATTGATCTGCAGTGTACGGTCCGCCGAGATGGGGAGACGATCTATGAGAGTGGGCCACTCAAAAGTGGCGAGAAATTTATGTGCCACTCATTGGCCAATTGCGAGGATCATCACTTCAAATACACGCAGCACCGGGTGCCGGGTGATGTGCACCTGCACTTTTTTGGCACGAGCAAGTTGAGTTTCAGTACCAGGGACTGGAAGTACCGGAATGGCGACGTGGTCCGCGTGTCTTCGGAAGGGAATACCGCCCCGCTTGAGGTAACAGTTGTCGATTCCGCTGCCGAAGCTGCAAGCCCGGTTGTTGCCGAGTCCGCCTGAGTTTCAAGCTGAATGCCGGAATGGGCAGAAGATCATTCCGGCGAGAAGGGGCGAGTGTTGGCGACGTCCGCCCTCCTCTGCCCACTCATCACGGTTTAACCGAGCAGAGGTCGAGCCAGACGACTCGACCCCTGCATGAGTGTTGCCGATCATTTGGCCGGTGCCGGCGGCGGCGTAACCGGACTTTTGGCAGGTACTATCAGGACCTGTACGGGATTGGAGACGGCTCCGTCGCCGCGAACCACTACGATTTCGGCTTGCGTCTCAGTGGCCACGGGCAGTGTCGGAAGCTTGAGATGGACTCCGAGGTCATACCAACCGTAGATCTCGGCCTGAAGTTCCAGCCCGTTGACATGGACAATGACTTCACCCGGTTCCGGGCCGAACCCTTCACCTGCAACATTGATCATGGAGCCCGGTGAACCAGATGTGACATCGGTGGAGAAGCTGGACGGATCGACTGGAAGGACATCTCCGCGGGCCAGGACGACACCGTTGTTCTCTTCGAACGATTCGTCGACATCTTGGTGCGAATCGACCAGGACGTGCAGGAAACGGAAGGGGACCGCCCGGTTTTCCGCATCCCGTGCGAGTGTCGACGCTTCGAATGGAAGCCGGATGTCGACGGTACGGATGGCCCCGGCCTCGATGTTGTCGATCTCCACGCCCGCCTGGGGGACATCGGTGGCCGCATCGCGGCTGTTGGAGGCCAGCAACATGATGTTGAAGTCTTTCCGGAGCTTCTTGTCGTCGTTGTTGCGGAACCAGACCCGATAACGAGGGCCCTTCTTCTGCTCGGGATGTCCGGCGTCAACAAACCTCACGGCAAGCAGTTGGAGGTCGCGGTCTTCAGTGGCGACTCTGGGCACGTCGACCCAGGTTCCGCTCACGACGATCGGAAGACTCACCCAGGCGGGGTAGCGCCACGACACCCAGGGGCGGCACGGCCGGCAGATTATCGGGCGGCAAAAGATCGGGCGAGGGTCGCAGATCGGGAGACAGCGATCCCACCAGGACCAAGACACCCAGGGGCTCCAGTGGGGGGTCCAGCAATGTGCGGGGTAAAACGACGGTCCGGCGTACCAGCTCCCGAAATGCAGGCTGACAAAACTGCTGTGAACGTGGCCATGGAAGTGGCGGGAACGCCAGCCACCGCTGTGCCGCAGGTTGCGAGCCAGTTGCAAGCGTCGGGCAACGTCTCCTCTCCGCGACATCTCGAACTGCCGGCGGAACTTCAGCTTGCGGCCCACCCTGGAATCGGAGAGTGTCCGCAACTGACCGGAGTTCAGCCGGTCTGCGAAAGAGGTGCGGCGGACGGTCTTGGCCAACTTCCCATTGGGGCTGCGGACACGGCCATTTCGTTCAACCCGTGAGCCACGAGGGGGGCGAGGCGTTTGGGACGAGCGGCGAAGCGTGAGTCCCCGTGCGGACGAAGAAGCGGCTCCAGGGCGAGCGGACCCGCTGCGGTTTCGGATGCGCGACGTGATGTTGTTGGGGTCGGTCGCGGATGCCGGACGGTCGGAGGGCCGGGTGTTGGGTTTCCCGCTCCTGGCGGGATTGGTTCGTGACTTGTTTCCGGATGGCCCTTTGGCAACTGAAGTTTTGGTCGTGGCTCGTTTGGAAACTGGTTTTTTGCCGGCTGGCCGTTTGGCATTGGGCCGTCTGGCAATTGACTTTTTGTCAGTTGGCTGTGAGTTGGCTGGCTTTTTGCCGACTGGCCGTTTGGCATTGGGCCGTCTGGCAACTGGCTTTTTGTCAGTTGGCTGTGAGTTGGCTGGCTGTGTGCCGGCTGGCCGTTTGGCATTGGTCCGTCTGGCAACTGGCTTTTTGTCAGTTGGCTGTGGGGTGGCTGGCTGTGTGCCGGCTGGCCGTTTGGCAACTGGCCGTCTGGCAGTGGGCTTTTTGTCAGTTGGCTGTGAGGTGGCGGGCTGTGTGCCAGTTTTCCGTTTGGCAGCTGACTTTTTGGCAACTGGCTGCTTGGCGGTTGTTTTTTTGCGAATGGATCTCCGGCTTGCGGGACGCGTTGTGGTTGGAGTGGTCCTGGAAGACGGCGGGGTGGTCGTTTTCCCGTTGGGTGATGTGGCGCCGCGGTTTCGAGCCGATTTGCTGAGCGGTTTGTTGGAGGACCTGGGGAGTCGGCTCGACGGGTTTCGGAGTACCGATCTGGCACCGGGTGTGGTGGCCGACGGCTTGATCGATCGCTTTGAGGACGACTGTTTGGTGGCCGTGGGCAGCGATGGCTGAGTGGAACGGGTTTGCTTCGGACTTCCGGCACGGCGATCGGGAATGGTTGTCGAAGGTCGTGTGGCTGGAGCGGACCGAGGGTTCGGCGCGGTCGATTTCGGTTGCTGGCTCCGCGGAACACTGGAGTTGCGACTGGGAACACGGGGAAGTGCACTACGAACGGGCGCGGTTGCGGGACGGGTGGAACTTGAGCGGCGAGGAGGTGAACTGGTCCGGGCTGGCCGGGAAGTGGATGGCGACGAGACACTTCGCCTGGGTGTCTTGGTAGGAATCCGCATCGGTTTGGAAACGCTGGACCCGCGGGTGGCGGGGCGACCGGTCGATCGTCGGCTGGTGCTAGTAGGCCGGGAATTGGAACGAGATGAGACGCCCCGGCTGGTCCGGCTCGGCGTGCTCCGCGTTGACCGCGACGCACTCGAACTGCGGGTGGAGGGCCGGCTGGTGGACCGTCCGCGGGCGGTCGGCGATTTGGCAGAACTTGCGCGAGATGTCGACGATCGGGGTCGGGTTCTCCTGGAAGTTGTAGAACGACTCGCGGGGGCCGCACGTCGAGCGGACGCGCGACTGGGACGGTCCTTCGCCTGGACCCGAGTGTGAGCGAGCAAAAACGGCAGGCAGAGAAGGATCGCGGCGAGGCGATTTGTTTTTGTTGCGCGGCGACGGTTCAGGAAATGGTGGTGACCCATGATGGCGTCCTTTCACAAACAGGATGTCCGACGGCTGATGTTGTTGGAGACCCAGTAGTGCGGAAAGCGTACCGTTGCGCTGATTTGCATGGTATCGGTGCGCCTGTAACCTTGCAAAGCATTGTCAAAACGTCAGTTACGGTGTCTCTGGGCGAGTAGGGCCAATTGGGAATGTGTGTGGATGAACCTCCCGAAGTGTGCTCAAAATGAGTTTTTTCAGAGCGGAGGTGTCACCACTGTGATCACTGTTGTGATTGGCTGATGGGCACCGGGCCGAATGTTCGTCTTGGCAACAATAGCGGGTACTGTTATTGTCCGCCGGTTTTCTCGGAGTCGGGAACTGTCACGAGGTGGACGCAATGGCTATGCAACCGGTCGCGAGGTTTATCTGCGCGAGTGTGGTGTGTTCGCTTGTGGGCATTGGCGGATGTTACAGCGAATCGTCCGATGAACTGACTTTCGACGAGAGCGACCTGCTGTTGGATGAGCCTCTGTCCTCAGAAGTCGGCGAGGTCCAGGGGCCGGGGCGGCCAGGTTCCGGTTCGCCATTGGGCGAAGACAGATCGGAATCGGGTTCGAAGCATGCCCTCGTGAAACGAGTAACCCAAACCCTGTCGCAGTTGACCCCTGATGGAATTGAAACCAGCCAGGCCCAGATGGCGGCTTGGTTCGACGTGTCGGTCGAGACCATGAGCGACGGTGAATTGAGCTATGGCGTTGTTTACCGGCGTATCACCTATTCGGAGAAGCTGCCGGGAGGAAGCCAGTCCTACGATTCGAATGATGACACGGCTGCTGTGCCTGCGGCATTGGCGAATCTGTCGGAACTTTCGCGAAGCGGATTCACCTTTCGAACACGGGGTGACAGGACGGAACTGGAACTGGCCATCGTTCCGTCGACGTTGTTCAGCGGTGACCGGAAAGGTACGGCTGCTGCGGAGTTCATTTATGACCGCATTGGGTTGGTGCTGTTGGGACGCTCGGCCGAGTCGCTTCCGACGGCTCCAGTCATGCGAACCCGGCGGATTGTTTCACCGATTCCGATGGAGTTCAGCACCCGGTTTGCGGTCAAGGCTTCCGGGTCGGGGACGATCACGCTGGACGTGTTCGGAAGCGTGGCCACAAGTCAGCCCACGACGGACATCAAGTTGGTCGGTGGCACCGCCACGGTGTCGCTGAAGGGGGGATATGCCTTCGGGGACATGACCGTCGACGATCACAACTGTGTGCCACGACGGGCCGACTGGAACCGGTACGTCGACATCAGCTTGGTGAAGGCGGGGTCAGGCGACCGAATCGAACAGCAGAAGCACGAAGTGGTGACGATTCGGGGGATTGAGGCGAACGCCCCGAACGACCTGCCGGAACAGCCGGCCGTCGCGCCGGCGGCCGCAGTGCCCAGTGGACCGACCGGGGTGACCCCCTAGGAACCGTCGGCAGTCAAGTGCCCGCAGATCTCGGGGTTGACCACGTGTTCGGGCATCCGTCCAGACAGGACGTCGGCGATCTGGTGAGCGGTGCGGCGTCTCAGTTCTTCGACCGATTCTTGCGAAAGAAATGCCGCGTGTGGTGTTGCGATGACGCGATGATCGGCAAAGAGAGGGTCGGACAGGTCCGGGGGTTCTGGGTCAAAGACGTCGAGTGCGAGGCCTCCAATCCTGTCCTGCTGGAGAGCCTCCCAGGCGGCGGTGTGGTCGATCAAACCACCGCGCGACGTGTTGATCAGCACCGCGTGCGATTGCAGCCAGTCGAGACTGGTGCGGTTGATCATGTGGTGAGTTTCGTCTGAGAGAGGGCAATGCAGTGAGACGACGTCACTGGAGCGAAGTAGGTCTTCGAAAGCCATCATGGGGCAATCGGTGCCATGGTCCTCGCCAGAGGGTGTGGTGGCGACGACGTTGAGCCCGAGTGCACGCGCTCGTGGCACGACGGCGCGTGCGATACGGCCGAGGCCGACCAGTCCCAGCGTAAGGCCCGAGAGCCGTCTCAGCGGAGGTCCCGCGGCCAACTGATAATCCCCCTGTTTCGTGTTGAGATGGAAAAAGGCGGTCTTTCGTACGGCCGAGAGCAGCAGTGCGATGGTGTGGTCGGCAACTTCGGGGATGCAGTAGTCGGGCACAAAAGTGACGGGAATGTCACGTTGGGTGCAGGCATCGACGGGGATGTTGTCCAGGCCGATGCCAAACCGGGCGACAATTCGGCAGTTTGGGGCGGCATCCAGGAGCCGGAGAGTCACCTGAGCCCAACAGGCGGCGATCGCATCGACGCCGGATGCAAGATCCAGCAAAGTGGATTCGCCGGCGTCGGGAGCGTCAAGCACTTCCGCCCCAACCTCGCGAAGAATCTCTTGCTCGATTTGGGAATCCGGCCATGCGCGATCGGTGATCAGCACTCGGAAGCCGTCGGCCATCTCTGCGCCCTAGGAGTTGGCGGCAGCGAGTTCGGCCATGCGGATGGCTGGCTCGACGACCCGGTCCCAGTTCTCGCGAAGGTAGTCGGTTGGCCCACCCTTTTCGGCAACGGCATGAGCCACGTCGACTGTCTTGATCATTTCGATCGCGTCCCATGGACAGACTAGCAATTCATAGGGATCGGATTTCTTGGTGGGGATGTGGACACAGACTTCGCATCCAACGCAACGTTCCACATCGATTTCGCACCAGGTCTGCAGGACCGAAATGGTGGAGCCCGGCACCTTGTAAATGCAATCGACCGGGCAAACCTCCAAGCACGCCTCACAACCAGTGCAGTTGTCGGCGTTGATGATTGCCACTTCCTTGGGAAGTTTCTTGCGGGCGCCAGTCTTGGCCATGGCCGTGAACCGTTCGTGAGAATCCTGGGCTAACGGGGGATCCGGATAGAAGTGTGTCGCATCGGCAAAAGGACATTGTGTCGGTTGTTTTGTGTGGCGGCAACCCAGCTTTCGGCAACGTCGCGTTCCTGCCGTGGGCTCATCTTTACCGGGTTGGCAAGGGGGACTATCATCTCGCGGCTTGTTCCGAGTTTTCCTTCTGTTCGGCTCGACCTGCGGGGCAGCGCACTCGTTGTAGGTCGAGGTCTTTGCATGGACGTCCGTAGATTGACTCTTGCCGGCGGCGTGTTGCTTGCCGTGTGTGCCGGCGTCCAATGTGGCGTGGCCGCCGAACAGGACGACCCGGTGGCCGAGACCGGGTGGCGCCCGGCCGCCGGCTCCGCTACGGGTGCCAACGGCGCACGGGAAACGTTGTTGAGTAGTGTGGAGCAGCCCGATCGGGCGGAGGGGCGTGACTCGGTGTTTGCCGTCCCCGCGACATGGCGATCACTTGTCCAGGAGGCAGGGCAAACGGCCAAGGTGTGGACCAAGCGGATTGAGATCGGGGCGAAGGTCCTGAAGGGCAACACTGACCAGGATTTCGTTCGCATCGCTGCCGAAATGCTCAAGGAAAATGAGGACTCGGTCCACCAACTGGATCTGGGGGGGCGGTTCGGACAGGTCAACGGGGAGCGAAATACGAACCGGTGGTACCTGGACAACACCGTGGATCACTCTCGTCCCGGAAACTGGTTGCTGTATTTCAGTGGCAAACACGAATACAACGAATTTCAGGGGGTCGACTATCGGGGCACCGGGTCATTTGGGGTGGGTTACAGGTTTGTCGAAAAGACGGATCGGCACATCCTGGTACGGCTCGGGCCGGCTGTGACCATGGAGGTTTACAGCGGGGCCGGAGGCCATCGCGTGACGCCGGACTTTTTTGCCGAATACGAAATCGACTGGCCGCTGTTCGAACGGACGCGGTTGGAAACCAAGACAACGATGCGACCGAGCCTGTCGTCACTGGAAGTCTTTCGGTTCCGCAACAACACGGCCGTACTGGTCCCGTTGGACGATGAAGAACGCTGGAGCCTGAAATTGGGTTTCCGGCTCGACTACAACTCAGTGCCGAAAACGACCAGCAACCGAGTTCCGATGGACGTGACCACGGACGTGTCGATCGTCTACATGCGGCCGTAACTGCCGATGACGGTCAGCGGGGTTTGGCCAAGGTGATTTTCAGCGCCTTGCGCTTGCCACCACGAATCACGGTCACGTTGACCACATCTCCGCCCTTGTATTTCCGGAGAGCGAGGTCGAAATCGTCCAGCCCGCCAATCTTGGCGGAGCCGAACTGTACGATGAGATCGCCACCCTTGAGTCCGGCCTTCTGTGCGGGACTTCCCGGCGAGACACCGGAAATCGCATAACCTTTTTTTCCGTCGGAGCCGAAGTCCGGGATGCTGCCGACGTAAGGTCGGCTTCCGGTCCGAGCAACTTGTGCCTGGCTCTTGATTTCGATGTACTTCGGCCGGGCTTTTTCGCTGGCTGTTTCGATAATGATCTCTTCCAGCATGCTCAGGATCTGCTCCATGCCTGCGAGATTGACTTTCGGCCAGTCGTCACCGGGCCGATGGTAGTCGCTGTGAGTGCCGGTGAAAAAATGAAGGACGGGGATCTTCTTGCCGTAGAACGAGGAATGGTCGCTGGGGCCAAAGCCGCTCGGCTTGAGTGACAGGGCGAATTCCCGCTGTTTGCCCTTGGCTTGGATGAGTTTTTTCCACCTCGGAGCGGTGCCGGTTCCGTAGACGATGAGCCGGTTGTTACGCAAACGCCCCACCATGTCCATGTTGAACATGGCGACGGTCTTGTCGATCGGAAAGACCGGTTCCTTGACGTAACGGGCGGATCCGATCAAGCCGAGCTCCTCGGCTGTGAACGCGATGAAGACTAGCCGGCGTGCCGGTTTCTCTTTTCGGCCGCCGAGTCGTCGTGCGAGTTCAATCAGGCTGACGGTGCCAGAGGCATTGTCGTCTGCCCCGTTGTGTACCTCCTTGGAGCCGGGCGCCAGCGAGCCGGGGCCACCGAGCCCGACATGGTCGTAATGGGCGCCGATGACGATGGTTTCGTCAGCTTGTGGCCCTTTTCCCTCGATGACACCGATGACATTTTTCACCTCGGTGCGGACAGTCTCGATCGATGTCTGCAACTGAACCGTCCATCCGGGGATGACTTGGCTCTTGGCCCGAAAGTCCTTGTCGATGGCGGCTTCAAGTCCGGACAAAGAGGTCTTCAGGGCGGCCTTGAGGACCTGGTCGATGGCCTTGTGTGTGACGTGGATGATGGGGATGTTCCGGGAATTGCCAGAACGACCGTAACCGAATTTCATCAACGGGTCGGCGGGCCCTTGTTTCTGCGAGGTGCGGACACCCTCGAGCCGTTCTACTGACGCCTTCAATCGGCGTCGCGCCTCGGCGAATGTCTTTTGATCGGACGGCTTGGCGTCGTTGAAGGCAACCGCAGCGGTGACAACAGCATCCTTGGCGCGGGAAAGCGCCTGTTCAGCGTTGTGGCGATTCGAGTAGGGGTCGTTGACGAAAAGGATCGCCTTGGCCCCGGCGCCGAACGCGTTGCTGACCTTTGAGCGAAGTGCGGCGTGCCGAGAGATTCCGCCATGCGGAGCGGCAAACGGCCCACTGGCGTCGGATTGAAGTGGTGTCCGACGCATGATCACGGCAATCTTGCCCTTCAGGTCAACGCCCTTGATGTCACTGTAGTGGGCTTCAGAGGCGTCTATCGCGTAGCCAAGGAACACCAGTTCGCCGCTGATTTTTCCGGAGCCCCCAAACGCACAGACTTCGAAATCGGTGCCGAC
Organism: Planctomycetaceae bacterium; assembly: GCA_002724315.1. GTDB lineage: Bacteria > Planctomycetota > Planctomycetia > Planctomycetales > Planctomycetaceae > UBA8437. The sequence continues at coordinate 19,104 of PBOJ01000096.1, read as the reverse complement.
TTTCAGGTCGATAGAAGCCCCCTTGGGGCCGACCAGCTTCACCGAGTTGGGGGCGGCGAGCTTGACGTCGGTGACCAGGTTGAATTTCTGGAAAGCGTCGCCGTCAACGCGTTTCACGTCGAGCCCGGCACGGCGAAACTGGTTCCGGATGTAGTCGGCTGCGAGGTTCAGACCCTTGGTGCCGACGCCTCGCCCCTCGAGCTTGTCTGAGGACAAGTACTGGAGGTCGGTTTTGAGACGATCCTGAGTGCCCGGGACGGCCTTGGCTGGCCAAGCCGCCGCTGTGGCGGTCACCAAGGCCAGCAGCATGGCCGATAGAAGCATCTGGCCGGGCAACGAACTGCAACGTGATTGCGGACGGGACGGGGATGAAGCAATGCGAAAATCTGCCACAGTGCGGGCTCCGGGAAGGACCTCGAAAGCAATTCGACATGTGATGGTAAACGACCAGGGCCTTGGGCGACCAGTCCCCGGGGCTGGAGGGAGGTCGCGTTGACGACCGATGGTGTCATTCGAGTTCGGAAAGCGCCTCGTCGAGGAAGGAAGCGAGCAACTCCTCGGGGAACAGGCAGAACGAGAACTCGCGGTTGGTCAGGACGCTGTTGGCATCGAGTTGTCGGTCGAGCCTCTGCAATTCACCGTCGAGTGCTTGCCGGGCACCGATTGTGTGACGGGTCAGTTCCTGATTTACCGCCCGGAACTCGTGGAATCGTTGCCGACGGTTCTGCCGGCTGGATTCGGAAGTGTCGTGTTTGTCCCGGTTTTGACTGTGGATCAATGACGTTTTGCGGTCGACGAGTTCGGGGGCCTGGCCGGTGTCAAGGAATTCCTGTGCGTTGTAGAGCATCCTGCGGCGTCGCGAGGTCAGTTGACTTCGGTCCTCGGACGAGACGTCGAACGGTCCGCCGAGCGGAAGGTGGAGCGTACCGGAGAGGGTGAGGTAAGGCGGCGGCGAAATGCCGAAGAAGTCGGCCATCAGCGAGTCGGTGGCCTCGTCGTACTTGGATCCTCCGATTCCATGGATGAACAAGTCGGCCAGAAACACTCTCGCAAACAGCGTGGTGGAAAGCGCACTGGGACGAATCCGCAGCCCGGACTGCTGCCAGTCGCCCAGGGCCGTGGCCAGGCGGTCCAGATCGTGTCCAGAGTCGAGAGCCCACTGGACGTTGAACCCACTGCCGTCACTCAGGCGGATGCTGGTGGGTGTGACCTGTGTGAGCAGCCGTCGCCGGTGAGTGTCTCCGGAGTGCCAGCACCAGAACGGCGTTTCCAGCCAGCCGTCGTGCCAGCACAGATCGGCAGCGGGGTGTGTGCGGCTGCGGACGTTGTTGGCTTCACGGTACGTTCCCAACGCGCGGTTGTGAGACTCGGCAAACCGTTCGGCGTCCAGCAGGCTCATGGCCATGAACTTCAGGAATGGCGCCCGAGTGGCCAAACGTGAGATCGGCAATTCGAGCGTGCCGTGCCCCATGCGATCCTGCATCGCGATCCGTGCGGCCGAGAGGCACTCTGCCAGGCCTCGGCCCGCTTCAGCAGCAGCAATTGCTGACGGCCAGATCCGGGTCAGCAGCGGGTCGATTCCCCACCTTGCCAACGCATCGGAGACCCGGTCGGGAAAAGCGGTGAAGGCTGCCGAAAGGTCCGGGCGAAGGTCTTCCCAGGGGCGGGCCGCGGTGTCGGTCGTGAAGGGGACCAGGCGGGTGGCGGGTTGGTCGCGTGATCCATCCGGAACCGACAGGTGAAGCGGTGCGGCGATGTCGCTGTCGACGATGAGGTTCAGCGCGGTGCCGTCCAATCGCTGGGCCAGCCGGGCGAGTGCGAAGTTCTTGACCAGTACGCCGCAATGAAAGAGGGTCGGCTGATGGCCGCCCACCAGCAAGGGCCCCGCGGGCAAGTGGCCGGGAGGGACACGGCCAGTCTCTTCAGCGTATTCGACAGCTGCCAGCAGCGTGTCGTCGACGGATTTCCGTTTCCAGTCAGCGAGCGAGATCCCGGCGATCGGCGTGTGGCACGCGGTGCCCGCTCGCTGGGTGTCGCGGGCGATTTGGACGGCGCTCGCCAGGGACGGGTCGGCCAGGATACCGCGATTCGTCGCAGGGACACGGCGGGACACTGGGCTGGTTATGGTGGGCGACACGGGCACGGGCAAAAGACAGGTCGGTCGCGGAGGAGGGGTGGGCGCGAAGTCGTTAGCCGGCCGGGGTAGTGGCAAGGGCCCGGTCGAGGACCTCAAGGTAGTATGACATTCGCAGGTCGGCGTCGTCGAGCGATCCGCCGAACGATCGTTCTTCGTCCAGGTAGATCAGTGGGACCGGGTGTTCGATGATCCGCATTCCGGCTCGCACCGCCTGGACCCACAGTTCCAGTGGCATGGCGTAGCCGGGTTCGGTCAAGGACAGGCGACGGAGAGCCGCAGTGCGGTAGGCCTTGAAGCCGCAGAACGCATCCGTCAATCGCAATTGCAGGGCGTCGTTGAGGCGTTCGGTGACATCCACGTTGATTTGCCTGCGATCCTCGGGTGGGTGTGAGGAGTCGTTCTCGATTTCCAGATAGCGACTTCCGGAGAGGATGTCGGCCTGGTGGGCGTGGAGAGCAGAGACCAGTTCGGGGATGCGTTCGGGCTCGTGCTGGCCATCGCAGTCGATGGTGACAACGACATCAAAGTCATGATCGATGGCGTAATCGAAGGCTGTCAGCAACGCCGCTCCGTAACCGCGATTGGTGACATGCGTTTTTACGCGAATATCGGAACGACTGGCCAGTCTCTGGGCGGTCCCGTCAGTGGACCCATCATCAACGACGAGGACGTCCTGGCAGTGTTGCAGCACGTTGTCGAGCACTTCGTCAACATGAGCTGCTTCGTTGTAAACAGGCAGTGCGGCGAGAGAGACGGGGGGCATGGGAGGCGGGAGGCCTTTGATGGTGTGGTAAGCCCGGGGCGGCAGGATTCCATTGTAGGTTCCCAACGGAGTGATCGCTATCGGTGGTCACGGTTGTTGCTAAGCCTGAAGCTCGTACAATGTGCCCGCAGGGTCGCCGAGCGGAGCGGCCATTTCTGAGGCGCCTCGCAGGAGATGAACATCATGGCGTTCGAACTTCCGGAACTTCCCTATGCACATGACGCGCTCGAGCCACACATCGATGCGCGAACAATGGAAATTCACCACGGAAAGCACCACAACGCGTATATCAACAACGTCAACGGTGCGTTGGAAGGTCATGACGACCTGGCCTCCAAAAGCGTAGAGGATCTGGTCAGCGACCTGGCCGCTGTTCCGGAAGAGATTCGCGGTGCGGTGCGGAACAACGGGGGCGGGCACGCCAATCACTCGTTGTTTTGGACGGTGATGAGTCCTGACGGTGGGGGGGAGCCTGATGGAGCACTTGCCGAGGCGATCAACGCGGCCTGCGGCAGTTTTGATGCTTTCAAGGAACAGTTCGCCAAGGCGGCCGGGACGCGATTCGGCAGCGGTTGGGCCTGGTTGAGTGTCGGAGCCGACGGGCTGGTCGTCGAAAGTACTGCCAACCAGGATTCTCCCCTCTCGGAGGGCCGCACGCCGATCCTCGGTCTGGATGTGTGGGAACACGCGTACTACCTGAACTACCAGAACCGTCGTCCGGATTATGTGCAGGCGTTCTTCAACGTGGTCAATTGGGGCGAAGTGGCACGCCGTTATGCTGCAGCAACCTCCTGATCAACGTGATCGGCGTCCGACCCATTCGAGTGGGCGGGCATGATATGATGACGCCTGGCGGTGCTCGGTGGTGCCGCCAGGCGTTTTGTTTTGTTCTCGGGGTGATTGACGGGCCGCAGCCGGTCGCGAGATCGGATGTCGCGGAGAGGGTCGGGGGACGTGTCAACGGCGAGCCTGCTGATCGTCGAGGGCGTGGGGCGAGGGACCCGGTTTCAGATCGGTCGCCAACGTGTGGGCATTGGCCGCAGTTCCGAAAATGTGGTGCGGGTAGAGGACAGCGAGGTCTCACGGTTTCACGCCGCCATTCAGTGGCAGGCGTCCGGCTTTAAGCTGGTCGATCTCGGCAGTGCCAACGGCACGTTGCTGAATGGGGTTCGGATCGAAACGGCGGCAATCGTTGACGGAGACCAGTTGCAGGTGGCCAATACGCTGTTGGCGTTCCAGGTCCACGATGTGAATCCCTCGAGAGGTCGTGTGCCGGTTGATCTTGTGGCTGGCAATGACGACCGGTCAAGCATTGTGGGCGAGACTGCCAACGTGATGGCGACACTTCGTCCGGGAGCGGCCGGCGGAGAGGCGGCCGCTCTGTTGGGAGGAGAGCTGTCGCCGGGCAGTGCCGAGGACTGGTCGGTCAGTGCGGTCGAGGCGTTGGCGAGCCTGGGAGCGTTGTACCGGATCAGCGAGCAGGTGGCTGATCCGGCAGCGACCCTTGATACGATTCTCGTCACGATTCTCGACGTCGCCCTGGATGTTGTGTCGGCTGATCGTGGTTGTGTGCTGATGGCCTCGCCGGACACTGGCGCACCCGTGCCAAGGGTGTACCGTGCGAGGGGCGGCAGCGGTCACGGCGAGCCGGATGAAACGCCGACGATGCCGGTTCCTCGCAGTATCGTGGACCTGGTGATGACGGGTGGCCGGGCAGTGCGAACGTCCGATGCGCAGCGTGACGACCGGTTTTCGGGTGGTGGTAGCATTTTGCAGGCCGGTGTCCGTGAAGCTGTCTGTGCACCACTGGTTGGTCGGCAAGCCGTCCTGGGTGCCATTTATCTCGATACCACGACTCGTGTAGACGAAGTTGTTGCCGAGGGAGAGGTCAACGAACGGCTTACCGAGGAGTCGCTCAGGCTTCTGGTGGCGATTGGCCGGCAAGCGGCGCTGGCGATCGACGGTCAGCGGAGCCATCAGGCGCTGGTGCAGGCAGAACGGCTCGCCGCCGTCGGGCAGACGATCGCGACCCTCAGTCATCACATCAAGAACATCCTGCAAGGTGTGAGAGGAGGGAGTTACCTGATCAATCTTGGCCTGAAAGATCACGATGAGCAGTTGATCCAACGGGGATGGGGGATCGTCGATCGCAACCAGGGCCGCATCTACGACCTGGTCATGGACATGCTGACCTACAGTACTGACCGTGTTCCCGCGTGGAATCGTGCGGACGTCAATGCGACGGTCAGTGATGTGTGTGAACTGCTGCAGTCACGGGCTGACGAGGCCCGCGTGGTCCTGGAGCGAGTCTTTCCAGAAGGGGCGTGTGAAGCGGACTACGATCCGGAAGGGATTCACCGAGCAGTACTCAATGTGGTCACCAACGCCATTGACGCGGTTGAGGGGCGCCCGGGCGCGGTGGTCGTCGTGGAGGTGGGGGTGGATCCGTCTGTCGCGGCGGTGTTTGTGGATATCGACGACAACGGGCCTGGGATTCCCGAAGACGAGTTGCCACGTCTTTTCAGCCTGTTCGCTTCAACAAAAGGCGCCCGCGGAACCGGGTTGGGGCTTGCGGTCAGCCGCAAGATCGTCGGGGAGCATGGTGGAGAGATACAGGTGGAGAATCGTCCCGGAGCCGGTTGCCGATTCCGGTTGACGTGGCCAGTGGATGCCGTGTCGGATGAGGCCGTTGGTGGGGACGGCTAGAAGGCGGGACGCGTGCCGGTTTGGGGGGTGCGGGGTGGCCCCACAGCCCCGAGCTGGGAATCCAGTTTGTCCAGGTCGGCGCCTATCGGCCGTCCGCCGGAACCCCATTTCAAGCCGAGGCCTTTGGCGGCGATGCGGAAATGGGTCGGGCGCACTTGGGTGGCCTCTGGAAGCGGTGTGGTCAACGGGATGCCGCTGGGGCCTTCGAGGGGCCGGATTCGGTGTGGCGAAGGGAATACGGAAGCGAAATGACGTGCCGTTCCCCATTGCTGGTTCGTCATCCGGTCATCGCGGTCGACGAGGTAATGTCTTCGCGTGGGGCTGAAGCCGTTGTGAGCTCCCCACCAACGCAGGCATCCCGCATCCAGTGTCCGGCCGCGGCATGAGATGATTGCCGCTTGAGGTTCGCCGGCGTTGGCGGCGGCAATTCCGGCAGTGAAGGCTGTTTCATCGATGAAAAGGTCGAGCCGACAGTGGTCCGACGACCTGGACTGGGAAGCTTCGGGTTCGGTGGTTCGAATGTGGAAAATCGAATCCCCGCCGGAGAGTGTGGATCGTCGAATATCGATGCAGGAACGGAGGGTGGGCGAAAGGTCGAGATCGAAAACCTTGCCGGTGGAAAACAGCAGGCTGTCTGTGACAAGCAGCGGCCGGTTTGGGTGTTGCGTGCGGACCAGGGAACCCCCGCCGGCGAGATAACTGCCCAGGATGCGGCCGCTGCCTTTTCCCTTGGGTCCGGTGATGTTGATCAGGCCTCCTCCACCGGAAGCTGCACCTCGTGGGCCAAGTAACGAACAGTTGTGGATCGCGAACTCGCCGTCGTCGACATGAAGAAACCAGGCCGGGCCTCCTTGTTCCGGGAGTTGAAATCGTCCCCCGACGAGTTCCAGTGTTCCTCGTTTGACGCTGAACATCGATTGGCCGGGGGCATCGTTGGGCGGCAAAGTGGGCGAAGTTGTGGCAGGTGGTTGAGAGTCAGGAACCAGTACCAGAGGTTGTTCCTTGATGGTGTCTTTGAAAACCAATCGGAGGCCGCCGGAATCGACAGCGATCGGGCTGGTGACGGTGCGGCCGGCACCCTCGACGACGATTACGGCATTGGGTGGCGGGGGGTTGTCAGCCAGAAAACGACCGAGATCGGGATGATCAGACAGTTTGAGGGACAGGACGGGCCGAGGGGTCGGCCGAGGATGGGGCCAGCGGGGCCGCTGGGCCACGGCGGCCTCGCGACCTCGGCCTGCGCCGGGCTGGTGCAGGCCGAAGACTTGGCAGCCAGGGGGGCTGCCGTCGGTTCCGATCTGCAATTCGGTTCCAAAACGGCGGGTCGAAAAGTAGGAGGGCGAGACGGTGTGGGCCGCCACTTTCAACGGCCGCCATGGGGTCGCAACGAACTCGCCTTTTTCGCCCGGGCCAGACCAGCACGACTGCCATTCTGAATAGCTGTCCACGGAAAGTCCGGAGTCCGGTGCCAGGAGGATGAAACGGCGCACTCCGAATGTGAGCGATGCGTGTTGATGCCATTCGAGGCCGATGAAACGGGAAGTTCCGGGCTGGTTGTCGGCACGTTGTGGCCAGTGCCCGAGGTCCAGCAAGACACCGTCACCATCAGCAGGGCTCGCCATCAGGGTGTTGACCAGTCTCAACCGGGTCGAAGCGATGTCGGTGTCCATGTCGCCGCTGTCGAGTGTCAGCAGTGGGGCCTGGCTGCAGAGTGTCGAGGAAAGGAGTCGGATGCGACGGCCGTTGGGTTGGGATGTCGAAGGTTTGGGGGTCCGGAGTCGGAGTGGCGAAGCCGTGTCACTGACCAGCAGGCTGTTGAACACGGCAAGGTCAACAGAGCGGGAATCGATTTCGATTGATGTGGTGTTGCGGCCACGCGACAGGACTTTGTCCAAGACCACCCTGCAGGCGCGGCCTTTGACAGAGCCCGAGATGGAAATGGCCACCGTGCCGCCTTCGCGGGCCCGATGTTGAGTGATTGAGCAGTCTGTAAGACGGAGATCCGATGAGTCAGCGGAAAAGAGGGTCAGCCGTCTTTGGTTTGGGAATCCGGAGGCCGGAAGTGTGAAGTCGATTCGTTCAAGTTCGAGGTGTGTGTTGTGCAGTTGGAGTGCCGAGGATGCGGGTTTGGTGCCGGGAAGGAGGACGACGACCGCTCGCGTGTTTTTGTTGGGCGTCGAGATTCTGACGTGTCCGCAATCGACCAGCGTTGTTGCTGTGAGAGAGAATGGGCCGGGCCCCTCGAGCTGAATCCAGCCTCCCGCGTCTTCCAGGTGCGAAACAGCATTGTCGAGGCTGTGGAAATGGCCCCGTCCCTCATGTCGGCCGGAAACGTACAGTGCCGGTCTGGGTGTCGGACGAGGTGTCGTCGCCCATTCGAAAGTGTGCCGTTTCTCCCCCCGTCTGAGGGAGGGGAGATATGGTGGTGGCAGGGCCGGATGTCCGGTCAGCAACGGTGACGGTAACGTGTCGTAAACGATGCCGCTTGCGTTGGGAGGGGGGGTGGGCCGTTCATTCTCAGGGGCAATTGCAGTCGAGTTGGTGAAGGGGACGCTCGTGGGGGTTCCCGATACGTCAACGGATTGCCCGAGATTGACGAAATTGTAGCCGAGCAATGCCAGCAGGCCGATGCTCATCAACGTGAACACAACCAAGCGGAGCTTGCTCCAGTCCACTTCGCCTGCTTTGTGGCTAATGGAGTCGTCCACGGTTTGGCGAGGTCCACGGCGCGATCGAGGAGAGGGGGGCGGGACGCTACCAGTTGAGGGGGCTGTGGGGTCACTACGGGTTGGGAGAGGTGACGACGAGGATCCTGACGGTGAAGGTTTCTCCGTTGTTCGACGCAGTTGGTGCCGCGACGGACGCGAGGTGGAGAAGTCGGTGTCGCCGAGATGAACGTCGAGGGCGTCTTCTCCCATCGTGCCGTCATCCGCGAGGGCGGCGATGACGCCGGCTGACAGTTCGGGGCGGTCCAGGTTGATCGCCCCGATCGCTGCCAGCAACTCGTCTGGAGTCTGGAATCGTCGCTCGGGAGATTTGTCCAGCATCTGCAGCAGGACTGCGACAACGTCCTCTGGGATGTTGTCTACGATACGGCGAGGGTCAGGCGCTGGAGTGGCAGCATGCTGGCGGAGTTTCTGGGTGAGGCTGCCGTCTGGGAACAGGGCCTGGCCGGTGAGCATGTGATACCAGGTGCAACCGAGCGAATAGATGTCGCTGCGGACATCGGCTGACTTGCTGTCACGAGCCTGCTCGGGGGAGATGTAGTCAACGGTTCCGACAGTGGTGCCGGCTCGAGTAATTCCGGCAGCTCCCGGATCGTCCAGTGAACGGGCCAGTCCCATGTCGGTCAGTTTGACGACCCCGTCTGCCCGAATTAGCAGGTTGGACGGTTTGATGTCTCGATGGACAATGTTTCTTCGGTGCGCTACGGAAAGCGCAAACGCCACCTGGCGAGTGATGTTCAGGGAGCGGCGAACGGGAAGCCGGTCGTGCGACTGGATCAGGCGGGCCACGTCGGTGCCGTCGACGTATTCCAGAGCGATGTAGAACTGACCGTCGATGGACCCGGCTTCGAAGACCCCGACGATGTTCTCGTGTTTCAGTTCTCGAGTGGCGAGTGCTTCGGACCGAAAACGTCTCAACAGCGTCTCGTTGTTGGCCTTGTCACTGGCAAGGACCTTCAGCGCTACCTGGCGATCTTTTTTGGGATCGTTCGCCAGGTAGACCATGCCCATCCCGCCTCGGCCGAGCAGGCGGAGGATGCGGAATCGACCGAATGACTGGGGGAGGCCAGGTTCGGGCGTTCCGGATGTCACTGAGTGGTCCGAAGACATCACCGACAACTCCGAGGGCGAGAAATGAGGTGGGTTGTGGGAGGCGTGGGGGGCGCTGAGTATAGTCGCCGTGGTTGTGGAGGGGCAAAATCCGGTCGGCCGCGAGATTCCGGTGGCTTAGTTGCGGGATTCCGTTGGTGCGGATGTCCGATTGGTTGACCATGGTGGCCATTTGAGACACTGGATCAGACCGGAGGAGAATCCGAGAACGACGTGTTCTCCGAACGGACCACAACGGATCGTGCTGACCGGTTCGGGGAGTGCTGCCTGCCAGAGTATGGTTCCGTCGCGATCGATAAGGACAAAACGCTCTTCCATGGTGGCCGTGGCAATGATGGTGCCGATGTAACTGATCGAGGCAATGTGGACGGTGCCGCCGATGTCATAAAAGCCCAGAGAGCGGCCGCGGTTGTTGAATCGCTGGACGCCGTGATTGTAGGCAGCCAGCAGGGCTGTGCGACCATTGCCATTGGTGTCGAGGCCTCCGACATTGGTCCAGATCTGCTGGCTCCAGCGGTCGTCACCGGTGATGGTGTGGCTGGAGAGTAGGCCAGTGTCGGCCGAGCCGATGATGACTGGTCGGCGGGGCACCAGCCGGAGGTACTTCAGGGGTCTGATGGATGTGAATTCACCGATCGGTTGCTGGTTTGAATCCAGGACAACATTTTGACGGTCGGAGAAACTTATGGCGATCGCGTTGCCGAACGGAGAGGTGGCCACGTCGAGAATGTCGTTGTGGCAATCGACGACCCATTGGACCGCCCCGTGGTGGGTGACCCAGCCTGCTCGTCGTGGGCCCAATTGAATGACGCCGCCGATGGCCGTGTCGGCCCAGTCCATGGTCGGGCCAGCGCAATTGGGCAGCGGTTCACCCCGAAGCGAGCCATCTGGGGCGAGGAGGTGGAGGTGTTCGTCCGCGGTGACAACCGCGACGTCACCACTTTCGAGATCAACGTCCAGGGCGGTGGGGTTCGAGCCGGTTGAATAGGTCCAGGCGGTGACCGGATGCCGCCGTCCTCGTCCGGACTGGCTCCAGTCTTTCGCAGGGATGTTCATCAGCCAGCCAGACGAGCCCGCAGTTCTTCCAGGGCCTTGCGGACATCGGCATCGGTGGACAGGCTTTCGCGTGTCGGGCGACGATACACTCCGTCCTGGGTCTTGGGTGCCGCAACGTCAATATCCGGACGTACACCGACTTTAGACAGGTTGTGTCCGGCAGGCGAGTAGAACTTGGCGGTGGTCAGGCGTAATCCCGAAGATTTTGCGAGTGGGAAAATGCTCTGGACGCTCCATTTTCCGTAGGTGCGTCGGCCGATGACCAGGCCCCGGTGATGGTCCCGGATCGCTCCCGCGACGATTTCGCTGGCGCTGGCACTCTCCCCGTCTGTCAACACGACGAGTTTCAGGTCGTTGGTCCCGCGTCGGTGGGCGCGGTACACACGGTTCTGGTCGAGACTCCTGCCGCGTGTGGAGACCAGGACGCCGTCGGCGATGAAACGGTCGAGGACATCGGTGGCCGCATCCAGGAGGCCGCCCGGGTTGTGCCGAAGATCCCATATGACCGCTCGGACGCCCTGTTGCTGGAGAGTGGCGAGGGCACTGTCGAGTTCGTTGGCTGTGCTCCGCTGGAACCCAGTCATCTGGATGTACCCGATGTGCTGTTTGTTGTCGAGCATCGTGGCCAACGGGATGCTTTTCACGATGACCGGTCGACGGATCACCTGCAGTCGCTGTTCCCCGGAGAGCTTGGCTCGACGAAAGCCCAGTTGGACGCGACTTCCTATCGGTCCCTTGAGCAGGCTGGCGGCTTCATCGGTGGACATGTCGCGACAGTCGGTGCCATCGATCCGCACGACGTGGTCTCCCGGCCGTAACCCAGCCGTTTCAGCAGGACTGGCGGGAAGGACGTCCATCAAGAGCAACCCGTGGCCTGGCTTGGCCTTGATTTCCACACCCAGTCCGACGAACTGTCCATCGATATTGGCATTCAGGTCGGAGTAGCGGTCGGGTGTCAAACAGGCGCTGTAGTCATCCAGCGCGTTACATCCACCAAAAACGTATTCGAGCGCGACGCTGGAGGCCGGGAGGCCCAGGATTCGCTGGGAGATCCGGCAGACCTCGGTTACGACGCGGTGTGCCTCGGCAGAACTCCTGATTTGGCGATTCCAGTAACTCTTGAACAACGTGCTCCGCAACTGGAGGACGCGGTCGGCCGTCGGTGTGGATCCTGCCGGTAAGTGTCGGTCGAGGAATTTCTGGTTGGCCAGTGAGAGATAAAGGCTTTCGGTGCCGTGAGCCACGAAGGACGTCAGTGAAACGTGTTCCACAAAACTGCTCTGGACGCGAGCAACCAGGTCATCGAACAGAGACAAGGCCTGGCGTTCGGGGATCGTCAACAGCTGTTGCCGAAAACTTCGGTCGGCGTAACGGTGCTGGATTCCGCACTGGATCCTCGATCGGCGCAGGCCGTGCTGGATTTCCTTGGTGTCTGGCCACTGTTCGGAAGCCGTCTGATAGTGAGTCAGTGCGTCGGCCCAGCGTCGTTTGACCTCCAACTGGCGCCCGGTCTTTATTGCCGATTGCTGATTTGCCGGCGAGTCGGCGACGACCGGTGTCGCGGCAAAAAGCGTGATCGTGCACAGCCAGAGAACGGCGGTCAGCAAACAGTGGTTTCGAGGGGCCCTGGAGGCCGCTGCGGGTCTCATGATGACGTGTCTCCCAACCATCCGTTGGTGTCGGCCGCCAAATTGCGGTCGACAAAGGGAAAGTAGGCCACGTTCAAGACATGAGCAAATTGCGGGAAAACAACCTGCGCAGCGCATCCGCTACTGCTGGCGCATCCGGAAAAGTGCTTGCCGATCGTATCGACGGTGGCGGTCGGTCCGACTCGACGACCGGAACCTCAGCCGGAAACGAGCGCAGCGTGGAGGCGTTGGATCTTGCCGGGAAACATCGGAAACGCCAACTCTGGCGGCTCAAGTTCCGGATGCCACATCTTCTCCCACTCGTAGCTGTACCACCCGTCGTATCCTCCGTTGTGGAGCAGGCCGAGGCAGTCGAGAATGGGAAATTCACCGCCTCCGAAAAGCACGTAATCTGCGTGACGATGGCCGCTCATCAATGCATGAGCCCGATCGGACGCTTCTGTGGGCTCGGCCTGTTGAGGGGCTGCGTCGCCAGAGACTGAGTCTTTCCAGTGAGTGTGCATCACTCGATCACCCAGTCGGGAGTAAGTCAACTCGAGTGGTTCGCCGTGGAATCGCCACGGATGGTGCGTGTCCCAAAGGACGCCGACCGAGGGAGACGAGACCATGTTCATCGTCTCTGCAACAAGATCCGATTGCGAATAGTCTCCATGGGTTTCGATGATCACCTGCAGTTGCAAGGTGGATGCATAATCTCCCAACTGGTTAAGGCCGTCGGCTACTTGCCGGGCAGTAGCCTTTCGACCGGTCTCTTCACGGACAACGTCGCCGAAGACGCGGACAAATCCGGCATTGAGTTCGGCTGCCAGGTCCAGGTACGCCCGCCCGATAATGGTTTGGCGGTGGCGTTCGGCGGGGTCAGTTGAGTCGAACGCGACCGAGGAGGCGAGGCCGCTGACGTGGAATCCTGCGTCATCAAGTTCTCGCCGTCTTTGGGGCAAGCTGGACGCTGTGAAATCTGGCACCGACAACAGGTCGGTTTCCCGCTCGACCAGGCGGATTTCCACGCCATCGAACCCGGACTTCGTCCCGTGGTGGATCATTTCCGAGAAAGACCAGTCCGGGCAGCCGATGGTCGAAAAGCATGTGCGAAGCATCGTAAGGCCGCGAGTGGGACCGTGGAGTTGGTGCGCTGACTGAGACTGACTATAGAATGGAGGCTGTTCGACGGCGAGGCGAGGTGAGATGGACGGTGTCACGGACGCAAAATGGCTGAATGGTCCGGCCGACGTGGATTCGGGTTTTCGGCAACGGCTGTCCGCCGCGTACCATCAGCTGGCGTCGCAGGAAACGCCGGTCGATTACCACGACTGGGTTGCCAACGAATTCGACATCGATCTCTCCACCGAGTACGCAGGAATTCGGATTGCGAATCCTTGGGGCAAGGCGTCGGGCCAACTCTCGATGACCTCACAACAGGTGGCCGACGACGTGGCTGCCGGTCTGGGCTACGTCGTTCTGAAGACGGTGATTGCGGAGTCGGAGGATGGTGGGCAGTCGATGGCAGAGTGGGCCATTCCCGAGGCGCGAATGCGACTCGAGCCGATCACCTCACGAAGAGGCGAGGACGGGTGGACGGTCAGTTGGAAGGGGCGGGGTTGGTGGGGGACGTTTCGGGAGTACCTCAAACTGGTCACGGAGGCCAGGGCCTTGTCGCGTGATTCGTCGACTCTGGTGGTGCCGTCGGTCAAGTATCACCTGCCAATGCCGGGGGAAACCGAGTGGTTGGAGGCGGAATACGAGTTCACGACCCGGGCCTTGCTGGAGGCCTGGGGCGAGGGCTCTCCGATGCCGATTGAAAAAGACTTCAGCCCGACACTGGCCGGCAGCGATCGGTCGCGGGTGCGGGAGACGGTCGTGGAATGGTTGCGACGTGTCCCGGCACTGGTGCGTGGTGCTGTGCGAGACGGGGAGGTGGTGGTGGGGTTGAAGATCTTCAATGCGCTTTTCGACGATGCCTTCCAACTGGAACTGCTGCAATCGGTTCAGCAGGCTTCGCCGAGCGGGGACGGAGCGGATTGGATTGTCTACGGAAACCGTCTATTTGATCCGGACCGTGAATTTGACGGGCACGTTGGAGTGGCCTACGGGGGTCCTGATCTTAGCGATCGCAACCTTCGGGTGCTGGCAACGTTTTTCGACCAGTGTGGGCCGGAGATGAAGCCAATGGCCGCTACCGGGGATATCAACAGCGGACGGATGGCGCTGGAGTACGCGATGCGGGGAGCCAGCAGTTTCCAGTTGCACACGTTCTTCCAGTTGCCGGCGAAACACTTCACGCTGAGGAGCGGGAACCGCACTCAGAAGGCGTTGCACGAGTTGTATCTGGACCCCGACGATGGGCTGGTTGTCTGGCTCGAGCACCTGGCGCGCCGGTGGAGCTTGCCACGAGACCCGTTGCGGTTGTCCGATGTCGTTGGCCGTGGAAGACCGGATTGACGGGAATGGCCTGTTGGGGGTGTCGGGGGCCGCGGTCAGAGCGTCCATCCCTTCCGGTATTCGCGTCTGACGATTTGCTTGACCTCCGGCGCGTTCTTGGGCGTGAGAGTCTTCGCGTCCCATTCGACCTTCTTCTCGGCCCAGACGGCGAGGTTGCCCAGGAGTACGACTTCGGTGAGCGGCCCGGCGTATTCGGGGAAGTTCGAGCGAGCCGGTTTTCCGTCAGTTATGGCACGCGCGTACTCGGTGAAGTGGCCGGGAGATTTCTCGAAGTCGACTTTCGGCGTGTCGACTCCGATGACGATGTTGCTGTTGCTGGCGTAGTCACCCGGAGAGAGCAGCATGCCCTTGTCACCGATCAGCAGGGATCCGGTGCGCGGCACCTTGTGCTCCTTCGGGAGCAGTTTTTGAGCGGGGCGTTCACCCCCGTCGTACCAGATCATCTTGACCGCGTTGCGTTCCCCGAGTTTGGGGAACTCATAGGTGATCACGCTGGACTTGGGGTAGCTGTCCTTGTTGTGTCCCGAGTTGGTGGCTTCCACCGAGATGGGGTCCTTGAGGTTCAGGGCCATGAACGGCATGTTCATGGTGTGGCAGGCCATGTCGCCAAGGGCGCCGGTCCCGAAGTCCCACCAGCCTCGCCAGGCGAACGGGTGGTAACCGTTGCCGTAGGGTCTTTCAGGTGCCGGTCCCAGCCATGCGTCCCAGTTGAGATGCTTGGGGGGCGTCGCGGCCTTGGGCCGAGGTCCACCCTGGGGCCAAACGGGCCGATTGGTCCAGACGTGAACCTCCTTGATCTGGCCCAGCACGCCGGATTGCACGATCGCGGCGCCTTCACGGAGTTTCGATGATGCGGTCCCCTGGTTGCCCATCTGGGTCTGAACCTTGTTCTTTGTCGCGAGGATGGCCATCTGGCGGGCTTCGTAGATGCTGTGCGTCATCGGCTTCTGGGTGAAGCAGTGCTTGCCCAGTTTCATCGCCATTGCGCTTGCCGGAGCGTGGTTGTGGTCGGGGATGCTGACGGTGACGGCGTCAATGCTGTCGGCCATCTTGGTGAGCATGTCCCGGTAGTCGTTGAACTTTTTGGCGTTCTTGAAGCGGTTGCCCGCCTTGTTCAGGGTGTTGGAGTCGACATCACAGATGGCGACGACGTCGCCATGTCGGCCAGCATCGGCCGAGTCACTGCTCCCCTTTCCACCGACACCGATGCAGGCGAAGCGGATTTTTTCGTTGGGTGACTTCGGTGCGGCCCAGGACTCCTGGTCGGAGGCGACCCAGAAGGCGGTTCCCATCGCGGCCGATGTTTGAAGGAAGTCGCGGCGTGTCGAGCCAGATTTTGGTGAGATGGTCATGTCGATTGTCCCAGGAGAAACGTGAGTCTGGTGTAACGGGAACTGACGTGGGCGTGAAGAACCGGCCGGTGAGAAACGGCGACGTTTCCGGGCCAACACGCGGGAAATAATAGCACGAGCGGAGGAACGGCAACAACTGGCCGACCCGGTCTTTTGGCTGCCATGCGACGGTCAGCAGGAGGTCGTTGCCTTGGTGCCGCAGCACCACTAATCTTGGAGGCGGCTTTGAGTCTGTGCTGAGGGCGACGGTGGCAAAGCCCGCCGTGAGCGTCGTTGCCAGGGTGATCTGTCGCAAAGTGAGACCATCATGATTCCTCCTCGTTTCGTCCAAGGGTGTGCCTCGTTGGTACTGACATTCGTGGTGGTCGGTTGCCCATCCAATGGTCCGCAAGATACTCCTGCATCCAAACCCTCGGGCGGGACCGCCGCCGCAAAGGAGATTGTCGAAAACCCGAATGAACAGGATCGGGCCGCTCAGACGGAACGCGAACAGCCGGCAGTCGACGCCATTCGGGAGGCTGGAGGACGATGGACAAGACTGGATGGAGCTGTGGTTTCCGTCGATTTGACAGAATGCCCGTTTGACGACGAACAGTGCAAAAAACTCGCCGATCTGGCCGATCTCCAGGATCTCAAGATCTGGGGGGCGAATATCGGTGACGCGGCTGTCTCGCACCTGGCGGGCCTGTCGAAACTTCGGAGCCTGGGTTTGGAGAACAGCGAACTGACCGATGACGGTTTGGCTGCCGTTGCCAGGTTGTCATCGTTGCGGTCGCTGAATCTTCGAAGGTGTTCGAACGTCACGAATGCGGGAGTCGCGCACATTGCGACCATGTCGGGACTGGAACAAATCCACCTGCTGTACACCAACATCAGCGACGAGGCCTTGGCTCACCTGGTCCCTCTGAAAAAGCTCAAAGTGGTGGACATTCGGGGTTGTGTGTTGATCACCGACAGCGGACTCGAGCACCTGGGCCGAGTGAAAACCCTGCGAAGCCTGAAGATGAGAAACCCACAGGTTTCGGATGCCGGACTGAAGGCCATTGAAGAACTGAGTGGGCTCACGTCGCTGATTCTCGAGGATACGGCGATTTCCGACGAGGGGCTGGAATCGCTGGCCGGGATGACGAAGCTTCGGGAAGTCAACTTGTTTCGAACCGGGATCACCGATGACGGCCTGGGGCCGCTGTCGAAGATGACCGAGTTGAAGACCCTGGTGTTGCGGGATACCGCCGTCCAGGGAGCCGGGCTGAAAAATGTGGCCGCTGCCAAGGGGTTGGAGCGGATCGACCTCAGCGAAACCCAGGTCGATGACGCCGGCCTGGCACATCTCGCCTCGCTGGTAAAACTGAAGCGGCTGAACCTTTGGTTCACCAAGGTTACCGATCTTGGAGTGCTGCACCTGTCCGAGATGAAGGAACTCGAGTGGCTCAACCTCGAGGAAACTGATGTCGGCGACAAGGGGGTCTCGGGGTTGCTGGGGCACTCGAGGCTGCGAACTCTGAACCTGTCGCGTACGCGTATCACTGACGCAGCATTGAAGTCGTTGGGTGCGTTGACGGGGCTGAAGGAACTCAATCTCAGCTTCACCCAGGTGAGTGAGGGCGCCGTGGCGTCATTTCGTGAAGCGGTGCCGGGTTGTGAGGTCAAACGCTGAACCCATCACGTCCGTATGTGGTTCGCCGTGGAACGGGTAGGAGTTGCGGGGCATGTACCGGGACACAGCCGACCGGTTGTTACGGCCCGCGGGCACTGATGGAGGGGAACTGCTTGATGCGTTAGCTGAGATGGGGTTTGTGGATCCCGTTTCAGCCAAAGCTGATTGGCTGGAGATTGTCGAGACGGCCGGAGAGAACGGCCTGTCGGAAAGTCTGCTGGCATCGCTGCTGGGCGTCATGGCTCATAACGCAGCACCCGACACATCTCTGCGAAATCTCCGACGGTGTCTCGCCTCTTGGGATGATCCGTCGGGTTGGCTGACATTTCTCTCCCAGCGGTCGCGAGCCGTCGAGATCCTGATTCGCCTCTTGGTCAATAGCCAGTTCTTGACCGAACTGGTGCTCAGGCACCCGGACTATCTTCGGAGGCTGACTGAGTCTCGGCGGTTGGCAGAGGTTCGTAGTCGAGATGAATTTCTGACCGATCTGCGACTGGCGGCGTGCGAGGCCGAGTCGGATGCCATTGACGCCATCCGAAGAACGCAGCGGTGGGAACTGTTGCGGATTGCGGCGTGTGACTGTTTCGGCCTGATGGATCTCCGCCGGATCACGCTTCAACTGTCCCTGCTGGCCGACGCAACGATCCAGGCGGTGCTGGAGGAGGCGACGGAGGGTGTTGCGAGGTCGGTCTCCGGATCGGGGGTGCCTTTGACCGTGGTGGCATTGGGGAAACTCGGCGGTGAGGAACTCAATTACAGTTCGGATATTGATCTTCTTTTTCTGTCCGAGAACCCCGATGCCGGCACGCTGAAGATTGCCCAGCAACTGGTTCGCGAATTGGGGCGGATGACCGGTGAAGGGTTCTTGTATCGCGTGGACATGCGGTTGCGGCCATGGGGGCGGTCCGGGCCATTGGTGGCGGACGTCGCCGCCTACGGAGAATACCTGGAAACGCACGCTGCCCCGTGGGAACTCCAGTCATTGGTCAAGGCCAGGGTCGTCGCCGGTGACCGGTCGGTCGGAGACCGAGTGTTGGCTGATGTGTCTCGACTGATTGTGGAGAAAAAACAGTCGGATCATCGCGAGACGGTGCGGGAAATGAAGCGGCGGATCGAGGAATCGTTGCCGCGTGAACTTCGTGAGTACGGCGAGGTGAAGTCGGGGGTCGGGTCGATTCGGGATATCGAGTTCGTGACTCAGTTTCTGCAGTTGCAGAACGCCGAGGAACATCCCGAGATTCTGGGGACCAACACGTTGCGGTCGCTGGCGGCGCTGGCTGCCGCTGGTTGTCTGCGGGCTGAGGAGTATCGCAAGCTATCGAACGGATACCTGCTGCTGCGAGCGATTGAACACTCGTTGCAATTGATGCACAACAAACAGGTGCATGCCCTGCCCGCGGATGAGGGCGAGTTGGCCTACCTCGCCAGACGGTTGGATTTCGACGATTCCGACCGGTTCGTGAAACACTATGCCGAGCACTGTCATGAGATCCGCGAGGTGTTCGATCG
>PBOJ01000095.1 GCA_002724315.1 Planctomycetaceae bacterium | reverse complement strand
AACCGACCTAAACGATACGTTAAAGTTGGTGTGAAAATTATTCAAAAGGCGAGGACGTGTACGACATCACCGCCACGACCCTGGCTGATGGAACCCACTCGCTGACGACCACCGCCACGGACGTGGCCGGAAACACCAGTGCCGCCTCTGCGGCATTGGACATCACCATCGACTCCACCGCTCCAACTGCCCCAGGCACTCCCGACCTGGACGCTGCCAGCGACAGTGGCACCGCAGATGACGACGATCTGACCAACGACACCACTCCGACCGTCTCGGGGACCGCCGAAGCCGGCATCACCGTCACGCTGTCTTCCTCGATCGACGGGAACGTGGGCACTACCACCGCCGACGGATCTGGAAACTGGTCGATCGCCAGCAACACCCTGGCCGAAGGCGCACACGCACTGACCGCCACCGCCACCGACGCTGCCGGCAACATCAGCGCGGCCTCGGCCGTACTGGCCGTGACCGTCGACTCAACAGCTCCGGCCGTTCCGACTACTCCGGACCTGGCCTCTTCCAGTGACTCGGGCAGTTCCAGCACCGATGACCTCACTTCCGACAGTACTCCCACCCTGATCGGAACCGCCGATTCCGGCAGCACGATCACGTTGCTCGTCGATGGGGCGAGTGTTGCAACCTCGAGCCCTCTCGCCTCGGACGTGTACGACATCACCGCCACGACCCTGGCTGATGGAACCCGCTCGCTGACGACCACCGCCACGGACGTGGCCGGAAACACCAGTGCCGCCTCTGCGGCACTGGACATCACTGTCGACACCGCTGCTCCGGTGATCACCGTCACTCCACTCGACACAAACGACGCGACACCCGCCCTGGGTGGAACCGTTGATGACTCCACAGCGGCGATCTCCGTCACCGTCGACGGGCAGACCGCCGCGGCCACCAACAACGGTGACGGCACATGGAGCCTGGCCGATGACATTCTCACCACCCTGGCAGATGCCACCTACGACGTTGCAGTGACGGCAACCGATCAGGCCGGCAACGCCGGTTCGGACGCGACGACTGATGAACTGATCATCAACACCACTTCCGACACGATGCTGCTGGGAGCCGATGTGTTCCTGGCCGCAGCCGGGAACGAGGTTCGACTGATCGTTGACGGTGACCAATTGCGGGCAGTGGACCAGGGCGGGACCGACCTTGTCCCGAGCCGGACCCTGAGTCAAATCGCCACGGTCGATGTCACCGGACAAACCGACGCAGCGGACACCCTGGTGATCGCAGCTGCTGCGATCACCTCCACCGGAATCTCCTTCGATGGCGGCGGCGGGACGGGATCCGACAACGTGGAGATCGGCCTGGACAACTCGGAATCGGTGACGTCCCTGGACGTCGTCCTGACTGCGTCAAATGCCGGAACAGTGGATGTTGACGGAAGTGTCCTCACGTTCACCGGTGTCGCGTCCGTCGATTCCACCGGGCTGGACTCGTTGAACTCGCAGTCCATCGAGTTCGCCGATACCGATGACGTCATCACCATCACCGGCAGTTCGATCGCCTCGGACAGCCCGTTCCAGTATTCCGCCGACACGTTCACCACGCTGACGGTTGACGGAGGTGGAGGCAACGACCAGATCGATGCGACGGCATCCACCATCCCTGTCGCCCTCTCCGGCGGTTCCGGCAATGATTCTCTGCGAGGTGGATCGGCCAACGACAACCTCACTGGAAACGACGGCGACGACACCATCAACGGGGGTGGAGGTGACGACAGTCTCACCGGCAACGACGGCAATGACCGCCTGATCGGTGGCAGCGGTGTTGACACCGCCAACGGTGGAGCGGGCGACGACGTGTTGACCGGACAGGGCGGCTTCGGCAACGTGCTCGACGGTGGAGATGGCAACGACACCATCAAGGAATCCGGGGACGGTGCAGATCCGTCGGACCACACCGACTTCACGCTGATTGACGCCTCGCTCACCGGCAGCCAGTCGACGCAACTCCTGACCAGCATCGAACTGGCCATCCTGACCGGTGGCGGCGGCAACAACACAATCGACGCCAGCGGTTTTTCCGGCCAGACGACGCTCAAGGGCCTAGACGGCGACGATTCGCTGGTCGGTGGCAGTAACGACGATACCCTCCGCGGCAACAACGGCAACGACACACTGATCGGCCGCGAAGGTAACGACTATGTCCATTCCGGAAGCGGTGACGATGGAGTGTGTGGCGGAACCGGAAACGATACGCTCAACGGCAACAGCGGCAACGACTCAATCTTGGGTGGAGCCGGTAACGACACGCTTCGGGGCGGGAGCGGATCGGACGGACTGCTGGGCGAGGACGGCGATGACAGCATCAACGGCCAGGGCGGAGTCGACACTGTTGCCGGCGGCAACGGCAATGACACGATCGCGGATGACACTTCCGAGATCGACGAGACCTTCGAGCTGATCTTCGACTGGATCGACCAGACCTAGGCGTCTGGCCGCGACATCAACCGGTCAGCAACCCCTTGACGATCTTGCCCGGCTGTCCATCGAGCAGTGACTGCTCGCGGCCGTTCCTGAGATAGACCAGGTCGTCGGGGTGGATACCGAAGAGGTGCAGCAGCGTGGCGTGGTAGTCGAAGTGGTTGACCACCTTTTCGACCGCGTGGTGACCGAACTCGTCGGTTTCTCCGTACGTCCCGCCCGCGCGGAAACCGCCACCGGCCACCCACATGCTGAAACCGTACGTGTTGTGATCGCGACCGACCTGCCTGGGCCCCGCGTCGTTCTGGATCACGGGCAAACGGCCCATCTCACCGCCCCAGTGCACGACTGTCGAATCGAGCAACCCCCTCTGCTTCAGGTCCGCGACCAGCGCGGCTGCCGGGCGATCGACCTTCAGGCACGAGGCAGGAAGGCTCTGGCGAATCGAGCCGTGGTGGTCCCAGTACTGGTTCTTGGTAAACAGTTGCACGAACCGCACACCCCGCTCGACCAGCCGCCGGGCGATCAGGCAGCGCGTTCCGAATTCGACGGTCGCCTTGTCGTCCAGCCCGTACATCGCGTGCGTCGCCTTCGACTCGCGGCTGATATCCAGTGCCTCGCGGGCAGCGGTCTGCATCCGGGCCGCCAGCCGGAAATTGGCGATCCTCGCCTCGAGTTCCAGTTCCCCCTTTCGCTTGGCGATGTGACGCTGGTTCAGCCGGGTCAACAGGTCGAGATAATTCGACTGCACCTTTCCGCGAAAACTCTCCGGCGGTTCCAGGTTCAGGATCCTCGGTTCCCGCGGTCGCACCACCGTGCCCTGGAACAGGGACGGCAGCCAACCGTTTGACCAGTTGAGCACACCCTCGACCGGCAGGCCCCGGGGATCGGTCATCGCGACGTAGGCGGGCAACTCGTCGGTGTCGGCACCCAGTCCGAAAGTCAGCCAACTGCCCAGTGCCGGGCGGCCCCGCTGGGTCCGACCGGTGTTCATGGCATGGATCGACTGCCCGTGATTGTTCACGCCGGTGTGCATCGAGCGGATGACCAGGATGTCGTCGACGACTTCCGACAGACCCGGCAGCAGCTCCGAAAGGGGCGTGCCGCACTCTCCGTACCGGCGGAATTTCCACGGACTGCCCAGCACGCGGGAACTCGCCTGGGCCGCGTTGTCGTACTTGATCGTGCCGGGAAACTGCTTTCCGTCGAGCCGGTTCAGTTCGGGCTTGGGGTCCATCAGGTCGACCTGGCTGGGGCCGCCCTGCATGAACATCGAGATCATCGCAGTCGCGCGGGGGGTCTTGCGAGGGTGCTTGGGCAACAGGTCGAACGACTGCCGGGCCAACTCGGGTTTCACCGGAGCTGCCTGCAGACCGTCTCGCTGCATGGCCCATGACATCGCCAGCGGCGCCAGGCTCATTGCTCCCTGGGCCAGGAAATGACGGCGCGCCGATCGTATGGCATCCGTGTCTGTCTTCATTCAGAGTGTCCTCGCATTGATGCGGCCGCACCCGCGACCGCCAGATGGTTCAATCCACGTACAGGAACCGGTTAGCGCTGAGCAATGCCTGGCAAAGACTTGCCATGGCCCGTTGTGGCGGCGTCGCTCCGTCATTCTTGGCCACCACCTTGCCGAAGGCCTCCGACTGCCGTTCGACGAATGCCAGCAGGTCACTGACGACCGCGGGGTCGGGATCGACACCGTAGGCCAATTGCCACGCCCGCAGGACCTGAGAACGTCGATCCGGCCCTGCCTCCGTCTCGACTCGCCTGGCCAGCCGTTGGGAATACTCGATCACGAAATCGCTGTTCATCAGCATCAGTGACTGGGGAGCGACATTGGACGAGGACCGCTTCGAACAGTTCGGTGTCATCACCGGGACATCGAATGTCTCCAAAACTCCCAGCGGCCGGGTGCGACGGACCTGAACGTACAGGCTTCGCCGGAACTGTTCGCCCTCCAGGTCAATCGTCTTGGTCGGCTTGCGTTCGCCATCCAGGTTCTCCTTGCCAAGCACGATCTGACCGACAGCGTCTTCCATTACCGAGACCGGCTCACCGTACATCCCCGGGTTCATCGATCCCGAAATGGCCAGGATCGCGTCTCGGAGAGCTTCGGATTCCAGCCGGCGGATCGACATGCGGCCCAGCAGCAGGTTGTCCGGGTCGATACGATCCAGTTCGAGCGTTCGGCTCGACGACTGGCGAAAGGCCCACGAGTCGAGGATCAGCCGGTGCAACCGCTTGATCTGCCATCCGCTGCGAACGAATTCGTCGGCCAGCCAGTCGAGCAATCCGGGGTGAGTGGGCCGTTCACCCAGCACTCCGAAATCACCGGGGGAGGAAACCAGCCCACGGCCGAAGTGGTGCATCCAGATCCGATTGACGATCACGCGTGCCACCAGTGGATGACGCCCGCTGACAAGGTGACGGGCATAGGCCAGTCGCCGCCCCGTCGTCGGCACGGCCTTGTCGTTGACCGGCAACTTCACCGGTGCGTGAAGGTTCACGACCGACAGTTCACCAGGCTCGACCTTCTGCTGGGGCTGCTGGTGATCCCCTCGATAAAAGACAAACGTCGCCGGCACCTTGCCGGGCACCTCGGTCAATGCCCTCAGGAAACCCTCGCTCGGAATCCGGGCCCGGATCTCCTCCGCCCGAGCCGCGAACGTCTTCAGGTCGGCGGCGGCCTTTTCGGATCGCAACCGGATGGCAGTCTTGCGGTCGGCCTCGAGTTCAGCAGCGGCCCTGGGATTGAGTTTCGCCAGGTTGGCGGCCGTGACCTTCACACCGGGATTCGCCTTCCGGGTTTCTGCCAGGAACCTCTTTTCCTTCTGCTTCCGCTCGGCGTCCAGCTTTCCGGCCCGCACGTCGCGACGTCGGTCATAGAGGTACAACGACCCGGCACTGATGTTGGCCACGCTGGGATACTTTTTCAGCAGCGTCTTCTGCTCGTCACTGCGCTTGCCCGACGCCAACCTGTAGGCCGTCCGCAGCGGCTTGCGGACCCCCTCGGGAACCAGCAGCAGCTCTTCCTCAAGCGTCCTGGTGATGTAGAACTCGGTTTTCTTCTTCTTCTCCTGGTCGACCTTCACCGCTTCAGCCTCGATCCGCTTCTTCTCCGCCCTGTCGGAATCGGTGTAGAGCGACAACTTGCGGCCGTCGGGTGTCCGCCAGTTCTTCGGATCAAGAGCCGGTTCGAAGATCGCCCGGATGCGGTAATAATCCGCCTGGCTGATCGGATCGTAGCGATGGTCGTGGCACCGAGCACAGCCGACCGTCAGTCCCAGCAGTGACGTGGAGACAATACGGATCGTGTCAGCAACAACCTCGTTGCGAGCCACCACGGCAACGACCCCGCCGGACCCGGTGCCGTCGGGAGCCATTCTCAGGAAACCGGTCGCCGCCAGCGCCTCGATCTGTTCAGGACTCAACGTTTGACCCGGCGGCGGTACCAGTTCGTCGCCGGCCAATTGCTGCACGACGAACTTGTCGAACGGCCGATCTTCGTTGAACGAGCGAATCACGTAATCCCGAAAGCGAAACGCAGACGGACGAATGCGATCTTCGTCGCTGTAGCCTTCCGAATCGGCGTAACCGGCCGCATCGAGCCAGTGGCGGCCCCAGCGTTCGCCGTACCGTGGCGACGCCATCAACCGCTGGACCAGCCGCTGCCAAGCCCCCGGTTCCTGGTCTTCGACAAACTGTCGCACCTGTTCGGGCGTCGGCGGCAGGCCGACCAGGTCGAATGTCACCCGTCGGATCAGTACGGCCCGGGTGGCCGGATCGGACATTGACAATCCCCGTTCTTCGAGCCGTTTGAGCAAAAACGCGTCTATCGGCGTGCGAAGCTGGTGAGAATTGCGGATCGCTGGGACTGCGGGACGTCGCACAGGCTGGAACGACCAGAAGCTCCGGTCTTCCTCAGAGAGGTAATTGCCGCCCTCGATCGTCTCCGGTTCGGGCCGAGCCGTGACGGCCCCGGCGGCAATCCACTTCCGGATCACTTCGATCTCCTCTGCCGCCAGACGCTTCTCTCCCGGCGGCATCTCGCCCAGGGCAATCCGATCCACCAAGTACGACTCGTCCGGCTGTCCCGCGACAATCGCCGCTCCGGATTCTCCTCCACGAACGAGCCATCGTCTGAGCCGGAGGTCGAGTTTTCCCTTGGCCACGCCGGACTCGCCGTGGCAGAGGAAGCAGTGAGTCTTGAGGATGGGGCGGACGTGCTTCTCGAACGTCACAGGTTCAGCAGCCGAGACGATCGCACCACCAACAACGCCGATCGCCAACGCGACGGCCATCATCTCTCGAGGTCTCAACATGCTGCTCAGCCTTGGCATTTCCGGTCTCTCTCCGCACGGTCCCGAGAGATTCTCTCGGCTGTGCATTCAATTCTCGTGACCTGTGGGAAGGACATCAATGCGAGACCCTCCAACGGCCGGGTCACTTGAATGTTGCCTGTCGACCTCGCATCCTGATTCCAACCTGCTCCATCTCGGGACTGCTCATCATGTCGCACCTGATCCGACTGCGAGTCGGCGACCTCGAGTACGAGGCCCAGCTGAACGAATCCGAGACCGCCCAGGCCATCTACGACGCATTGCCCATCGAGGGCCTGGGCAACCGGTGGGGCGAGGAATACTACTTCCGGATCGACGTGCAGCAGACCGAAGCCGATGACGCCCGATCCGAGATGGCCGTCGGGGAACTGGCCTACTGGCCACCCGGGACGGCATTCTGCATCTTCTTCGGGCCGACCCCGGCCTCCTTCGGCAGCGAACCCCGGGCCGCCAGCCCGGTCAACCCGATCGGTCACATCAACGAGGATTGCTCGGAATTGTCGGAACTGGACGGCAGCGAGCCGATCGTAATCGAGGCGATGTGACGATCAGGACTTTGCCGGCCAGGCGTCCGGCACTCGCCAACGAACAATCTCGCCGGTGTCCTGCCGGTTGTGGTTCGGCGGCGGGGCACCTCGGCCGGGATCGACCGGCCCGTCACCGGGATTGTCGATCCGGTGCGTGTAGTAACCGGTGACCATCGTGCCGTCATGCAGTTGCACGCTGCGGGGGTGCCCGCAGTAACCCGACCAACTGTGCCACGAGAGAATGATCGGCTGGTCCAGGGCCCAGGTCTTGCCGTTGTCATGGCTGCCGACGGCTTGCGTCCCGTAGGGGAACTGCCGGTTGCCATACAGCAGGATCATCCGTCCGTCGGCCAGCTTCATCGGGTAGGCTCCGGCCGCCTGCAGGACACCCAGGCCAGTGGGAACCGGGTCGGTCCAGGTCCGTCCCGCGTCGTCGGAATGGAACTGGAAAGCCGCGTCACCGGCTTCGGAACCCAGCGGGGCGTTCTTGCCACCCGGCACCTGGTCGGCAAACGACTTCACCCGTCGGATCTGGGCAGCACTCGAACGGGTCACACCGTAGATCCGCTTCTGCTCGGGCAGGTACTCGTAGCTGATCTCATCCGAATCGGTCCGGGTCGGAACCTGTGTCGGGTCGCCCCAGGTTTTGCCTCGATTGGTCGACCGGATCAGGTACGCATTCCACTTGTAGCCTCCGACGACACGATAGAGGTGCATGGCCAGTGTGCCGTCGTCGAGTTCAACCGGGCCATGACATTCCCCCAGGCCCAGGCGACCGGTGCCGGGAACGATGTTCCCAGGGATCGCCCACGTCGACCAGGTCTTGCCGGCGTCGGTCGAACGGCTGATGCCGCCCGTGTGACCCAGGATCAGCGTGCCGTCCTTCAGGCAACGGAATCCCCCCGTGCGACCCGGCATCTGGAGCACGACAGGTTGGCCGAATGTCCGGCCGTTGTCCCTGGAGTACTGCAATGTGCAGCGGGACTGCTTGTGCACCGGCGGCTCGATGAAACCGGCGACGATGACCGTCCCGTCGTCGAGCTGAGCGGCCTGGGGCTTGCCGGCCATCTCGAGTTTCACGCGGACGGCCGGTTGCTGCTGAACGACCATCACCTCGTTCATGTCGACACTGTCGAACCCGTTCCTCAGCCCCTTGGGCTTCGCATAAGGAACCGCGTTCTTCTTGTCACGAGCCATCCCGGCGGCGGTCAGCGGCTTTCCCTTTGGCGGTGCCCCCTCGGCCGGCGGCACAGAACCCACAGCCAGCGTCCCCATGATGCCCAGGGCCGATCCGGTAAACGTACGTCGGTGCATGTTCGGTTTCTCCCGTTGCCCTTCGTCGGTCATCGTCCGATGACATATCCGTGCGGATCCACTTCCTCGCGGAGGACCCGCAACTCCTGCTCACTGGGCGGATCGGTCCCGATCAACTCGGATGCCGCTCCAATTTCGAAGCCGGTCTGCTGCTGGACCTCTTCAAGTGTCACGCCCGGATGCAGGCTGAGCACCTCCATCCGGCGGGTCTGGTCGTGGTAGCCCAGGATCGCCAGGTCGGTGATCACTCGATATGGACCGGTTCCCGGCATCAACCCGGCCGCCTCACGGGCGCCTGGCCCGTCGAGATAACCGGGGGTGGTCATGAAATCGAGCTGTTCCACGAACCGACGGGGGTCGTGGTTGGTCACCACCAGTGTCCGCCAGCACAGGCTCGCCAGGTCGTTGGCCCCGCCGCTGCCGGGGAACCGCACTCGCGGATTGGCGTAGTCGTCGCCGATCATCGTCGAGTTGAGGTTCCCGTAGGGATCGATCTGGGCCCCGCCCAGGAACGTGTAGTCCATCAGCCCCCGCTGGCAGGTCTCCATCACCTCGCACATGCTGGTCGCCATCAGTCCACGGTAGAACGTCCGCGAGTCCCCGACACTGATCGGCATCGTCGGCAACTGCGGTGCCACGCCACCAGCCTCGAAGAACACCGTCAGGTCCGGCGCGTGAAGTCTCTGGGCCAGCATTGCCGCCGAGCAGGGCACTCCCGTCCCCACGGCCACCGTGCGGCCATTCTCAAGCAGACGGGACGCACAGGTCACCATCAGCTCCATCGCGTTGTAGTCGGTTGGCGAGTCGGACATGGTGTACGGAGATCGGGAATTGGGGGAACTAGGAAGTTTCCATGAACTCAAGGCGACGGAGTTCCTCGAGCCGGTCGAGGCCACCGGCCCGGCGGACGTATTCCTGGTGATCGGAGACCTCAAAGATGTGGTGATCCAGGAACCGCCGGTATTCGTCCAGGTCCTCTTCAACCGCCAGCCACTGCCTGATGTGTTCTTCGTCCGAGTAGTACTCGTAGGGCATGTTGCCGGGATAGCTTCCCAGCGGCACCTCGCAGACGGCATCCACGCAGTAATAAGGAATGGCTGTTCGCGTCGGGTTGGAGCGGATCTCGTCGTTGCTGATCACCCGCTCGCAGGTGATGATCAATCGCTTGGCCGATCGGGCCACGTCGAGGTCGGCCACGCTGATCCCCTCGATCCGGCAATTGCCGAACGGGTCGGATTCGTGGACATGGATCACGGCAAGGTCGGGATAGAGTGCCGGCACGGCGACCATCGGTTCGTCGGTGAACGGGCAGACAATCGTTCTGGCGGCGCTGTGTTTCATCGTGTCGGTGCCAAGCACCGAGTGAGCCGGCAGAAAGGGAACGCCCATCGCTGCGGCCCGGAACCGCAAGGCCAGCGTGTAGTTGCTCCACTCGGTGAATTCGACCTCACCGGATTCCATCACCCGGCGGGCCTGCCGAGACAACCCGCGGGCTTCCAACCCCACCACGTAAGCGATGTCGACCCGGGCCAGCACCTGGCCGCGTCCCATCAGGTTGCCGGCGCACAAGACCTGGAAGTCGTGGGTGGAGGTGTGTCCGGCAAATCCGAGGTCCTGCTTGTTCTGCCGGATGACCTCGTGGATCACCGCAGTCGGAATCCGGTCGCCGCCGAAACCTCCGATGGCCAGATAATCTCCATCACCGAGCAGCCGGCCGACCGCATCCGAGACCGTCGTCACCTTGTCGGTCATCGCGCGGGACTTCTGCTGAAAGTCAGCCCGAGCGGCGATCGACGACGGATCGGTGAAGAGCTTGCCGGAACCCTGGTCGAGCGTGTCCATCGTAATGATTTTCAAGAGGAGTCGATCTGGAGTCGGTCAACGTAGCACGAGCAGGGTCGAGATTCCCAGCGTCACCGCTTGCGGTATTTGGGTGGCCTGGGCACCGGACGAGGATCCTTCTTGATCTTCTCCAGCAGGTGCTTGACGGCGGCGTCCAATTGGGCGTCACCACCGCGAAACGTCGCGTGAGGCAGGTTGTCAACAACCACGTCCGGATCCACGCCGTGACCTTCGATCAACCACTCCCTTTCGGGGCCGTAGACACCCGTCTGGGCTGCCGAGGCATAACCACGATCGACCAGCCGGTTGTTGATGCTCAACCAGATCTCTCCACCCCAGGTACGCGTGCCGATCACGCGTCCCATCCCCAGCCTGCGAAACCCCTCGGTGAACGCCTCGCCGTCCGAAGCCGTCTTCTCGTTACACAACACGACCAGGTGTCCCCGGAAGGCGTACTGCATGTTCCAATACGGCTTGCCGACACGCGGCTTCCAGTAGAACCACGCCTTACGAAGCAGCTTTTCGAGAATCCAGCTGTCAATGTTGCCGCCACGGTTGTGGCGAACATCGATGACCAGCCCCTGCCGTTGAAAGACCGGGTAGTAGTGCCGTGCCCACTCGGCGATGTTCGTGCGTCCCATCGCTCGCAGGTGCACGTAACCGACCTTGCCCTTCCCCGATTTCTCGACCGCCAGCCGACGGGTGTATTCCCATTGGTCATAGCGGAGATCGGCGGCCCGGCTGGAGGAGACCGGTTCGACGATGACGCGGCGAGGGGCCTTGGCTCGCGGATCGCGAACCGAACACAGCACCTTTCGACCCGACTTGTTTCTCAGCAGCACATTGATGTGATCGACCGAAAGCGTGGAAACGCCGTCGATCGATTCGATCACCGCGCCCGCCTCCACCTCGACACCCGGCTTGGACAAGGGCGAGACCTGGTCGGGAAGATCCGGATCGGTTCGGTAAACGTGTTCAACAACGTAGCCACCCCGGTCAGCGTCCCTCCGGAGCACCGCACCCAGTTGGCCAATCGATACGCCGTCATCGGCGTCGCGGTGATCGCCTCCGCGGACGTAGATGTGCAGGGCCTCGAGTTCCCCGACCATCTGGGAGATCAGGTCGTTGAGCTCGGCCCGGTCGGTCACCCGGTCCACCAGCGGCAAGTGCCGTTCGAGCACTTCCTTCCAGTCGACGCCGTGGAGGTTGGGGTCGTAGAAGTAATCTCGCTCCATCCGCCACGCATCGACGAACATCTGCCGCCACTCGGTCGTCGGATCGACGGACATCCGCCAACCCGAAAGGCTGACGCGAGACTTGCTCAACGACTTCGGCGCGGATCCCGATGCGTCAAAGACATGCAGGTTGTCGTCCTTGTGCACCAGGACCTTCTTGCGGTTGCCTGACACGCGGAACGACTTGATATCGGACAACACCGTGACCGGCTTGGCTTCCGCATCGCGACGAATGGCCTGCAGGGTCCTCGTGCGTTTCTTCGTCGTGGATCTCGAGACAAAGTACAGGTGCTTGTCGGTGGCCGACAGGGTCGTGTAGTTGCCGGCAGGGACCGGGACCAGGGAAATCCGGGCGGCGATGCCATCGAGATCAAGCCGCAACGGCTTCGTGTCCGCTTTCTGCGTCTTGCTCTTGGCGTCCTCCGGCCGATCCTCCCCCAGGTCCTCCTTCGGCTGGAACGGCGACCGCTGTTTCTTGACGAGTGAAAGTTCAAAGATCTGAGTGGTGCGATCAAAGAACGGCTCCGGCTGCCTGGGTCCCCAGGGGCTGGTGACCAGCGACTCGAAGTTCCGGTCCGAGAGGAAATACAGGAAGCGTCCGTCCGAACTCCAGGTGGGCGAGTAACTGTCGTACCGATCCGAGGTGACCGGCGAATCGACCATCTTCTTGACGTCGTGAAGATGGATACGGTCATTGCTGTTCTCGGCGGCAACGACGTAGGCCAACCATCGGCTGTCCGGCGACCAGGACAGCCACGAGAAATTGTAGTTCTCGGACCTGGCGATCCTCCGAGATTTCCCGCCGGCCACATCCAACAGCCACAACTCGTAGTTCTTGTCGCGGTAGGCCACGAACTTGCCGTCGGGACTGGGAACCGGGAAGTAACGGAAGACCTTGCCATCGGCGGACAGTTTCTTCGCCGGGTCGATCCCGTTGGCGGGCAATCGGTAGAACTCGAATTCGCCGGTCGCATCCGACAAAGCCACCAGCGACTTTCCGTCGGCCGAGAAGCGGGCACCGCGGTACCGAGTGCCCGGATTGCGGGTCAGGTGAATCCGTCGACCGGGCTTCGTCGGCAGGATGAAGACGTTGCCACGAGTGGTCACAGCGACCCGGTCGCCATCGGGCGAGAGGTCCAGGGCGGTGAGGTATTCGATGGGTTTCTCGATCCACTTTTCTCGCGTCTGGTCAAAGTCCGACGGCAGCGTGATCCCGATTTTCCGGTCGGTCTCTTCGCCGATGTCGTAGACCCTGAGATCGGCTCCCCACTGATAAACGATGCGGCCCTCCGAGAGCGCCGGCCGCAGCACGTCGAAACCACGGTGCCGGGTCAGTTGCTGCGGTTTGGCGGTGCCGTTGGTATCCATCACCCACAGGTTCATCGTGCCGTCGCGGTCGGAGGCAAAGTACAGGCGTCCATTCCAGACCATCGGATCTCGGCTGGTCCCGGTGTAATTGGCCGTCAAGGGGATTGCCTCTGGGGTCTTCGGCCCGAAACGCCAGAGCGTCTCGGCCGTGCCGCCCTTGTATCGCTTGGTGCTGCTGCCCTGCTTGGAGAGCCGTGTGAAGAACAGCGTCTTGCCGTCGGCCCCCCATGCAGCCTGGCTGGCCTGTTCGAGCGGTACCCGCTCGATGTCCAGGGTTTCGGGATGAACCAGCACCATCTGGGTGTTGGGCAACGTCGAGTAGTGCCGGGTGGCGTAGGCGACACGCCCATCAGGTGCCCAGCCAACAACCCGTGACGATTCGCCGTCGAAGGTCAACCGCCGGGGCCGCCCGCCGGCCAGTGGCATCACGTAGATCTCACGGGCTCCCTCGTAGGCGGCGGAAAAAGCGACCAGCCGGCCGTCCGGAGAAATCCGCGGGTAGGTCTCCTGGGCCAGGTGCGTGGTCAATCGCGCTGCACGTCCGCCGGCCAGCGACACGGTCCACAGGTCACCCTCGGCGGTGAAGACCACCGTCTGGTCATGCACCGAAGGATAACGGAAGTAGCCTCGCAATCCGGCAGCCTCCACGGAGTCCGCCGACAGGCCTGCCACCATCAACCACACCAGGGCCATTCGCAATGTCATGTTTCTTGTCTTTCTCGAATGTCAGGAGATCTGAGTCGTTGGTGTCATGTCAGCCACATGTCAGCAACGGCGACGCCGGCGATGCCGGCCAGGATATTGGTCACCGCCACCCAGACGGGCTTGCGGGCGTGCCGCATCGCCGTGCGATTGTCGACATCGTCGCCCCGCGGTCGCGACCCGGCCGTCGATTTCTTCACCGCGGCAGCCACGTCAACCAGTCCGAGAACCGCGACCAGGATCATCAGCGACCTGGCCGCCCACGGCTGATCATCGATCACCACGCAGATCCAGCCGCCCAGCACGGCGGCCAAGAACCCCAGGACCAGAGAGAGCAGGTTCCACGACATCGTGACGTCGTAACAGCCCGGTTGAAACGCACCACGTGGCCACAACTTGTAGGCCACGCTGAAGCCGATCATCACGAATACGGTGATCGCGACATAGGCGACAACGACGGCGGCGAGAGTGGGCTGCAGGGTCATGGAAGCGGACTTTTTTCGCCACGCGCTACGAAAGCGTTTCGCGAACCTTCAGCAGCAACTTCTTGGTCGCATGCACGCCGGCCACCTCCGAGAGCTTTCCGCCTTCGTATTCGATGCCGACGTAGTCGCTGTACCCGGCGGCGACGACGATCTTCATCATCTTCACGAAATCGGTCCGGGTCTCGTTGCCCTGCTTGTCGAAGTCGTGCGACTTGGCACTGACCGACTTGGCAAACGGCATCAGTTCCCGAACGCCGAGGTAGCGATCGTAGCTGCCGAAATTGCCGAAGTCCGGCAGCGTGCCGCAGTTCTTCAGCTTGACGCGTTTCATGACCGCTGAAAGCCACTTGCCGTTGGAGGAGAGTCCGCCGTGGTTCTCGACGATCACGTTCATCTTGATCGTGGCAGCAAACTCGCTGAGCATCCTCAGGCCGTCGGCAGCCAGTTTCAACTGATCCTGGTAACTGCCCTTGGAGCGAGCGTTGACGCGGATCGAGTGGCAGCCCAGTTTCTTGGCCGCCTCGACCCACTTCTTGTGCCGCTCGACCGAATTCTTGCGTTTGGCCTGATCCGGATCACCCAGGTTTCCTTCACCGTCGATCAAGATCACCGTTGCTCCGACACCGGCATCATCGGCCCGCTTGCGCATCTGGCCGACGTAGGCCTTGTCCTTGGCCTTGCTGAAAAACGGCCGGTTCCAGTACTCGACGGCCGTGATGCCGAACTCCTTCCTGGTGAAGGAGGTGAAGTCCATGTTGTCGAGCTTGCCACCACCGATCATGCGGTGCAACGAGTACTGGGTGAGCGAAATCTTGTAGAGCGGCTTCTTCTTTTTCTCGTTGTCGGCTGCCGGCAACAGGCCGGGAACGGCCAGGCTGGCAGCGGCCAATGAGGAACCGGCAAGAAAGTCACGTCGATCGATCAGGTGCGTCATGGGTCATGTCCTCAGGCGGTGTGTCCGATTGGGTGGCCGGCCATTCTAACGAGATTCGCCCCGGTTGCGTGACCCTGCCAACGCCAACTTGCCGCAGCTTCTCCGGGTGTGGTAGCCTCGAGTCTGAGGCAATTTCACCGGAGTCGGTCATGCTCTCTTTCGGCAGCTTCAAGACACGTGACTGCCAGGGCCACTCCCGGCGTTCGTTCCTCAAGGCCTCGGCCGCGTTGCCGTTCGCCGCGGGCCTGGCGGGACTCGACCCGCAGGTGCTGGCCGCCGAGGCCCCCAAGGCCAAGTCGGTGATGCTGGTCTGGCTGATCGGAGGCCCCAGCCATCTGGACCTGTTCGATCCCAAGCCGAAGGCCCCGGACCTGTACCGCGGACCGTTCGCCGCCATCAACACCCGCACGCCCGGTCTGCGAGTCACCGAGCTGCTGCCGCGTCTGGCCAATCTCAGCAACAAGTTCTCGGTCGTCCGCACCAACATCAATTACAACGGCGGCCACCGCGAGGCCGGGTCGATCGGGATGACCGGCTACTCGGCGACCGACGGAGGCGAGGGCGGAGGCGGAGGTCCCCCGGGCTACCAACCGCACTTCGGCTCGATCCTGGCCCGTCACCGGGCCCGCCACCGGCTCGAAGCCGATTCGATCGACCTCCCCGGTTTCATCTCGCTGGCCCGTGGTCCAATCGGCGACGGGGTCGGTCCCAACTTCGGTTACGGCGGCGGCACCTGGGGCAAGGGTCACGACCCGTTCATGTTCAACTGTGCCGAGGACGGCAAGGTGTCGATCCCCGAGCTGAACCTGCTCGAGGGCCTGACCAAGAATCGCCTGGCCAGTCGACGAGACGTCCTGGCCAAGCTGGACGCGCTGCGTCGCCGTGCCGACCAGCGGGACTTCGCCAAGTGGAACGCGGTCTACAAGCGGGCCTACAACCTGATCTCGTCGATCGATGCCAACCGGGTGTTCGATCTCTCGCAGGAAAAATCCGCTACCCGCGACGCCTACGGCCACACGTCGTTGGGACAGAGTGCCCTGCTGGGTCGACGACTGGTTGAGGCGGGCGTGCCGTTCGTCCAGGTCAACTGGAGCCAGTACGTCGAGGTGCTGTTCCCCAACAAGGACTACGGCTGGGACACGCACTCGGACAACTTCGGACTGATGGCCGACTGGCACGGCCCGCTGCTCGATCGCACGCTCAGCGCCCTGCTCGAGGACCTCGACCAGCGAGGACTGCTCGAAACCACGCTGGTCTGCTGCATGGGCGAGTTCGGTCGAACGCCGCGGATCAACAACATCGGGTCCCGCGACCACTGGCCCCACTGCTACTTCTCGGTCTGGGCCGGTGGCGGCATCCAGCCGGGACGGGTGATCGGCGAAAGTGACCCGAACGGAGAGCACCCGGCGACCGATCCGGTCACCCCGGCGATGGTCGGCACCACCATCCTGGAACTCGCCGGAGCCACCTCCGCCACTCGCGCCGAACTGCAGGTGCTGCAGGACGGCGGACACGTGATCGACGGGCTGGTGTGACCAATGACCGGTTCGTTTTCTTTTCGCACGGTGTTGATCGCCTTCAGCCTCGGCCTGGTGGCCGTGGCAACCCCGTCCACGAGAGCGGCCGGTCCGCAGCGAGTGACCCGGGACGGGCAGCTGAAATTCTCGCCTGTCTTCATCGACGGGGGACGCAAGCTGGTCTTCTCGGCTCACAACCAGCCCAACCGCGTCTCGATCATCCAGCTCGACCTGGCCACCGGCAAGCAGTCGCTCCATTACCCGATCGGTTCGGACTCGCAGTTCGACATCGCCTTTTCCCGTGACCGGAAGGTCGAGTGTTTCGCCCGGTCGGGAGGACCCCGGCAACTGTCACTGGTGATCCGCAACCGTGTGACCAATAAGGACGTCGTCTTCGATCCGCCTGGTGCTCAGCGCAGCACCGTCCGCACCCCGCGATTCACGCCGGATGGAAAGCGAATCGTGATGACCATGAACGCCCCCGGCGGCCAGCAGATTGTCTCGCTGAACCTCCAGGGCAAGGACGTCCGCAGCCTGACCGCCTCCAACGGCATCAACGGCTGGCCGGACATCTCGCCCGACGGCAAGACAATCGTCTTCAGCTCAAGCCGCAACGGGGCGCTGGACCTGTGGCTGATGGATGCCGACGGAGACAACCAGCGACCACTGATCCAATCGGCTCGCCGCGACATCTACCCGTCCTGGTCACCCGACGGTCGACGGATCGCCTTCACCAGCGCCCGGGACGGAAACCAGGAGGTCTACATCGTCGACCGTGACGGCACCAACCTGCGGAGAGTGACCGAGCATCCCGAGCGGGACAGTTTTCCGGTCTGGCACCCGGACGGACGCCGGCTGCTGACGATTTCCGAACGCCGAGGACGATTCGACTTCTACCTCTGGGACGTGACGGCGCCGTAGCCGGTTCAGGCACCGGGCACCGGGTAGCCCTGCTGCTGGTCGACCAGGTTCTGCAGCGGCTCGCCCGCCTTGTACCGCCGGAGGTTCTCGCAGAAGAACTGGACAACGCTCCGTGAGCGGTCATTCGACCAACCGGCGATGTGCGGAGTGATGACCAACCGCGGCGTGTCCCAGAGTGGGTCATCCTCGGGCAGTGGCTCGATCTTGGTGACGTCCAGCCCTGCACCGGCGATGCGGCCCTCGGTCAGACACTCGATCAGCGCCGGCTCATCGATGATCCCGCCGCGGGCGATGTTGACGATGATCCCGGTCGGCTTCATCAGTGCCAGTTGTTCGGCTCCGATCAGGCCCTGCGTCTCGGAAGTGGCCGGACAGGCGATCATCACCACGTCGGCCTCGCCGCACAGATCGTTGAGCCGATCCAGTGGCCACAGTTCGTCGACCTCGTCAGGTTTTTCCGGCGCGTGCTTGTCGACAGCGATCACCCGCATACCGAATGCGGCGGCGATCCTGGCGTAACGGCGACCGATGCCACCCAGCCCGACCACGCCGGCAGTACGACCGTTGAGATCGAAGGGCGTGAACTGATCCCAGACGTGCTTCTGCTGGCACTCGCCGAAGTGCTTGAGATATCTCGAGACGGCCAGTGTCAGGGCCCATGCGGTTTCCACCACCGGCGCGGCGTGCAGCCCGCTGGCATTGGTCACCTGCAGGCCCATTGCACGGACCTCCGGGGTCAGCATCATGTCGAGTCCCGCGGAGGTGGTCTGCATCCACTTGAGATTCTTTGCTGCCGCAAAGACCTCCGGTGAGTGGTAGCCAAAGAACACCTCGGCATCGGCCAGTTCAGCCACCAGTTCCTCGTCATTCTGGGGACAGACGACCGTGTCGTCCCCGGCGGCCTCGAGAATCCAGTTGTCGTGCTCTTCTTCGAATCCGAGCATGTCGGAGATGACGATCTTCATTGCGGTCGATCCCGGTAGGAGGGGTGATGATCAACGGTTGGTGAACAAGTCGGACTAGGCCAGCAGGTCCTGGATGACATTGCCGTGAACGTCGGTCAGGCGGAACTGTCGGCCCTGGTACCTGAACGTCAGGCGTTCGTGGTCAATTCCCATCAGGTGCAGGATGGTGGCGTGCAGGTCGTGGATGTGGACCGGGTTCTCGGCGATGTTGTAGCTGAACGGATCGGTCTGTCCGTAGGTCGTCCCGCCCCGTCCTCCACCGCCGGCCATCCACATCGAGAAACATCGTGGATGATGATCCCGCCCGTAGTTGTTGGGCGCCAGCTTGCCCTGGCAGTAGGACGTGCGACCGAACTCTCCGCCCCAGATCACCAGCGTGTCCTCGAGCAGCCCGCGACGCTTCAGGTCGGTGACCAGCGCGGCCGAGGCCTGGTCGGTTTCGCGGCACTGGTTGCGAATCCCCCCGGGCAGTCCACCGTGCTGATCCCAGCCGGGGTGGTAGAGCTGTATGAAACGGACACCGCGTTCGGCCAGCCGCCGCGCCAGCAGGCAGTTGGCGGCATAGGTGCCGGGGTTCTTCGAATCCTTGCCGTACTCGTCGAAGATGTGCTTGGGTTCACTGCTGAAGTCGGTTGCCTCGGGAATCGACCTCTGCATCCGGAAGGCCAGTTCGTACTGCGCGATGCGGGCCTCCAGCAGCGGATCACTGGCCTGTTTTCCGGAACGTCCTCCAGCCTGCTGCAACTCGCGGAGCCGATCGAGCATCAACCGGCGGGCCGACGCATCGACGCCGTTGGGATTGGTCAGGTACAGGACCGGATCCTTGCCCGATCGGAAGCGGACGCCCTGGTATCTCGACGGCAGGAAACCACTGCCCCACAGCCGGGACAGCAACGGCTGGCCCCCCTTGCCCTTGGTCACCAGCACGACGAAGGCCGGCAGGTTCGAGTTCTCGGTTCCCAGCCCGTAATCCATCCACGCCCCCATGCTGGGACGCCCGGGAAACTGGGACCCGGTCTGCATGTAGGTCACCGCCGGTCCGTGATTGATCGCCTCGGTGTGCATCGAGCGGATGATGCAGATGTCATCGGCGAGACCGGCCAGGTGGGGAGTCAGTTCGCTGATCTCGTTCCCGCCATCACCGTACCGCTTGAAGGCAAACGACGATCCGGCCAGCGGCAGGCTCGACTGGCTGCCAGTCATCGTCGTCAACCGTTGTCCCTTGCGGACACTCTCGGGCAACTCGGTCCCGTGCAACCTCTTCAGCTCGGGCTTGTGATCAAACAGCTCAATCTGCGACGGCCCGCCGCTGTTGAACATGTAGATCACCCGCTTGATGCGTCCCGAACGGTGAGTGCCACCGAGCACACCGTCGCCGCGAGCCGGCTGGTCGCCGAGGGAACTCGAGAGCGCCAACGCTCCCAGGCCCATCCCGAAATTCTTCAGGAACTGCTGACGTGTCAGCTGAGCGGGATGATCGAAACCGGTGCAGACCCGGCCGGCAGTAGATGTTGGGAGTGTCACGGTCACTACCTCTTCGTCACGCATTCGTCGAAGTTCATCAGCGTATTGGCCACCATGGCCGCCGCGGCAATCCGCACCGCCGGAATGCCCTTCTCGACGGGAGCCTTTCCGGTTTTCAGGAAGACCTCGGCCCGCTTCGGATCAGCCTGGAAGTACGCCAGCTGTTCGTCAAAGCCTCCGCGGAGGATCTTCCGCTCGCGATCGGTCGGAGCCCGGCTGGTCAGCCTGCGGAACATCTCGACCAGCATCGCGTCCACGTTCTCGCCGTGCTTCTTGAGCATCGCCTGCCCCATCACCCGGGCGGCCTCGATGAACTGCGGACCGTTGAGCAGCACGCAGGCCTGCAACGGCGTGGAGGTCCGTTCGCGCTTCACAACGCAAACATCCCGCTTGGACGCATCCAGGGTCATCATTACCGGGGCCGGGCCAGTTCGTTTCCAGAAGGTGTACAGGCTGCGGCGGTACAGGCCCTCGCCGCTGTCCACCTTGACCGGCTTGAACGAGACGGCGAGGTCGTACGGCCGAGCCGGCGATCCTCCCCGCTTGTCGACCAGCAATCCACTGGCCCACAACGCGTTGTCGCGGATCATCTCGGCCGGCCACTGGTAGGACGCCCCCCGGGCCAGCAGCAGGTTGTCGGGATCGCGAGCGACCAGTTCCTTCGAAGCCGCCGAGTCCTGGCGGTAGGTGGCCGAGAGAACGATCTGGCGGAGAGTCCGCTTGAGATTCCAGCCGCCGGAGACGAAGTCACGCGACAGCCAGTCAAGCAGAGCGGGGTGCGTCGGGGGCAGGCCCTGGCTCCCGAAATCCTCGGGTGTCCGCACCAGCCCGCTGCCGAAGCACTGCTGCCACAACCGGTTGACGGCTACCCGCGGCGTCAGGGGATGACCGTCGTCGGTCAACCAGCGAGCCAACCCCAGCCGGTTGCGAGGCGCATCAGCGGGGAACGGCGGCAGCGAGGCCGGAGTGCCCGGCTCGACCTTTTCGGTTGGCGCGTCGTAGGCCCCTCGCCTCAACACGTACGTCTGACGGCGACGGGTGGCGTCCAGATCCGACATCACCATGATCTCGGTGACACCGTCGTAGGATTCGCACCGCGTCTTGCGAGCCGCCTGGACGGCCTGGCGCTGATCGGAATACGGCTTGTCGACGGTCTCAAGGAAGTACTCGCGGAGCCCTTCCCGCTGTGTTCGGGTCAGCTGGTCGGCGGGTGTCGCCAGCGCTTCGTCCAGGCTTCGCCCGTCGAAGAGCTGGGCGACCTCGAGATCGGTCAACCGGCGGTTGAAGACCGAGAACTCGTCGACGCTGCCGTTCTTGAATCCCCGGTCCCGGAACCGCTGACCGATCGTGATCGCATCACCGCCACCACCGGAGATGTTCTTGTAGAGATTGTCACGAACCAGCGTGACGGCCGACGGGCGGCCATCGATGTAGATTTTCAGCCCTCGGGCCCGGTTCGAACCGTCCCATGTCATGGTGACGTGATGCCAGTCGCCAACCGGGAACTTGCGACGGGTGACCACTCGCAACGCGTTGCCCGGCCAGAAGTGGATCAGGGACCCGCTGAGACGACCGTCTTCGAGCATCAACTGGTAACCCCGGCTGCCCGCATCGGTCCAGGCCCTCGAACGGTGGAAAATGATCGCCCGTTTTTTCTCCTCGGGAGTCAGCATCCACAGCGACACGCTGAAGGGCTGGAAACGGCGAAAGTTGCCGACCCCGGTGCCGATGCCGTCGTCACCGGTCAACCGGGCGGCCTTGCCAAACCGTCCCGTAACGCTGCGATTGGCACCGCCGGGCGCCTTCTCGAAATCGTTGTGGTAAACGCGCCCCGGCAACGGGCTGGGCGACCTGGCGTCGGGCTTGCGAGCTTCCAGCCACTTGCCGAATGCCGCCCGTCGCTGATCGGTCACCTTTCGCCAACTCGCCTCCGATTCGGCGACCTTCGCCTCGGCCGCGACCATCGCGGCTTTCTGCTTGTCATTGGACAGCAGCAGGGTGGGCGTCGGTACCGAACTGGTGAAGTAGGAGTAGACGCCGGATTCGTCGATGTTGTTGAAGAAGGCGAAGAACTGGTAGTACTCCTCCTGGGCAATCGGATCGAACTTGTGCTGGTGACAACGAGCACATTCGAGCGTCAGTCCCAGGAATGCCATCGCGAAGGTGTGATTGCGATCGGCGACGTACTCGACACGGAACTCCTCGGGAGTACTGCCACCCTCGACCTTCTGAGAATGCAGACGATTGAAGGTCGTTGCCAGCCGGGAGTCCCTGGTCGGTTTCGGGACCAGGTCACCGGCCAATTGCCACGTGACAAACTGGTCGTAGGGCATGTTCGAATTGAAGGCCCGCACGACCCAGTCGCGATATGGCCAGACGTGACGATCCCGATCGACCTGGTATCCGTAGGAATCGGAGTAGCGGGCGATGTCGAGCCATTCGGCTGCCATTCGTTCTCCGAAAGCCGGTGATTCCAGCAACCGGTCAACGACCTTGTCGAAAGCCTTGTCCGACTTGTCGGCCAGGAAGGCATCAATCTGCTCAAGCGTGGGTGGCAATCCTGTCAGGTCGAACGTCACCCGGCGAATCAATCGTTCCCGGGCCGCCTCACGGCTCGGCACCACGCCGCCGGCCTCCAGTCGCGACAGCACGAATCGATCGATCGGGCTCCGGCACCAACCCCCGTTTTTGACCGCCGGCACCTGGACCGCGGCCACCGGCTGGAAAGACCAGTGCGCCTTGTAACGGCCACCCTGCTTGACCCACCGCTGCAGGATATTGATTTCCCGACTCGAGAGTGTCCGCTTCGAATCGGCCGGAGGCATGCGGTGGTCGGGGTCGCGGCTGGCAATCCGCTTCAACAATTCGCTGTCAGCCGGCTTGCCCGGAGAGAGCACCTTTCGGGCAGCGACCTCGAGATCGAGACGCAACTCGCCCTGGCGGGCGTTCTCATCCGGACCATGACACTTGAAACACTTGTCAGAGAGAATCGGGCGAACGTCCCGCACGAAGTCCACCGGCTTGTCGGCCGCAACGGCCACCGAGGTCGCCCCCAGCACGAAAAAGACTGCCGATCCGGTCAACAATGATCTCATGGTCGGTCCGTCAGAGTGGTCAGGTGAAGGTCTGTCGTGAAGCTGCCATAATAACGAATCACGACGACTGGACGAAATCGGTCGATTTGGCCTTTCCGCCAACCGCTGCATTTCGACATTCTGTCTCCTCATTCAGCAAAGCCACGTTCACGACCGGTTGTTGGATGCGCGAATTATTGATGGGGCTACTCGACCTGGCCCCCGACGTACTTGTTTTTGCCTTTATCGTCCTCGCCGCCGAACAGATCGGCCAGTTCGGCTCGCGTTGGCGGCTGCCGCTGATTACGGGATACCTGGCGGCCGGCTTCCTGGCCGGTCCCGATGTCCTGAGGATCCTGGACCGGACCGCGGTCGAAGACCTGGGATTCGTCAACCAGATCGCGTTGGCAATCATCGCCCTGGCTGCCGGCAACGAACTTGTCCTGAAGGAGTTCCGGTCTCAGTTTCGGAGCATCGGCTGGGTGACCTGCGGACTGGTCGTGATGACCTTCGGACTGGGCGCCGTCACGATGTACGTCCTGTCGGGATGGCTGCCGGTCATGAAGGACCTGGGCTCCTCGACCCGCATCGCCATCTCGCTGTTGGCAGCTGTCATCCTGGTCGCGCGATCGCCCTCCTCGGCCATTGCGATCATCAACGAACTGCGAGCCAAGGGGCCGCTGACAAACACGATCATGGGCGTCACGGTGATCATGGACGCGGTGGTGATCTCGCTGTTCGCCATCAACTCGGAAATCGCACGCTCCATCACCACGGCTGACTTCCAGTTCGGATTCGGGTTCCTGGGCCTGCTGCTGCTGAAGTTCGCCCTCTCGATCGCCGGCGGATTTGCACTCGGAAAACTCCTCTCTGCCTACATGCGGTGGAACCTGCCTCAGAACCTGAAATTCGTCCTGCTGCTGGCGACCGGTTTCGGAGTATTCCAACTGGCCGAATGGTTGCATCACTTCTCGGTAGACAAGTGGGGAATGGAGATCCATGCCGAACCCCTGTTGATCTGCATGATCGCCGGGCTGCTGGTCACCAACTACAGCCCGCACCATGCGCAGTTCTCCGGTTTGCTGGAGAAAATTGGCATGCCGGTCTACCTGACGTTTTTCACTCTGACCGGAGCCTCGATCGACCTGGCCGTTCTCAAGCAGACCTACCTGGTCGCCGCCGGTCTTTGCCTGGTTCGCCTCATGACGGTGTTCTCCGGCAGTTACCTGGGGGCTACCGTCGCCGGCGACCCGCCAAAGTTTCGCCGGATCATCTGGCTGGGTTTTGTCACACAGGCAGGTATCGGCATCGGGCTGGCCCGCGAGGTCGCCAGCCAGTTCGACGATTGGGGCAACAAGTTGGCCACGATCCTGATCGCCGTCATCGTGATCAACCAGATCATCGGCCCACCAATGTTCAAGTGGGCCGTGGGACTGGCCGGTGAGATTGGTCAAAAGGACGCCGAGTGATCACGACGTGCTGATCATCCCGCCAGAAAATGGCCCCGGGCGTGACGACTAGCGGCTCGAGGGGGCCAGGCGGTAATCCAGGGGCGGTTTCTGTCCCGGCTGCATCAACGTGCGATAGGGCTCCTGACCGATTCGTCGCCGGTGCTCGGTTCGCGCCGCAGCCAGTTGGTCGGGATTGCTGTAAAGATCCCAGGCGGTGGCGGCCAGCACCCGCGCGGCCAGTTGCATTCCCTTGCGGGCGATTGTCGTTCCGCCGCAGGCGACCGCCTGCCAGCTGTGTCCGGGCGTGCCGGGCACCCAGCAGGCGGTCGAAAACCCGGTGGTGGGGACCGCCCACGAGACGTCACCGACGTCGGTGGACCCCCGCCCGGTTTCGCCCCTGAGGCTGATCACCTGCTGGATGGAATCCAGCGACCGTGGCCGCGGCAGGTGTTCCCGGAGTCTCAGGGCGAACCGGGTCTCCTGGTCGTTGTACCTGAGATCAGCCAGTTCCTGGAGATTGCCCAGTGCGATGGTCGAAAGCGCATTGTTGGGCAGGATCTGGTAGATCCCCCCCTCGAACTTGATCTCGAGCCTGGTCTCGGTGGCCAGGGCACCGGCC
This sequence comes from Planctomycetaceae bacterium, assembly GCA_002724315.1. Taxonomy (GTDB): domain Bacteria; phylum Planctomycetota; class Planctomycetia; order Planctomycetales; family Planctomycetaceae; genus UBA8437. The sequence continues at coordinate 12,053 of PBOJ01000095.1, read as the reverse complement.
CGGGCACACAGCACGAGTCGCTCGTAAAGACCGCGGACGACGTCCGCCCGGGGGTGACGAATGTAGTAGTAGACCTCGCCGAAAGGCGGCACGACGTTGGGCGCATCGCCTCCGGCGGTGATCACGTGATGGATCCGTGTCAGGTCGGGGGTGTGCTCACGCAGCAGTTGCGCCGCGTGGTTGGTCAACTCGATCGCATCCAGTGCACTGCGGCCCTGCTCGGGAGCGCCGGCCGCATGAGCGGCCTTGCCGTGGAAGCGGAACTTGACGGCCATGCGAGCCAGCGACGACCGGTCGCCGGCCGAGTTCGTGCTGCCCGGATGCCAGTGCAACACCGCGTCGCAGTCCTTGAACAGCCCGGCGCGGACCATGAACACCTTCCCGCTGCCCCCCTCTTCTGCCGGACACCCGTAGAAACGAACGGTTCCCTTCAGCCGTCCCGCCCTGATCTGCTCGGCAATCGCAATCGCTGCCGACATCGATGCGGCTCCGAACAGGTGGTGGCCACAACCGTGGCCGTAACGAATGCCCTTTCGAGGAGCCCGCTCGGGAGTCGCCTGCTGGGACAGGCCCGGCAGCGCGTCAAATTCGCCCAGGATCCCGATCACCGGTTTGCCCTCGCCGAAGGTGGCCGTGAAGGCGGTCGGGATCTCGGCCACACCACGACGGACATCAAAGCCGGCCCGCTCGAGCATCCCGGCCAGCAGGGCCGACGACTTCGTTTCCTGGTAACCCGGCTCGGCCCATCCCCAGATCTTCATCGCCGCCTCCCAAGTCGCATCGGAACGCGAGTTGATCGACTTGTAGAGCGAGGATTTGTCCTGGGCGGCCAGCGGAGCAGCCAGCAGGCAGACAAGCAGGGCGATCGATGGACGAGTCATGGCGGGTTCCTTGAAGTTTGGCGCAAGCGGATCCGGGTGTCGTGACCCGGTGACCTGTTCCGGAAGTGACAGAACAACCGTTGTCCCCATTGGGCAACGCGGCTACAGCGACGACAACGGTCCGACTGTCGCGGTGCTGACCGCGTCCAGCGGATACTCTGCCAGCAGTTGACCGATGTCATCAACGGTGATCCCGGCGACCGTATCCAGGTCATCCTGCACCGAACGGTACTGGCCCAGGTAGACCCAGTTGATGCCCAGTGCTCCCAGCCGACCCATCGGGCGTTCGCTGCGGAGTACGATGGCCGAAGCAATCCGGTTCTGGGCCTGTTCAAGCTCTGTCGGGCTGATCCCCTCGCGGTTGACCTTCTCGTAGACCGAGTGGATCCGCTCGAGATTCTCACTGACGGTCTCGGGGCGACACCCGAGGTAGGTCAGCCAGGTGCCGGTTCCGTCGTAGTCGTTGTAGGCCAGATCGGCACTTTCGGCGTGACCGGGATCGACCAGTTCCCAGTACAGCCGGCTGCTGGAGTGGTCGCCGACAATCACGCCCAGCAGTTCCGCCGCGTACCTCAGGCGGTGGTCGGCCGCGGGGGCCGGGGCCAGTTGCATCACGTGCTGTTGCAGTGACGAAGGCCGTTCGATGACCTGCGTCTGTCCCCCCACCGGAGGAGCCGACGTGTCGCGTTCGATGCGCCCCCCGGGAAAACTGCCGCAGTGCTCTTCGACCAGCCGGCACACGTCGTCCCAGTCGGCCCGCCCGGCGACCACCAGCACCATGTTGCCGGTGCGGTAGTGGTCCGCGTGGTACTGCCGCATGGACTCGGCGGTGAGAGCCGAAACGCTGTCGTTGGTGCCGAGAATCTTGCGGCCCAGGGGATGGGTGGGAAAGTGGGCCTGCATGGCCTGTTCGTAGGCAGTGAAGGTCGGCTGGTCGTCGTACATGCCGATCTCCTCCAGGATGACGTTCTTCTCCATCTCGAAGTCGTCCTGTCGCAGCGACGGGTAGAGCAACGTCGAGAGCATCTCGACGGCGTTCGGCAGGTACTCGGGCAGGATCGCCGCGTAGAACTGGGTCACTTCCTCGCTGGTCGACGCGTTGTAGTTGGCTCCGAGCTCGTCGAAGATCCGGTTGACGTCGTCGGCGGTGTAAACGTCGTTGCCCTTGAAGGCCATGTGTTCCAGGAAGTGGCTGACGCCCGAGACGTCCTCGGTTTCGTCACGCGATCCGGTCCGAACAAAGACGCCCGTCGCCACACTCTGTGCCGCCGGGTTCAGCTCGGCAATCACCGTCAGCCCGTTCTCCAGCGTTGTCTCATGAAATTCCACCGGAGACCTCCAGGGATTCGGGGCCAATCGTGACAACGGTGAAGTCGCGGGCCGGGTGGGCGTGGATGTAGTCCAGCACGGTGTCGACGGTCAGCGATTCGATCTTGCCACGGACCTCGTCGAGAGTCGTGACGCGACCGAGATGGAACCAGTCGCGGGCGACCGAGCCGGCCCGCGAGATGGTCGATTCCTGCTCCATGATCAGGGCGCTCTTGGCCCGGGCCTGGCAGCGTTCCAGTTCACCCGGCTCGATGCCCTCGGCCAGCCGCTGCATCTCGGCCAGCGTCACGTCAAGCGTCTCCTGGGCGCGTTCAGCGGTGGTGCCGGCATAGGCCAGCACCCGCGCGTGATACGGCAGGCTGTTGAGCACGGCCGAGATCGAATAGCACAGGCCACGGCGTTCGCGGACCTCGGTGAACAGGCGGGCGCTCATGCCGCCACTGAGCACCCCGACGGAGGCCCAGGCGGTGTAGTAATCCTCGTGGCGATAGGGCACCGCCTCGAAGGCGATGCCGATGTGAGTCTGGGTCGAATCGTGAGCAATATGCTCGATGACGGGAGTGTACTCGCCGTCAACCAACTCGGTCTCGGGCACCTGCTCCCATCCGCCGAACGCTTCTTCGATGACCGGCAGGATGTCTTCGGGTTCGACACCACCGGCCACGCCCAGGATCGCCCCGTTGGGACGCACCAGTTGCCGGTAGTGATCGACGACGTCCGCCGAGGAAATGTCGGAGAGTTGTTCCAGTTGTCCGTAAGTGGGGGTGCCCCAGGGCGAGGGGAAGCAATGGCGGCGGAGCTCGACCATCAGTCGCTGTCGTGGCTCGTCCTGCATGGCACGCAGGGTCATCTCAAGTCCCTCGCGGACGGCGTCGAACTGGTCGGCCGGGAGGTGAGGTTTCCGCAGGATGTCCCCATAGACGGCCAGTGCCTGGGGCAACCGATCCGCAACGGTGGCACCAGAAAAGCCCAGGTGCTTGACGCCGACCGATTCGCTGCGCTGCAGACCGAGATTGTCGAGCGTGGCGGTCAACTGGCGGCTGTCCAGTGAACCGGCACCACGGAGAACCAGGTCGCTGAGGATGGCCGCTGTGCCGTTGCGACCTTGCGGGTCGTGCACGCTGCCGGCGGGGAGCAGGAACGAGAACGCAGCCGAACGGACGTCGCGCATCGGCTCGACGATCACCGTCAGGCCATTGTCGAGCGTGTGGATCGTAGCCGTCGAGGACATGGGGCCGACACGAGAAGAAGAATCGGGCGGGCGACCGACCGAGTGTATCGCAGGGGTTCGAGCTTCACCATCCGCCGCCAGTGGCGGGATCGGTCATCACACCCGAGCCGCTTCGACCTTCACGGCCTTGTACATCGTGCGGACGAGACGGAATCCCAGCGAATCGTACAACGACACGGCCGGCAGGTTCTCGGCGGTGACTTCCAGGTACACCCGCTCAAGCCCCACGTCACGAAACCCAGCGAGGTTCTTCAGCACCAGGGAACGCCCCAGCCCCTGGCCCCGGCAACCGGGCACGACACCGACATTCTGGATCGCCCCCAGCGAGCGGCTGTGAGCCAGCCCCTGGATAGTACCGGCATCGCCGTCGGGACCGACGATCAGCCACGTGGTCTCGGGCCGAAAACTTCGCTGCCTGCTGATCTCCTGCATCAGTTTCCGGCACCCGGTGAACTCACCGAGACAGGGAAACACCCGCGAGTCGATCTCGTCACAAAAACTCTGTAGCTTGACCTGGGCATGCCGTTCCAGGTCCTCGGAGTCCCAGGGCCTGAAGTGGAAGCCATCGGGGAGCACCGGTTCCGGGAGATCGACATTCCCGAGGTCGATCTCCATCCGGAATCGTCGATAGTAGGCCACACCCACGGCGCCACTCCCAGCTAACTGACGCATCGGAACCGGTTGATTCTACCACCGTTGTTGCCCGAGGTGTCAACGAGTTCGGTGGGAACTTCTCACGCATGAACCGACCGACTACAATGTCGATCCCCGGATTCGGGGACACTCGGCGGAGTAGCTCAGTTGGTTAGAGCAGCGGAATCATAATCCGCGTGTCGGGGGTTCGAGTCCCTCCTCCGCTACTTTGCGAACCTCGTCGCGACGCGGGCCTGGTGCATCTCAAGGGGCTGGCCGAGTTGGATTCGGTTTTACTCCTCGACGCCAAGATCACCGACCTGCAAAAGGTGCTGCCCAACTGCGAGATCTACAGGCACTAGCCGTCATCTCGCCACCGCCCGACCACGCGATAACCGGAGCCACGCCGCGAGCGAGGGGGGACGAGTGGCCAGGGAGATCCTGTAGTATCTCATCGCGTGGTCAAGAAACGCATGACATTGCCGACTTGGATTACTGTTCTCGCGTAAGGTAAAACGCTCTCTCGCTCAGGACATTCGCGCCCGAAGGAGCACGTTTTCGCGTGTGGCCGTAGAGAGTCCTCCTGGTGGTGGGTTTGGCAGATGGCGACCGATGCCATGATCAAAACACTGGTACTTTTCATCCCCCTGATCATCCAGGGCACGATCATTGCGGGAGAGCCTCTCGATACCCGGCGTTCCGATCTTCGTTTGAGCCTGGGGAAGATCTCGCAGACGAAGTCCGGTTACCTCACCGTCGTCGGCCCGAAAGAACGTGCCGTCCGCACCTCAGGAAAGCACTCCAAGGCACTCCTCCGGTTCCGCTACCGTGGTCCTTCAGAGAAAACTGCTCCATTGGACTCGGGGGCAGTCGTCCGGCAGATCGGCCTGAAAATGCGGGCGATGAACACCTGCAACTTGATGTATGTCATGTGGCGAATTAAACCCACCGAAGAGATTTACATCGCCATCAAACGAAACCCTGGCAAAACAACCTACAAGGCCTGTCGCGCGAACGGTTACATCGTGCTGGGTCGGGTTCCCTTAAAGCCTCTTGGCATTACAGCCGCCACTCAAAAGACACATCGTCTGGGAGCATCGGTGACGGAGACCGCGGGACGGTATGCCGGCGAGGTGACCATTGACGGACGTCGGATTTGGTCGAGCAAAATCGATGCGAAACTCATCTCTAACATCAACGGTCCCGTGGGCATCCGCTCGGATAACGGCAGCTTCATCTTCAAGCTGTTTGTTTCCGATTCCGGATCCAGCAGCAAGTGACACCTGGCAATCCGTGCTCCATAGCCCCCACACACGAGTCGAACTATGAGCAAAAACGACAATGTTGCGAACGATCGAACTGCGAGGATTCGACCTCTCATCCTGCTCACGATTTCATTTGCCTTTTGCATCATCCTCTCGAATCGTGAGCCCGTAGTTTTTGCGGCAAAACGTGGGGCTGGCACGGCGACACTGAGGCCTGACGACACCAATCGGTTGACGGGGCTGTGCGTACAAATTGGCGGAAGCCTGGAATTGACCAGGCAATTGGCTGGCAACCCGCAACTCCTCCTGCATCGGCTCGATGTCGATCCCGATTTGGTGAAACAGGCACAGGGCTTTCTTACCGAACACCGCAAAGGAGCCACGTTCCTGACCGAGCACTGGACGCGGACCGAACTTCCTCATGCCAACAACCTGGTCAACGTTGTCATTGCCTCGAAAGACACAAAGGTTCCCCGATCCGAAATCCTGCGAGTGCTGTGTCCCGGAGGGGTGGCTTTCTTCGCAAACGACACTGGTTACACGCGGATTGAAAAGCCCAAACCGAAAGGACTCGACGCGTGGACGCACCAATGGCACGGTGCCGATGGCGGGCTCGTCACCGAAGACACACATGTCGGTGTTCCTCAGGGCCTGCAATGGGTGACCGGGCCTTTGTTCGCCATGGCTGGCCGCAAGTCGAGTACTCAAAGTCTCGTCTCCGCCGGAGGTCGCAATTTCTACGTCACGCAGAATGTCGTGAAGAACGTCGGCCGTGGCAAGATGCACCAATTCCTGGTGGCGCGCGATGCCTTCAATGGACTGCTGCTGTGGCAACGTCAGTGGATGGGACCCTTTGTCACCGGCAATGGGGAAACCAATCCGCGGCTGGTCGCCTCAGGCGAGTACGTGTATATCGTCGACGATGGTCACGTCCTGGCACTCGACGCAAAAACGGGCAAGACACGATTTCGTTGGGAGACAGCCGAAAATCCTGACAAGCTGATCCATGTGGGTCACACGATATTGGTGCAATCGCCTGGCGGAATTACGGCCTTGGACGATCGTCTGGCCGAGGTGAAATGGACGTTTCGTGACAAGAAGACGCATGGTACGGCCAGCGCCGATGACCAGGTCCTTTGCCTCGTTTCGGGTCGTTCGAAGGATGGCAACTTCAAGCACGAACTCGTGGGCATCAATCTTTCCGACGGCAAGATCGCCTGGCGCGTCAATACGCAACCACAAACGACTGCCAAGCGGGTGCGCATCAACTTCGCTCGTGATGGGTTCGTCGCCTTGCAGTCACATGGTTCACTCCACCTGTTTTCCGCCAAGTCCGGCGATCATCTGTGGACTCGCAAGACCGACGCGAAGCCCGGCAAGTCGTACGTCGATGAACGGTTTGTGGGGCACTTTCTCCGTCATGGGCTTGTGTGGATGCTGCAGCAAAACACGGGACGCAAGTTGTCGGGGCAGAACAAGTGGCTGGGACTGGATCCGCTGACCGGCGAGCAACGGCGCGTGTTGCAGACGACCGGAAATTGGCCGAAGACGGCCGCACCCGGCAAGCTGGGTTGTCAACTACTTGTCGCTTCGGACCGCTTCATCATGATCCCCCGGCAAGCCACGTTCATCGACTTCGAAACCGGCAAAAAGCGGCCCTTCAAATTCACTCGTGGGGGCTGCGGTCTGGGATTCGTTCCGGCCAACGGCCTGGTCTATTCCCATCCACATGCTTGTGGCTGCTTCTCCGAGGCTGTCCGTGGATTCATGGGAATGCATTCACAGAAAGCCATTCGCTTTGAGTCGTCCGGAACGGAACGGGTCGAACGGGGTGCGGCATTCCAGGAGGTGAAGGGGCTGCCCACGGTACCTGAAGACTGGCCGGTCTACCGCTACGACGGCAGTCGTGGAGCAAGTTCACCAACGCAACTGGACGACAGCCTGTCGCTGCTCTGGTCGAAACAGATCGTGCCCCATCGCGAGACCCGTTCCAGCCGCGCCTGGACTCTGCGAACAGGCAATCGGCTGACGGCACCGACCATCTATGACCGGACGGTGTTCGTGGCAGATGTCGACTCTGGACAACTACACGCGCTGGATGTCACCTCGGGACATCCGCGTTGGACGTTCTCAGCCGCGGGTCGAATCGATAGCCCACCCACGCTTCACAACGGCCTGTGCCTCTTCGGCAGCCACAATGGATATGTCTATTGCGTGAGTGCCGCCGACGGCCGATTGGTATGGCGGTTTCGGGCGGCACCGATGCACCGCCGGATTGTGGCGTTCGGCAATATCGAATCGCGGTGGCCGGTTAGCGGCACGGTCCTGGTTCAGGGTGACACAGCATTTGTCGCCGCTGGTCGTGCACCGGATGCAGATGGCGGCATCCAAGTGCATGCTCTCGATCTTCAATCCGGAAACCCGCGCTGGTCTGCTCAGCTCAACAGCCCCGACTCGGTTGGACTGTGCGATTTTCTGGTCTCGGGAGGAGACGACGTGTTCCTTTCCAACTGGCGGTTCGACCCGCAAACCGGAGAACACGCCAAAGCCAGCAGCAACTCGCATTTGCGAGGAGGAAAGGTCGGGTTGTTGGAATCATCCTGGTTGAAGCACGATCTTGCCCTGCGGAAGAACATCCAGACCTGGACGGCGAAGGATGTCGCGGGCCAATTGTTGGCATTCTCAAGAGACAAAACGGTCCGTTACGAAGCCGAGTCGCGCACTTTGACCTTCAAGGGCCAAACGACATGGAATCACTCGGTCCCGAAGCCGGCCCAGGTCACAAGCTTGATTTTGACCAAATCGCACATCGTTGCCGCCGGCAGCCGCGATCGCCAAGCACAGTTGGCTGGGGGCATCCTGTGGTTGTTGGACGAACAGGACGGTGCGGTCAACAAGGCCATAGAGTTGCCGTCAGAGGTCGTATTCGATGGTCTTGCGGCTTCACGAAACCAAGTGTTCGTCAGTTCCCAGAACGGCCAACTCTACTGCTTCGGTAGCAAGAAGCGTGCATCAACAACTCGCCCTGAATGAGTTCTTGCATGGAAGCCGGGCCCCCGCGTTGATCAAGTTCCCATAGCTCAGCAACAAACCCGCGAGCCATCGCTTTTTCGTGTCGCGTCGATTGGGAAGCCCGGCTGCCGGGCAGTTGGGACGAGGCGAGACCTGTGGCCGACCCAGTCTCCCACCCCCGGCGTTCACCGCGACCGTCTCGGTGCCGGTGGACTGGACAAACCTGAGACCGACCTGGAATTGGCAACCGCGGTGACGTGCACCTCCAGTTCCTCCATCATCGGCACGTGCGGACGTTTCTCGCGCGTCCCCAGCACCAAGCCCAGCACGTTGTCTCCCCGGAATGGAGGACAGTGGGCCAGGTCGATCTCGAAACGGGTTCCCTTGAGCCCTCCGCGTAACTTTCCCGCCGGAATCCGGCGGATGTGCTTCTTGTCGACCGCCACGCCATTGATGTCGACATCGACACGGTCGTTGCCAGTGACATGGTAGAACCAGAACCGGAATCGCCCGGACAACCGTTCTCCTCGCCGGCCGTCTGCCACCCGGAACGGAAAGACCAGCCGCTTGCCGATCCGATCATCGGAGAAGAGCAGGGTGGGACTGTTCTTATGGCCCAGCGCGCTCGAGCCCTCGTCGTACCACGGATAATTCCGGAACGGTGGCTTTCTCCGGCTGATGCCCTTGCCCATCGGCAAAAATCGATAGGTGCGAGGCCCCGCAAAAACGGTCTCGCGGGATCGTACGGCCCGGGTCCACGCCGCGATCCGCTTTCGCTGCCTGGGAGCGGCTGTCACCGCGCGGCCAAAGTGCGCGCCGACATTCCAGAACGAAATGCTGTCGGCTCCGTAACTATAGAAATTGGCCGCCGCTCCCCGCGCCTCGGCCGTGTTCAGCAACATGCTCAGGTACCCCTTGGCGTGTTCCGCTGACGTGGCGACACCACGATCGAGCGGGATCGGAGGACCAGTCGAAAACGAGCCGATCATGTTGCCCATCGTCACGATCGTGTCGACACCCGCCGGACGAGTGAATCGGGCAAACTCGTCGACAGGCGTCTGGGGATCCGTGTTGTTCCAGGTCGAGATCACCACAAAGTCGATCCAGCCCTTCTTGACCCAGGTCTCGATATCCACCCCCGCCAGCCAGCAGGCGTGCAGTGACTCGGGCACTCGGACCCCCAGGGTCAATCGCTTGCCGTTTTTCCGGCGACGCTCGGACTTGTCCATCATCTCGCGGATCCGCCCGACATAGCGGGTCATGATCGGCGCCTTCTCGCGCCCCTGGTGCCTCGGAAAGTGCTTCGCCCAGCGGACAAAATTCAACTCGAGACCATCGACGGGGTATTCGGTGATGATCTCTCTCATGATCCCCAGCCGGTGATCCCGCACGGCGGCGATCGAGTAGTCCAATGCCGTCTCGTTGGTCCGGCCATCCGGTTGCTTGATCACGTATTCGGGATGATCGATGGAGAATTGTGAGCAAAGATCATCGAACTTGTTGAGCCGGACATGGTGGGTATCACCCATCCGCACAGCCGCCAGCACTTCCTTGCCCTTGGCCTGCATGTGTTCGGTCACCAGCCGCAACGGATCGGTTCCCTGCTTCAGCAGGTCAAGCAGCCCCTTGATGTAGACGCCGCTTTTCCTGTTATTCCGCGCTCCATACAGTTCGCCGACCTTTGTGTCGTAGAAGCAGATGTCAGGCATGCAGGCCAGGTACACGAATGTCGTGAAGGGAACCGCCTTGGACTCACGATCGAGCCATGCCTTGATGAACGCCGACGCGTTTTCGCCGGGCGCTTCAGCCAGCACCTGGCCATCATCGTTGAACACGCTCCGGGCCATCCGCTTCTCGGCAGCATCGGCAACCGACGCCAAGAGGGCCAGGCACACAACCGACCAGGACATCAGCGGGAAAGACCGTGTCATGCAATTCTCACACAGAACGACCAACGGGCGGCTGAGTGTATCCAACCGGAATGGGCTTGTCGTGTCAGCTGCCATCCGGACACGGTTGGCAAAGAGGCCAAGTAGGCCGGTTCCTAACGATGCGAACACTGCTGGACGAGATCATCAGCAAAGCCCGGCAGAATTGACCGGCCGGGATGCAATTCCGGCGCTACTGAACAGCTTTGGGGCGGGGTGGACGAACAGGGTCTGGCTGAAACGGCACGAACTGGAACGCGTACAGGTCGGCGTCGCGCAAGGCGAATCGCAGCCGTACGGGGCGTCCCTCGAGGGACCGAACATCGCCCCCGCGTTTCCATCGCACCGTGTGACGGATCGAGTCACCGAAGATCTCCGGACAATCATCCAGCGTGTAACCCTCGATGGGCTTGCCCTCCGCCTCCAGAAGCTCGACGCGGATCCCCGCGGCTGCGGAGGACCCGAAGTTGATCGTCAGATTGCCGCCTGGCAATGCGCGTTCACCGGGAAACTCTTATAGTAGCCGTCGGCGTTTTGTCCCATAAGTTGAGCAATGACTGAAGAATCTCTGTTGATGAAGGTTCACCGAATGCATCCAGTGAGTATCCTCTCGTGCCTGGCCGTAGCCGCCTGGACTTCGGTGTCGCATGCTGATGAAGCATGGCAATGTCCATTTGAGACGGACAAACACACCGTCGTGCTCTATCACTTTGATGAGGGCACAGGCAACCAGTCACGCGACGCGACTGGTGACAAGAAACTGACCCTGCGAGCGTTCAAGCAGGCGCTATGGGGCCGCCGGCCGGGCTTCGGGACAACGGCACGCTTCGATCGGCAAAACGATCACCTGCTGATCGGGCCGACCAACAACGACAAGCTTCATCTCCGAACCTGCACCAGGGAATGGACCATCGAAGCCTGGGTCCGCTACACCGGCCCAGGGGGAAAGGACCGTCCCAATTCGACTGCCAGGAACAACGGTTACACGTTCGCCAACATCTGCGGAACCGACGAGGAAGGGGCTGCCCTGGCAGACGGATACCGACACGGTTGGCTCTTTTACCTGCGAACCGAAAGATCGAATTCGAACGCAACACTCCTGGATGGTCTTTTGCCGGGGGCCCGTTTCCTCGGTTCCCACAAGGGCAAGGATCCGAACAACGACGTGGGAGGCGCATTCTGGCCCGGCTACCGTCACGGCTGGATCGGAAAAGACTGGGGGCGGATCCGTGATACCGGGTGGCACCACTACGCGTGGCAGTTCCGCTATCGGGATCAGACCGGCTACATGTTCGTTGACGGAAAGATGACCCGAAAGGTGCCGCTGCCTGCACCTGGCCGCGCGCCAACGCGGATCATCGAAAACAATGCCAAGAGGTGTGACATCCCGTTTCAGGTCGGCGGCTTCCTGAGACCGACCAATCTACCCGGTTGGAAGCCGGGAGATTTTGGGATGACCATGTACAACATGGAAGGGGAAATCGACGAACTGCGCATCTCCAGCATCATGCGATTTTCGGTGGCCGACAAGCTGGCGATCATTCGCCAGAAGCTGCCCGATGCGGGCCTGGGAGTTCCCTACAAGATCCAGTTGGGTGCCGATGCTGCCGAAGGAAAGACCCGCTGGAAAATGATGTACCCCACCAGTCTGCCGAAAGGACTGGCCCTGGACAGAACGGGCCTGCTCCACGGAACTCCGGAAAAACTGGTCAAAGGTCGGACGATGACGATCCTGGCCACCGACCAGGCCGGGGAAACAGACAAACACACGTTT
>PBOJ01000094.1 GCA_002724315.1 Planctomycetaceae bacterium | reverse complement strand
GTCCTGGTCATCGGCATTGCCGGAGTCATGCTGTGGTTTTCTCGGTCTGCCAGGGCCAAGGGTTGGCTGGGAGATCCATCAGGCCACGGGACCGCGGCACAGTTCCCCAGAGCGAATGCTGCCGGCCCGGTAGACGTTGAATCGGACGGTGACACGGCCGCCGACAACGGCACCTAGTCGAACACCGAATCATCCAGCACGAGCCGGAAGATGGACCCCTCGTAGCCGATGACCAGCAACTCACCGTCATGATCGATGCCGAATGAGCAGGGCTTCTCGGGACACGATCCGATCTGGCGGACCTTCACCAGTTTGCGGTCCTTCTGGGTCATTGCCCAGATTCGCTTCGATTCGAAGTCGGCAAAGATGAACGCCCCGTAGTAGGACGAGTTCTTCTTCGCCCGGTAGACGTAACCGGCGGTCACCGACACCCCGTCACGGCGACGGTACGAGAGCACTGGCGGTACGTATTTCTCGCCTTTGCGGCGATAGCGGTCAGAGAATTCCGAGAAACCTTCGTAAACGTTCCAGCCGTGGTTCTCGCCATTCCGCACGATGCAGATGTTCTCGAACAGGTTCTGCCCGATGTCGCCGACCCACAGGTCTCCGGTCGCGGTATCCCAACTGAACCGCCAGGGCATTCGCAAACCATAGGCCCAGATCTCTTCACGGGCCTTCGCCAGGTGACCCGGCCGCTTCTTGCCGGGCTGTTTCCGAAACGGGTTGTCCCTGGGAATCGCGTAGGCCAGGTCACCCTGCGTTCGATCGACGTCGATCCTCAGGATCGATCCGGTCAGCACGCTGAGATTCTGGCCGTTGCCGTCGGGATCTTCCTGTGGCCCGGCATCACCGGCTCCAATGTAGAGGAACCCGTCGGGCCCGAATGCCAGCATGCCACCCCAGTGCAGGTCGGTGGCCTGGGGAATCTGCAACAGCCGCCGGGACTTGCCGCCGGCATCTTTCCGAAGATCGGCGGTGACCGTCCGTTCGGCAATGATCGGTGAAAAGTGGCTGCCCTGGTTGCGGACGTGGTAATTGACGTAGTACTTGCGGTTCTTCTTGAAATCGGGGTGAAACGCCAGGCACAGCACTCCTTCGAACTGGCCGGTCGACGCTTCGTCACTCAGATCGACGAACAGTTCTTTCCTGTCCGTGCTGGAATCTCCGCTGCCCTTGGTCAACCGGTAGATCCTGCGGGTTTTCTGTTCGACGACGAAAAACTCGCGTTCGGCCGTCGGGCTGGAGATGATGCAGACGGGGTGATCGAACTTCATCTCCTGGGAATGAAGACGCACGAGCCTTGCCGGTTTCTTGACCATCGGCATCTTCTCGGGCACTCCGGCCCACTGCGACTTGCCGGCCGCCTGACGCAAGGTTTCCAGGTACGCCACCAGGTCGGCAAATTGCCCGGCCTTGATCGACTTGTAGATCCCCGTCGGCATCAGCGATATCTTGTTCGGCTTCTCGAGCTCGATCATCCCGATCGGAATACGGACCAGCTTGCCCTCAACATCCAGCAGCCGAACTTCCTTCTTGTCGCGTGACTGCAACACACCGTTGATGGTCTTCCCGGCGGTGGTGACCACGGTGGTCGTTGCATGGTCGGGATGAATCCTGGCACTGGGCTGCAGCACCGAATTGATCAACTGGTCGCGGGTGTACTTGTCGCCGATCGTCCCCAGCTTCGGCCCCGCCTTTCGCTCCTTGCCCGAGAGAATGTGACACTTCGCGCAGGCGGCCTGCTTGGACTTGAAGACCACCTCGCCGCGTTTGGCATCCCCCCCCTTGCTGGCCGCCGCCTGGTATCGACCGAGAATCTGCTTCTCGTTCTCCTGGGCGACAAGCACCACCGTCACAGAAACCAACAACACGAAAAAGAAACCGGTTGTCTTGAACGTCATCAGCAGTGGCCTCGTGTGAGCAGAAGATCGGTCTGCGGGGATCGTGATGTCGGGGCCTCAGCCTATCAACGAGCCGGGGGGATCGCAAAACGACCGCCGATCGCGGAAACCGCGTGTCGATTCCAGCAAGATTTCGGTCTGCTTGAACCACGGCAAGGTCCCGGCGACACTGAAGCAAGCCCGGTCCCACGATTTTCTTGGCCCAGCAGCCGACAGGAACCGGAACCGCTCAGAACACGCATCGGAAAGGACCAGACATGACGCTCCGCTTCATCCCACCGGTTCCCCGGCGAAGCCTCACCCCGGCCTTTCATGCCAACCGTCACCTATTGGTCCGCGTCACCACCCTGCTGATCGGTCTGGGGCTACAGGCCACAGCCGGTGAAACCCCGATCACCGTGACCGAACCGACAGGCGTGGCTCGGGCCGACTGGCCCGTCACCTCCGGCATCCCACTCCCTCGGGGCCAGGTGCGGCACGCCCGCCACTCAGCCCTGTTCGACTCCGACGGCAAACAGGTGCCACTGCAGGCCGAGGTTCTTGGTCGTTGGTCCGACGGGTCCATCCGCTGGCTGTTGATCGATTTCCAGGCCACCCTGGCTCCCCACCAGAGCCGACGTTACGTCCTGCGGCATGGCCCGGGGGTGACCCGAAAGCCCATCCCCGGCCCACCGCTGATCATCTCGCTGGGCTCTCCCGAGAACCGCATCGTCCCGCTGCTGAAGACCGGACCGCTGAGGATTCAACTGGCGGCCGACCGGTTCCGGCTGCTCGATCACGTCTCACTGGACCGCAACGGTGATGGCCGGTTCTCCGACGACGAACGGCTGACCGACGACCGGGCCAGCGGCATCGAACTGGTCGATGGCCGCGGCCGAAGATTCCGTGCCGACCTGTCCCTGTCCACCTGGACCATCGAACAGCACGGTCCGCTGCGAGCTTGCGTGCGGATCGAAGGCCAACACGGCAACAGCGACGAGGGCACGAAGTTCCGCTACCTCGTTCGCCTTCATGTTTTTCGGGGCAGGCCATTTTTCCGGTTCGACTACACCTTCATCAACGACGACCCCGACACGTTGATGTCGAGATTCCATTCTCTCGAAGTCGTCTGTTCAACCCGTGAACGTGGCGACCGACTGATCCTGTCGGGCAAACCGTCGAAACCCTCGCGCCTGTTCCAGTTGGACGACCAGCAGTTCCGGCTCGGTGACAAGCTCACTCGGGGCCACGCCAACGGCTGGGCCGCCGTCGCCGGACCTCATGGGGGAATCGCACTGGGCGTACGGGAGTTCTGGCAGAACTGGCCCAAGAGCCTGGAGGTGAAGCCGGGAGAATTGCGAATTGGGCTGTGCCCCGATTTTGCCGAGGGCCAGTACGACGGCCGCCCGCTGAAAGAAGAAGTCAAGCACTACTACTATCTGCGAGACGGCGTCTACACGGTGAAGATCGGCGTCGCGAAGACGCACCGCGTGTGGGCGATGCCGTTTGATGGCCCCCCCCAACCCAACAGCCTCGGGGACTTTTTTCGGGCTGCCGAACAACCGCTGCTGGCCCAGTGCACGCCGGCCCACGTGACGGCAACGGGGGTCCTGGGGACCGCCCCACCGGCCGACCCCCGAAAATACCACGGCTACGACGGCTGGCTGGACCAGATGTTCACCAAGCATCTCGATGCTCAGCAGAGCAATCGGGAAAACGGCATGCTGAACTTCGGCGACTGGTACCACGTCGAGAAGTTCGGAGGTGGCTGGGGAAACCAGGAATACGACACGTCACACTGCTTCTTCGTGCAATACCTGCGAACCGGTGACAGACGGTATTTCGACCGAGCCCGACAGGGCGCAGACCATCTGATGGACGTCGATGTCGTCCACGCCGTAAATCGTCACATCCGGGGCCTGGACCATCACGGACAGCCGCAGCCCGGTCACATCTGGACACACAGTGTGGGGCATACCGGAGGTTACTACGATCGCGCTCCGCTTGAAGCCGCCTGGTGGTACCAGCTCGGGATGCTGCAAAACCGAGGCCATCTCTGGCTGGGCGGCCTGTTCGACGATTACCTGCTGACGGGAAACCGGCGAGCCCTGGACGTGGCTCGAATGGCCGCCGACCGTGTGGCCAGCGAAGGGGGCAGGTATTCCGATCATCTCCGGGAGATCGGCTGGCCGCTGAACCTGTTGATGACCGCCTGGGAAGCAACCGGCGACGACAGGTACCTGGTTGCCGCACACCGTCACTGGCACATGCTCCGTGACCACCTGAACCCCAAGAGAGGCTGGGTCGTGATGCTGGCCTACGGTCACTGCTCGATGAAGAGCACCAGCCAGCGATGCCGCGGCCAGAACTCCTACCTGCTGGCCCTGACCCTGAGTGCCCTGGCCCGCTATCACCAGGCGACGGGTGATCCCGAGGTGCTGAAGGGGCTGTCCGCCGGGCTGGACCAGATGATCCGAGAGTGTTGGGACGAACGTTCGAAGGCGTTTTACGGGACAGCGTGCACACACATCCGCGAATCTCGCATGGGCAACACGCATTCCACCGTCCTGCTGGCCGCACTGGCATTCGCCCACGAGATCCGGTTGACCGGCAACAAGCGTCACCGTCGAATTTTTCGCCAGGCGTTCCAGGCGGCGATGGCTGCAGGCCGCAAGGGCCTCGAATCCGGAGACCGCCAGGTCCAGGCTGGATACTCCAGCCGGTCGTTCCACTTCACGCCGTTCGGGCTGGGTGCTCTGGACCAGGCAGCCGACGCCGGCCCTGGTCGGGATGCACCGACGCCTCCCGGCCGGAACAAATGATGCGTTGGTCCATCACCTGGCCGGTGTCCCTGGCAACGGCCTCCGCGGTCACCTCGTCTCACTGCTTCCAATAGTAGATGTACCCGCGGTCGAAGCCCGCCAGGACCTCCCAAACGCCATCGCCGTCGAAGTCGACCGGTTCGCACATGTTGTAGTGCGTGAAGGGCGGGAAGTTCAGGTTGTCCAGGATGATCCGCTTCGCCTCGGGTTTCATGACCAGTTTGTCGCCTTGCAGGCCCTGGTTCCCGAAGAAGAACTGGTGGCCCCCGTTCTTGGCGATGGGTGGTGAACACAGGACATCAGCACGGCCGTCGTGGTCCCAGTCACACACGACGATCTTGGTACGACCCACGTGCCGCCAGTGGCCGGCCACGACAAACGGCCGGCCATTGCCATCGACGGGGAGCCTGGCAGGTTTCAACCGCAATCGCCCTCCGTCATCACGATACCGTTGCCACCAACACAACCGGCTCTTGCCATCGACTCCCACGAGATCCGGCAACCCGTCTCCGTCGAGATCACCGACACCGGGACGGCTCCGCCAACCGGTCGAGACCTCCCCGCCCTTCTTGCCCACAAAACGCAGCGGACCGCGCGCTGTCAGCCGAGGGCGGGTCCGGGTGCCGACATTCTCGAAGTAGTGGTAGGTGTCGGACATGGATCCACAAACGAGGTCGAGATCTCCATCGAGATCCCAGTCGGCAACCGTCGGATTCGAATATCCCCAGAGCTTCTCAACGGGCCCCTGCAGACACTCCTGGCCGACAAAACGGATCACCTGGTCATCGGCCTTCAGCCACACCGGTGGGGCCCATCGGCCGACTCCACCTGCCGGGTCCAGATTGCGGAAAAACCAGATCCATCCATCCTGGCCGCCAACGATCAGGTCGATCTTGCCGTCGCCATCCCAGTCGGCAGCGTCGGGCACGGCAAAATCGTCCAGACGCAATTCGGCACCGCGAAACGGGATCGTCCTCAGTGGGCCAAAGGCAAATGGCTTGTTCTTGTCCAACTGGACCGCCTCGCTGGCCAACGGCCCACCCACCCTCAGGTGCACCAGCCCCTTGTCGTCGCGAAACGCGAAGAACGTTCGGCTGGCATACGGCAGTTCCTCGCGACCGGCAAACGTCAGCGCGTGACCGCCATCCAGCCGTGGCATGGCCTTCGGCTTGCCCTCATTTCGGAAGACGACAACCCCTTCCAGCGTCCCCACCAACAGGTCCTGCCGCGAATCGCCGTCGATGTCCACCACGACCGGTTCGGCGTGGTCAAAGAACGTGATCGCCCGCCGCCCGGGACCGGCTGTCAACAGCGTCCCGTGCGAAAACCGGGGCTGCTTGTTGTCGCCGACATTGCGGTGCCACCAGACGGTGGCCGTCAGGTCGCGAGGCAACCAGGTGCCATCCTTCCATCCCTGGCCGAAGCCGATCCCCACCATGGGAAAATAGCGATCCATTCCCACCGAACGTGTTCCGGTCAACAGGTCGGTACGACCGTCGCCGTCGAAGTCGGCGAGCCAGCAACACGGGTGTTCCTCGCCTTTTTCCGGCATCGGCAGATTTCCGTTGAACGCCGATTGCAGAAATCCCCGCCGCTGAAAACGCCGCAGCCCCTTGGTGGTCGTGTCCTCGTGCCACTCAAATCCCTTCGGCGTACTGACGATGGCATCGAAAAACCTGTCACCGTCCAGGTCCCCGATCATCGTGCAACTGGGTTCACCGTACCTCTGTTCGTCAATCCCCCCCTGGCCGGCACGCTCGAACAGCGTCACCCCTTTGTGCTTGCGGCCGGTGTTCCGCCACCACTTCGGAGGCTCGGGCCACCAGTAATTCCGACCGACCAGGTCCATCCGTCCGTCGCGATCCCAGTCGACGGTCATCGCCGGGCCCATCATGGGTGCGATCGTCGCAGGATCGCCGTAGACGAGCCGAACCGGCCTGGTGAACTTGTCTGGCTGTTCTGCGGCAACAGCAGCCGGGCATGTGGCCAGGGCAATCAGACACAAAGTCTGAGATTGGGTACGCCACATGTCAGATCTCCGCCTAATACAAGCGATTCTCGTACGCATCATCGATTGACTGGTCCAGTTCTTCGACCGTCTGGCCGGTGTCCGTCTGGTCGGCCAGCATCTTGCCAAACGACGGCAATTCGGACCGGGAAATCCTGTACGTCTCTTCCCACAATCCCCCCCGTTTGACCGCTTTGCCACACTGCAGACAGGCCTTTTCGACCGAGACGAGGATTCCGACTTGAGGCACCTGGCCCTCGATCGCGCAGGCCTCAAGACGCGGATCATCGTGAATCACCGCAGCCGATCCTGTCACGCGAAGGGTCTCCAGGACCCCGGGCACCAGGAACAACAGGGCCGTTCTGGATCGCTCGGTCACGTTGCTCATGCTGTCCAACTTGTTGTTCCCCCGGCGATCGGGCAACAACAGGGTCGAAGGATCAAGCACAACGACCGATCCCGGAGGATCCCCCCGAGGCGAAATGTCCAGGGACCCGTCGGGATTCATCGTGGCAATACAATAGAAAGACGAACGGGCGATCATCGCACGGCAATGATCGTCGAGGGTCTCCATGAACTTCTGCTGCGACAGCAGCGACGGATCATCGTAGAACTCTCGCAACTGGTCGACACTTTCGACTTGACCAGAGGGTTGCTCACTCATCGCTTTCGTACCTCTCTGCAAACATCGCGAACTTCTTCTCAGTAGATACGGCACCGGGACCGTGTGCTTCAAGTGCATGCCGATGGATACATGCGGTCGGCCACCAGCCCGGCATGAAATGCCAACCATTTCGGCAGAGTGTATACCGCATGGCCGGCGTGGTGTTCGACGATCGATCCCCCAATCGGCCCGTAGTCCACAAGCACCGCGTGGCCCTCGTCGGGGACCCTCATCCCCAACGCCAATCGTGACCGCAATTGCACAGACGACAGCCCCGGTTGCAGGAACCGGTTGAGCCGACGGTCGGCCAACAAGGTTCTCCAGAAAAACACACCGGGCGCAACATTGGTTCCAGCAATCCCAATCTGCTGGACGACATCGCCTTCGGCGGCATCGAGCAACCCGGCCCGGGATGGAGGAAAACTGGCCAGGTAGTCCCGGCGATTCTCCGACGGCCGATGGTGGACAACGTGCAACAGTTTGCCGTAGCCCCCCGTGTCCCATCCGTAACGGATCGGTGTCCCGAATGTGACGATATCAAGCCGGCCGCCCAGCGACGGCAACTGCTGTTCGGCCAGTCGATCCCAGACGGCCTGCCACACCGGCACATCCACCCCGCGATGCACAGGGCTACGAAACGCGACTCGAGCCGCCTTGAAGAATTCGTCTCTCACTTCCGACGGAGCGGCGATCAGGTTGGTCGCCAACGCAAACACGTTTCCGGCATGGCTGTGGCCCCAAAGCAGCACACGTTGATCGGGGTCGAGATCCTGAAGCCGCTCGACCAGACGCACCGCACCGTCTGCCCGCCCGAGATGGTGGTTTTCTCCCGACCAGTCAAACCGTTCGACGGCGATCCGAGGCTCACACGGACGGTTGATCCCACTCTCGAACAACTCGACATACCGGTCTGTGTAATTCCCCCTGTCTCCGACAACGGCATTGATCCAGGACTTGTTTCGCCGCGTGATGATGTCGCGCATCGCCGGGGCCCATCGTCCAATCTCGGCCCAGACGCTACCGGCATCCTGCCCGACGAACGTGCCGTGCACCACCAGGACCAGACCGATCCCCGCTTCTCTCAAGCGGTCACCGACATCGGACATCCTCTCCCGGAATACGTCACAACCGGGGTCCAGCGGCTCGTCAGCGGCAATCAGTTCGTACGTCGACCGAGGGGGCCCGTCGCTGTATTGCTGGTGACGAAAATGATTGTCGTGCGGCATGTTCGTATCCGCATCGATTGTATCAGCCGTCGTCACTGCCCGGCGCCAGCGACTTCCAGATGTTGTCTTTCCGTGGCCCCGACAAACCTGTCGACGTGTTGATGAATTGCACCATGACTGCAGGACTCCTGGTGTGTGTTCGACGAGGTTGACCGAGCCGAAGAGCAGTTTATCCGGAACCGGTCTCATCAACGATGGGCATGGACCGGCACCCATGTGCCGGGGTTTCCTGCGGCGGTGCAAACCCATCCCAGGACCAATCGTGGCGAGCGTTCGACTTTCTCGACCAATCGACAAATCACGTCGTCCAGAAAGAACACCGTTTCGCCACCCACCGTCTGTGCTCCGATGTAGGGTGTTGACCCTTCGGCGACCGAAAACGACATCGTCATCCTCGTCCACGTCGGGCCGGTTGTCGTCGTCCCGTACTGCAGTTTCTTTCCGTCAAACACGATGAGACGGACGGTGCCCGTGGGAACAAAAAGCCAGCCGTCCAGGCGGAAGCGTTGGCCGGCCGACGTGTCCGAGAGGGACTGTCTCACCCCTGCCCCTCCACTGCCGGTCACCTTGAGTGCGTGGCTGCCACCGTGTGCCTGCTCGCGGCTTCGCTGGTGAGCCCGAGGCGTGCCATAGCGTTTCCAGCCTTCGTCCTGTTCCAGATCGCCGTTCCGGATCACGTCCTTGCCCAGGACGATCGTCTCGAGAAACGACGGGCGGCTGTTGAACCGAAAAGCCCCCCGTGGCCAACGGCCACCGGTCGGCGGCCCGCTGCCGGTCGTGACACTGCGATCACTCACAACCGAACCGGGGTCGTCGGTGAAATCGACGCCGACCAGGCCATTTGCCGACATGTAGTGGTTTCGCCCGATGTGATTGGCCGTGCAACCGCGATCCAGTTTCACCCGATCGACCGGTGCACGCCCGTCTTCTCGGGCAACCCAGTTGTCGGCCACAACGCAGTTCCCGGCACTGACCCTGGAAACCGACCGGATCAGTGACGCGGCCCGACTGTCCCGACCGCTGACGGTTTCTCCAACCTGGAACGAACCGGAGATCTCCCTGAGCATGAGTTTCCGTGGCAAGGCCAACCAGGGGCGGTAAGGCGGGGGTATCGGAAACTCGTCGCCGAAAAGCGGGTCGGCCTGGGCGAGAGAAACAACCCCGGTCGCCCCGGACCGGCTTCCCTTGACCGTCTCACCCACCTGGAAGTTCATCGATTTCGGTTCGATTCCCAGTCGTGTCTCCGAAGCCAGGTGGATGGCAAACTTGGGCCGTGCGGGCTTCTTGCCTCGCGTGGAAATGCGGGACTTGGTGAGCATCACATTGCGACTGGCGATGCGAACCGCGTCGTAGATGTTCGGGCCAAGCGACACGGGCTTGTTGTTGGTCTCGACCCACATCCGCTCGACAACGACCGGGGTCCCCGCCATGTCCGAAACGACCAGCCCTTCGCGACCGTTGAGTTCGGCGTCGCAGTCGAGCAGCCAGCAACCGCCCGAGAGATCCGTGTGGGTCACGCAGAATCCACGCCCCCGGTTGGCCATGCTGCGACAAACCGAAATCCGTGTCCCGTTGCAGTCGGTGATGTAGAACCCGTCACCACCGTTTTCCTGGGCGATGCAGTTGGCGATCTCAAAAACCTGGCTGTGATCGAGAAAGATCCCGTGCGAACGGGCTCCATGAACGCGAAGAAACTCCAGTCGCGAATCCTGTTCGTTCAGGTGAAACGCGTGAATCCCGTAGGTGGCCTTCTTGTTGGCGTCCAAAGTCAATCTGGAAATGACCATCCCTGTGCCACGCAGATACAACAGCCGGTCCATTTCGGCAGACGCCTTAAGAACGGTGTGCTGAGCTCCGGCCCCGACTATTTTCAGCCCATGTGCGGTCACTCGGATCGGTTTCCCGACCAGGTACGTCCCCTTGGGAATCAACAAAGTCCTTCCGGAATTGACTGCGGCGGCAATTCCCGCATGAACGGCAGCCGTGTCATCGGCCACGCCGTCCCCTCGGGCACCAAACGTCCGAACGTCCAACGGCCGGCCGTCAGCCGGCTCGGCTGCCACCCGGGACGGACTCACGCCGCTGAGGATCCAAAGAGCGAGAACCGTAAAATGCCCCACCAGCCTCACAGGCCGATCTGTCGACGTCGATTCTCGTCCGGTTGCGATTTTCATCGATTGCCTCACCTGTTCGGTCTACGCGGATCGAAACTCCCACTCGTTCGGTTCAGTTTGAACCCTTGTCGTCCATCGGGCAACGCTCCTGTTGTCCGGGTTGTCTTTGACGAACAGGTTCACCGCATTCCGTCACAATGGAATCACTTCCGGCGAAACGACAAGCCGACGTCGGTGTTCATTGTCGAAGCTCTTTGTTCTCGATCTGCTCTTCTGCGACAGTAATGCTGCACCAACAATGGAAACACGGTGCCCTAGCTGGCCCGCGGCCCCAGCCGTCCACCTCGTGCCCCGGACTTCGGAGACGACCCCAAAATGCGACAGTTTCTGACCACCCTGCTGGGCATCGTCATCGTGAACACCTCTGGCATGTCCACCACGGACCTGCAGGCCCAGCAGCCGACAGACCGAAGACCACCGCGAGATGCCCGCGAGTTTCCGGGACCCGACGGCCCTCCGCGACTGCCTCCGTTCATGGAACCATTCGACACGAACCGTGACGGTGAGATTTCTGCCGAGGAGATCAAGAACGCTGCGGCCGTACTGCGGAAACTCGACAGGAACCGCGACGGCCGGATCACCGAGGACGAATTGCCACCGCCTCCGGAAGGCAGAGGGTTCCGTGGTCCCGGAGGAGGCCCCGGCGGGCCGATGCGACAGGAGAGGAAACTGGTCAAGCAATTCGACAAGGACGGAAACGGGCGACTGAATCTCCAGGAACGGCAGGCGGCCAGGAAATTGCTGGGCTCACAACAAAATGGCCGGGGCCCCGGTGGACGCGGGTTCGGCCCCCCGGGACGACGAGGCCGTGGCAGCAATCATCCTCCGGTTTCACCCGGCCCCGCGGTCTCGGTCTCCGACGTCAAACCGGTTCTCGATGCCCCGCTCTACGACCGCAAAGTTCTGCGAACCGTGTTCCTCGAATTCGAAGCCCACGACTGGGAAGCCGAACTGGCTGAATTCAAGGACACCGATGTCGAGGTCCCCGCCACGGTCACCGTCGACGGAAAACGGTATGACGACGTCGGAGTGCATTTCCGCGGAATGTCCTCGTTCCGGCACGTTTCGGCGGGCCACAAGCGATCGCTGAATCTCTCGTTCGATTTTGTTGACCGCAAGCAGCGTCTCTACGGATACAAGACGCTGAACCTGCTCAACTGCATGGGTGATCCGTCGATGATGAGCACGGTGCTCTACTCTCACCTGGCATCACCACACATGCCGGTTCCCAAGGCCAACTTCGTCAAGGTGGTGATCAACGGAAGAAGCTGGGGCGTCTATGCCAACGTTCAGCAGTTCAACAAGGAGTTTGTCGCCGAGCACTACGGATCCAGCAAGGGAGCCCGCTGGAAGGTCAGCGGAAACCCGCAGGCAGACGGCGGACTCCGATACCTCGGCGAAGACGTGGCCGGTTATCGCCAGCGATTCGAAATCAAGTCAAAGGACGAACCCGAGTCCTGGAAGGCCCTGATCTCGCTGTGCCGTACGATCGAACAGACACCGACCGACAAACTCGAACAGGCGCTGGAACCCATTCTCGACATCGACGGCCTGCTCTGGTTCCTGGCCTTCGATGTGGCACTGGTCAACAACGACGGGTACTGGACCCGTGCCAGTGATTACAGCATCTACAGGGACCGCAGAGGCAAGTTCCACATTCTGCCTCATGACATGAACGAAGCCATGAGAGGAGGGCATGGTCCTCCCGGCGGTGGCCGCAGGGGTCGCCCTGGCGGATTCCCCGGTGGACGAGCCGGTGAATTTCCTCCCGACCGAGCACGGCCTGCCGCCCCTCGAAACGACCGTCCGGACAGAGAACCCGATCGAGCCAATCTCCCCCAGCGAGACTTTCCGCCGCGAGGGTTTCGTGGTCGGCGAGGACGAGGCTTCCCCGGCAGGTTTCCCGGCCCGGGTGGCCCTGGTGGTCCGGGAGGCGGACACGGTGGAGTGGATCTCGAACCACTGGTCTCGGTCGACAATCCGCGGATGCCGCTCCGCAGCAAGGTGCTGGCGGTGCCAGCCCTCAGGCAACGGTACCTGCAACGCGTCAGGGCCATCGCCGAGCGATCGCTGGACTGGAAAACACTGGGGCCGATCGTGGCTCAGTGTCGACTGTTGATCGAAAAGGAAGTCGCGGTGGACACGCGGAAGCTTGAAACGTTCGAGGCCTTCCAGGCCGCCACGTCCAACGACACGGCCGCAGACGATCGTCCGGGCGGCCCATCTCTGCGAAGCTTTGTCGAACAACGACGGCGATTCCTGCTGGACCATGCGGATCTTGCCAGGCTGCCTCGCGAGCCAGTACCGCCACGGTCCACGAAGAACAGCGGCAAAAACCCGGTCCCGGACAAACAGCCCCCATTGACCAACCGATCCCCCGTGGTCATCAACGAGTTGATGGCAGCCAATGAGAAAACCGTGGCAACTCCGGACGGGAAGTTCGAAGACTGGATCGAACTGTTCAACCGTGGCAATCGGCCGGTCGATGTCTCGCGATTCTTCCTCAGCGACTCCAGGGAGTCGCTCCGCAAGTGGTCGTTCCCAGCCGGGACGGTTATCCCGGCCGGCGGTCACCTGGTGATCTGGGCTGACAAGAATCCTCGCGCCGGCCGCGGCCTGCACGCCGGATTCAAGCTGTCTCGAGGTGGTGAGGGGGTCTACCTTTCGGACGGAAAAGGTCTGCTCGACCAAATCGAGTTCGGCCCCCAAGACTCGGAGGTGTCCTTCGGCCGGTTCCCCGACGGCACGGCCAGTTGGCGATCACTCACGCCATCAGCAGGCAAAACCAACCAACGATCGCG
>PBOJ01000093.1 GCA_002724315.1 Planctomycetaceae bacterium | reverse complement strand
TTCAACGGCTGGCGACAGCGTCGGGAACAGTACCAGGAGCAAACAGGCCATCAGTGAGGATGACCAACGGCACAGGCTCGATCCAGAACACCTCATTGCCGCCCCTCCTCTTTCGACCAGCCAAACAGATTTCGAACCAGCGGAAACCAGCCATCCCAGTCCCACCAGGCCACCTCCCCTTTGCCGGCCAGTCCCGTGGGACTCAGCGTCAGGGTGGCCACCTGGCCTTTGCCATAGCGACCGAGAATGAGCGTTGGTTCCGATCCCGCCTTGAGGACAACCTTGGCATTGGGTTTCGGTGTCACGAAGTGATGCCAGAACACACGCGGCGATTGATCAAACCGGACTCCCTTGAGCAGGGGATGCTGCGGCTGATCGCTGATCAGTTTCCAGGATTTCCCTTTGCCCGCCCACTTGAGATCAAATGGGCCCCGCAATCGCACCGGCAGAACATCGAGGAAACGAGCCCCCTGGAATTCCCCGTTACCGAAAGCGTACGGCCCTCCCGCGACAAGCAGGCTGCCTCCGTGCTCGACGTAATCGCACACCATCTCCATCGCCACGTCACCCATCGCCCGATAGTTCACGTCGGACAGCACCAACAGGTCGAACTGGAACAGTTCTTGATACGTGCCCGGAAACGTCTCCACCCCGTTCGGCGGACAATTCGCCCACGTGAATTCGACCGGTGTGTCGCCACCTCGGTGCTTCCAACCGGCGACGGCGTCATCGAGATTCAGGATATGAGTGAAGAGGCCAAACACCACCAGGCACCGAAAACGCTTCGGATCGCGTTTCGGAAGCTTCGCGAAATCGGGCTTGTCGAACTCTTTTCGCTTGCGAGGCTGTGGAAGGAAATAACGATCACCTCTTCCACTCGGCAGGCCGCCTCCCTCGGTGGCAAACAGATTCGTGCGAGCCTGCAATTCGGCTCGATCCCCCGCATAGAACCGCTCGTACCGTTCTTCCTTCTTCCCCGTACGGACAATGGCTGAAATCACCAACCCGTCAGCCAGAGTGGTCGGCTTGAAGACAAGTTGTTGCTGCAATCGCTTGCTCGACAATCGGGGAACCTGGAAAACCTTTGCGGCGAGGAGCTTCTTGCTCTTCCATCCGATCACCTGCAACTCGACGGTGACATCTTTCTTGTCCGCGCCGACCGCCATGACCTCATGCGTAATTTTGACTCGCCCCTGCCCCACCTCATCGGCCTGGATGTCAGCCACAAGTGCAGGTGACCCGTACACGAAATCCTTGAAGCCGCTGACGGGTTTGATCACGTAACTGGTGAGGAACGACTTGCCGGGACCGATCGGGACAGGCTCAAGGAACCACTCACCCGTGCCGCCACTGGTGTACGTCTTGTTGAGATAGTTGTAGTCGAATGCGAAGACCATCCCGTGTTGGGTCCTGCGATCCTTGACGGCCATCCACCCGGAAACAGGAGTCCTGATCCAGTCGGGCCCAATGGCCCGCCCTCCCCGCTTGTCCGGTTGCAGATTGACTCGCACACCACTTGTCGAAGGCAGATACCAGTTGTCGCTGTAATGACTGCCACTCATCGAAAGATTTTGCTGAATGTAGAGAGCGGCTGCTCGTGATTGCATGGTCGTGTTGACCACTTCTTGATCAATCTCGATGGTGTCGTTGGCAGAATTCAACCAGATGGTCTTCCGCACGGTGAGTCCCACCAGGTCCGGCGATGTGGCGATCTTCAGCGACCCGGCACGATCCCGTGTCCCCTGTCCACCACCGAACTTCGGGACCTTCACCCAGAGCCGCACGCCGGCACGGCTCTTGCCTTCCTTCATCAATTCGTACTTGTACGGCAAGTGCATCAACGCACTGGGCCACGAGTACTTGGCCCAGTGGTCGAGAAACATGCCGGAAACATCTTCCTCACCGATCACCTGTTCGCCGGTTGCCCGAATCAACAGGCGGCTGCATCGACCACCACGAGCCGGATCGAAGGTCAGTTCCAGGAAACGGTTCGCGAGACGGATCCGCGTGGGCTGACTGCCTTCCACTTTCTCGACGACCAGACCTACCGGCTCTTCGCCTGTGGCATTTGATACCGCCAAGCTTGCCGTGAAGCCGGCCAGCAGAATTGTCCTGAGTTGGGCAATCATCGACACATAGTCCTCAACAGTCAGTTTCCATGGCCGGTGCGGTTCTTCCGGGCCGTCCAGACACATCCACGACGGCACGTCGCCTCCTCGCCCCGGCGTGGACAATCACCTGAAATACACGACACCAGCTCTCGACTCAAGACGCCGACGACTCCGGACACGCGAGAAGCCGCAGACCCCCGGCAGCGGGATCGTCTTGTCGGCCAGCACCGCCTCGATCGACAGTTCCAGTTTGACGGTCGTCAATCCCCGTTGTTAGGTTCTCTGACCGTCAACATCGGACGAACGGTTCGTCCCGATTCCCGGTCATTTGTGGACATGTCACTCGCATTCCCGTCACAAGGGCCAGCCCATGTCGCCGCGCTTCGCAACACCGTTCTTTCCCCTTGCAGCGATCTCGCTACTGCTGTCGAACGCGGCCGTGGCTCAAACGCTGGTCATGGACAAGCAAACCGGCCACTACAAGGACCTGTCCTATGACGTCCTTTCGAGCAAGGGACTGTCATGGCAGGAGCGAGCCAGGTTGTTTGGCGGTGAAACCGTTCACTTCCCCAAACTGACTGACGAACAACGCGCAGCGAAGCAAGCGGAACTCAAGGAACTGCTGCGTCGGATGGATGTCGCGGCGATGATGCTCACCGGCCGGCGGGAACACAACCTCGGAGACCGTGTCGTCCTGGCCATCCGATCGTGGCTCGACAGCCAAATTCCCCGCATTCCCGATGACTACGCCGGTGGAGATGCGGCGAAGTTACGACAAGCTGCGATCGGCTTCTTTCGCGCCCACGAGATACTTGGCGACAAGAAGTACCTCGATGCCGGGCTCACCTGTGCCGATCGCATTCTCAGAAAGCAGCTTCCCCGGGGACACTGGGCCTATGGCAACAAGGGAAACGACATGATGCGAATCCAGGACGGATTTGTCACCCGGCCGTTCTGGATCATGCTTTACGCGCACAAACTGAGCGGAGACAAGAAGTACCTGGAATCCGCACGGCGGGCGGCCGACGTCTTGCTTTCGGCCCAGAGCAACGCTGGAGGATGGCCCGACCAGTGGCTGTTTCCTGGTGGATCGACGCCTTCAAGTGGCGTGCGCAACGGGGCCATCTCATTCAATGACGGCGCCACGAATGCGAGCTTCCAGATCATGGTCATGATGTACCACCTGACCAATAACAAGAAATACGTGGCCAAGCTTGGCCGTCTCGGACCGTGGCTGGCCAAGGCCAACCTGGGAGAAGGTGACGTCGTGGGTTGGGGGCAGCAGTACCACGGCGATGGCAGACCGGCACGAGCTCGACAGTACGAGATCGAGTTGCCCTACACCCGGGTGACTGCCTGGCACGTCGGGCCCCTACTGACGTGGCTGTTCCTGATGGATGGCGACAAGGCGCACATGGAACTGCTCAAGAGAGCCTACGCCACACTCGAACGCATGCGACAAAAGGACCTGCAGCCGGACAACATGGCCGACTGGGATGCCATCCACGAAGTCTGGATGGACGCCCCATCCTATCCTCGCCTCAAGTACCGCCCCGGGTTGCCAGACGCCTTCTTGCCCGACGGGTCGAACTGGGGCTGTGTGCAAATCGCGTTCAAGATGATTCCCTACTGGCCGGTCACCCCGCAGCAGCGACGCAAGTACGGCCGGTTCATGCACTCGCACCGACCCGGCGTGCGGGACATGGCCAGGATGGCACGGGCGTACAAGATCCCGCCGGGCCGCAACAACGTCTACCTCTACTCCCACACGTCTTCCAAGGTGGTCAACGCCATGCTGGGTGTCCGGCGTGCCTTGCTGGAGTACAAGCGGGGTGGACGACCCGCAATGCTCCGCTACCACTCCTATCCCACGAAATTCACCCCGGATCAGTATCTTCAAGCTCGCATCGATGCGGCGAAACGCGTGCTCGACTACCGCCGCCGGTCGCTGGCAGTCGACTGGGGAGATCGACCGTTCAACACCGGAATCACCGGCTGGAAGGACTTTGGCTGGGTCAGCCGCAAGGAAACCTGGTACGCCCGCAATGGCGCTTTTCGCACATCCGGGCCCTGGTCAGGAACAGTGTGGCACCAGTGGCAGCTGGTCTATGACAAGAAGTTGGCACTGGGCAAGATCGACGCCGATGCGGTGGCCCGAGGGGGACGAGGCCTGGCGAACGCCGCCAATCATCTCGACTCCTGGGATGTGCTGGGAGCCTGGAGAATGTCCTGCTATGAGAAGGACAACTACTTCAACGTTCCAATCGACAGGTAGCCCGGCCACTCGCCCGGAACACCGCCGGGCCATTCGGTCAGTTCTTCCGATCGAGTCCCGGAAATGCCGCCGACCCAAAACGCAGCAGTTCACCGGTACCGCCCGGCAGCGTCACTTCAAACTCGTCGCCCTTGACGGACAGCATTTCCGCCTGGCCCGTCTTTCTCGATAGCCGTCCGATCGCTGACACACCCGATTGCAACTTCAACGTGACGGTCACGCTTCGCCGGGCCGACGACATCCCCTCGCCATGCCAGAGGTTGGTCAGCATGAAGTAGTCACCTCCCTGGTCATCTTTGAAGAACCCAACCAGGATGTCTCGCCATGGGCTCGGCTCCCGGGTGGCTCCCTCGATGACGATCGACCTGATGAGCCGGTCCCCACCTGCGCCGGGCTTCCACGCTGTCGCGGCGGAGGGCACCTGGTTGCCGGGACCAGCGACGTATCTCACATCCGTGCTCTTCAGGAACCGCAATGCCTGTCCAACGTTGAGGACTTCCTGGTTCAGTCGTGCGACGTGGTAATAGATCGGGCGGCGCTGGCGAGTCGCATTGCTGATCATCGCCGGCCCCTGTTGATCTTCGTAGGTGAAATAACCAATGCCAGTGAAGCCGCTCGTCAGATGGGCAAAGACCTGCATGCGGACATCCGATTCGCTCGGCATGCGATAACCTCGTCGCTTGTCAGCGTGCGACTGGACGAACGACCAGTACGGCTTGCCGTGCTCCAGCGCCACCTTGCGAGCCGTGTTCATGGTCGGAAACGGATTGCCGGTCCCGCCGCCTTCGCGAAAGATGTACGCGTCGTACATCACGACATCGGAACCGACGATCGTCGAGAAGTCCCGCAGGTACTGTTCATAGCTGTACCCGTCGGCTGGAGGCTTGCCTCCATAGTATCGGTTCGCGGTGGCACCCATCGGGTAGGCGTTGGAGTAGACCAGCGTCTTGGGCCACGTCTTCTTCAACCATCGCACGGTTTCCGCAGCACGAAACATCTCCACACGGTTCGGTTCGTCCCAGACCAGCCAACCGGAGCAGCCCTTGTACTTGCCAACATGGCCTTTGAGTCGTGTCTTGAGTTGATCGGTGAGACCGCTCTTGCTCAAGACGGCTCGCCGCAGATGCAGATGCCACGGCAGTCCGACGCCCGCACTGCCTTCGAGAAGCTTCTCTCGCTGCTTCCACGCCAGTGTCGTCGTCAGATTGGCGTCCTTGTACTGTTGCGGATTGCACGATTCCGGAATGATCGTCAGAGCCATTGTCGTCAACGGATGACTTCTCACCCAACGTTGACCACGACCGGGTTCTTCAGCGGAAACCGAGGTGCAGACGGCAACGGCGGCAAGCCAAACGGCGGGCGAGAACCTGCACGCCAAAGTTCGTAGAGCCATGGAACCACTTCTGTTTCAGGACCACCGGACGCGACCGACGACGGCCGCGATTGTGTGCCACGGCCTCCGACAGCACAAGACCCGGGTACTCCAAGCAACGATGCCCCTCGGCCACAAGGCCGTCACACTCGGGCCGGCGTCTCGCGAACCAATTTCGCGTTCCAGCCCGCGTCACCATCACTTCGAAGACTTTTTCCGCTCCAATCGAAACAGGCCACGCCCGTTCGAGCTGACGATGGCAAAGTAGACTTCTCCCTTTTCGTCTTCCCCGAACGAAATGACCGGCAGCTTGTTGCCCGGAATCAGGTGATTGGAGATCACCGTCTTTTTTGATTCGTCGTACCGCAGCGCCCAGACTTTTCCCGTGACGTAATCCGCGTAAAGATACGCGCCGACCAGTTCGGGCAATCGTTTGCCGCGATAAACGTGGCCGCCGGTAATCGACTTGCCGACCCCGTGATTGTACTCCCAGATCGGATCGATCAGGTCGGGACTCGGCCCGCTGCCGTTTTTGCCGAACTTGTGCTTGGCCTCGCGGAGGTTCCAGCCGTAGTTGCCACCACGGGTGATCAGGTTGATTTCCTCCCACAAGTCCTGACCGACGTCGCCCGCCCACAACGTGCCCGTCTTCCGGTCGAACGACATCCGCCAAACGTTACGCAACCCATAGGCCCAAATCTCGCCGCGTGCCTTGGGCTGACCAACAAAGGGGTTGTCGCGGGGAATCGCATAGCTCAGCCCTTTGTCCTTCCGGTCGACGTCGATCCGTAAGATCGACCCCAGCAGCGTAGCTTTGTTCTGGCCGTTGCCGAGCGGATCTTTCGCGCTGCCGCCATCACCCAGGCCGACGTAAAGGTAGCCGTCGGGTCCAAAAGCAATCGTGCCGCCGTTGTGGTTCCAGAACGGCTGCTTGATCCGCATGACCTCCGCTTCAAACTTCGCGTCCGCTCGATTCGGATCGTCCTTCGAGACTCGGAACCGCGAAATGACCGACGTGTGCTCTGCGTCGCGGGCGGTGTAATAAATGAAGAAATAGCCGTTCTGCCTGTACTTCGGATGGAACGCAAAACCCAACAAGCCTTCTTCATTTTTCTTGTCGTTGTAGACAACCTTCAGTTCGATATCCAAAAAGACCTTTGTCTTTTTCACCGATTGCCGGTTCTCGAAAACGTGAATCACACCTCGCTGCGTGGCGACAAAAATCCGGTTCGACCCGTCGCCGGCATGCGTCAGCACAATCGGTCGCAATGGCTGGGCCTTGCCGTCATCGGAAACGGGCGACCAGCCAGACCATTTCAGGTCGGGAAAAGCCGACTGCGCCTTGTGCGGCGACACCCCGTTGGGCGAATCTGCCGCAAACGATGGCGACACCGCCAACTGCAACCAAGCCAGAGACATCAGCAGGAAAGCAAAAAGCCGGCAAGTTCTGAATGGAATCATGGTGATGGTTCCCAGGTGCGTAGTTGGTGGTCCATGCCCAAAAAAGTACAGATTTGTCGCGAACAGGTCATGGACGCTGGTGCGATTTTCGGTCGTTCCATAACCACACTCCTCGGTCAGGTCGACACAGAATCCTGGGCAAATGGGGGGAGAAACGCCAGCGGCAGAGTATGTCATTTGCCGTCATCGGCTGGCAACACGGCGACCATCGAACGGTCCACCACTGACAACGACAACGCATCACAACGACCACGGTTGGCAATCACGACAGACCGAGAATCAGGTCGACAATTTCCTCGACCGGTTCCAGCGATCGGATCTCGGTCGCGAGAGAAGGATCGGGACACGGCGTGTCGTACCGATTCAGCCAAATCGCACGAATCCCCAACCGGGTCGCTCCAAGAATGTCAGACGACCAGGAGTCGCCGATCATAACGGCTTCACCAGGAGTACCACCAAGTCGCGACAACGCGGCTTCGAAGACTCTCGCATCGGGTTTGGCCACGCCCACCTCTTCCGATACGACCAACTCGTCTACGAATGGTCCGACACCAATGTTCGCGATCTTTTTGACTTGTTCGGCTACGACGTGATTGGTCACGACTCCGATCGGCCGTTCCGCCCTGACACGTTGCAGCAATTCGATTGCACCCGGAACCGGCCGACAAGCCGCTACGTATGCAGCGCGATAGCAGCGTGCCGCAGCTCGTGATTCGGCATCCGTTGCAACGGTCTGACCACCAGAGAACAGCGATCGAAATCGCTCGACTCGAGCCTCGTCGATCGAGACCGAGCCATCGAGGACCTTCTCGTGCCACTGTTCCAAAAGAATGCGATAGGCGGATTCCAGGTCATCTATCGACCCATTGATTCGCCCCGCATACGTTTTTTGGACCGCAATCAGGCCGGCAAGACTGCAATGCTGGTGGTCGAACAGGGTGTCGTCGAGATCAAATAGAACGACGCGCATGATTTGAGAAGCTCTGTAACACCGAGGATGTCTTGCACCAGTGCGACCCCGGTAGGGTATCAGAGCACGCAATTGTCAGACACTTACGTGGATTGGATGTCAGCCCAAAAAGTGCCTGCACACGGATGAATCGCATGCAGGACGAGTCGTTGGTCCGCACATGAATCCGAGCAACGGATCCTGCTGAATCTGATCTATACGCCTTGATCGCTATTGATCGCGATCGGATAATCAACTGTTGATGTCCAGCCACCCGCACATCTCTCGCCGTCAGTTCGACCGGACCCTTGGCCTGGGAGTCATGGGGCTGGGATTGGGGGATGCACTTGCCGAACGTGGGCAGGCCAGTCCCCTGACGGGCTTTGGCAAAGCCAAGCACGTCATCTTTCTCTTCCTCTACGGTGGTCCCAGTCAAATCGATTCCTGGGACATGAAGCCTGATGCCCCGGTCGAATATCGGGGGGAATTCACACCGATCACCACAGCCGTGCCGGGCATCACCTGTTCTGAACATCTGCCACTGCTGGCAAAACGGACAAAGGACCTGGCCATCGTCCGTTCGATGACGATGGAGGGAAGCAGCACCGGCGATCATCATTGCGATGCTTACTACGTGTTGACCGGTCAGCGACTGACCAAATCGGACATCGCCCAGGGGATCAACCGCAAGCCGCGGCCAGACGACGACTGGCCTTTTATCGGCTCGACGGTTTCCTACTGCCGACCAACCAAGGGAGACCTGCCGGCATCCGTTCAACTGCCGTTCTACAGCAACGAGTTCAGTGGTTACGTCGTTCCTGGGCAATTCGCCGGCAAACTGGGTCGCGCTCACGAATCGCTACTGGTTCGTGGTGTTCCTGACCCGAAGGTGAAACACGGTTTCAAGCCGAGGGAATTCCGGGTCCCGTCATTCGAGCTGCCCGGTGAAGTCAGTCGACGGCGGATCGCGGGTCGAGAACGCCTGTTGCGGAAACTCAATGCCTGGCAAGGAAGCATTGAAGGCTCTCGCCAGGTCGACAACTTCAACACGCACCAGCAGCGAGCATTCCGGTTGCTCACCTCAAAGCGAGTGAAAGCCGCCTTCGATCTTGACCGTGAGCCAGAGAGTGTACGAAACCGTTATGGCAACACGGTGACGGCACAGGGCACACTGATGGCCCGGCGGCTTGTGGAAGCCGGGGTACCGTTTGTCACCGTCCACTGGCGAACTCCCCAACAATCCCCGTTGGTCTCCACCTGGGACACTCACGCCGACAATTTCTTCCACCTGCGAACTCACTTGCTGCCGGAACTGGACAAGATGCTCTCGGCCCTCCTGGAAGATCTGGAGCAACGAGGTCTGCTCGAGTCCACCCTGGTTTTGGCCATGGGGGAAATGGGTCGCTCACCCAAGTGGGCCGACCCTCGGGTTCGTGGTACGAAGTATCAGCCAGGGCGTGACCACTGGATCAACAGCATGTTTGCACTGTTCGCCGGGGGCGGTATCCGTGGTGGCCAGGTCTACGGCGCTACGGACAAGGTGGCAGGCTACCCGATCGCAAAACCCGTCTGGCCAGAAGATATCGCAGCCACCATCTATCACGCTCTCGGTATTCGGCGCGATGAACTGCTGATCAACGACCGGGAAGGCCGCCGCGTCAACCTGCTGGAAGAAGGCGAACCCATTCCGCTGTTCTCCTAGCTTCGGTGCTCTTCTTTGAAGAGCCTCGCTGGTTGCCGGATCACGTTGCCTGCCAGGGCCCGCGACAGATCTCAGGAAGCCATCGCGTCGTTCCTCGTCGCAATCGGCTGCCATGGAAGTGCCAACCTGATCCCACCGGCCCTTCACACCCTCCGATTTTGCCACTCGAAAGTCACATTGCCACCACTCCCCGAACAGCCACACCAGAAATCCACCACACCGATCTCGGTCCGCCTGTTGATTGGCGTCGGAGTGGCATCAGGAATTTGCGTCATTGGGCTGATCGCACTGTTGTTTCCTGCAGTGCAATCGTCACGTGAATCAGCCCGCCTTTCGACGTGCCAGAACAACCTCCAGCAACTGGGGCTCGCCCTGTCCAATTACCACGAGGCGTATGGCACATTTCCCCCTGCCTACATCCCGGACGAAACGGGCAGGCCGGCACACAGTTGGCGAGTCTTGATTCTTCCGTTTCTTGACCAATCCCGAATGTATGACGCCTACGATTTTGACAAGCCATGGAACCATGCCGACAACCTGGCTGTG
>PBOJ01000092.1 GCA_002724315.1 Planctomycetaceae bacterium | reverse complement strand
GCCACAAAGGAATCGCTTCGACATCACCGCTTCTCCCTGTCCATCTCGAATCACGCGACGCCACAGACTAGCAACTCGCCACGTGCAGTGGTAATCCCACGCCAAAGTGATTTCGGGCTGAGCCGGGTACGCGGCAAGCGCCACAAAACCTGTGGGATCAGGAATCTGTCAACCACTTGTTGACCCGCCAACGGACTGGTACATTTCGCCGGATCATTCGGTTCAGCGAATTCTCGCAACTTCGAGATGGGAGTCGACCATGTCACGATGGCTGAAATCGCAACTGCCAGGTGTCGGGAAACAGGGTGTCGTAACGGTGGCGGCCGCCGTAACGCTGTCTCTGCTGGTGACCGCCGAACCACTGCGAGCCCAGCCCCAGCTTGTGACGGCAGTCGAGGGGATCGCCGAGTTCAAGCTCGACAACGGGATCCGAATCCTGATGGTGCCCGACAAGTCGCGACCCACCGTGACGGTCAACCTGACCGTCTTCGTGGGGTCCCGGCACGAGGGCTACGGCGAAGCGGGGATGGCTCACCTGTTGGAACACATGCTCTTCAAGGGCACCACCAAGCACCCCAACATTCCCAAGGAACTGCAGGACCACGGGGCCCGTTTCAACGGCACCACCTGGCTTGACCGAACCAACTATTACGAGACGTTGCCGGCGAGCCCCGAGAACCTGCAATTCGCCCTGGAACTCGAAGCCGACCGCATGGTCAACAGCCTGGTCCGGGCTGAGGATCTGGCCTCGGAGATGTCGGTGGTTCGCAATGAATTCGAACGAGGCGAGAACAGCCCGTCGCGGGTGCTGTCGCAGAGAATGATGGCCGTGGCCTTCGAATGGCACAATTACGGCCAGTCGACCATCGGCAACCGGGCCGACATCGAACGGGTCCCGGTCGAAAACCTGAGGACGTTCTACCGGAAGTACTACCAGCCGGACAACGCGATGGTGATTGTCGCCGGCCAGTTCGATCCCCGGCAGGCGATGGGGATGATCATGAACACGTTCGGCAAGATCCCCAAGGCCAAGCGAAAACTGACCAACACCTACACCGAGGAACCGCCGCAGGATGGCGAACGCATCGTGACGCTGCGTCGCGTGGGGGAAGTGGCCGTCGTCGGAGCGCTCTACCACATCCCGTCCGGACCGCATCCCGACTTCGTTCCTCTCGACGTCCTCACCGACATCCTCTCGAGTTCTCCCACCGGCCGTCTCTACAAGGCCCTGGTCCAGACCAAGCGGGCCGCCAGCCTCAGAGGGTCCTCCTATGCCCTTCACGATCCGGGAGTGATCGAGTTGATGGCGGAGGTGACCCCCGGGAACGACGCCCGTGACGTACTCAACCGGCTGACCGACACGATCGACGACGTGATCGCCAAGGGGGTGACCGAGGAAGAGGTCAAGCGGATCCAGGCCCGTTCCCTGCGACAACGCGAACAGGCCTCCAACGACACCAGCAGGCTGGCGGTGCAACTCTCCGAATGGGCCGCCCAGGGTGACTGGCGGATGTACTTCATCTACAGAGATCGACTCGAAAAGGTCACCCCCGCTGACGTGCAGCGGGTTGCCAAGACGTACCTGGTCGAAAACAACCGCACGGTCGGACTGTTCCTGCCGACCAAGGCCCCCGTACGGACCAAGATCCCCGCCACCCCGAACCTCGCCGAGATGATCGGCAACTACAAGGGCCGCAAGACCGTGGCCACGGGGGAAGCGTTTGACGTGTCGCCGGAGAACATCGAGAAGAACACCATCCGCACCACGCTCGACAACGGTCTCAAGGTCGCCATGCTGCCCAAGAAGACCCGCGGCGAGGCCGTGCAACTCTCGTTGACACTCCGGTACGGCACCGCCGGCTCCCTGGGCGGAAAGACGTCCGTCGGTGAGTTCCTGCCGACACTGATGTCTCGTGGCACCAAGAAATACACCCGCACCCAGTTGGCCGACAAGCTGGCCGAACTCCGGGCAACGCTGGGCGGAAGCGGAGATCGACGAAGCGCCGGCATCGCGGGATTTTCGGTCCGGGCCACACGCTCGAGCCTACCGCAGGTTCTGGACCTGCTCCGGCAGGTTCTGCGGGAACCGACCCTGCCACAATCCGAGCTTGATGTGATGAAACAGCGGGCGTTGGCTTCGCTCGAACAACAGAAGTCCGAGCCCCAAACACGGGCCATCCGGTTGCTCCGTCGAGAGTTCCGGCCTTACAAGACGAGCGATCCGAGATACGAGCCGACAATCGAGGAGGAGATTGCCGCGATCAAGTCGGTCGAGCGGAAGCAGTTGGTCACCCTCTACGAGAATTTCCTGGGGGGCAACCATGGCGAACTGGCCGTGGTCGGTGACTTCGACCCCAAAGCCACCCTGCCGCTGCTCAACAGTCTCGTCAGCGGATGGGAGGCCGACGAGTCCTACGAGCACATCGAGCGACACGGGGACCTCCCCTACAAACCGGGAAGCCACAGGATCCTCACGCCCGACAAGGCCAACGCCGTGTATTACGCCGGGATCGTCTTCTCCATGAAGGACTCGCACCCCGACTACCCATCGCTGATCATGTCCAACTACATTCTCGGCGGCGGCTCACTCGCCTCACGCCTGGGAGACCGGGTCCGGCAAAAGGAGGGACTTTCCTACAGCATCGCCTCCTTCTTCCGGGCCACCAGCGTCGACCAGCGGGGCAGCCTGACCATCGGGGCGATCTCCAACCCCCAGAACACCCCCAAGGTGGTCAAGGCGATCCGCGAAGAAATCGACAAGTTGCTCAAGTCCGGCGTCACCCCCGCCGAACTCGCCGCCGCCCAGAAAGGGTTCCTGCAGTCGTTGCGGGTCAGCCGCACCGACGATGCCAGGTTGGCCGGCATGCTCGCCGGCACTCTCTTCGCCAAGCGGACGCTCGCTTTCGAAGCGGAACTGGAAAAGCGGGTGTCGGCCACGACCACCGAGAGCGTCCTGAAGGCCACTCGCAAGTACTTCAATCCCAAGAAAATGGTCATCGTCACCGCAGGTGACTTCAACAAGAAACCGGCCGGGAACAAGTCCGACCAGAAGAAAAAAAAGAAGGCGTCCAAGTGACGCGTGACGGACAAACCGTCTCCGCGTCGTTTGGTCACCGGGAGAAACGACTGATGCTGACTCGATCTTGCCTGGCCGCGCTGTTGCTGGTGTCGTCGGCCTCGGCCGCCGGATTCTCCTACCCTCTGTTTGACGGCACGACCCTGTCGGGTTGGACCATCGAGAACAACTGCAAGGCCGACGTGGGCGATGACGAGATCCACCTGATCGACGGCAACGGCTGGCTCCGCAGCGATCACCAGTACGGCGATTTCCTGATGCACGTCGAGTGGAAGGCCGAGAAGGCGTCGAAGTACGACGCGGGGATCTACGTCCGCACACAGGTCGGTGGCTCACCGTTCCCCCGCCGGGGATACCAGTTGAACCTCGCCGAAGGAAACGAAGGAGCATGCGGTGGATTGAAGGGAGCCACGCCTCCTCCGGGGCTGATCAAACACGGCAAGTGGAACAGCTTCGACATCATCGTCGTCGAGGACACGTTGTCGCTGGCAATCAACGGACGTCCCGCCTACCGCGCCAGCGGAATGACAATCGACCGTGGACACATCGGAATCCAGGTCGAGGGGCCTTCCGGCGGTCGCATGCGGTTCCGCAACATCCAGGTCACCGAGCTTGGATACACAAGCCTCTTCAATGGCCGCGACCTCACCGGCTGGGAAGGAGCCGGACAGCCGTCGGAGATCTGCTGGCGAGTCAAACGCCGGAAATCGCGAACCAATTACTCGAAACTCTGGAGCCGTGCCGTTGCTCGCTACCAGAAACTTGGTGGCGATCCCACGGGGATCGGCGCACTCGATGAACAGACTCACGATCGGGGAACGATCGAGTGCAGCGGCGAGACAGGACCGTGGCTGAGAACCACCAAGCAGTACGGGGACTTCAACCTGAGATTCCAGTACCAGGTCTCGCCGGGTGGCAACAGCGGCATCTACGTCAGAGTGCCGGCTGACGGAAAGCACCACCGCGACAACAAGACGCTGCCCCCGGCCGGGTTCGAGGTCCAGGTGCTTGACGACAACGCCAAGAAATACAGCAAGCTCAAGGATTACCAGTACTGCGGATCGGTCTATGCCATCGCGGGAGCAACGGATCGAGTCTGCCGCCCCGCCGGCCAATGGAACACGATGGAAATCAACTGCACCGGACAGCACATCACCACGATCCACAACGGCGTGACGATCGTCGACATCACTCCCAAGAGTCATCCGAAACTGGCACTGAGAAAACTCAAGGGTTTCCTCGGCCTCCAGAACCACAGCACCGTGGTCAAGTTCCGTCGGCTGCGGATTGGGCCGGCTGTGACCCGGTGACATCGGTCAACAGCAACACGATCTCTTCGGGCGTCGGCGTGCGTCCCATGCCCAGTCGCCCCAGGATCCCCCGCGTTCGCCAGCGGTTGTAGATCTCCTGCCCGGACCACTCGACCCGGAATGTCCCCCAGACGGCCTCCTGGAGATCGGTGGCCAGCCCAAGTTCGGCACTCACCGCCTGTGCGATGGCCTCAGCATGCTTGGCAAAACCGCACAGGCTGCAGTAATGAATTCGCACAGACATCGTCACATCTTCACACGGTTGTCGTTCCTGGATGACTCCCCATTCTGACGGTTCCGGCCCCTCGCGTTCAATCCAAACGACGGCGATCAATCCGTTCCGCACCCGATTCCGCAACGTCTTCCCCCCCGTTATACTCAGCCGCATTCTGCAGACGGCCGAGGCGATCGACAACGATGCACGGAGCGATCGAGACATACGAGCAAGCGGTCGAGTTTCTGTTCGGTCGGATCAACTACGAACGTCTCAACAGCGACCTTTACTCCGCCGGAGACTTCAAACTCGACCGCATGGCGCGGCTGCTCGAACAGATCGGCAATCCTCAGAACGACATCCCGGTGGTCCATGTCGCCGGCAGCAAGGGCAAGGGGTCAACCTCGGCGATGATCGCCGCCGGCCTGTCCTCGTCCGGACGCCGCACCGGCCTGTTCACTTCACCACATGTCGAGGCATTCGAAGAACGGATGACCGTCGACGGGGTGCAGCCGACCCAAGCGGAAATGACCCGTCTGATCAACGAGATTGCCAGGATCGTTCGACAGATCGAAGCCGAGCCGGGCAGGATTTCTCCCACCTACTTCGAACTGGCCACCGCACTGGCCTGGCAGCACTTTCGGGCCAACCGTGTCGAAGGAGCCGTGCTCGAGGTCGGACTTGGTGGTCGGCTCGATGCCACCAACCTCTGCCGACCGCTTGTCTCGGTCATCACCACCATCAGCCGAGACCACACCCGGTTGCTGGGCAGCGACCTGGCCGAGATCGCCGGTGAGAAGGCCGGGATCATCAAGCCGGGCGTGCCGGTCGTCTGTGGAGTCAGTCAGCCACGGGCGCTGAAGGCCATCGAAAGCGTCGCCGCTGACTGCCAATCCACCATGTGGCAATTGGGGCGTGAGATCTCCTTTGACCACGACCCCCAGCGACACGTCGTTCGGGTCTCGACTCCCAAGGGGTCCTGGCCCGAAATCTCTGTTCCACTACCGGGACAGCACCAGGCGGCCAACGCGGCGCTTGCGGCCGCCGCCATCGATGTGGTCGACGAGGAAGAATCTCCGGTTCCAAGAGAGTCCGCGAGTGCAGCCATCGCCGGCCTGACATGGCCGGTACGAATCGAAACGATCGGACGCCACCCGACGGTGATCGTCGACGCTGCTCACAACTGGGCCAGTGCCGGTGCTCTGCTGGAGACCCTCGATTCGGGCTCCCCGGCATGCGCATGGCGACAACGCGTCCTGGTCTTTGCAACCTCCCGCGACAAGGACGTCGACGGTTTGCTCCGACAACTTCTGCCCCGCTTCGACACGGTGATCCTCACACAGTTCCAAGACAACCCTCGGGCGGTCCGGGTCGAGACACTGCATCGACGCGTCCGTGAACTGTTCGACATTCCTGTCCACGCCACCGCTGACCCCGCCGCGGCATGGCACCTGGCCCGGAGACTGGCCGGGCGACAGGACCTGATCTGCGTAACCGGATCGTTCTTCATTGCCGCGGAAATCCGCGAACTGGTCGTCGACCAGCCCCAGACAGAAACGACGCCGACTCGCTGACAGGATCGGTTGGGGAGCGGAGCCGGCCGCCTAGCGATTCCCACCCGGGAAACCGCCGCCACCCATTGGCCCACCACCGGCGCCCGGGAAGCCACCACCGCCACCCATCGGACCACCACCAGCACCCGGGAAGCCGCCACCGCCGCCACCCATCGGGCCACCACCCATGCCGGGCATCGCACCACCGCCGCCCATGCCGCCCATACCGGGCATGCCACCACCACCCATGCCGGGCATGCCACCACCACCCATGCCGGGCATGCCACCGCCCATGCCACCCATACCACCCATCATGCCGCCGCCACCGCCACCGCCGTAGGCACCGTTTTTGCGGATGGGGTTCTTCTTGCGGCGGCCACGCTTTTTCTTGTTCTTGCCACCGCCACCGTTGCCGTCCTCCTCACCACCCTCGGCTCCAGCATTGAACTGGAATCCGCCCTCGGTATTGCCCCCACCGGACTTTTTCTTGTTCAAAAGGTCCTGCCAGGGCCGGCGATCGTAGGCGAACTGCTGCCCCTCGGTCAGCTCCTGCGACACCTCCAACGGACTCCGACCATGGGACACCAGTTGCCCATAACGGTTGACCACCAGGGCACCAGCCGTGGCCACCTGGATGTCACGTCGATTCTTGAGTTGGCCGATCGGGAGATCCGGGTGATCGGTCTCATCGAGTACCGCCGGAGTCTGGATGTCCAGCAACACGTCGCCGGTCTGGAGCTTGACACTCTCCTCACCAAAAGATTCCTCAGCAGGTCTCAGGACCAGCGTATCGAGTTCCGAGGAGATGAATTGGCCGAACTGGGCCTTGATCTTTCCGTTCACGTCCGTCCCGGCAATCGGGTACCACTGGTAGACGTTGAAATCGGCCATACCCGGAGAGCTGCGACGTGCGGACTGGACACGGGACAAGAAATATCGGACCGATCTGCGAACCTGGGCCGAGCCCGGGACAACCATCTGTCGGCGGAAGTTCCAGACGCCGCTGGGCGCACTCCACGGGGTGGCCAGCGTCTCTTGATCGGCTGTCGCGACAGCGGTCTCGTGAAGCATCGTCGGCGGCTTCTCGTAGTTCGGGTTCCGCAGAACCAGCCGCACCCGATACCGATACGCATTCCCGGGAATGACGTCGAAGTCGAGATACCGGAACAACAACACCTGTCCCGAAATGCTCGCCTGGTACTGACCGGCCCCGGCCTGGCCTCCGCCACCGCCGGCAGCGAACTGATTGGTGAAGCCTTGGAACCCCTCCTGGCCCATCTGCTTGTTGGCCGACTGGCTGATCCTGCTGCCCGACTCGCCCTGCATCACCTTGCCACGAATGCCGCGCATGTCGTGCTGGAAGGCCGCGAAGCCCCCTTTCCGACGTCGCTGTTTGACGTTGGATTTCTGTTTTTGGGATTCCTTGAGAGCTTCCTCGTTTTCGAGAACCTGGCGTTCTCGGGCCTCCGCGGCCAGCAGACCCAGCCGAGGATGCGTGCCGAACCAGTCCCATTCCCCCGCCTCGCGTCGAGGCAACGGCATACTGACCACCTGGTCGGTCAGGTCCGAGGACACGACGTCGGCTTCCCATTCCACCGAGAGCACAATGTCCCTGGCCGCTCGAAGGTTGACCTTTTGCCATGCACCACTCCACGGATCGTTGCCCATGACGGCGGTCTGGCGTTCGAGTTCGAAATCGATGATATCGAGACGATCCATCGCCTCGGAAAGCGTGTCGAGATTCAGAGCCTTACGAAACTGC
The DNA here is from genome assembly GCA_002724315.1 of Planctomycetaceae bacterium. Lineage (GTDB taxonomy): Bacteria > Planctomycetota > Planctomycetia > Planctomycetales > Planctomycetaceae > UBA8437. The sequence continues at coordinate 17,579 of PBOJ01000092.1, read as the reverse complement.
TCGGCCTGATCCCGGAGTCTCACCAAGCCACGGATCGAAACAAAGTTGTAGCCCAACGCTGTACCGACTCTCTCTTTGGCGTTGTAGACGGAGCCACCTCCACCCCCAAAACCGCCGCCACCCATCGAGTTGCCGGCCTGGAATCCGCCGCCACCCATCGGGCCGCCTCCGCCGCCCATCGGACCACCGGCCTGGAATCCGCCGCCACCCATCGGACCGCCGGCCTGGAATCCACCGCCACCCATCGGGCCGCCGGCCTGGAATCCACCGCCGCCCATCGGCCCACCGCCGCCCATCGGGCCGCCAGCCTGGAATCCACCGCCACCGGCTCCAGCATTGAAACCACCACCCTTTTGGCGATTCTTGCGAGGAGCCACAGAACTGCGAGGCCGGTCGATCTGGGGACGACCGTCCTGACCAACAATCTTTCCGGCCACCTTCTCGTTGCCGGCCACCTTCGGGTCATCTTCCTCTTCGTCATCATCGGTCGGCGTCGGACGCATGATCGCCTGCCCAGCATCCGCCAGGACATCCTGAATCGGCAGCAGAATCGGGACGCTGTCCTTCTGCTTCTTTTCGTAGGGTGAGAAGTGGAACGGAGTCGCGTATTCGAAACGGCTGACGTCGAGTTGACTCTTGCGCGAGCCGACCGCCACGCGCACGTCCGCCAGTTCCTCGAACTTCTTCTTCTCTTCCGAACTGGTCCACCGGGCATTCTGGTGCGACGAGCGGGCCGCGTCGATCTTTGCCTGGAACTCGTTCGGATGCGTCTTGAACGCAGACCACTTGCCCGAATCGCCCATGGGCTCGTAGATCAGTACGAAGGCCATGAACAGCCCGACACCGGCCAAAACCGCCTTTTCGATATGGGCCAAACCCAATTGAAGAAGTTGGTCCGGCTTGAGTTTTCCACCCATTTTCGCCATGTCAGTCTCCTTGGCACTTCAACAGAGCCCGCTGATGATTCCATCGGCCATTGCGGCTCTCGGCCTGTGTCCCTGTTCTGGATGATTCTTGGCTCGGCCGGGTCGGCTGGTCCGACCCACATGTTGGTCCTTTGTGTTCCTGCAACAATCGCTGTGAATCTGCAGTAAACCGCATCAACGACCCGGATTCGCTCCAGGTTGAGGTTTCTGATTAGATCCCGGCGTGCCTGGGTTGGCGGCCGGTGTGTTCGGGTTGGCGGCCGGTGTGTTCGGATTGGCGGCCGGTGTGTTCGGATTGGCGGCCGGTGTGTTCGGGTTGGCGGCCGGTGCGTTCGGGTTGGCGGCCGGTGCGTTCGGGTTGGCGGCCGGTGCACCGGTGTTGGCTGCATCGGCACTCTCGTTCACAGGAGGTTTCTTGTAGATCGTCATCAGCCCCACGATGACAACGGTCGCCAAGTGGGGGTTTTCGGTGGGAACGACATTGGCAATGACCTGACCATCGGTCACGGAATTGTCACCGAGCGAAGACTGAAAGCCTCCGCCACCGAATCCAGGACCGGGACCGGCAAATCCGCCGCCTCCGCCGCCCATCGGAACCGCGCCGCCACCTGGCGCCTGGAGCCCGACACTGGCAGCTCCACCGCCGCCACCCATCGGGGTTCCACCACCACCCATCGGAGTCCCACCAGCCCCACCGGGGAAGCCGCCACCAGCACCACCCATCGGGGTCCCACCAGCCCCACCGGGGAAGCCGCCACCGGCACCACCCATCGGAGTCCCACCAGCCCCACCGGGGAAGCCGCCACCGACACCACCCATCGGGGTTCCACCAGCCCCACCGGGGAAGCCGCCACCGGCACCACCCATCGGGGTTCCGCCGCCACCCATCGGGGTTCCGCCGCCACCCATCGGGGTTCCGCCGCCACCCATCGGACCGATTCCACCACCTCCCGAACCTCTCTCAGTCGTACCTTCCGCAGGACTGTAGAGAGTTGTGGGAGCCGGCCCCTGGTTGACGTGGATGATCTCGACCGGCCACGGTGAGCGACTGAGTGCCGCGAGAAGTTCCGGCAACTTTCGATGATCAACTACGAGCTTCATCTTGAATCCACGAGTGCGACGAAATTCGGTGTCCTCGCAGTAATATTTTTGAGGGTCGAGGCTTCCTCCTTCAGAGGCTGCAGCACCACCGCCACCGCCCATTGGACCACCGCCCATCGGACCACCGCCACCGCCCATCGGACCACCGCCACCGCCCATCGGACCGCCAGCACCACCCATCGGGCCGCCAGCACCACCCATCGGGCCGCCAGCACCACCCATCGGGCCGCCACCCATTCCTCCACCACCCTGGCCGGCACCGCCACTCTTGCCCGACTGTCCGGCAATCCGCACGCCGCTGAATTCTTCACTGAGGTCAAAGTCGACTGAAGCCGTGAACACGCCGGCGGTCGCCGTACCACCACCCTCCATCGCTCCCATTCCACCACCGCCTCCGCCGACTCCCGCTGACACACCACTCGGATTTCCTGGTGGCCCCCCACCTCCACCCATCGGGCCACCACCGCCGCCCATCGGACCGCCGCCGCCTGCCCCCCCCATGGCTCCACCGGCACCTCCACCGGCGCCGCCCATGGCTCCACCGGCAGCTCCGCCAGCACCAGCACCACCACCGCCGGCCGCACCGTCAGCCAGGCGTGTGCCCCGGAACAACTGTACGAGTTGCAATTCCTTGACATGGGAATCGATGACAGAAACCGTTCCCGAATTCACTTCGCGAACGGCCATCAGCAACGACGAAATCAACCACAGGTCCTCCTGGGCCGAGTAGATCTCTTCAATCGACGGATCAACGGACTCCCAGGGGAATCGAGAAGGCGTAGGCATGTCCTGGAGAGGAAATCTCACCTTTTGAGGTCCTTGAGCAGCCCCCTCCGGCTGGGCCAACAACCACACCCTTTCAAGCTCTCTCTGGAAATCCAACCTGTAGAACGTCCGGAGCATGTTCGACTTGCCACCCAGGGACTGTTCAAGCGTCGTCACGTCCTCGAGACAGAAAAAATTGGGTGCACGCTGTCCGATTCGAACAGGCCATCGCTTCAATGACTTCTGGCTGTCCCACAGTTGGGCCGCGGCCACCGAAGTCCGCGCGGACATTTCGGTGTTGATCGCATCCAGTTTTTCAATCCAGTCACTGTTCTTCGTCGCGGCCGTCCCTCCCAGGTCCTTGATCTTCTTCAAAGACCCATCAAGCTTCGAGACGCCGGACTTGTTGGTTTCATCAACATTGCTCGCCCCGCCACTCCATCCGAAGAACGAAAGCCCCAGCGCGATGACGAAGAGGATCCAGAACTTGTGAGTCAGCACCGGTTTCAGCTTATCCATGATCGTCCTCGCAATGTCCCCGCACGGGATGGAATGTTTACGTCCGTGAAGCGGGGGATTGGTTCTCTGTTTGTGATGTCAGTTCAATTTCCGGCCTGGCGTTTTGGAGCTGCCGCACCCGGCTGGGCTCCCGGAGCTGCCGCACCCGGCTGAGCTCCCGGAGCTGCTGCACCCGGCTGGGCTCCCGGAGCTGCCGCACCTGGCTGAACTCCCGGAGCTGCCGCACCCGGCTGGGCTCCCGGAGCTGTCGCCGCAGCCACTTGCCGTGCACTGGGGGGAGTCGGTTTCCAGACAAATTCGATCTGGAATGTCGTCTTGTCAACCTTTTCAAACTTGACGTTTTTGGCAGTGGTCTTGCGCTTTGCCGCAGCAGGAGCTCCAAAGCCACCGAACGTCGCTGCCCCGGCTCCGCCGGAAGTGGCACTCATCTTCACACGACCGGTGGGATCGTAGTTGACCACATCACTCTTGAACGAAGTGATCGTCGGATGCGTCACTCCCAGGGCCTTCATCTTCGGTTGCCGCAGGTTGGTCAGCAGCGTGTTCTGCACATAAAACTGCAACTGGTCTCCCGCTGCCTGCCCCTTGTGGAAGTGCTCACCAATCAGGGTGAAGACATACCCACTTCCCGACGGTGGCGCCCCCTTGTCGGTCTCATCCATGTAAGCCCTGCCATCGACCGACTGAAGGATCTTGTCGAACCAGCCGGTCTTGAGGTCACCGTGCCGTTTGTGGACGACGTAGGAGACGTGGACCCGGTTCCTCCTGACCAGGTTCTGGATATCCTTCTGGTTCCCCACCTCCTGAGGCAAGCATTCATTGATCGCCTTGAGAATCTCGGGAATCAACTCTCGACGGTCCGACCCTCCCAGCAAGGTCTGCTGTCGGATCTGTTCCTCGTCAAAGGTTCCGACCAGGGTGTCGTATTCCCCCTGTTTTCCGGTGATCTCGCCGTACGCCTTGTCACTGTCCTTGGCCGCCTTGACAACCGCTTCGTTCTGGATCGACCGGGCCACACAACCTCGCGGGACCATGTCGACAGCCATCACCGACAGTGCCAACGACGCGGCAAGCACCGCCCAGGGCTTCTTCTCTCGGATCAGCCGAGCTGTCTTGATTTCTCGGGGCAACAACGTTGTGTGAACCCGGGTCACGTCCAACGACTGCAGCGCCAAGCCCAGTGGCACCGAGAATGTCAGCACGTTGTCCTGGAATTCGTTCGAGTTGAGCACCTTCTCGCCGATGACCGCCTGCAACGTTTCGGCTCGTTCGACGTCGTACTGCAGACTCTGCTGCAGGAACTTCTGCAGTCCGGCCAGCTTGAAACCGTTGCCACAACCCAGCACCCGCACAATCTTCGCATCGCGGTTGACGCTCGAGAAATAGCCGATCGACCGCTGAATCTCCGAGACGTACTCGTTGAACACCGGCCTCAGTGCCTGGAAGACCGCCCGAGGATCCTCGGACTTCGTCGCGTGGCACTTGAGATGTTCGGCCTTGGCGAACGTCAGCTTCATCTCCTTGGTCAACGCCCGCGTGAAGTGGTTGCCTCCAAGCGGAACATTGCGAATCCAGATCTTCGCGCCGTTGGTGATCAACAGCGTCGTGTTGTCGGTTCCCATGTCGAGCACGATCGTGTACTCGTCGTCGTCGGTCGGCTCCTCGTCCACCCGAACGCCCATCTGGTCGTAACAGACGAAATTGTACAGGGCCAACGGAGCGATCTGGACGAGATCGACTTCGAGTCCCGCGTCGAGAAACGGCTGCAGAGTCTCGAACACCTGCTCACGCTTCATCGCGAACAGGCCGACCTCGGCATTGAGCATGTAGCCGCTGTCTTCGTCGACACTTCCGGAGATCTTCTGGAAGTCCCAGATGACATCGTCGAGATCAAACGGGATCTGCTGCTTCGCCTCGTACTTGACAATCTCGGCGACTTTGTTCGATTCGACCGGAGGCAGGTTGATGAACCGCGCCAGGGAGGTGGGCCCGGGCAGGCTGATCGCCACCCTCGCCCCGTCCACGTCGTTATTCTCGATGAACCTCTCGATCGCCTGCGGAATCAGCTCCTCGGGAACCGCGTCGGGCTGGCTGAGAATCTTGGGGGAATCCGGATCGCCGTACTTGATGTACGCGTGGCCCATGGCCAGCACTTGGTCGGCCGCTTCGGCGTAACGCAGTTGCACCGCCTTAAGACCGGCCTGGCCAATGTCAATTCCCCATACGTCCTGGCTGTCGGCCATGTGCGACTGACTCCCACGATTTAACCCCGTCCATTCTACAGCGATTCTCTCGGGATGCACCCAGAGACCGCCCGCAAACTGGGACGAGTTGAATTGTTCTTTCGTAAGGCTATCACGTGATTTTCCGTCCGGTCAATCGAAACCAGCGACCAGCGAAGGTTCGCAGGAATCGCCAGTTTGGACGACCGGACAACCGCTAGAGTTCCGCTGTTTTCTCCGGTTTCCCCTGAACGCTTGGACCCCACCATCGGTCCTACTACACTCACAACCCCGACAATCGTGCTGTGGGCACATCCAACTCCTTGAGATCACCGACGGCGGTGACCTCGCCCACTGCAAACCTCTCGCCGAAATGCCGCCGGGGCGGTTCGGTTCGAGCCAAGTGGCAGACGGTCATGAACCTCACACCAGACCGCTCCGAGCCCGATCCTCCGAGCGATCCGGCTCCCGACCAACAGCAGCCGTCGGCCGATTACACGTCCGATGCTTCTCCGAACGGTTCCACACCGGACCAGCAACAGACGCTCGAGCCCCTTACCGACGTCGTCATCCTGATCCCCAGTCACAGTCTCGAGGACTTTCCGACCGAGTTGGACGAGGATGAGGCCGCGAGCCTGCTGAATGCGTTCGCCGTGGCCTGGCACCCACGACTGCTGGCAACCACCGGGGTGATCCCCAACTGGCAGCGGGCTGACGAGCCGACCGATCCCACCTCCGGCCAATTGTTCCTGGTCCCCACGGCCAGCACCGACTGGCTCGGCCACGACTGGGCGACACGGGCCCGGGAGGCCGGCTGTGGTGTGATCACCGATCTCTCCGATCGCGACGAAATGGTCGCCGCCGCGTTGTCGTTGCTCGGCGAAGACCGGGAAGCCACAGCACTGGACCCCGATCTCACCGCCGACTTCCTGGCCCTGGGCAGCTGTTACCTGCAGATGGAATTGCTGACTCGGCACATGCACCACTTCGGCAACCTCGACGAGGTCTTTCTACAACGCGAGGCGGTGATGGCCGCCGAATCGGTGATCGCCAACGATTCCGAGACGGCTCGAACGCACCTCAAGAGCTGCTTCGAGTCGTTGCACGAGGCCCGCGAACGGTTCTACCCGGTCGACTGTTACCTCATCGACCTGTGCCTGGTCGTCCCGGAAGTGGCCGACGAGCACTTCCGGAAGTTGCTGGTCGGAGAATTGCCGGTCAACCTGCTGCTGCGGTCCGCCGACGCGGTGACGATCGTGGAGGAACAACCCGAGTTTGCCGAGCTGATTCGCGAGGCCTGGGAGCGGGAGACCATCGATGTGGTGGGAGGGGATCACGAGGAGATCCCTGTCCCGCTGGTTCCCCTGGACTCACTGTTGTGGGACCTGCAACGGGGACGCCGGACGCTGAAACAGCTCTTCGGTCGGGAACCAACCACCTGGGCCCGCCGCCGCTTCGGCCTGGCCACCGTGCTTCCCCAATTGCTCTCCCGCAGCGGCTATCACTCGGCCCTCCACTTTCTGCTCGATGACGGACTCTATCCCGACAGCGAACAGAGCAAGCTGCGATGGGAGGGCTGTGACGGCACGGTACTGGACGCGATGTCGAGAATCCCCCTGGCGGCCGAGGGTGCGACCAGTTTCCTGAGATTCCCGATGCGGATGGCCGAGTCGATGGAAGAGGACCAGTCAGCGGCCCTGATGCTCGCTCGCTGGCCCGAGATCGTCTCGCCGTGGTACGAGGACTTGGTGCGAATGCACGCCTACGCCCCCTGCCTGGGCCGCTTCGTCACCCTCGACGACTACTTCCAGAACACCGACACCCCCGGCCGCATCTCCTCCTACAACGCCAGCGAATACCTCGCCCCGTTCCTGACCCAATCGGTTGCCGGCCAGGATCCCGACCCCGTCAGCCGTCACCTTGACCACTTCTCCCGTCGAGGCCGCTTCGATGCTGCCGCCTGGTGCGACAGCCTCGCCCGGTTGCTGGCCGGCGTGCGACTCGACGCCGACGGACAGGCCGAACTCGAATCCCTGGTCGAAACGGCCGGTTGCGAGGGGGGCGAGGAAGATCGCCGCCAGGCCGACGCAGCGGTCGAGACTTTCACCGAAGAAGCGACCGGAAAACTGGCCGGGTTGATCACCGGAGCCAGTGCTGCCGCCGGGGAGACCGGCCAGTTGATCGTCAACACGCTCTCGTTCCCCCGGACCGTTGCGGTGGGATTGCCCGACGGCGAGGCCGCGCCGGCTGACACCCCCGGGCTCCGTGGCATCCAGGACACGGCCAATGGACGCCGGGCCATCATCGACCTGCCCGCCTCGGGATACGCCTGGTTGCCGTCGTCTCCGGGTCCCGCCGAGACCGCCGACGAAAATGCCGCCCTGGCCGACGAACTGCTGCTCAGGAACGAGTTCTTCGAGGTGCACATCAACCCGCAGACCGGGGGCATCGAACGGATCAAGGGCTACGGACGGCAGCCCAACGTACTCAGCCAGCAACTCGCCTTCCGCTTTCCCCGTGAACGGACTGTTCCGACCGGAGACGACGACGCGTCCCAGGAGACCAGCACCTGGTACTCGGAGATGGTCGGCCACGGGGTCGAGGTGCTCTCGGCCGGCCCCCATATCGGAGAAATCCGGACCCACGGTGACATCGTCGACCAGTTGTCCGGAACGCGTATCGCCGGGTTCCGCCAGACGTTCCGTACGCTGAGATACCGGCCGAGTGTCGAAGTGGAGATTGAGCTCGAACTCGACCAGGCCCCCGAAGGGGATCCCTGGAGCAATTACCTGGCGGCGCGGTTCGCCTACGGCGACGCCACCGCAGCCATCACCCGCAGCGTACTTGGCAGTGCCCAGCCGGCCGGAAACGACCGGTTCGAGAGCCCCTACTACGTCGAGATCGCCAACGAATCCAATCGCGTGACACTGGTCACTCCCGGGATGCCGTTCTACCGCAAGACCGGAGACCGCATGATCGACGCGATCCTGGTCCCCGAAGGGGAACAGAGGCGGAAGTTCTCGATGACGATTGCCGTCGACCAGGCCTACCCGATGCAGGAGGCCCTCGATCACCTGGTGCCCCCCGTGGTCCGTCACGACGTCCCCGGCCCACCGGCGGCGGGCGTCCAGGGATGGTTCTTCCACCTCGACAGCCGCAACGTCCAGATCACACGGGTCCTCGACCTGACCGACCTGCCCACCTGGACTCCCGATGACACCGCCAATGACCCGATCGATGACGGATTCGGAGATCTCGACGGCTCGGGCCAGCCTGAAACGGATCCCGACGAACAGGATCAGTGGTCGGAATACGACCAGCCCACCCTGCCCGACGGGTTTGGGTTCGCCGTGCGATTGCAGGAGACCGAGGGGCGACACCGCAGCACGACACTGCGATGCTGGCGGACGCCGATCATGGCCCGGCAACGTGACTTCGAGGGCCGAACGCTGGCCGAGTTGCCAATCGAAGGCGACGGTGTGCGTATCGACCTGACCGCTCACGAAATCGCCGACATCGAGTTGAGGTTCGACTGAACCGTGATGTCCAGGGATGGGGAGATGTTCCGGAGATGATTGTCACGATCGACGGACCGGCTGGATCGGGCAAGAGCACAGCGGCCCGCGGACTGGCCCAACGGCTGGGCTTCGACTACATCGACACCGGTGCGATGTACCGCGCCGTGGCCCACAGTTGCCTCGCATCTGACATCGACACAACCGACCGGGCGAGCGTGACCGAGCGGGCGGCTGAACTTCGGATCGGCTTCGACGGACAGGACGTGCTTCTCGACGGCGTCAACATCTCCGCCGCGGTGCGGTCCCCCTCGATCTCCGAGGCCGCCTCCCGGGTCGCCCAGCACCCCGGTGTCCGGGCCGAGATGGTTCGGCAACAACAGGCGATGGTTCGAGAGCGTGACATGGTCACCGAGGGACGGGACCAGGGGACCGAGGTCTTTCCCGACGCGGAGTGCAAGTTCTTCCTGGAGGCCAGTGCCGAGGTCCGGGCGGTGCGACGGCAGGAAGAACTGCTCGCCCGGGGCGTTGAAGTGCCGCTCGAAGAGACCCTGGAGCAGATTCGACAGCGCGACCACCGCGACCGGACACGGGAGATCAGCCCCCTCCGCCCAGCCGACGACGCGATCGTCATCGACTCCTCAGAACTGACCGCCGACGGCGTGCTCGACCGGTTCGAGGCGCACGTACGTCAGTGCCTGGAAGATCTCCGCGGCAGCTAGTGCGCCGGAGCCACGATGCCGTGACGTTTCATTTTCTTGTAGAGCGTCGTGCGATTGATGCCGAGTGAAAGGGCCGACTGCTGGCGATTCCAGCCGTGAGCCTCAAGCGACTCGACAATCAACTTTCTTTCGGGATCGGCCAGCGCCGACTTCAACCGGTTGGCCGCTTCGGCCCGAGGCTCTTCGCGGCGAACCGCCTCGGGCAGGTCGTCCAGGCGAATCACCTCGCCCCGGCACAACACCACCGCCCGCTCGATCACGTTGACCAGTTCACGGACGTTGCCCGGCCAGTGGTACTCGCACAGGCACTCCATCGCCGCGGGATCTACATCAGCCACCGGCCTCCCCAACTCGTTGGCGAACCGCTCGCGGTACAATTCCACCAGGAGCGGAATGTCGATGGAGCGACCCCGCAACGGGGGCTGGGTCAGGGTGATCACGTTGACCCGGTAATAGAGGTCCTCGCGAAATTCGCCCTCACGGACCAGCCCTTCCAGGTCCTTGTTGGTTGCCACGATCAGCCGCACGTCAACCCGCTCGGTCCGACCGCCACCGACCGGCTCGAACTCCCGGTCCTGGATCGCCCGCAACAGCCTCACCTGCAGCGCAGGCGAAGCCGTGTCGATCTCGTCGAGGAACAACGTCCCGCCGTCGGCCTGGCGAAAACGGCCGGGCCGATCGCTGACCGCCCCGGTGAACGCCCCGGCCACGTGCCCGAACAGTTCACTCTCAAGCAGCGTCTCGCTCAAGGCACCGCACGACACCTCGACAAACGGCCGGTCGCGGCGGTCACTGTGATCATGGATAGACCGGGCGGTCAATGTCTTCCCCGTGCCGCTCTCACCCTGGATCAGGACGGTGGTCCGGGTGCGGGCCACCGTATCAACCAGTTCAAACAACTGTTGCATCCGTGGGTCGCGACCAACCAGCATCTCGCCCACCGGCGATGGGTCGACCGGCGGCACGGAAACCATGTGCGGCCCGTCGATCCGGCGGGCCATCACCCGCGACAACGACTCGGCCAGCTGATCGTCGACGACAGGTTTGGTCAGATAGTCGTCAGCCCCGGCCCGCATCGCCTCGACCGCATTCTCGATCGTGCCGTAACCGGTCAAAAGGATCACCGATGGACGCTGGCGGCGTTCCTGACACCACCTCAACACGCTCAATCCGTCACCATCGGGCAGGTGAACGTCACACAACACCACGTCGAATGACTGCTCACGCAACAGGCCGATTGCGGATCCACAACTGCCGCTCGTCTCGGTCCGGTACCCGCGGGCACGAAGATCATCGGCCAGGAACTCACGGACATCGCCGTCGTCCTCGACAACCAACAGGGATCCGGGTTGAGAGATCATGGGCGCCAGTACTGCCGGGGAGGTCCCCGGCGGTGTTGATCGAGAGAATTTTTAGGGATGATGACGATCACGAGGAAAGAACCGAGGTCCACCCCGGACAGTCGATCTCTCAACGATAGGTCACATCCGGGGTGTGGTCAAAAAACCACGTCGACAACACAAACTTGACCCCCCTTGGACGGCTCAACTAGACTCGGGGTTTGCTCCCTTTTCCGGTCAGTGGCAGCGGATCCAAACGGAATCCCCGCGGGCCACGACCAGTCGAGTGTCTTTCGTGCGCAGAGCTCTTATCAGCGACATCCACGGCAACCTCGAAGCCCTCGAGGCCGTGCTGGCGCATATCGAGACGCAGTCGGTCGAGGAGATCTACTGCCTCGGGGACATCGTCGGCTACGGACCCAACCCCCGGGAGTGTATCGACCGGGTGACCAGGTGCGCCGTCTGCCTGCTGGGCAACCACGACCAGGGCGCGTTGTTCGATCCCGAGGGATTCAACGCCGGAGCCGAACGGGCCATCTTCTGGACTCGCAAACAACTCGAGTCCGGAGACCCCAAAGGCAACGAACGCCGCTGGGATTTCCTCGGTGAACTCCCCCGGGTCCACCGCGAACCGGGGCTGATGTTCGTCCACGGCTCGGCCCGCAACCCGCTCAACGAATACGTCTTTCCCGAAGACATCTACAACCAGAGAAAGATGGAACGGATCTTCTCGCTGGTCGAACGCTACTGCTTCCAGGGACACACCCACATTCCCGGTGTCTTCACCGAGGGCCTGGACTTCATCTCTCCCGAGGAATGTGAATTCGTCTATACGCTCGGCGACTCCAAGGCCCTGGTCAACGTCGGATCGGTCGGCCAGCCCAGGAACGGTGACTCACGAGGTTCCTACGTCGTGCTCACCGACGACCCCCCCGCAGAGGGAGGAGACGCGTCGGCCTCGGATGGTGGACAACCGGGAGCGGTGCGGGTCGAATTTCAGCGGGTCGAGTACAACCTCGAGGCCACCGCCGAAAAGATCTACGCCATCCCCGATCTCGACAACTTTCTCGGAGATCGACTGCGGGACGGCCGATAAGTCATGGACGAATTTCGCCGACTCCTGTTGTTCCTGGTCCTCTCGATCGCGCTGCTGTTTCTCTGGAATTCGGTCAGAGTCCGCCCCGGCAATCGTGGGCAGAACGCGGACCAACCGGCGGCCAACAAGCCCGCCGAAAAGCCGAACTCCAAGCCGGCTGCCAAGCCGGCTGAAAAGGCGACTGCCAAGCCGGTTGAAAAGCCGGCTGCCACGACAGCCGACAAACCGGACACCAAGCCGGGGACTGCGGCGACGGTTTCGCTTCCCGGCCATCCCTACGAAGTGGTGACCATCGGCAGCGACGACCCCAGGCTGGGATATGGCCTGCAGGTGCAACTGACCACCCGTGGAGCAGCGGTACTGGTCGCCTCATCCAACGACCCCCGGCATCTTGCTCTGCCACGACCAGAGGTCAAGATCGACCCGCCCCTGTCGATCGTCGGTGATCACCTGAGGGGCCTCGACTCCGACGACAACGGCCTGTCCGAGAAGGAACTCGCCAACTGGAAACCGTCACCATTGGGAGTCAAGGAACTTCCGCTGACCCTGCAGACTCCGATCGCCAGTCTCGACAGCCAGCTTGCGGCGATCGAGGAATCCGCATCACTGAACCAGGTCAACTGGGAAGTCGTCGATCGTTCCCTGGACGGTGAGATCGTCAACGGGGTGACCTTCCGTCTGAAGGTCGGCGAGATCAATGTCACCAAGACCTTCCGGCTCCGGCGACTCTCCGACGACGAACTCAAGCAGATCGGGTCCGGCACCGATCCGGGCAAACTGTTCGATCGCCGTCCCGCGGCCTACCAGCTCGAATTCTCACTCACGCTGGAAAACCTCGGCTCCCAGGCCACCACGCTCAGCTACGGGCTTCAGGGCCCCGTCGGGGTTCCCCTCGAAGACCTCGAGAACTCCCGCTACGCCAGCTCGATCAAGTGGACCAAGGTCAACGGGAGCCAGGTCGAGGTCGTCGATGCGATCACCGCGGCCGATGTGGCCGAAACGGAGGACGAACAGGAACGACAGCAGCAGCCCAAAGAAACCTGGCACTTTGTCGGCATCGACGTGCAGTACTTCGCCGCGCTGCTGTTTCCCTCACCCGAACAGGTCGAACAGAGCCTCGACACGACACCGCGGGGTTACATTGCCCAGGCCACGCCCCAGCTGGTTCATCGCAACTCCAAGACCCCCCTGTACACCCAGGTCAGTGTTCTGCTGTCTTCCCACGACATCACGCTCGCCGCCGGCAAGAAGGTCACGCACAGCTACACGCTCTACGCCGGTCCGAAGCGTCCCCAGTTGCTGACGCCACTGAAGGCACAGGACGTGCTTGACGTGACCAACATCTTCTGGATCGGCAAGCACATTTCCCGAGCAATGCTCTACTTCCTGGACGTCATCCACTCGCTGGTCCCGGGACTGGGTTACGGATTTGCCATCATCGTGCTGACAATCAGCGTCCGGTTGATGATGCATCCGCTGACGCGCAAACAGGCTCTCAGCGCCAAGATCATGAAGGACCTGAAGCCCGAGATCGAGAAGCTCAAGGAAAAGCACGGGGACGACAAGCAGGCCTTCGGCCGGGCGCAGATGGAGCTGTTCCGCAAGCACAGCTACAACCCGTTCTCGGGCTGCCTGCCGATCATCGTCCAGTTGCCCATCTTTATCGGCCTTTACCAGGCAGTGGGCAGCTCGGTCGATCTCCGCCGCGCCGGCTTCCTCTACATCGACAATCTCGCCGGTCCGGACCGTCTGTTCCACCACGGGTTCGACATCCCTTACCTGGGATCCGACTTCAACCTGCTGCCGTTGATCACCGTGGTGCTGTACCTGGTCAACAACCGCATGTTCATGCCGCCGCCGACAACCGACGAGGCGGCGATGCAGCAGAAGATGATGAACGTGATGATGATCGTCTTCGGCTTCCTGTTCTATCGACTCCCGGCCGGGCTGCTTTGCTACTTCATCGTCTCGACCCTCTGGGGCATGGGGGAACGCAAGCTGATGGACCTGCTGCCGACCCCCCAGCCGAAAGCGGTCGTCGACGGGGACGAGAAGCCGCGGAAGGGAATCTGGGGTCGGGTCGGCCGCTGGATGGACGAAGCCCAGCAGAAGGTCGAAGCCCAGAAGCAGGAATACGAGCAGCTGCAGAAACAGCAGAAGAAGGGGTCGGGGGGCAAGGGCGGACGCAAGAAGAAGAAGCGACGCCGCTAGAATCCCCCTGCACGTGACCCCCTTCCGATCGGGGCACCCGGCATGCTTCCCCCCACCGACGACACCATCGCCGCAATCGCCTCCCCGCCGGGAGGTGCCGCACGCGGAGTCGTCCGCATCTCAGGACCCGGAACACACCGTCTCTGCGAATCGTTCTTCACTCCGCACGCCCCCGACGAATGGCCCGAACCCGGAACTCGGAGCCCGGCCCGTCGCCACCCCGGCGACTGGAACATCGGCTCGACCGAACACCCGGACCGGCAGCTTCCCGTCGATCTCTACCTCTGGCCCACCGGTCGCAGCTACACCGGGCAACCCTCGGCCGAAATCCACGCGGTGGGGTCGCCACCGGTGCTCCAACGGCTGCTCGAAAAACTGTTTGCCGCCGAAGGCGAACAGGTCCGGCCGGCACGACCCGGAGAATTCACCCTGAGAGCCTTCCTCGCCGGACGGATCGACCTGGTCCAGGCCGAAGCCGTACTGGGGGTGATCGACGCCGAGGACCACGTCGAACTGGAGACGGCGCTGGGGCAGCTGGCCGGAGGACTTTCGGGGAGACTCGCCAGGCTGCGGACCGATCTGATCGAACTGCTCTCTGACCTCGAGGCCGGTCTCGACTTCGCCGACGAGGACATCGAGTTCGTCTCGAAACAACAGCGGGTCGATCGTCTCGAAAACCTCGCCGAGGAACTGGCCGCCATCCGGCAACAGGCCCGGCAGCGAATGACCTCCGAAAAGCGACACCGGATAGTGATCGCCGGCCTGCCCAACGCCGGCAAGAGCACCCTGCTCAACACTCTCGCCGACCAGTCCACCGCCATCACCTCGCCGATCGCCGGCACCACACGGGACGTCGTCACCGCCGAGATCACGCTCGACGGCTTCGACATCCAGTTGCTCGACACCGCCGGCTGGGAAACCGCCGACCGCCCCGACCAGGGCCTGGTCCACCAGTTGGCCCAGCAACAACGAATCGAACAGCTGGAACTGGCCCAACTGGTGGTGTGGTGCGTGTCGACCCCCGAAACGGATGATCCCCCCGGCTCCCACCGAGATCAGGACCGCATCGCCCGTCGCGAGGTCGAAGACAGCCGGACACCAACACTGGTGATCCTGACCCGCTGCGATCTCGGCGGCGACGCGGCAGAGGTCACTGCCGACCTGTCGGTTTCGGCACTGACCGGCGACGGGATCGAGGAACTGAAACGCGAACTGGTGGCCCGACTCTCGCTGGACGATCACGGCGGCCCCGGCATCGTCGGTTCCACGGCCGCGAGAACGGCCGACTCGCTCAGGAAAACTGAATCGGGGTTGGCGGCTGCGGCGGTCGCCGATGACGAACTTCTGGCAGCGGTGGAAATCCGCGAGGCACTCGACGGGCTGGGGGCGGTGATGGGCAGCGTCTACACCGACGACATTCTCGATCGAGTCTTCTCGAAGTTCTGCATCGGCAAGTGACCGGCCGCTGGCGAGTGCACCGGCGACGGTGCTATCATGCTCGTCCTCAACACACGATTCTTCATCCGCGGAGCGGTCTCATGAGCAAGTGGCCCATCGGTGTTTTCACCTCGATCGACGCCGGACTCGGCGTACATCTCGACGTCGCCGCCGAACTCGGCGTCCCCAGCGTCCAGATCCATGCCCCCCACCAGGACACCCGAAACGCCGAGAAGGCAGCCGAGTTTCTCGGCAAGTGTTCCGACGCGAACATCATCGTGACGGCGGTCTTCGGAGGGTTCGAGGGCGAGAGCTACGCGGACATCGCCACGACGGCCGCCACCGTGGGCCTGGTGCCCGAGGACACCCGCGCGGGGCGGGTGCAGGAGATGAAGGAGATCAGCGACTTCACCACGCACCTGGGCTGCGACACCGTGGCCCTGCACATCGGGTTTGTTCCCGAGGACCGCAACAGCGAGAGCTACAAGAGCCTGATCGACTGCACCCGCGACCTGCTCGACCACGTCTCGGCCAACGGGCAGCAGTTGAACCTGGAGACGGGACAGGAATCGGCCGAGCACCTGCTCGAGTTCATCGCCGATGTCGAACGAGACAACCTGTTCATCAATTTCGACCCGGCCAACCTGATTCTCTACGGCACCGACCATCCGATCGATGCCCTGCACAAGGTGGGACACCTGGTCCGCAGCGTCCACTGCAAGGACGCCACCTACGCAGCCGTGGACGGACGCGGAACCGCCTGGGGAGCCGAGGTGCCGCTGGGCGATGGCGACGTCGGCATGCTGACCTACCTGAAGGTGCTCGACAGCTTCGGCTACACCGGCCCGCTGACGATCGAGCGCGAGATCGCCGAAGACCGGGACAGACAGAAGGCGGACATCGGCGCGGCCGTCAGCCTGCTGGAATCACTGCGAGATCAGATCGGTTAGGACGCAGGCGATCAACTTGCAGGCCCTGACCGGTTCTCCTAAAGTGACCTCTCTCACCGGGGCAGGTAGCTCAGTTGGTAGAGCACAGGATTGAAAATCCTGGTGTCGGCGGTTCGATTCCGCCCCTGCCCACTTCTCGGAAAAGACGGCACTGCAATCATTTGCGGTGCCGTTCTTCTTTGGGCTACCGTTGAATCGGTGGCCGTTTTGTAGCCAGACTACAGCCAATCTAACGATCAGACCCCGTCACAAGACAGAATCATGACTTGCCGATTCGCTGTGTCCATTACTTTCGCGCTTCTGCTGTGCGGGTGTGGTGATAGTCCCCTGCCCGTGATTCCTGCGGATAATCGCGACCCCGCGATTCTCGCGGGCGCCTACAACTACCGGGGGAGCGCGTACAGCAAGAGAGGCGACCACGACGCAGCGATCAAGGACTATTCAGAAGCCATCCGCTTGAAGCCTGATTTCGCGTTGGCCTACAACAACCGGGGGACCGCGTACGGCAAAAAAGGCGAGTACGATGAAGCAATCAAGGACTGGTCAGAAGCCATCCGTCTGGATCCTGACAACGCACACAACTACGGCGTCGCCAGGTCGCGTCTGGCCAAATCCGACGCCGATTTTAAGAAGTACGACGAGTTGAAGGCGAAGAAGAAGTAGCCCCAAACCGTCACCGGTTGGTTCGGATCCTGAGCGAGCAGGCTGCTCCTCAGAAGCAATGCGACGAGTCTCTCCACCCTAGACCACCGGCAGGGACGCCAAGCTCTCAAAG
>PBOJ01000091.1 GCA_002724315.1 Planctomycetaceae bacterium | reverse complement strand
TCAGTCCGGTTAGAGCGCTCGGTTCACATCCGAGAGGTCACTGGTTCAAATCCAGTAGGGACCACTGAGCCCGAAACGGCCTTCTCGCACCGGGCCGCACTTTCACGCAAAGTCTTGTAATCAGCAGGTTTGTCGGGATTGCCCATTTCCGGCTGCGACCCCGTGCGAGGCAAAACGGCAGGTTGCTGCAGCGCTTTTTGCAGCGCGCTGTCCTTGGTCAATGCCCGCTGGTAATCCGCGTCGGTCACTCTCAGGTAGCTGCTAGACCATTTCCAGCGAACGGCGGCAGCCCGCCCTTCACGACTCTCGCTCTCGACAATGGAGTGAGCGAAAATCCACAGCAGAACCTTCCGCTGCCATGGCTTAGCCGTGCCGATCTCCAAGGATTGTGCGGTGGTCGTGGAGGATCAGCGGTTTGTTGTGCGGCGTCCATTCACGAGATTGTCTGGCTGGACGGATGGGGGGACAAGATGGTTTTCGTCGGACGACACGTCGCAAATGGCGGGCCACAGAAAGGATTCAAGCCGCTCTGAGAAATCGGTCCTGAAGTTTGCTCACGACTCTTGCCAGATGGATGCGATTCAGGAGGCGACGGTAGTTCACATCTGGCAAGTGTGGGATACATGCCATCGTCGGACCATAGCTTTCCTGGTCCTGACCCAAAAAGCGATACGGTCGTCTACCTGCTTCTCCCGCTTTCGCATACGTCGTCCAGCACGGACCATCAAGGTGCTTGGATTGTCGAACGAAGTCTGGATTGTCGCTGAAGAACACTTCGGGAATGTGTCGTTCGATATACCGTCGTTCGGGAAGCCCTTGATAGAAGTCGTGCAAATAAACCGCGCGGACTTTGCCAGTCGCAAGCAGTCGAACCGCGAGTGGCAATGCGCGAAAACCTTTTGGTCCATCGATCAGCGCGATGCTGTTTTGCTGAACCAGAGCAGGTAACACAATTCGTGAGTCTCCAAATAGGGGAGCGACGTTGGGTAGTGACGCCAGTCGTTCCAGGGCAATCGTGGCATCTGGTGACGAATTATTATGCTCGACGCTGATTACCTGGGAATCGGGAAAACAGAGACTCAGCAATTTCGTGCTTTGTCCTTGTGCCCGCCCGGATTCAAGGATCTGGCTCGGCGGTCGTCCACCAAGCGACGCTTGAAGAAACAGGATCTCGCTGAACAGAATGCCTTTGATCACGGGATCAACATCACGAACTCGCTCTTCGAACTCACTGAGAAATGAAGAGGTATTATCGAGTGTCTCAAGTAAGTTCATGCACCCTGTCCTGAAAATTGTGTCCGCAGCGTCTGAACATCTGATCGAATTCGATGAGGAGTTTTTCAGGTCATGTGGTTTCCGACAATATCAACTTGTCCTCGAACGACAGTTTGCGGAGCGCGGCCAGGACGAATCGGTAGGAGGGACGGTTCGGTTTCTGGGCGACTGGGACCACCGGCTGGCTCACGCGGCTGCCCTGAGCATGGCTCCTGAATTGAACGCCGGGGCTGGAGTGGGGAGACTGGGGCTCGCTGTACGCAGAGAGAGAAGCCATGAGAAAGCTGTTCGCCGGATCACTGGTGTTGACCTGCCTGTTGTCGTTGCCCTGCCAGGCGTTTGAAGACCCGGCTGCCCGGCACCTTGAAGACGCGGGGGGAATGCTTGGCGTCGCCAATCGAGACATCCTGGTCTCCAATCCCGGGAAATTCAGAGTTCCCGACGAGCAACTGCATTTCCCGTGGCTCTTCGAGTCACCCAATGGAGCCTGGTACCTCACCTACCGAGAAGGCCCACACAACGAAGCCCAGTGGAAGTCCGCCGGAAACCGCGTGCAGTGCGTCCAGTCATTCGATCGGGGGAAAACGTGGATCCCGTGGATGGGAATGCGTGCCGAGCCCTGGATGTACCAGTTCTTCGTGACCCGGTTGAACAATGGCACCCTGGTCAGCTACCGCTGTCGCATGACCGGACTCCGCCAGGAAGGCACAGCCGACCGGCCCGACGGCACAACCACCGGCACCGCGATCATCTTGACCTCGAAGAACGACGGGGCCACATGGCAGCGACGGCATGTCCCGGTCACCAACATGCCATTCTCGACCCACGCGCACCTGGTCACATTGTGGGGGCGCGCCATCGAACTGCCCGACGGCCGCTGGCTGTGGGGGATCATCAGCCGGGAACGGAATCCGGCCGACTCGAAGATCGGGGTTGTCGAATCCGTGGATGGGGGCAAGAGTTTTCGCTTTGTGACGTCCCTGTGCCACGACGTGATCAAGCAGGTCGGTGAGCCACGGGAACCGGGAATTGAACGACTGCCGTCCGGTGAACTCGTGGCACTGATCCGTTCTTCACCCATGATCCTCGTTCGCTCTTCAGATGGTGGCCACACCTGGAGCAAGCCGCGAAACCTCAACCAGCCTGGAGTCTGCCCGCAATTGCTGAGGCTGCCCAACGGCGTTCTGGTCGCCAGCTACGGCACCCGGAATCACATGCACGTCATCGCCAGTTGGGACGGACGGGGCAAACAGTGGACGAGACCGCTGGTGACCTACAAGGGCCAAACCGGTGGCTACAGTAACCTGCAGATTACCGGGAAGAACCGATTTCGCGTCTGCTACCAGGAAGGCACATTCAACAAGTTCCAGCCAGGCGGTCACCGCATCGTGCGACTGGAACTGACGGCGACAAGGAAATGAGTCCCGGTCTCGACCACGTTGCCGCTCGCATCAACGCCTGGAAGTCCAGTAAAGCGAAGCCCATTCCAGGGCGAATTCTCGCTCCATCTCATTGATCGTCTGATCGAGTTGAATGCTGTCCTTGAAGGCCTCGAGAGATTCCTCCTCGCTGCGGCGAGCGGCCAGAAAACCACGAGCTCGTGACATGGCTTGCAGTCTCGGTGTCCACGCCCGACTGTCCCAGATCTTGACGGAGTTGACGTCCGATGCGATGAGCCGTTGACCGTCGGAACTGAACTGGACGTCGCCCGAACCTCGTAGAGAAATCTGTTCTCGGCCAGTTACTCGGTCCCACAATTTGACGGTTTGATCGACGCCTGCGGTGACAACTTCCGTTCCGTCCGGACTTATATCGAGACCAACGACCCCTCGCCCCTGGCACTGCCACGTGTCCGTATTCTTTCCTGTCTCCACGTCCCAGAATTTCACCACGCCGCTTTGACTCGCCGAAGCCAAGGTCCCTCCATCGCGACTGAAACACAGCCGTCGGATCTTCGTCTCGTGTCCTTCCAGGGTTCGCGTCTCCTTGCCCGTGAGGGGATTCCAGAACCTGATCGTCTTGTCGTCACCGGCTGTC
Source organism: Planctomycetaceae bacterium (assembly GCA_002724315.1). Classification (GTDB taxonomy): domain Bacteria; phylum Planctomycetota; class Planctomycetia; order Planctomycetales; family Planctomycetaceae; genus UBA8437. The sequence continues at coordinate 2,659 of PBOJ01000091.1, read as the reverse complement.
ACGAGGCTCTCGCCGTCGGGACTGAAGATGATCGCACGTGTTCCTGCCACTTGCTCCCACTCAAGTTTCAGTTCACCTGTCCGCGTATCCCAGACCTTGATGCCCCCTTCGTTTCCGGCGGATATCATACGCTTCTGTTCCGGGTGGAAGAGCAGCGTGTGAATCACGCCGGACTGTCCCTCGTACTTGAGGACCTGTTGCCACGATTGGGCATCCCAGATCGTGATCCTGGAATCGCCACACCCGGTTGCCAGGAACTTGCCGTCGGGGCTGAACCGGACAGCAGACACTCGTGATGCATGGACCAGTGTCCGGGCCACCGCTCCGGCCTGCGTGTTCCAGACCTTGACGATCGGCTGCCGGAAGCTGGTCGAAGCCAGTTGGACGCCATTCGGACTGAGGTGAGTGCTCTGAACCCGCTGCACGTGGCCTGCCAGGAACATGGCCTCCTGATTCTCGTTGGCATCCCAGATCTTGATAGTCCCGTCCAGGCCACCAGAGACCACCCGCGTTCCATCCGGACTGAAGTCAACATTCCGAACGCCACCACGAACGTGTCCCTTGTAGGAACGCACCTCATCACCGGTCTTCGCATTCCAGATCCTGACCGTGTTGTCTCCGCTGGACGTCCCCAGGAACCGGCCCCTGGGACCGAACTTGATACAAACAACCGGCAAAGTGTGACCGGTGAGTGTGAGCAGCTTCTTGCCAGTGGCAACATCAAACACGCGGGCCGTGTTATCGAAACTGCAAGACGCCAGCCGTTTGCCGTCCGGGCTGAAGTCGACGCCAAAAGGAGCCACGCCACGAACCGGGATCACCATGAGTGGCTTCCCGGTTTTGGCGTCCCATATCTTGCGCCTCTGGTCAAAACTGCATGAGGCCAGCATCTTGCCATCCGGGCTGAACGCCACGTCCATGAGCGGACCAGCATGAGCGGTCCATGCCTGCTGTTGTTCTCCAGTTGACACGTCCCAGATCTTGATCTTCGCAGCAGCACAGGACGCCAGTCTTCTGCCATCAGGACTGAAGGACAAGCCGGCGACACTCTTCTCGTTGTCAATAGTCAGCAAGTGGTCACCCGTCTCCGTATTCCAGATCCGGATCGTCTTGTCGTGACTGCCAGACGCTAGCCGACGGCCGTCCGGGCTGAAGTCGACACAACGCACCGAACTGGAATGCCCGGCCAGGTTGAAGGCCTCTTTTCCGTTCACGACATCCCAGATCTTGACAGTTCCAGTGATCCCGGCAGACGCCACCCGGGTTCCGTCGGGACTAAAGGACACGTCAGCCACACCCTTGTGGCCCTCGAGATCCGACGGGTGACCTTCCGTTCGCCTGTTCCAGTACTTCCAGGCGAACCCCATGTCTCCGGAGCCTTTGCCGTATCTTTCCAGGGTGCGTTGGATCCGCAGGATGCTGGCGTTTGCCCAGTCACGTTGAAGCAACAGCAGGTCAGCGGCAAACGTGCTCCGCTCGGCTAACTTCCTGTTGACAACGGCAACGCGTTCGGCCTCCTGGGCCCTCACTGACGCGGACTCAGCAATTTGCCGTTGGTCGACAGCCAACTGGCGCTGGCGATTGATCATCACCAGCGAGACAACCGCGACCACGGCCACGACCACGATCGCGGCCCCGATGGCCTGGACCCGGGATCGGTGCTTTCTCGTCCATCGCCCAAGCCGTTCGTTCCAGTTACCGGCGTAGACGGACACGGACTCATCTGCGAGCCATCGTTCCACGTCGCGTGCCAGTTCCGAGGCTGTGGCGTACCGATCAGCCTTTTCGAGACTCATCGCTCTCGAGCAAACTGCCTCCAGGGCCCTGGCCGCCGTGGGAGCAATATCCCTCACCGAAGGGATCTGGCCAGACCTTACCCGCGACAACAGTTCGATCGTGCTTTCCTGCTTCCCCGAGTCAAAGAGAGTCTCAATCGCACTGTCCTGCCCTGATCCGTCAGGGTGAATCATCGACGATTCACGACGATCCCACCGGTGAATCTGTTCGGGCGTGTAAGTGTGAATCAGCGAATGAGGAGCATGACCGGTGAGAATTTCGAAAAGGATCGCCCCCAAGGCATAAATGTCCGTGCGGGGCTCTATGGCTCCACCATCACCGGCAGCCTGTTCGGGCGCCATGTAGGCGGGTGTTCCCATGATGTCACCCGCAAGCGTATTGACCAGGGAATCCTCCGTATCAGCCACCACCCTGGCTCCTGGCGAATCCGTGTCCGGTTCATCCAGAACCTTGGCCAAGCCCCAGTCGAGGACCATCAATTCCCCAAACTCGCCCACAGCGATGTTCTCGGGCTTGAGGTCGCGATGAACAACACCACGGCTGTGTGCATAGGACATGGCCTGGCACGTCGCCATGAACAGAGACAGGAGTCGACGCATCTCGAGAGAGCCGCTGACTCCCAGGTTGTCCTCGCGGTGATAGCTGCGAATGAGCGTCTTGAAGTTTTCGCCGCGAGCGTACTTCATCGTGTAGTACGGTTGCCCGTCGGAACCATCGCCCGCCTGATAGATCGGAATGATGTTGGGATGTTCCAGTTGCGAGTTGATCTGGGCCTCTCGGACAAACCGATGGCGTGCTTTCGCGCTGGCCCCGTGCCCTTCCTTGAGTTTCTTCATGACGACTTCGCGTTTCAGCTTGTCGT
>PBOJ01000090.1 GCA_002724315.1 Planctomycetaceae bacterium | reverse complement strand
CCGTCGAGGCGTGCGGTGATCAGTACAGAGGTGTGTTCGGGTTTGTCCCGAAAATGGAACTCGTTTTCGATATGATGGCGTGCGATCGATTGGGAGAGACGAACGAAATGAAAACGAACGTTGGACTGGGATTTGTTTTCTGCGTCACATCCGGCATCGCTGCAGCGCATGCCGGCGACACGTCGGCTGAGGACGTTCATTTCAACCGTGACGTTCGGCCGATTTTGTCGAGCGCGTGTTTTGCGTGCCACGGTCCCGACAAGGGGAAACGTAAGGCGGAGCTTCGGCTTGATACCGAGGCCGGGCTGAAGAACTCGCGAGATGCGGGAATCTTGCCGTTACGTCCGGGTCAGACAAGCGAGCTGCTGGACCGGATCACTTCAGGTGATCCGAAATTGCAGATGCCTCCACCAGGCTCTGGGCACAAGTTGACTCGCAAGCAGATTGCCGTGTTGCGTCGCTGGGTCAGCCAGGGGGCTCCCTGGCAGAAGCACTGGGCGTACCTTGTTCCGACTCGGTCCAAGTTGCCGGAAGGTCCGGGCTTGGAAGGGGTTTCGAGTCCGATTGATCGATTCGTTTGGGCACGGATGAAGGAAAAGGCGTTGAAGCCTGCGCCAGCAGCAGATCGCGCGACGCTGATCCGCAGGCTTTCACTTGATCTGACCGGGTTGCCTCCGACTCCCCAGCAACTCGACGCGTTTCTGACCGATCGGTCGCCCAAAGCGTACGAGAAAGTCGTTCAGCGGTTGCTTGGGTCGAAACACTACGGCGAGCGATTGGCGTTGTATTGGCTTGACCTGGTCCGGTACGCGGACACGGTCGGGTACCACAAAGATTCCCACCGCAGCGTGTGGCTTTATCGCGACTACGTGGTCGACAGCTTCAATGAGAACAAGCGGTTTGACCGGTTTGTCATTGAACAGCTTGCCGGAGACCTGTTGAAGGGCACGAAATTCGAGCAGTACCGTTGGAAGGTCGCTTCTGGTCTGAACCGGATGAATCAGACGACGAGCGAAGGTGGGGCGCAGGCGAAGGAATACCTCGCGATCTATTCGGCCGACCGCGTCCGCAATACGGCAGCCATCTTCCTCGGGGCCACGATGGGATGCGCGGAGTGTCACGACCACAAGTACGACCCGTTCACGCAACGTGATTTCTACAGCTTCGCGGCGTTCTTTGCCGACCTGAAAGAACGCGGAGTCGGGCATCCCGGCGAGACGCCGATTCCGTCAAAAGAGCAACTCGCCAAGTGGCAGAAGCTGGAGACACAGCTCGCATCACTTCGCAAAGAGAATCCCAAGAGTGAGCGGATCAAGGCGGTTGAAGGTGAACTGAAAAAGATCAGTGACGCCAAGAACTGGCCCAAGATGGTCATTACGATTCCGGGCAAGGCACGCGATATCCGGATTCTGCCTCGCGGCAATTGGCAGGACGATTCCGGGCCAATCGTCGATCCGGCGATTCCCGGGTTCCTGGGCTCGCTTCAGGTCAAGGGGCGCGCAACGCGATTGGACCTCGCCAAATGGATCGTCAGCGGCGACAACCCGTTGACGTCTCGAGTGTTCGTGAATCGCCTGTGGAAATTGCTGTTCGGTCGCGGCCTCAGCCAGACGCTTGACGACCTGGGGGCTCAAGGGCAATGGCCGACGCATCCGGAACTGCTGGACTGGCTGGCGGTCGAGTTCATCGAGAGCGGCTGGAACGTACGGCACATGGTCAAGTTGCTCGTGATGACCGATGTCTACCGTCGCAGCTCGACGCCGACTGCCGATCAGCGAAAGCTCGATCCGGAGAACCGGTATTTCGCTCGCCAGGCACGCTGGAGACTCGAAGCCGAACTCGTCCGAGACAACGCGCTGGCCGTCAGCGGACTGCTCTCACGAAAATCCGGCGGTCCGAGCGTGCGGCCCTATCAACCGGCCAATTATTGGTTCCGACTCTACAAGGACGCCAACTACAACCAGGACCACGGCGAGAACCTCTATCGCCGCGGACTCTACACCTACTGGCGGCGGAGCTTCTGGCATCCCAGCCTGAGAGCATTTGACGCTCCGGCTCGCGAAGAATGCGTCGCAGAACGTCCGCGGTCCAATACGCCGCAGCAATCATTGGTCCTGTTGAACGATCCAACGTTCGTTGAGGCGGCTCGCGTCTTTGCGGCCCGCGTGATTCGCGAGGGCGGATCGTCAGACCGAGATCGGTTGAAGCTCGCATTCCGTTTGGCGGTTTCACGCAAACCGACCGAAAGCGAGGCGGGTTCCCTGTCCAGGTTCGTGTCACGGCAAATGAAGCGGTTCGCAACCGACAAGGCGGCTGCCGAGAAGGTTGTCAGTGCGGGGGAATCTCCACAACCCAAGGACATCCCGCTCACCGAATATGCTGCCTGGACCGCTGTCGCGCGGGTGGTTCTCAATTTGCATGAGACCATTTCTCGCGAGTAGAAACTCAATCCAACCAATCCCGGCCCGCTTGGGGCCAAGTTTGCAGACCAGACTGGAACCGGTCATGTCTCTCCAGCCAACACAGCTCTGTCGACGTTCCTTTCTCGGCACATCCGCATGCGGCCTGGGGATGACGGCTCTCACGTCGCTTCTCGGCAACGACGCCCACGCGGAATCGTCGACCGATGTTCCGAGATGGAATGGCCTGGTCAGCCCGCGTCACGTAGCGCCGAAAGCGAAGCGAGTCATCTTCCTTTATATGGCGGGAGGGCCCTCGCACCTGGAAACGTTTGACCATCGGCCGCAGCTCACAAAGCTCCATGGTCAGCCGATGCCCGAATCCTTCACCAAGGGCCAGCCGATCGCGCAGCTTCAAGGCAAGAAGCTGACCTGCATGGCGCCGCAGCATCGGTTCCGCAAGTGTGGTGATTCCGGAATCGAGATCAGCACTGCCTTCGAACATTTGCCGCAGGTCGCGGATGAGCTGTGCATCGTTCGGTCGCTGAGGACCGAGGCGATCAATCACGATCCGGCCCACACGTTCATGAACACCGGCACGTCGATCAGTGGCCGCCCTGCGATTGGATCGTGGCTGCTTTACGGGCTCGGCAGTCCGTCGAACAACTTGCCGGGTTTCATCGTGATGACATCAACCGGCGGTGGACAGAGCCAGCCGATCTCCGCGAGGCAATGGCACAGCGGTTTTCTTCCCGGTCAGTTCCAGGGCGTTCACTTCAATTCGACTGGCGATCCCGTGCTCTACGTGCGGAATCCCGCGGGAGTGACCGACAGGGACCAGCGAGAAGTGATCGACGTCGTCACGGAACTGAACCGCCAACGCCAGAAGGTGACCGCCGATCCGGAGATCGCGACTCGCATTCGGCAATACGAATTGGCGTTTCGCATGCAAACCAGCGTACCGGCATTGATGGACCTGTCCGACGAGACAAAAGCCACGCTCGACATGTATGGCACAAAGGGGGCCGACGGAACCTTCGGCGGAAACTGTCTGCTGGCCCGACGGCTGGCCGAGCGAGGCGTTCGGTTCATTCAGCTGTACCATCGCGGTTGGGATCATCACGGCAAGATCAAGAACGGGATCGTCCAGACCGCGCGGCTCGTGGACCAGGGGATGACGGCGTTGCTCAAAGATCTCAGACAACGAGGGCTGCTTGATGACACGCTGGTCATCTGGGGCGGCGAGTTCGGACGGACACCGATGGCCCAGGGTGACGGACGGGACCATCACATGAAGGGCTTCTCCATGTGGATGGCCGGTGGCGGCATCAAGGGGGGGATGACCTACGGTTCCACCGACGAACTCGGTTACAACGCGGCCGAGAACATCGTGGAAATCCACGACCTGCACGCAACGATGCAGCATCTGCTGGGAATCGACCACCAGCAACTCACATATCGTTACCGTGGCCGGGACTTCCGGTTGACCGACGTGGCCGGACACGTTGTGGAACCGATTCTGAGTTGAATCGGATCGAGCTGATCAGATTTCGGCTAACGGCACAGATCGAAAATATGAAACTTATCAGTTGTTTGACCGTCTTGGTCTTCGTGCTCAGTTCAATGGCTCGCGCCGATCACGGCGTCGAGAAGTCATTGCCCATCGACGTTGTCCGAAAATGGGAGATTGTGACAGGCGACAAAGCGGAGGCCTGTCAGAAGTACGCCGCTGAGGAATTCCAGCGTTTTTTTCAGGCGGCAACGAAAGTCAAGCTTCCGATTCGACAATCCGCCTCCGGGAAGACCGGCAACATCTTCATCGGTCCGAGCGACGGGTTGAAGACAGGATTGCTCGGTCGTGTGATGCAACGGAAGTACGACCAGGAGGAACTGCGGATCGTCGTCACGAAAGACAACGTCGCAATTCTCGGCGGACCGCGTGGGACGCTGTACGGAGTCTACACGTTCCTGGAAGACTATCTCGGCGTGCGGTTTCTGACGGCCGAGGTTACGCATGTGCCAAACGTTGTCGGTGAGCACACGATTCCGCTGATCGATCGCTCGTACAAGCCACCGTTTGCGTATCGCTTCTATCTCAAATCGGAAGTGATGAAAGACCCGGTCTTTGCCGTGCGACGCCGGCAAAATGCGGCCGGTCAGCATGGGCCGAAGGAGCAGCGGATCAGTCGGCAGTTGGGTGGTGAGGCGACCGGTGGCGTCTTTCTCCACAACAATTTTCATCTGTCCGCGTCGTTCCAGGATCATCCGGAGTATTTCTCGCTTCGTGATGGCAAACGGACGATTCATCAACCCTGCCTGACACATCCGGAAGTGCGTCGGATCGTCACCGGCCAGATTCTCCGCAATCTCGACAACTACCCACTCGGAGCCACAATTCCGTTGGCACAGAACGACAACGGCAATCCTTGTCTATGCCCGCGCTGTTCGGCTGTCCAGCGGGAAGGAGACGCACCGGGGGCGCCGGGGATTTCGGGAGACACGATGGGTGGGTCGCCTGTGAATTTTCGCAATGGTCCGCCGTCGGCGGTGGTGATCGACTTCGTGAATCACGTGGCAGAGGCCGTCGGCCGGAAGCGGCCGGACCTGTGGATTGGGACAGAGGCCTATGCCTATTCCGTCGTCCCGCCGCGCAAGACGAAGGCGCGTCCCAACGTCAAGGTGCAAGTCGCGACATATCACTGCAGCGTGGTGTATTCGCTCGAAGACTCTCGCAGCCGGATCAATCGGGAATTTACCAGGCACCTCGTGGGCTGGCGAAACGCATGCGATCACCTGTTGATCTGGACGTACGACATGAATCCCCGAGATTACTGGCTACCGTTTCCCAACATGCGGTCGCAACCGGCCAACTTGCGGACGTTCGTCAAAAACAAGGGCCGCGGCATCTTCATGCAAGGCACCGGTGAAAATACAGAATTCAGCGATCTCCGAGCCTACATGATGACAGCGCTGATCTGGGATCCGTCGCGAGACGCGGACGAGTTGATCAACGAATTCCTCACACTCTATTACGGGCTCGCCGCCAAACCGATTCGTGAGTGGATCGACCTGGTTCATCAACAGGCGGAAGCGTCCGGCAGTGAATCGAACATCAACGCACCGGCCAGGTCGTACGGTCTCGATGCTGCACTGGGCCAGCGTGGATTGAAACTGTTTGAAAAGGCGATGCGGCTTGCTGAAAACGACACGGTTCGGCAGCGAGTCGAAAAAATTTCTGTGACCGCGTTGCGGTTGGCATTGGAACCCGTCTGGTGGAACTCCATCGAGGCCCCGCGAATGGCCCGAGCCTTCAAAACCACGCTCGAAAAACAGCGGGTGCTCATCGCCGACAAGGATCTGCCACGATTCCGCAATCTCGCACGCCAACTCTTCACACTCGGCAGGAAACACCGGGCTGGCCAACGGCAATCAGCGCGAAAGGCCGTGTTCTCCTACCTGGATTTGCCACTAGAAACACGCAAAGACTCCACGAAATGACGAACCGATTGAAGACAGCACCGGGACACCGCAACCCGTCGCTCCCGGGGAAGATGGCGACGACTGATGGTTGTTTTTCCTGGCTGACGCTTCGGATTGCGTTCGTGTCGTCTTGCCTGTTTTGTGGCAACGCCGTCGCAGCCAACCTTGTTCCAGATCCGGGATTCGCAAGCGTCAGTGAACTGGGCGCAAAGGCGGACTCCAATGGGTGGAACTGGCAACGCATTGAAGAACCATGCGAAGTTCGCGTCGACCAAAAGACTGCTGCGTTGACAGGCGGCAAAGTGTTCTTGCACTCGGCGTCGTTCCCGGTGGATGCCGGCACGGTGTACGAACTCCAGGTCGACGTGTCGGGTGACGCGACATTCTCGCTCGAAATCCTGTGGTGGAGAGCAGACGGTTTGCCGACGCAGTCACATCGTTCCATTCTCGGGAAGCCGAATCGTCTCAACGAGGTCACCAGAACGATCCTCGCCAGCGCCCGTTCTCCTGTTGATGGAGCAACGGCCTACATTCGCTGTGTGGTGGAGGAAGGACGCGCTGTTGTCAAATCACCCGTGGTCCGCGTCGCTGGAGGTACGCTGTTGCTGAAACTCGACGCGGCCGCGCCCGGCCCACAACCAACCGCAAGATGGCGGGATCTGACCGGCCGCAACCAGGACCTGAAGCTGCAATCGGTCCGTCACTCGGCGGAGACAAGCAGTTTTGTCTTCGACAAACCAGGTGCCTCGTGCATCGGACATCCCCGAGATGCCGCACGATTTGACTTCGAGACGGACCAGTCAGCCGGCCCCGGCCAGGGCTCACCCTTCACCATCGTGCTCTACGCCAAGCTCATCGGCAGGTCCGGAACCGGCATCATCAACAAGTTCGGCAAGTCCACCAAGGGCGGTTGGTCAATCGGCCTGGTGTGGGACGAATTCGGTCTCGATCGAATCTCGACTCTCCAATCATCCGACAAAAAACAGAATCGCACCATCAACGGGTTTCCGGGACTGGCCGGACAAGACGTCAAACTGGGAGCCACCGACCGCAAGTTCCACATGTACGTCATCCACGTCACAGGAAGTGGCGCACGCGACGGCACAGTCTATTTCGACGGCAGTGACAAGACCCTTTCGATCAGCCCCTGGCCATTCGGTTCCCTCACGTCGGGTTCTGTACGCAATCAGGGGCCGCTTCGCATTGGGTCTCTCAACCGGAGTGAGAGAGGTTTTCGCGGAGAAATCGGTTTCGTCGAAATCTGGTCCGGCACCCGGCTGCGAGATGGAATGACGCCCGCGGCGTATTCAAGGTATCGATTCAATCGAGGCAAACCGGCACGAGCCAGAAGCGAGTGACTGTCCATGCGGACCGATCCCCTGGGGCGGTTTGCACGTACAGCGTCAACTGGAGCCTTGTTGGTCGCTTTCTCCACAATGGAGGAAGGTGGGACGAAACAACACCCGGGATTCTGCTCGCCGCTGACCGGTTTCACTCTCGTGGAATACCAAGGTGTCGCCGGTGATGTGATCGAACAGACGATCATCTCGGCGTCCTACCACGTGATCGATCCCCACGTCCGTGGTGACTCGGGGACTCCACCTGACCAGGAGGAACGTTGGGGCTGTCCTTGATCAAACGCGTGTCGGACGATGTCAAAATGCCACACCTGGCCGTCGAGATCTCCCTCCGTCGACAGGCTCTTCAGTGGGATCTCCAGACGACAGTACCACTCGGCGCACCAGGTGTCCTGAGCCACGTTGTGCAACGATTTCACCGACGGACGCCATCGTTTTCCGTCGGCAGTTCGGCCCTGCACCGCTGAATTGGCGTTCACTTGGATCGAGCGCCAGGGTTTACCGGGAGGTTGGAACAACAGCTCGATTCGATCATCAGCCGCGAAGTTGCCCACTGGTCCCACGGTGCCAGGCTTGGCCTTTCGGCGAAGGGCAGCTCCGAGCTTCCAGGAACTCACCAGGACATAGAGGTTTTTGTCGTCGTGGAGCAACCAGGCCATGGACTGCCGTCGGCAATAACGAACGGGGAATTTCAGGTTGCCGGTTTCACGAAAGGGACCGAAGAGGTGCGAAACGCCCACGAACCCGGTTGCACTGGGCAACTGTGTGCCGGGTGGTGACTCGCAACGAGCGACCGGCCACGCAGGGCGCGGAATGTCGGTTCCATCTGGCCCGTACAAATTCGGCCGCTCGCGGAAATCTTCCGGAGAGATCCAGTCCCTGGTGGCCACCTCGATCGAGTTGTTTTCGACACAGATCTCGTCGGGTGTTGCCGTCGAAACATCGACTCGAATGGCACGAGCACGTTCGTCGATTTTCCACGGCTGCTGAAGCGTCACGAAGGACGGCATCAGAGCCTTTGGCCATGGAATGTTGGGCACCTTGTGGACGCCGATCTGCTCCTCGCGGTTTTCGAACAGTGCGGTCAATGTGACCTTCGCGCTGCCGGAATCACGGATTCCGACGTTGTGGACACGGACGGTCAGGACCGGCGGATTGCTTGACCGATCCAGCAGGCATTCGGTTTCGGAGAGAGCCAGGTCCGGGAGAATCTTCGGGAGTGGACGCGACTGGACCTGGCGGATTTCCACCAGCGAAGTTGTCGATGGCGGCAACGACAACGGTAAGGGCTCAAAACGGTGTGACAGATGGAAATTCGTCTTCCGCTTCCCGCCGATCCGCACTTCGTAAACACCGGTGTCGAGTTCCAGTGGCCGCAGGGCGATTGTTCGACGCTGATCGAAATTGTGGATCATGATCTTGAGGTGTTTGCGATCGGCTTCCAGGACCATCGGCACCGCCTGCAGTTCGACGTTCTCCCACGCGACAGCCGAATCCGGGTAGTAAGCCTGCATGCTTCCCGACCCACCGGTGTACATGTTCATCAGGATCTGCGAAGGACGCGCCGGCAGAGGCACTCGATCGGTGGCGATGACCTCCCGGGTATTCATCTCCCAGGTCGAAGCATGCAATGACGAAATCTGCCGCAACTGTTTCACCAGGGTTTCCAGGCGGCCCGGAGCCTGCAGCCCATCTCGCAGGCGTTCCCACCGGTTCCACATTCTCTCGGCGTGGTTCTCCTTTCTCAGGATCCAGCCGTCAGAACCTTCCGGTCCGTAAGGAGCGTCGTGGTGGTCCTTCTTCCATTGCACGATCCGGCGGATCGGTTCCACGTAACGAGGATTGCCGAAGAGTTTTGCATTGGCGACCAACTGCCCCATCAGGTGCTTGGTCGTCCAGCTTCCGCCGGCGAAGTCATATCCCGGATATCCGGCGATGCGGTACCACTTTCCGGACATCCCCCCGACCTGGTCCGTCTCGTAGACAATCTCGGAGGGAATGAACCCGGTCGGTTTTCCCTGTTTTGCGGCCAGGCTGTGGTCAACCCACGCATCACCCCATTCGCGACACCACTGCATGACCCGGGGATGTCGCGAGTACCACATGACGTAGATCCCGGGCTTGGTGTAACGGCCGTTTTCGGGAATGTCACAATGGTAGAGGCGTCGCGGATGGAGCACGTCGTGGGAAAAGTAATAGGCCTTGAAATGTCGGTGGCCAGCGGCGTTGATCCCTGACAGGAACTCCATGTTCCGGATCACCTGCATGTTCCGCTCGATGTATCGCGGGTCGCCATAGCGGGCCAGCATCATCTGCGGTTGTGAGAAGGACATCCATTCGGCGCCGTGCTCGACATCGACCACGTGCCACCTTTCGGATGTGCCCGAGAAATAGCCGTTTGCCACCTCGGGGCAGTGCCAGATGTTGTCCGCGATCCTGGTGAGCGATTGTCGGACCTTCTCGTCATTCAGCGAGAGGCTGTAGAAGCTCCAGGTCTTGCTGAACTCGACGTCATCGCTCCAGCCACCTCCCAACTGGCCATCGGATGCCTGGCGGTTGTCGAGCCACCAGTGAATCATCCGGCGGGTCCAGTACATCGCCTCCCGGGCTGCGACGGCCCATTCCGGTGCGTCGTCAGGGGCCTTCTTCAATTCGGCTTTCAGTGGTTTGACTGGCCGACCCAGGTACATCCGGGCGATCCGGTGTCCGGGATTGTGGCGGAGGATCTCCTCGAACATTCCCTTCGAGATGTCGTGTCCCTGGGGATAGTTGCCTTCAACGGCCTTCCAGTAATGGTGCCTTGCCTGAAACAGCAAGGCCTGTAGACGCAAAGGGTTTTCCGCACGGAAGGTTCGCAGCAGTCTCTCCGCTTCCTCGCTGCCCTTGTGCCGGTCGT
>PBOJ01000089.1 GCA_002724315.1 Planctomycetaceae bacterium | reverse complement strand
GGCACCGATGCAAGAAACCCACTCCACGAAGACCGGGCTCCGTCCCGGGCAGTCCCATGAGTCGCAAGCGATCCACTCCTCACGTCGCCGGCACAACCAATTCCTCCGTCGAATTGCTGCTGGCCGAACCAATTCCCTCTCTCGGGCTCCCCGGTGACCTCGTCCGGGTCAAGCCTGGCTACGCCCGCAATTACCTGATTCCCCAGGGGTTGGCGACAGTCGCGACCGAAGAGAACCGGCACGCGGTCGAGAAGCACCGGGCTCGGCTGCTGGAACTGCAAGCCAACGAGATCAAGCAACTGGAAGGACTTGCCGACCGCATTGCGGCACACAGCGTGACGATCGAGGCCAACGCCAACGAGGAAGGCCAACTCTACGGATCGGTCAACCAGAACGACATCAGCCGTTCGCTGATCGAAGCCGAATTCAATGTCGCGCCCGAACAGATCAAGCTCTCCGGTGTCCTCAAGGAACTGGGCATGTACACCGTGCCGGTGCAATTGCACGAACACGTCGAGGCGGAGATGAAGGTCTGGGTCGTGCCGTCGGCCGAGGAAATGGACGAGGAGGAGTAGCCTGCGGGAGCCGTCCCGTGGAGAACGCGGGGGCGGCGAGATGTTCACGGAGGGGCATGCGATGGCTGTGGCGGCGACCAAGTCCGGGGTCGACCGACTTCCTCCACAGAACCTCGAGGCCGAACGCGGTGTGCTCGGCAGCGTCCTGCTGATCAACGACGTGCTCGACGAGGTCACCGAGGTGATCACTCCCGAGCACTTCTACACCGACGCGCATCGCAAGATCTTCTCGGCCATCCGCAGGCTCTACGACAACAACGTCCACGCCATCGATCCGCTGACTCTCGCCGAAGAACTCGACAAGCACAGCGAACTCGCCGACATCGGCGGCACCGCCTATCTCGAGCAGGTCCTCGAAGCCGTTCCCCATGCCGGAAATGCCCGGTACTACGCCGGGATCGTCCGCGAAAAATGGGTACAGCGGCAGTTGATCTTCGCCTGCAACGAGATCCTCACCGAGTGCTACGACGGGTCCAACGATCCCGACGACGTGCTCTCCTCGGCGGAACAGCGAATCTTCCGCATCCTCGACGACCAGGGAGACCCTCGCAAGATCTTGATCAAGGACATCCTGCTGGATGCCTTCGACCGCATCAACGAGCGGATGGAGAACGACGAGGTTATCAGCGGGATCCCCACCGGGTTCACCGATCTCGACCAGAAGCTCAACGGTCTCCAGCCCTCCGAACTCGTCATCCTCGCCGCACGTCCGAGCATGGGCAAGACGGCCCTGGTCTGCAACATCGCCGAGGGGGTAGCCATGGGGAACGAGGACAAGGGCGTGCTGCTGTTCAGCCTCGAACAGTCCAACCTCGAACTCGCCGAACGACTGCTGTGCATCCGCTCACAGGTCAACAGCCACAGACTCCGCGCCGGCACGCTCGATGACGACGAACGAAAACTGCTGGTCCACGCCTCGACGGAACTCTCCGAAGCCCCCCTCTTCCTCGACGACCACCCCGGCCGCACGATCGCCCAGATCACCGCGGTCGCCAGGAGACTGCAACGCCGCAACGGTGTCGCCGTGGTCATCATCGACTACCTGCAGTTGATCGAACCCGAAGACAAATCGGCGCCGCGGGAACAGCAAATCGCACTGATCACCCGACGCCTCAAGGCGCTCGCCAAGGAACTCAGTGTTCCGGTCATCGCCCTGGCACAGCTCAACCGGGGAGTCGAGCACCGAGAGGACAAAAAGCCCAGGCTGAGCGATCTCCGGGAGAGTGGAGCCATCGAGCAGGACGCCGACGTGGTGATGTTCCTGCATCGTGCCGAACACTACAACGCCGAGGATCGCCCCGGCGAAGCCGACGTGATCATCGCCAAGAACCGCAACGGACCGACCGACACCGTCAACCTCACCTGGATCAAGGAATCGATGCGGTTCACCAACCACAGCCACCTCGACGAACCTGACGGAGGCTACTTCGCCGACTCCGGTAACGACAGCTTCTGAATCGGCCTCCCGACCGGCAGCCGGTTTTCCGGTTTGCCACTCCAACTCATTGGCTGAGTGAAACGGTTTTCACTTTGACGACAGGTGGGCATCCTCCGTATGATGGTTGGATCAGTGAAACCTGATCGGTTGGGAAAGCTGGATAGGCCAGCCCTCCGCCGCTCCGATTTTCTGCCCACCTAACACTATCCCGATCTCCCGCGATCGGTCCTCACAAGATCCCAGGTACAGACGTTCGCGGACAGGCCGCTCAGCCGCCGACAGACTGACAGACGGAGCCCACCCACAGATGATGCTTTCCTCGAGACGCCCCGGAACGTGGACCCTCTCTCGCCCCCTCGGTACGGTTGCCGTGCTGTTGATGATGGCCGGTGTTGCCGTTGCCCAGGCCCCTCCATCGATTTCGACCACCCGCCCGCTGGCCGTCCGTCCCGGGCAGGCCGTCGACCTGAAGATCCAGGGCGCCAACCTGGTCGGAGTCAGCGACGTCTGGACCAGCTTCAAGTCGACCAAGGCCCTGGTGGGTGACACCAAGAACAAGGCCCAGTGCGTCTACAAGTTGACGGTTCCTGCCGACGCTCCGGTGGGAATCCACGCGATCCGAGTCGCCGGCCCCGGCGGGCTCTCGCCGCTGAAACTGGTTCTCGTCGACGACATCCCGACCACAGCTCAGGCCGGAGACAACTTCTCACGGGAGAAGGCCCAGGCATTGACGCTGCCGGCGGCCGTCGATGGCACGGCCGATGCGCTGAAAGTGCGAGTCTACAAGTTCACCGCGGAGAAGGGACAAACAGTCTCGGCCGAGATCGTGGCCAAGCGTATCGGATCGGCACTCGACCCGTTGCTGAGACTCCTGGACGCCAACGGCCGGGAACTGGTTTACAGTGATGACGCAGCGGGTCTCAACGGCGACAGTCGCCTGCACCACACGTTCGCTGCCAAGGGTGAGTACTTCATCGAGGTGAGGGACATTCAGTGGACCGGGGGCGGCGGACATCACTACCGTCTGCGAGTCGGTGACTTCCCGGACGTGACGGCCGCCTACCCGTTGGGCGTCAAGCGCGGATCCTCGGCGACGGTTTCGTTCGCCGGAGCCCACATCACCGGTGTTGAGCCGGTCAAGCTGCAATTGCCGGCCAACTCCCCTCTCGAATGGCTGACCATCGGTGCCAAACGTTCCGGCGGAAAAAGCAGCGGGCTGGTCACCCTGGCAGTGAGCAACTCCGACGAGGTCGTCGAGTCCGAACCGAACGACAGTCGCGACAAGGCGACCCGCGTTCCCCTGGGTGCCAATCTCAACGGCCGTTTCGACAAGGCCGGCGATGTCGACCACTACGTGGTCACCGCCAAGAAGGGCCAGAAGTTCACCTTCACGGGAATCACCCGTCGTGTGGGTTCCCCCGCGGCCGTGGTCATCAGGTTGCTCGACGCCAAGGGCGGCAAGGTGGCCGAGGTGGTCGACCTGGGCATCAATGACAGCGTGATCAATTACACCTTCCCGGCAGACGGCAACTTTTATGTCGCCGTGCAGGATCGGGATAGCCGTGGCGGAGGCGGGTTCGCCTACCGTGTTTCGGTCGACCCGGTCGCTACCGGATTCAAGCTGACCGCCTCGGCCGCGCATCTGAATATCGCCGTTGGCGGTACTGCGGCCATCACTGTCAATGCCGCCCGCAGCGGCTACAACGGACCGATCAGCGTGGCAGCCGTGGGGCTGCCCGCGGGCATCACCAGCACACCGACGGTCATCGGGACCGGCCGCACCAACGCGGTGCTGACCCTGACCGCCGACGACAAGGCTCCCAAGGGCAAGATCGTGCCGATCCGGGTGGCTGGAACAGCCAAGATCGGCGAAACCGACACACGAGCCGATGCCAACGTCGAAACTCCTCTGAAGGGCATCTTCGGTGGACTCGCCTGGCCTCCCTCCACGCTTTCACAGGAGGTCGCCGTGGCGGTCGCACCCCCGGCCGTCTTCTCGCTCAGGACCTCGCCACAGACCGTGGTCTTCGGACGCGACCTGACCGCCAAGGTCAAGGTCACTGTTGTCCGGCACAAGGACTACAAGGAAGCCATCAATCTCGTTTTGCAGCCGGCCAAGAACGGTCTTCCCGGAGGAATCTCCGCCGGACTGAAGGCGATCCCGGCCGGCAAGAATGAAATCGAGATCACCTTCACCGGGAACAACAAGGCGCCGCTTGGCGAATTCACCGCGAACCTCAATGCCCAGTTGAAGAAGGGCAAAAAAACCACGACTCAGCCGGTCCCCTCGATCGGACTCTCGCTGAAAACCCCCCTGTCACTGAAAGCTGCAGCCGCCGGACCGAAGCTGGTTCGTGGGAAGCAGTTGAAACTGAAAGTGACCGTCGAGAGGAACCCGTCACTGGCCGGTCCCGTGGTTTTGACGGTGGCCAACCTGCCCAAGGGCGTAACCGCAGCGGCGGCAACTATCGCTGCAGACAAAACTGAGGTTGAAATTGTGCTCTCAGCCGCACAAGATGCTCAGCAGGGTGGCGTCAAGAACCTCGTCGTCAAGGGCACCACCACGGTCGGCAAAGTCAAACACGCTGCCGATTCCGCGGCTGTGGCCGTGACTGTCGAATAGGCCATCAGACACGACAAGAGACACCAGATCCTTTTTCACCAATCACACGAAAATTGAGCAGGTCCCGACGAACCGTTTCCGGCTTCAACCCAGTTGATGTTGTGGCCGAATCGCATTCGGGGAAGTCGAGACTGCTCCACGACGGAGATCATCTGTCATGCGGCACCTGTTGACATCAGCGATCGTCGGCCTCGTCGGCCTCGGGTTCACCGGACTTCCCACGGCCGCACTGGCCGAGGAAGCCCTGGTCACGGTGGGCAAACCAGCCGGGCTGGTTTTCGAACCCACATCGTTCGAACTCGCGGGCAAGCGGGCGTTCCAGCAGTTGCTGGTGACGGCCAAGTACGCCTCGGGCGAAGTTCGCGACTTGACCACGGTGGCGAGCTTCACCTCGTCCAACTCGAAGGTGGTCAAGGTCCAGAACGGCAAAGCCCTGCCGGCTGGTGATGGCACAGCCGTGTTGACGGCGACCGTCGGCGGCCAGAAGGCCACCGTGAAGGTGACCGTCAAGAACACGGCCGTGGCGCACCCGGTCAGCTTCCAGAACGAAATGCTGGCAGCCCTCTCCAAGGGTGGCTGCAATGCGGGCGCCTGCCACGGGTCCCCCTCGGGCAAGGCCGGCTTCCGGCTGTCGCTGCGAGCCTTCGATCCACCGCTGGACATCCTCACGCTTCGTCACGAGTACTTCGGCCGACGGACCAACGCCATGGACCCCGCCGACAGCCTGGTCGTGAAAAAAGCGATGATGGAAGTCGCCCACGGCGGTGGAAAGCGAGTTCGCAAAGGCGACGCGGTTTACCAGACATTCGTCGGCTGGATCGGGGAAGGCCTGAAACTGGATGCCGAGGGAACTCCCACCCTGGTCAAGACCGAGCTCTTGCCCAAGAAACGCGTCCTGCAACCCTCCAGCAACCTCCAGCAACTGATGCTGTTGGGCCACTTCAGTGACGGCAGTGTTCGTGACCTGACCCCACTGGCCGTGTTCACCTCGTCCAACGAGTCGGTCGGCACCGTGACTGCCGATGGACTGATCGAGAAAACCGGCCGTGGCGAAACCGCCGTGCTGGCCAGGTACCTCGACAAGATGACCACCAGCCACGTCACGTTCCTGGAAAACGTGGAAGGGTTTGCGTGGAGCAACCCCAAGTCAAACAACTTCGTCGACCAGCGGGTCTACGAGAAGCTGCAGCAGTTGCAGATTCTCCCCAGTGACCTTTGCACCGACGAGGAGTTTCTGAGACGCGCCTACATCGACACCACCGGCCGACTGCCGAAGGTCGATGAGGTCCAGGCGTTCCTCAACGACAAGAGCGCCGACAAGCGGGCCAAGCTGGTCAACCGTCTGCTGGACCTCGACGACTTCGCCGAGTTGTGGGCCCTGCGTTGGGCCGACATCCTTCGTTCCAACAGCAAGAAGATCAAGGTCAAGGGCGTCCACAAGTTCTACCGCTGGATCTACGACAGCATCCGCACCGACAAGCCGCTCGACCAGTTCACGCGTGAACTGATCACCGCCAGCGGCAGCGTGTATGAAAACCCGGCGGCCAACTACTGGCGAGCCAGCCGGGACCCCAACGATGCGGTCGAAACCACCGCGCAACTGTTCCTGGGCATTCGCATCCAGTGTGCCAAGTGCCACAACCACCCGTTCGAGCGGTGGACACAGGACAACTACTACGGCATCGCGGCGGCCTTCACCCGCATCGGCCGGACCAAGGGCGCCCGTCCCGACGACGAGGTGATCTTCCCGGCCACTTCCGGGGAGATCAAGCAGCCGCGGACCGGCAAGACGATGAAGGTTCACCTGCTGCTCAAGGGTGATGTCGACGTCCCGGATGATCAGGACAGGCGAGCCGTTTTCGCCGGCTGGCTGACCGGTGCCGACAACCCCTTCTTCGCACGGGCCTCGGTCAACCGCATCTGGGGACACCTGATGGGCCGCGGCATCGTCGAACCCGTCGACGACTTCCGTGACTCAAACCCACCCTCCAACTCCAAGCTGCTCGATGAACTGGCCGCCCAGTTCGTCAAGAACAACTTCAGCCGCAAGTGGGCCATCCGGACGATCATGAACAGCCGGATCTACCAGCTCAGTTCGCGGAAGAACAAGTTCAACTCCGACGACGAAATCTACAACTCGCACGCCACCACCCGGTTGCTCAGTGCCGAGCAGTTGCTCGACGCGATCTGCCAGGTCACCGACGTGCCCGAGACTTTCAAAGGCGTTCCCCCGGGAACACGTGCAGTGGCTCTGCCCGAGCCGCCCAGCGACCATTACTTCCTGAAGATCTTCGGGCAGCCCCAGCGTGAGATGGCGTGTGCGTGCGAGCGTTCCAACGAATCCAACCTCTCGCAGGCTCTGCAGATGATCAACGGGCCGGTCGTGCACAACAAGCTGCGGGCCGACAACGGTCGGATCGCGAAGATGATCAAGGAAAAGAAGAGCAACGAGCAGATCATCTCGTCACTCTACATGGCCGCATTGGCCCGCAATCCGGCTGCAGCCGAGATGACTGCGGCCAAGAAGCACATCGCCAACAGCAAGGACCGACGTCTGGCGCTCGAGGATGTGGGCTGGGCCGTGCTGAACTCCAAGGAGTTCCTCTTCCAGCACTAGGCCGTTGGCCAAGCGACTGCTCCCCGCGGCCCAACAACCGCACCGGAGTGGTAACGACATGCATAAGGGGCCGGACGCAGCGAAAGCTGCCTCCGGCCCCTTGTTTTGATGCGTTCCTGCCGGAACGCCTCCCCCGAAGACCCCCGCCTCCGCCACTGTTACGGAGGATTCCCCGTGACATTCAGGTGGTGTATTCGGAGTTCAACCGCACATATTCGGTCGTCAGATCGCAGGTCCAGAACCTCGTCGAAGACTCTCCGAAAGGAAACTGCAACGCAATCACGACCTGTTCGTCATCCCGCATCGCCGCTGAAACTGCTTGCTCGTCGTACTCCACGGGCACGCCTTCACGGAAAATCACGGTGCCGTTGATCGTCAGGGTGATGTCGTCCTCGACCAGGTCCACTCCTGTCCGTCCACAACAGCTGACGATACGTCCCCAGTTGGGATCGTTTCCTGTGATCGCCGTCTTGACCAGGGCGTCGTCGGCCACGGTCCTGGCAATCACCTCGGCTTCCTCTCGAGTCCGCAGCCCCGCGACATCGATCTGGACCAGGTGGTCGGCCCCCTCGGCATCAGCAACAATCGCCCGTGCCAGATCCCGGCAGACGGAAGCCACCGCCTCAGCGACCGCCTCCAGATCTCCATCTCCTCCGACAACCGGTCCAGTACCACCGGCCAACAGCAACACCGTGTCACTAGTGCTGGTGTGGCCCTCGACACTGATGCTGTTGAAACTGGCATCAACGGCGGTTCTGAGCACCGTGTCGACCTGGCCGGGTGTCATCACCGCATCGGTCATCACCACCGCGAGCATG
>PBOJ01000088.1 GCA_002724315.1 Planctomycetaceae bacterium | reverse complement strand
TTTACCTTTGTTCTGAGAACGGCAACCTGTCCTGCTTCGACGCCAAGACCGGCAAGATGCAGTACCAGAAGCGGACCCACCGGACCCGACATCGCGCGTCGCCGGTTGTCGCTGACGGCAAGATCTACCTGTCGGCCCGTGACGGCAAGGTGACGGTCGTCGAGGCGGGACGGGCCTTCAAGATCCTGTCGCAGAACGACCTGGGAGAATCGCTGGCCGCTTCTCCGGCAATCTCCAACGGGACGATCTACCTCCGCACGTTCGACGCGCTGTGGGCGATCCGGAGCAAGTAGGGCCGGTGACGGAGGCTACTGGGGTTTCGGCTTGGGTTGCCGCCCGCGAGTGGTGCCGTCGCGGCCGACCGGGATTGATGTCGCTCGTGGCGTCTTCCCCGGTTCGACCTCGGTCCACTTACCGATGCTGGCCCCCGAGGGCCGGGGACCCGCCGGTCGCAGCGCGTTGTCAGTGGGCTTGTAACGAATCGACGCCAGGTGGGGCGTTTCAATCCGCTTTCCCCGGTTGGCTCGCGAGATCATCAGGGATTCGATCATCCCGGTGACCAGGTAGGTTCGCTCGACAGGATTGGGTGCCTGGCCGGTGATCAGGAAGTTCTCGATGTTTCGGCCGAGGTACCCGAAGGCGGCATGAGTCGGACCGCTGTCGGTGTGGTATTCGAGTGACTCGGTCGTCTTGCCCCGTGTTTCGGCGTAGGCGAACTTCTTGACGAAGCCGTCACCGAGCATCAGTACGGTTGCCGTCAGTCCGTCGGTGTACTCGATCAGGAACACGTGGGGATCGTCGACCTGTTTCGGATCGACCCGGCCCGGCCCGCCCTCAACCCGCTTGATCGCCGCGTTGGCCAACTCCATCGACCAGCGTCCCGACTCGGCCGCTTTCCAGACCTCGTCGTCGGAAAGGCACTGCACACTGCGGACGCCGGTCTCGCCGCCTTTTCGGCGTTCGACCTGGGACTGCAGGATCTCCAGGGCGTGGTACCCGTATCGTTCAACCATGTGAAAGCCGATTACCAGGGCACGGTCGATCGGTTCCCCGAGGGCGTGTTCGAAGTTGGGCTTGCGCCAGACGACCGGCATGGCCGAGGCGGCCCAGAAGGGGATCTCGTGCTTCCTCGCGGTCTCGTACATGTATTGCGCATCGGCCCAGCGGTAGGCCAGGTGCTTGTCGTTGTAGATGGGAACAGATCGGCCGGAGGCGATGATCGTGGCCGAGATCTGGTCGAAGAAATAACGCCTCGGTGTCATTTCCTGGCCCAGCGGTGAGATCGAATAGTCGCCGTGCTCGCCGATCAGCAGCACGGCGTCGACGGCCAGTTCGCTGCCGCCCAGTGTCAGCGCTCCGCGAATGCTCTCGAAGACGGGGACGTCAAACTTGTGGGCCACCTGCAGGCCGATGTCGTTCTGGTGAACCTGGTCCAGGAAGAGCGAAACGACCCGGGTCCGCGGAGCCAGCAGGCCGTCATCGGTGGGGAAGCCACGGAGAAACTTGCCGACTATCACGTCGGCGTGACTGCCGGGGAAATACGTCGTGGCGATGGCGGCCACGCGAATCGGTTTCTCGGCTACGACCGGTACGGTCGAGGACAGGTTGTCGGGCTTGTCGTTGGAGGACGGGGCGGGAATGTCTTCGGGCATGGGAGCACTCGTCGAGTCGGTGGGAACCGTCGCGGACGTTGGTGATGGGGATCGGCCGTTGCCGAGAACGAATGCCACTGCCACCAGGCAGGTGGTCGCGACGATGATCAGCAGCGACCCGGTACGAGGTGATGCCACGATGGAGACTCCGTGTGGTGAACGGGACCGGTTTGATTATTGCCCGAGTTGATTCCGTCTGCGACCCAGTTGAGAACGACTGCTGCCCGAGTCAGAATGCCAAGTCATGAGGGGAGTTCATACCGAAACCGGATCTGGCCAGGCGGGACAAATCCGCATTCGCCGGTTCTTGCCGATTCTCGCCGCGTCGCTGCTGGTCCAGTTGTCTGCCGGGACCGTAATGGCACAAGGGCACCCGCTCGAATCCGCTGCCGGCAAGATGACCCTGGCCAAGGGTCTCGAGGCCCGGTTGTTTGCCGGTGAGCCGATGGTTCGTCAGCCGATCCTGGTCAAGTGCGACGACCGCGGTCGGCTGTGGACGATCCAGTACCTGCAGTACCCCAACCCCGCGGGGCTGAAGCGGGTGAAGGTCGATCGCTGGTCACGCACGGTCTACGACCGTGTTCCCGAGCCGCCTCCGAAGGGGCCGCGCGGAGCCGACCGGATCACGATTCTCGAGGACACCGACGGCGACGGCCGGGCCGACCGGTCCAGGGACTTTGTCGATGGGCTGAATCTCGCCACGGGACTCGCCTTCGGGCACGGAGGTGTTTACGTCCTGCAGGTTCCTTACCTGCTCTTCTACGCCGATCGCAATCGGGACGATGTCCCCGACGGTCCACCCCGCGTGTTGCTCAAGGGGTTCGGCATGGAGGATGCACAGTCCCTGGCCAATCACCTGACGTGGGGACCAGGAGGCTGGTTGTACGGGGTCAACGGCAGCACGACGACCTGCCGGATCCGCGGAATCGAGTTCCAGCAGGGGTGCTGGCGGTATCACCCGCCGACGGATCGGTTCGAACTGTTCTGCGAGGGCGGCGGCAACCTCTACGGACTCACCTTCGATGAGGTTGGCCGGCTGTTCTACAGTTCCAACGGTGGCCTGTTCCTGCACGCCGTCCAGGGGGGCTACTTTGCCAAGAGCTTCGCCAAGCACGGTCCGCTGCATCACCTGTACACGTACGGCCATTTTCAGCCGGTGTTCCGAGGGGGTCTGGCCGGTGGTCCAACAACCGGCGGGACGATCTACCGTGGTCACACGCTGCCGGCAGCATTCCGAGGTCGATTTCTCTGCGGCAACTTCCTGGGGCACACCGGCAGTTCCTGGAGCGTGCAGCCCACCGCCAGCACCGTGGCCGTCAAGCCGCACGGTTTCTGGTTGAATTCCAACGACACGTGGTTCGGTCCGACCGACCTGTGCTACGGACCGACTGGGGCCGTCTACGTCGCCGACTTCCACGATCGCCGGACGGCACATCCCGATCCCGATGCGAAGTGGGATCGAAGCAACGGCAGGATCTACCGGATCCAGGCGTCCGGCGCGTCAGCCACACGGCCGATCGACGTCGTGTCGCTTTCGAGTGACAAGTTGGTCAAGTTGCTCGCTCATCCCAACGGGTGGTTTGCCGACCGGGCACGTGTCGAAATGGCGCGGCGTCGGGACAAGACGATAGTTCCCGGCCTGAAGGCGATCGCCCGTAGCCGGGACGACCGACGGATGGCGTTGCAGGGCCTGTGGGCCGTGAACGCGTCGGCAGGACTGGATGACGAATTCGCCGTCGAGATGCTCTCTCATCCCGAGCCCCGGGTGAGATGCTGGACCGTCAGGCTGCTGGGCGATCGTCGCAGGGTGTCCGGGTTGGTCGGTTCGGCGATCGGCGACCTGGCCGGGCGAGAGACCGATCCGGTGGTGCTGGTGCAACTGGCCGCTTCGGCAAGACGGCTGCCGCCGCGCATCGCGTTGCCGATTGCCGGCCAACTGATGCAGAAGACGGCACAGGCGAAGGATCCCCGGCTGCCGTTGATGACCTGGTGGGCTCTGGAAGAACACGTTGCCGGTGACAGGAAAGGTGTGCTCGGGCTGTTCCGAAAGGACTCGCCGTTGTGGCGAACCGTCCAGGGGCGTCGCTGCGGCCTGTTTCTGGTTCGACGCCTGGCGGCCGAGGGGACACGGGCGGGATATGAGGCGTGTGTCCAACTGTTGGCCGAGGTGCCCGGGCCGTTGGTTGGGGAAGCCGACAAGCGAATGGCACAGGGACTGGAGGAACGGGCTGACGGCCTGACGGGGTTGGGGACCGGTGGACTGTTCAACCGGTTCGGCACGACCGAGGCGTCGACATTGAAACGGAAAAAACGCAGTTTCGACGAGTTGTCTTCCGGGCTGGCCGGCCACATCCGCAAGCGGTGGGAAGCCGATCGCAACAACGTGTTCTGGTCGGACCTGGCCGTGCGGTGTCGTGTCGCGGGGGCCCACCGGTTCGCTCGCGGTCGGGTGGCCGATCGCAAGTTGCCGGCTGCCAAGCGGGCTCGCTGGCTCAGGCTGCTCCGTCAGTATGGGGAAGCCGACGTGCTGCCGCTGGGCGTGAAGCACTTCGGTTCCGATGAGCCGACCGAGGTGCGATCCCAGGCGATGGAAGTGCTGGGCCGATTCGGCAAGCCAGGTGACCTGGGGCTGATTGTCGCCGCGTACCCGAAGCTCGACAAATCGCTGCAGCCCCGCGCTCGCCAGCTGGTCTTTGGTCATCTCGAGACGGCCCGGGCGATGCTCGAACTGGTCGATCGCAAGCAGGTCCAGGCCAAGACGATCGACGTTGTCGAGTTGCGGCCGTTGGCGGCACACAAGGATCCGCGATTGACCTCGCTGGTCAAGAAGCACTGGGGTCGGATCTCGGCGGGGACCGCCGAGGAGAAATTGGCCACGATGCGACGTTTCCGGAACGACCTGCGGGCGGGCCGCGGTCGACCGGCCGCCGGCCGCGAGTTGTTCAAGAAGCAGTGCGCGGCCTGCCACAAGCTGTTCGGCCAGGGAGGCAAGATCGCCCCGGACCTGACCATGACCTCGCGGAAGGACCTGGATGCGCTGCTGGTCAACATCGTCGATCCGAGCGCGGTGATTCGTCGCGATTTCCTGGCGTCGGTGATCGTCACCACCAGCGGCAGAACCGTGATCGGCCTGGTCATCGACCGCAAAGGCGATCACCTGGCAGTGGCCGATTCGAAGGGCAAGACGATCCGGGTGCCCAAGGCCGACATCGAGGTCGAACGCGTGTCGGATGTCTCGGTGATGCCCGAACGCCTGCTCGAACAACTTGCTCCTCAACAACTCAGGGACCTGATCAGCTACCTGCAGGGAAACAAACCATGACACACGTGCCCTCCATGAGTCGCCGCCAGTTTCTCAACGCGACCGCTGCGACAGCCACTGCGGCGGCTGCGGGGTTGTCCGTCTCGGCCGCTCCCAAGCCTGAAAAGGCCCAGATCGCGCTGACGCTCGACCTGGAGATGAGCCGCCACTACCCCCGTCGCGGTCTCACCGAGTGGGATTACCAGAAAGGCAACCTCGACAAGGCGACCAAGGCGTATTCGCTGAAGGCCGCCCGCGTGGCTCACGACATGGGTGCCAAAATTCACTTCTTCTGCGTGGGCCGGGTTCTCGAACAGCCCGACGTAGGCTGGCTGAAGGAGATCATCCAGATGGGTCACCCGGTGGGAAACCACACCTATGACCACGTCAACGTGCTGGCGACCAACCCGAAGCAGACGCAGTTCCGGTTCCAGCGAGCACCGTGGCTGCTGCGGGGACGGACGGCCGCGCAGGTGATCGAACAGAACATCGCGACGACAAACGCGGCGATGAAGACCCGCCTGGGCATTTCGCCCAACGGGTTCCGGACTCCCGGCGGCTTCTACAACGGGCTGAAGGGGCGTCCGGATCTGCAGGCGATGCTCAAGCGGCAGGGCTTCAAGTGGATCAGCTCGGTCTATCCGCCCCATCTGTCCGGCCAGCCGAAGCAGGAGCCGGGGCCGGAAGTCTACAACTCGATCGTCGCCGCCCAGCAGAAGGCCCAGCCGTTCCGTTACCCGTCGGGACTGATCGAGATCCCGATGAGCCCGATCAGCGACGTGACGGCATTCCGTTCCAAGTTCTGGAAGCTTGATTACTTCCTGAAAGGGGTTCGGCTGGCGGTCGAGTGGGCGATCCAGGAACGGAAGGTGTTCGACTTCCTGGCTCATCCCTCGTGCCTGGTGGTCGAGGATCCCGGGTGCGAGATCGTCAAGATGGTCTGCGGTCGTGTGAAGCAGAGCAAGGACCGCGCCGAAATCGTGGGCCTCGACAAGATCGCCGCACGCGTGGCCTGAGGGCGATGGCGTGCTTGCGATTTTCGTTCACCCGGTAGCCTCGCCACGACAATTTTGGTTGACTGTGACCCATCAACACCCACCTTCGGGACCTCGATTCATGATCAGTTCGCTGCGGAATGCCGTCTCTCTTCTTGCCCTGCTCACACTGCTGACCACCGCCTCGACGGCGACGGCCGAATTCAAGGACGGCAACAAGCAACTGGGCATTTCTCCCGGCGGCAAGGCGGCGTTCATCGACTACAACAACGACGGCTGGATCGACCTGTTCGCCGGCCAGTTGTGGAAGAACGAGGGCGGCAAGAAGTTCGTACTGGCCAAGGATTCCAAGGCGCCCGGCGGCGAAGTGATCTGGGGCGACTTTGACAACGACGGCAACGTCGACGTGTTCCAGTTCACCGGTGCGGGTTCGTTGCACCGCAACAAGGGCGACGGGACATTCGAGGCAGTCCCGTTCCCGAAGTTGCCGACGGTCAATTCCCGCGGAGCTGCCTGGCTGGACATCAACAACGACGGGTTGCTGGATCTCTACGTGGGCGGTTACGAGATCTGGACGCAGCGGGTTCATCCCGATGCGATCTTCATCAACCAGGGTGGTGGGAAGTTTGCCAAGCAGTGGCAGAATCTCCAGTACCGCCAGGGCGTCAAGGAAGGAAACTACTCGGCCCGGGGCGTGACGGCGGGCGATTTCAACGAGGACGGTTTTGTTGACGTGTACGTGTCCAACTATCGCCTGCAGCCCAACCACCTGTGGCAGAACAACGGAAAGGGCCACGGAAAGTTCACCAACGTGGCCATGGCCGTCGGCGCCGCCGGCAAGCCGTCGCAGGTGATCAACTACACCGGTGGGATCCGGTACCCGGTGTGTGGCCACACCATCGGGTCGTGCTTCGGCGACATGGACAACGACGGTCACCTGGACATCTTCGTCGGCAATTTCGCCCACGGGGCTGCTTACCAGAACCGGTCGCAGTTCCTCAGGAACCTGGGCCCCAAGGGGAAATACAAGTTCGAGGACAAGTCGGCCGGTTCGGGATTGGGTTACCAGGAATCGTACGCGTCACCGGCGCTGGGTGATTTCGACAACGACGGGGATCTCGACCTGTTCTTCACCACCGTTTACGGCCACAACCACTCGGTGCTCTACAGCAACGAGGGCGGCTGGAAGTTCAAGAACATCACCGCTCCCCAGGGGCTGGGCAGCCTGCCCCCGACTTACCAGTCGGCCTGGGGCGACATCGACAACGACGGAGACCTGGACCTGGCCACTGCCGGCAAGCTCTGGATCAACCAGGTGGCCGCCACTCCGAAGAACAAGTGGATTGCCCTGACGCTGGAAGGTGACGGCAAAAAAGTGAACCGTTCGGCCGTGGGGGCCATTGCCCGCATCAAGCTCAAGGACCGGGTCCTGACCCGCCAGGTCGAGAGCGGTACCGGCGAAGGCAACCAGAACCAGTTGCGGTTGCACTTCGGCCTGGGAGCCCACGAGGGTCCGGTCGATGTCGAGATCACCTGGCTGGGTGCCGGCAAGCAGATGGTCAAGGGCCTGGCCGCGGGCAAGGTCCACAAGGTGACGTTCAAGGCCACCGCAGGTTGAGTCCGGTACACAGGTTTCCATGAATACCTTCGATTTTCATCGCTCGTTCTTCACGTTCCGAATCGACACGCTGGTTAAGCAGCCGCTGACGGTGACGCACAAGCCGCCGTTCAGCCTGAACAACGCCCGGATTCCGATCGAATGTCGGTGCGTGGTCACCGAAAAGGCCACTGACCAGTCCCAGGCATTTGTGCTGGGGGCCAGTTGCAAGACCGAGCGAGTTGGCGTCGAGGGCGACATCTGGCTGGAACCCAACGCCGACTTTTGCCCGATCTTTTCCGACGATCGCTACCTCAGCCTGAAGACCTATTCCCAAGTCGGTACGACGATGGAGCTTTTCCCGCCCGGCAGCGGCAGTCAATCAGACCGTCAAACCGGCCTCATCGACGAAACGTACGACAGCGTGAAAATCGATATGACCGAGTGTGAGGGCACGCCGCTGGATTCGGCCCAGGAGATCGTCGAAGCGGTCCTGGCCAACCAGAACCTGGTCGCCCGAACCGAGTTGGAGAACGATCGGTACCGCGCTTTGATCGAGCATCCGGTCAAGACGATCAATGCCAACGAGCGCGACTGGATCTACCAGACTGATACGGGGCCGGTGCTGTTCCCCGACCTGTCGGTCGAGCCCGATGCGATGCTGACCAGCCTGGAACTGGCCTACTCGGCCTTCAACTGTCCCGACTGGATCGAGTTCATCGTTCGCCGGGTCACTCCCACCACCTCGGACGTCAGTGTCTATCACTACTCCGATGCGGTCCGCTGCGATTCTCGTAACCAGATGCTGCGAATCGGCTAGGGAGGTCGGGCCGGATGACCGGTTTCAACCGATCACGTCCCAGATCGGTTCGCCGCCGTGCGCGACGGGAACGGGTCGTCCGTCGAGATCGGGCACGGTCATGTGCGGGTCGATGCCCAGCAACTGGTAGATCGTGGCGACGACGTCGCCGGGCGAGACCGGGTGATCGATCGGGTATCCGGCCTGCTTGTCAGTCTGGCCGAATACCGCACCGTGCCGCACCCCGCCTCCGGCCAGCAGGCTGAAGCCGCACTGGGGCCAGTGATCGCGGCCGGCATTGGCGTTGATCTTGGGTGAGCGGCCCATTTCGCCCATCACGACGATCAGTGTCGAATCGAGCAGACCGCGTTGTTCGAGATCTTCCACCAGGGCCGTAAAGCACCGATCGAGTACCGGCAGGTTGTAGTCCCTGAGCAGCCCGAAGTTGTTCGCGTGCATGTCGTAGGTGAACGACCCGTTGGGCAGGAAGTTCTCGGCGTGCACGCTGACGAACGGCACGTCGGATTCGACCAGGCGGCGGGCCACCATCATGCTCTGTCCGAACAGGTTCCGGCCGTAGCGGTCGCGGAGCTTGCCGGGTTCGCGCGAGAGGTCGAAGGCATCGCGGGTCTTGCTGGAAACGAGCATCGAGAAGGCTCGTTGCTGGAACCCGTCGAGACGGTCGATGGCGCGGGAGGACTGCAGCTGTTCGAAGCGGTCGTCGAGTTGTGTCAGAAGGCTGCGGCGGTCACCGAGTCGGTCGCGGTTCATTCCGGCCAGGGCGTCCAGGGCGGGCATCATCGGTTCGCCGTAGGGCCAGACCGGGTCGTAGTAGGGGCGGGCCGGTTTCTTGCGAAAGGTCGGCTCGCAGATACTGAACATCGGGTCGTACTGCGCGCCCAGGAAACCGCCGTAGGGGCCGGGTCGCCGGATGCCGGGGTACATGCTCGCCTCGCCCCAGCCGGGGTAACATGGCAGGCAGACCGCTCCGGGAAGATCGCGAGGCCCCATGCCCAGGTACTGGCAGATGGCTCCGATATCGGGCGGGTCGCTGCGGCTGGTCGAAAGGGCCCGGGTCTTGCCGTCGGCGTAGCCGGTCATCATGGCCAGCGGGTTGTGCGAGTTGTACTTGTGGGTGATCGTGCGAACCAGGCTGGCCCGGTGCATGATCTTCGCGGTTCGCGGCAGGTGCTCGCAGATCTGCAGGCCCGGCAGCGAACTGCTGATCGGAGAGAACTCGCCACGCACTTCGGGCGGTGCGGCCGGCTTCATGTCGAACATGTCCATCTGGCTGGGGCCGCCCAGCAGGTTGAACATGATGACTGACCTGGCCTGTCCGTTGTCGGGACGGGCACGGCCGGCACCGGCCGCCTTCAGCAGCCGCGGCACGCTGAAGCCACCGAGCCCGCCGAACAGTGACAGGCCGCCGACACGGAGCAGTTCACGGCGGGTTGGCTGTGGTGATGTCACACGAGCTCCCGGATCACCTGGCCCTGGGGCAGTGCTTCGATCGGACGATCGTCGAGTGTCTTCAGTTCGGCCCGGGGGTTCATTCCCAGGGCGTGGTAGACGGTGGCGGCGAAGTCGGGAACCGAGACGGGCCGATCCTTGATGTCCGAAGCGTGGGCGTCGCTGGCACCCAGAACCACGCCGGTCTTCACGCCGCCGCCACCCAGCGTCAGGCTGAAGCAGCGGTTCCAGTGGTCGCGGCCGGGGCCTCGGGCGTCGTCGTTCAGTCGCGGGGTGCGGCCGAACTCGCCGGCGGTGATCACCAGCGTGTTGTCCATCATGCCACGTTCGGCCAGGTCGTTGAGCAGTGCCGCGTAGCCCTGTTCGTAGGCCGGCACCTCTTTTCGCAGACGCGGAAAGACCTCGGGGTGATGGTCCCAGCCGTAACGGATGTATCCCTTGACGGTCACAAACCTGACGCCCGCCTCGACCAGGCGACGGGCCAGCAGCAGGCCTTGCCCTACCCGGTTGCGTCCGTAGGTGGTTCGCAGCGAATCGGGTTCCTGTGCCAGGTCGAACGCGTTCTTGGCCTTCTGCGAGGTGATCATCGAGAAGGCACGGGCCTGGAACTCGTCGTGAGTCCTGGCAAACGGCAGTTGTCGCTCGGCGCGGGCCTGGAAACGGTCAACCGCCTCCAGCAGGTTCCGGCGTCCCGACTGGCGGCCGTTGGAAACCGAACCGGGCGGGTTGAACTCGTTGACGGCGTAGCTGGAGCTGTTCGGGTCCTTTTCCACCACGAACGGATCGTAGGTCCGGCCGAGATATCCGCCGTGGCCGGGGGCGCCGTAACGGGGGCTGGAGATCGTGCCAACCTGGACGTAGGGAGGAGTCTGGCGGGCGCGTTGTTCCTGCTGCCAGGCCAACATGGCTCCGAAGCCGGGAGGGGCCATGTTGCCCTCCAGACGGTTGCCGCTCATCAGGTGGTGGTCGCCTTTGCCGTGGGTGGGCGAGTAGGAGTGCATCGAGCGGATGACCGAGAACTTGTCGGCACAGGCGGCCATGTTGGGCATCAACTCGCCAAGTTCCAGGCCGGGAACCCTGGTGACGATCGGGCTGAGTTCTCCGCGGATCTCGGCCGGGGCCAACGGCTTCAGATCGTACATGTCGATGTGGCTGGGGCCGCCGAGCATCCACAGCAGGATGCAGTTGACCGGCCCGCCAGGTTTGTCGGTTCCGTCGGCAACAGCCTGCTGAGCCCGCAGGGCCTCGGGCAGGCTCAGGCCCAGGGCGGTCAAGCCACCGATCCGCAGCAGTTCCCGGCGACCCAGGTTGCTGAACGATTCGATCTGGTTGGTGGCTACGGAAAACATCGGCGGTGGGACGTTGAGGAGAACTGACCCTGTTGAACGGCGCACGGGCCATTATTCCTCAACAGTCGACCAAGTGCGACCCCGACTTGATTGCCGTCGGTCGTCGCTAGTTTTCCCAGCGATCGGGGTGAATTCCATCGGCTGATTCCGGCATTCCGTCCGGCCGATTCGGGACATCGAAGTCGATATCCAGCGTGTTCAGGTCCCCCATCAGGGCCTGCACGTCCGGCGGCATGGCAGCCACTTTCTCGGGGTCCCAGTTCTCGATTTTTCCGATAGGCCCGGCCCATGTCGGGCGGTAGGCATAGGCCAGCAACCGCCGCTGGGAATCGCTGTGGTTGGGGTAATTGCCGTGGAACACCTTCTGGTTGATCAGCACCGCCGACCCGGCCTGGCAGTTGACCATGCGTTCGCCGTCGTGGGCCAGGTAGCGGTTGTATGGGTTTCCGTCCCTGTGCAGCGAGAGGTGTGAGCGGGGGATGACCTTGAAGGGGGCCCGTTCGGGCGTCAGGTCGTCGAGGTAGAACAGCACGCGGATCAGCACCGGTGAACTGGCCTGGACGCCGAAGATCTCGGAACCGTAGGGCTGGGCGTCGGTGTGGATGGCGATCCCCGGATGGCCGGGCAGGCTGACGTCGTAGCCGCACGAGTTGCAGATCAGTTCGTCACCGAACAGTTCTTCCAGGAACCCGGTGACTTCAGGCAGGGCCATC
>PBOJ01000087.1 GCA_002724315.1 Planctomycetaceae bacterium | reverse complement strand
GGAGAGGTGACAGAGTGGCCGATTGTGCGGCACTGGAAATGCCGTGTCTCGGGCAACCGGGACCGCGGGTTCGAATCCCGCCCTCTCCGCTTTTTTTTCGTTCGTCGATCCTCGCCATTCCTCCCGGTTGATCACCACATCCATCTCGCGTCGTCGCTTCGCTCCGGATATGCTGATTCGTGGGCAACCTGACTTGGTCATCCGGGATCTGGAATGACGCTGCGACACGAGGGAGTGTGGGTAGGATTTGACCTGGGCGGCACGAAGATGCTGGCCAGCGTCTACGATTCGTCGTTCGAGGTGATCGGTCACGATCGCAAGTCGACGCTCAACTCGGTCTCTCCCAAGAAGAACCTCAAGCGAATCGTCAAGACGATCGACCAGGCGCTGGCCGAGGCCGGCCTGGACCGCACGGCGATCCGTGGTATCGGCATCGGTTGTCCCGGCCCGGTCGACATGACCAGCGGGGTGGTCCACGAGGCCATCAACCTGAGTTGGCGCGACGTGCCGGTCGGCGACTGGCTGACCAAGAAGATGGGCTGCCCGGTGCTGGTGGTCAACGACGTCGACGCGGGCGTGTACGGCGAGTACCGCTTCGGCGCGGCGCGAGGCAGTCGCTGCGTGGTGGGCATCTTTCCCGGAACCGGAATCGGCGGAGGTTGCATCTACGAAGGACGCATCCTGCGGGGAAACCGGATCACCTGTATGGAGATCGGGCACTTCCCCATCAATCCCGGTGCTCCGGCCCGGGGCAACAACCGCTGCCATACCCTCGAACACGTCTCCAGCCGCCTGTCGATTGCCGCCGCCTCTGCCCAGGCCGCCTACCGTGGTCACGCACCACACCTGGCCGAACACGTCGGCACCGAGGTGGCGACGATCCGCAGCGGGGCGTTGAGTGCCGCGATCGACAGTGGGGACACGGTGATCGAGGGAATCGTCCGCGAATCGGCCGAGTGGATTGGGGTGGCAGCCGCCGGGCTGGTCCATCTGCTGGCTCCCGACACGATCGTGCTCGGAGGCGGGCTGGTCGAGGCGATGCCCGACCTGTTCCTTGACGCCGTCTCGGGCAGTTGCAACAAGAACCTGCTCGAGTCGTATCGCGACTCCTACCAGGTGGTCACTGCCGACCTGGGTGACAACGCCAGCGTGCTGGGCGCCGCCGCCTGGGCCGAAACCGAGATCGTCAACAACACGACACGGGCCGCCTGACCCCCCGGTGTCTGTGGCGAACGGTTTTTTCGCTTCCACGGCTCGGCTGACTGGCTATTAATAGGCGGAGAGGTTCTGTCCCGGCCGTTGTCTCCACAACGGGTTGTCAATCCTCCTGCTCTCTCTCCGATGCGTTCGTCTCTCAACACTCCAGCTCCCCGTCCCCATGCCTGACCGACTGACCACCATCCACGAACCGCATCGTGGTGCGGCCACCCCATCGCAGACCCGTCCGGTCGCGGTGATTGACATCGGGTCCGCCTCGATCCGCATGGCGATCGGTGAGATCGTCAGCGACGGCTCGATCCGCCTGCTCGAATCGCTCTCCCAGGACGTGGACCTCGGCCACGACACGTACACCCGGGGCCGCATTGGGCAAAAGACGACCGAGGGATGCGTGCTGGTTTTGCGGAGCTACCGCCAGCTGCTGCAGGAATACGGCATCACGAAAGCCGAACAGGTCCGCATCGTGGCCACCAGCGCGGTCCGCGAGGCCACCAACCGGATGTCGTTTCTGGACCGCATCTACGTCGCAACGGGCATGGAGATCGAGGCGATCGACCAGGCGGAGGTGAACCGGATCACCTATCTCGGCGTGCAGCCGATGATCGAGACCCATCCGACTCTGACCGACGCGCAGTCGATCGTGACGGAGGTCGGTGGCGGAAGCACCAAGGTCCTGCTGGTCCAGTCCGGCAACGTGATCTACTCGAATACCTACCAGCTCGGTTCTCAACGACTACGAGAATCGCTCGACGGGGCCCCCAGGGGTTCGCTGGTCGAGTTGATGAGGTCCGAAGTCCGCCGCACCATGGACCGGGTCCGAAGCGATGTGCCGTGGGAGGCCCCGGCGGAGGTGGTCGCGTTGGGGGGCGACATCCGTTTCGCCGCTCACCGGCTGTTTCCCCACTGGAGTCGCGACGAACTGGCGTGCCTGAAAGTCGATGAGATCGTGGCGCTGTGCGACGAAATCCTCGGACTCTCTGTCGACGACATCGTCCGCCGTTTCCAGGTCAGCTATCCCGACGCGTCGGTGCTGGGTCCGGCCCTGTTGTGCTACGTCGAACTGGCCAGGACTTTCGATCGCAAACAGCTCTACGTCGGCAACGTCAACCTGCGGGACGGATTGTTGCGCGAGATGGCCACCGAGGAGGTATGGAGCGACGATCTCGCCCACCAGATCACTCGCTCGGCACTCGACCTCGGCCGCAAGTACCAGTTCGACCTGCCACACGCCCAGCACGTCGCCGATCTCTCCAGGCAGCTCTTCGACCAGCTCACAGACGACCACCAGCTGGACCCTCGGTTCAGCATCCTGCTGCACACGGCCGCGTTGCTCCACGAAATCGGCGGGTTCGTCTCCAGCCGCAGCCTGCACAAGCACTCGATGTACCTGATCCAGCAAAGTGACCTGTTCGGGCTGACCCGTACCGACATGCTGCTGGTGGCCCTGGTCGCCAGGTACCACCGCGGTGCCACTCCCAAGCCAACTCACCTGGGCTATTCCAAGCTCGACCGCGACCAGAGAATCGCCGTCACCAAGCTGGCGGCACTGCTGAGAGTGGCCACCGCCCTGGATGCCTCGCGAAGCGGGCACATCTCCGAATTCACCTGCCAGCGCAATGACGGAAAGCTGGTGATCGCCATCCCCGGTGTCGACGACCTCTCGATCGAACAACTCGCCCTGGACCGCAACGGGCTGCTCTTCCAACAGATCTTCGGCATGTCTGTCCTGCTCCGCCAGGCCGAACAGGACGGCTCCAACCACTGACCCACAACGGCTTCCCGGCCAGTTCTCATGACCGCTCACAACGACCAGTTCATCAACCGCGAGCTCAGCTGGCTGGAATTCAACCAGCGTGTACTCGACGAGTCCGGTGACACGGGTCACCCGTTGCTCGAACGGCTCAAGTTCCTGGCGATCACCGCCTCGAACCTCGACGAGTTCTTCATGGTGCGGGTCGGCGGACTGCAACTGGTTCATCGCGAGGGACACGGAGGCCAAGACGCTGCGGGCCTGACCGCTGCCGAGCAACTGGAACTGATCAACGAACGAATCCAGCGAATGGTGTCCGACCAGTACACCCGGTTCAGCGAGCAACTGGAGCCGGCCCTGGCCGTCGAGGGCATCCGCAGGGTGCGCCCCGATTCGATCGATCCGGCCCAGGCGACCGTACTTGAGCAGATCGTCGACGGAGAGATCTACTCGGTACTGACCCCGATGGCTGTCGCCGACGACCAGGACTGCCCGCTGCTGCCAGGCGGTCCGCTGTGCCTCTCGGTACGCCTCGGCGACGACGAGGACGGTTCGCCTCGCTTCGCCTGGATTCCCTGCGGCCGCACCTGCCCACGGATACTCACCCTGCCCTCCGAGGGGGGTTACGCCTACATGCTCCTCGAGGACGTGCTCGCCTGGTCGCTCGGCAAGTTCTTCCCCGGTGAGGAGGTGCTGGAGTGCGTGCCGTTCCGGATCACCCGCAACGCCGACCTCAGCCTCCGCGAGGACGAGGCTTCGGACCTGATGGAAGGCATGCAAGACATTCTCGAGGCTCGGAAAGAGAGCCATTGCGTACGGCTGGAGATCGCCGCGGAAGCCGACGACGTGACCCGGGGTTTCCTGCAACGGCAATTCGGCGTCGACGAGAAGGACATCCACGGCATCCCCGGCCCCCTGGACCTGACCGGCTTCTTTCCGCTGGCCGACCTGACCGGCTTCGATGACCTCAAGGACACGCCCTGGCCACCGGTCGCATCCCCGCAGATCGACCCGCGCCGCAACCTCTTCGAAGTGCTCGCCGATCGCAGCGTACTGCTGTGCCACCCGTTCGAGAGCTTCGACCCGGTGGTGCGGTTTGTCGAGGAGGCGGCGACTGACCCCGACGTGCTGGCGATCAAGCAGACGCTCTACCGCACCAGCCGCGACAGCCCGATCGTCCGCGGGCTGGCCCGGGCGGCCGAACTGGGCAAGCACGTGACGGTGATTGTCGAACTGAAGGCCCGTTTCGACGAGGCCCGAAACATCGAGTGGGCCCGCAGCCTCGAACAGGCCGGCGTGCAGGTGATTTACGGCATCCGCGGCCTGAAGACCCACGCCAAGATCTGCCTGGTCGTTCGTCGCGAGCCCGGTGGCATCCGCCGCTACGTTCACTTCGGCACCGGAAACTACAACGAAAACACCGCTCGGCTTTACACCGACATCAGCTACCTGACCGCCGACGACGATCTCGGCGCCGACGGCGCCACCTTCTTCAACACCATCACCGGCTACACTCAGCCGAGGAGATTCTCGTTGATCGAAGCGGCCCCTATCGGACTGCGGGACCGGTTGCTCGAACTGATCGCGGCCGAAACCGAACGAAAACGGCAGGGGCAGCCGGCACGGATTCTCGCCAAGATGAACTCGCTGGTCGATCCACGGCTGATTCGCGCACTCTACGAGGCGAGCCAGGAGGGTGTCGAGATCCGGCTCAACGTGAGGGGCATCTGCTGTCTGAGGCCAGAAGTCGCCGGACTCTCCGAGAACATCACCGTCACCAGTATCGTCGACCGGTTCCTCGAACACAGCCGAGTGTTCCACTTTCACCGCGGCGGTGCCGGACAGACATTCATCGCCAGCGCCGACTGGATGCCCCGCAATCTCGATCGGCGGGTCGAGTTGATGATACCTATCGACGATCCCGCCGCGTCCGAACGGCTGATCCGAATGCTCGAACACTGCCTGGCCGACCAGGTCAAGGGCCGGCGGTTGCGAGACGACGGGAGCTACGACCCACCCTCCGGCCGCGAGCGGTTCGTAGACGGCCGTGACACCGCCGACTCGGACAACCCACTCGGTGGCCGCTGCCAGCAACTGTTGTATGATGAAGCCTGTGACGTGATGCGGCTCAACGAGGAATCTGACCGTACCGGGTTTGTTCCGCATCGCGCTCCCGGACACGAAACGACCGAGACCTGACCGGATTCGCCGGTACCCGCTGCCGGCCAGTTGGACGTGATGAAGACGCTGCTCCTGTTGCGCCATGCGAAGTCGAGCTGGAGTCAAGATGTCTCCAGTGACCACGACCGTCCCTTGAACGGTCGCGGCGAACAGGCGGCCCCGCTGATGGGCCGGCTGATCCGCCACCATGAACTGGTCCCCGACATCATGGTCACCTCGACCGCCCGCCGGGCACACCGCACCGCCGACCTGGTCGCCGACGCCTGCGGCTACGACCAGGACATCCACACCACCGGCGACCTCTACCACGCCTCGGCTGCCGAATGGCTGAGCGTGGTCAGCGAGTTGCCCGATGAAGCCGGGCGGGCACTGCTGGTCGGACACAACCCGGGAATCGAGGAGATGATCCTGCTGCTGGGAGGCGAACATCACCGCATGTCGACCGCAGCACTGGCACAGCTGGAACTGCCAATCGACAACTGGTTCGACGTCACCTTGATCCCCCGCGCCGACCTGGTCGAACTGTGGCGGCCGCGGGACGTTGAATCCGAAGGATTTGCCTAGACGTCCGGCTCGAGTCACCACCACGATGACCAATCCGACACCGCACCGCCTGGTCCCCGGCCAGCCCGTCGACCTCGGTTCCCTGCCCACTGCCGGCGAGGGAGATCGCAAGGCCTTCGAGACCGAGCTGGATTCGTTGCGGGATCAACTGGCTGAATGGCAAACGGCCCTTTACGCCGAGGGACGGCGGTCTCTGCTGGTCGTCTTTCAAGCCATGGACGCCGGGGGCAAGGACGGCACGATCCGGAAAGTCTTCCGGGGCATCAATCCCCAGGGCACCCGTGTCGCCTCGTTCAAGAACCCCTCCGAACTCGAACGGCAACACGACTTCCTCTGGAGGATCCACAAGCAGGTCCCCGCATCGGGCATGATCAGCATCTTCAACCGTTCACACTACGAAGATGTGCTTGTCGTCCGTGTCGACCGGATTGTCCCGGAATCCACCTGGCGGCCGCGATTCGAACAGATCAACAACTTCGAGGCGCAGCTTGCCGCTTCCGGAACCACCATCCTGAAGTTCTTCCTGCACATCTCACCCGAGGAGCAGGCCGAGCGGTTTCGTGATCGGCTGCGAAAACCGGAAAAGAACTGGAAGTTTTCTCGCGGCGATCTCGATAAACGCCGCCAGTGGTACGACTATCAGCAGGCCTTCCAGGAAATGCTCGAAAAGTGCACGACCGAGATCGCGCCGTGGCACGTCATCCCCGCCGATCGCAAGTGGTACCGCAACACGGTGATTGCCCGCACGATCGTCTCGACACTCGAAGCCATCAACCCGCAGTACCCGACCACGGACGAGGACTTCACCGGGATCACCATCGCCGACTCAATCGAAGGCGGCAGCACTGATCCGCGGCGGGACGGTGGCTGAGCCCAGCCGGATCAGTCAATCCACTCGAGACGACGGATGGCGTCGATGACCGGGGCCACCAGGCTGGGCCGGGACAGCAGCCGGATCGCCTTGCGCGGCGAAACCCACTGCCGGGCCCGCGATTTCTTTTCCGGCCACTTCTTCAGGGAATTCTCGACCTCCATCAACCACACGGTGACCTCGACCGACTTCTTTCCCTTGTTGGCCGAATACCGACTGAGAACCGGTTCCAGCACACGGCCTTCCAGCCCCGCCTCCTCGAACGCCTCGCGACCGGCACACTCCGGATCCGACTCACCCGGTTCAATGTTCCCCTTGGGCATGATCCAGCTGGTACCGCTGCGGACACTGACCAGGCAGAATTGGAGCCGTCCCTTGCGGACCCGGTAAGGGAGGGCTGCGGCCTGGTGCAGATCGGCCAGGCGAGACTGGTCGTTCTGTTCGGATCGAGAATTCTCGGTCATCGGCGTCTCTCGTCGGCCAGCTCATCACGCTCGTGCATGCCGCCGGACGTGTGCGGCGAGTATGATAGGGATCCGACGCGGCGCGTGTCGAGCGTTTCCCGTTCGACCCGCGACTCCTCGACCTGGCTCCCAAAACCGCTTGCCGATGTCTTCGCACCTGCCGAAAAAACGTCCGAATCATCTGGCCGGACTGCTGGCCTGCCTGGTGATCGGGATCCCTGCGGCACCCCAGCCGGTGACGGCTGCCACGCCGTCGGTCACGGTTCTGTTCCCGCCGGTCGTGCAAGCCGGACGGGCGGCCAGTATCACCGTCAGCGGCGGAGACCTCGGTACTCTCACGGGACTGGTCAGCGCCGGCGGTGAACTCCAAACCAGCTCGGTCACCAAATCGGTGATCAACGTCAACGTCAGTC
The DNA here is from genome assembly GCA_002724315.1 of Planctomycetaceae bacterium. GTDB lineage: Bacteria > Planctomycetota > Planctomycetia > Planctomycetales > Planctomycetaceae > UBA8437. The sequence goes on along the minus strand of PBOJ01000087.1, from coordinate 48,997 downwards.
GAGACACCCGGGCCGGACTGCTTGATGCCTGGACGCTGACCTCCACGGGCCTGTCCAATCCCCGGGCACTGCTCGTGGTAACCCACCCGGTCACGGTTGTCGCCGAGATACCCGATTCGCAGGCGACCCCGATTTCGCTACCGGGAACCGCCGCTTCGAAGCTCGACCGCGCCGCCGACCGCGATGTGTTCGCCTTCACCGGAGAATCGGGTCAACTGGTCCATATCGCCTGCCGATCCAGAAGTCTCGACGGCACGGTGGCGCCCATCCTCAGCGTACACGGACCCGCGGGCCAGGAACTGGCTCATTCCTTTGTCCACCAGGTCGAACCGAAACTCGCCCTCAAGCTGCCCGCCGACGGCCGCTACCTGGTGACCGTCGTCGACCGGGGATTTCAGCAGAACGCAAGCAGCCTCTACACGCTAACGCTGGAAACCGGTCCCCGGCTCCAGGCCACCTCTCCCACGGCAATCTGCGGTGGCGGCAAGCTGCTGGTAATCGGACACGAACTCCCCTTCGGAACAGCTCACTCCCAAACGGGCCTCTCGGCGATGCCGGTCGCTCTTGACCGCTTCCTCTCACACCGTTCCTGGCCCGATCGTCGCCCCGTCGGAGTCCTCGACAGCGGCTTCCGCCTGAGACTGAGCAATTGCTCGGGAACAGCCTGGGTCACCCACTCACACGAGCCGGTGGTCACCGAGACCTCCGAACAGAACGACACCGCTGCCACCGCCCAACTTCTGGAACCGCCCGTGCGGATCTGTGGTGCCTTCGAACGCTCTGCGGATGTCGACTGGTACGCGGTCGACGTGCAGAAGGGCGAGACGCTCGAGATCGTCGGGTGGGGAGAACGGCTGGGCCAATCAATGCGGCTAGAAGCGATTGTCCACGACCGGACGGGCAAGGCCCTGGCCACGATCGCACCACCGGCGGCCCCGAAAAAGATCGGCTTCGACTTCCCGTACACCACCTACGATCCACACGCCAGCTGGAAAGCTCCCGCTGATGGGCGATTCAGGATCGTCGTCAGGGACATCTTCGGCGGCAGCATCTTCGGACCCGACCGTGTCTACCAGCTGGTGATCAGTCCGCCCCGCAAACGGTTCCAGGCCTTCTCTGTCGTCGGCGACGGCAAGACTCACTCGGGACTCAGCATCGCCGCAGGCGGAAAAGCGACCCTGCAGGTCCTGGTGATTCGCATGGGAGGATCGGAGTCCCCCGTCGAGGTGACAGCCGAGGACTTGCCCGAAGGTGTCACTGCAGCCACCGTCACCGTCGCGGCCGGCAAGCCCGTGGCCACGCTCACGCTGGAGGCGAACGCCCAGGCCAAGCCGTCGCGGTCGCCCATCCGACTGGTCGCCAAGACCGGGACCGACAATTCCGGACGGCCGGTGCTTCCGGTTGTCCATCTCCCCGGCCCCGCGCCGGTCCGACGCGTCACCGACGCGCTGATGCTGTCGGTGACCCCTGCCAGCCCGCCGCCACCCAAAAAGGCACCCGCCGACAAGAAGACGCCCTAGCCGACAGCCTTCGACCCGGCACCATGCCAGGAACCACTCACCCGCCATGAACGATTCGACACCGCTCACACGAATCCCCGCCGAACCACTCATCTACGAGTTCTCCCGGCACCTGCCGCCCCGGGCCACGATCGCTCCCGGAGGCCGCTTGCTGGTCGAATCCGAAGACGCGCTCTCGGGCCAAATCTCTTCACCCGGCGACCAGCGAGACAAGTCGACGGTTCCCAAGAGCAACCCGGTCAACGGACCCATCGAGATCGAGGGTGCCGAACCGGGAGACGTGCTGAGCGTGAGAATCCACGAGATCCAGCCTTGGCGTCCCCAGGCCGCGACCTACACCGGTGCTCCAAAACAGCTCTGCGAATGGCTGGGTACCGATGTGCCGCCGGGTGGACACGTCTGTCCGATCGCCGACGGCATGATCCAGTGGAGCGACGAGATCTCGATCCCCTACACGCCAATGCTCGGTTGCATCGGGACCGCACCCGAGTGGGGCGTACCCACCACCGGGCCGGGTGGACCTCACGGCGGAAACATGGACATCCGTGAAACCGCACCCGGTGCGACGGTGCACTTGCCGGTCTTCGTCTCCGGCGGCCTGCTGTTCCTCGGTGACGCTCACGCCGCGATGGGGCACGGAGAACTTTCGGCCTCCGGACTCGAGATGTCCGCGGTGACCGAGATCAGCGTCGACCTGGTCAAGAACCGGGCCCTGGCGTGGCCTCGGATCGAGAACGACGTCGAAATCATGACGGTCACCAGCGGTGCTCCGGCCGAGCGGTCAATCGCGCGGGCCTATGCCGAGTTGATCCTGTGGATGGAGGCCGACTTCGGCTGGAATCGCTGGAAGGCCTACGACCTGCTGACGCACGTCGGTGAGATCTCCGTCGGTTACTACGACGGGGGCAGCGTCGCGGCCAAGGTCCGCCGAGAGTACCTGTGAACCAGCGACTGGCTCGACGCAGGCCGCCTCCTCAGGCCGCCGCCAGCCTCCCGGTCGCCTGCCCCAGCACGTCGGAAACCACATCGGCTGCACGGTGCATCTGGGCCGCTCCCAGTCCCGGATGGACCTGGAACATCAGGCTCGTCTCACCCAGTTCGCGAGCCACCGGCAGCCGTGCCGACGGACGCCAACCGGTGCGGTCAAAGGCCGTCTCGAGATAGATCTCCGGGCACGCCCCACTGCCACAGGGGACACCCAGCGACGAGATCTCGGCCGCGATCCGGTCTCGAGACCACCCGGACACGAGCCACTCGGGACGCACGTAGGCGTAGAACTTGTAGTAACTGTGCTCGATGCCCTCCTCGGGTTCCGGCACGCGCAACGCCCCCATTGCCCCCAGCCGTCCGGCCAGTACGGCCGCGTTGTCCCGACGCTCGTCCACCCAGCCAGGGAGTTTGTCGAGTGCGATCCGACCCAGTGCCGACTGCATCTCGGTCAGTCGCCAATTGGTGCCCAACCGGCCATGAACATACCGGAACACCACTCCCTTCGACGGGGCGTGCACCGCGTCATAGTCCTTCCCGTGATCCTTGTAACTCCAGGCACTCCGCCAGGTCGATTCGTCATCGGTCAGGACCAGGCCGCCCTCACCGCCGGTCGAGAGGATCTTGTCCTGGCAGAAACTGAAAGCCGCCACGTTGCCCAGGCCGCCCACCGGCCGCCCGTGGTAGGTCGCCCCGTGCGCCTGGGCACAGTCCTCGATCACCGTCATCCCCTTTTGTTCAGCCAGGGCGAGAATCGGGTCCATGTCGCACGGCCAACCTGCCAGGTGGACCACCAGCACGCCGCGGGTGCGGGAGGAAACCACCGCGGCAACCGTCTCGGCGGTGATGTTCCCGCTGTCGCGATCCACATCCGCGAACACCGGGACCGCACCCCGGGCCGCAATGGCACTGGCACTGGCCAGAAAACTGCGGCAGGGCACGATCACCTCGTCACCACGGCCGATCCCGGTCGCCTCCAGGGCCAGTTCCAGGGCCACGGTGCCGTTGGCCACCGCGATCGCGAACCGGGTTCCGACCGCTTCGGCGTACTCCCGCTCGAACTCCCGACCGTGAGGACCGGTCCAGTAATTGACACGTCCGGAGACCAGCACCTCGCTGACAGCCCGGGTTTCCTCGGCACCGAAGACCGGCCAAGGGGCCCAGACGGGAACCACGCTCGGATGATCCAGATTGCTCATTGCTCAGGCCGCCTTCGCTTGCTGCGGATAGTCGTACCGCTTCATCAACCACCCCGAGAGCCTCCAGCAGGTCCTCCGGTCCGACTCGGACAGTTGCTCGATCCAGTCCCAGTCCGGTTTCAGCCTGACCTGTCCGGCCATCCTCAGGCGGTTGCCCGCCACGGTGTGTCCCACGGAAAACGACTCGCCAGATTCCAGGGCCCGAACCAGCCCGCCGCAGTCCAGCCCACAGGCGTCACCGATCCGGACCAGTTCCCCGGCCGGGTCCGACACGAAGTCCTCGTAACGGACCAGCACCCCACGATCACCGGCGCGTCGTCGCAGGCGGGCGGCGAACAGGTTCGAGACCGTCCAGTAGACGACCGAGTACCACGCGGGACGCGATGCCAGATCATGCTGGACACCTCCCTCGAGATCCCGGGCCAGTGACTTCTTCCTGGACCACGCCACCGCACGACTGTCGCGAACCAGGTGCACCAGCCGCAGGTCAACTCCCGGCAACCGGGCCAGCCATCGGGCCCGCAACGGTGTCTTGGACGAATCAACAATCACCCGACGCCGGCTGACTGCGGCAATCGACTCGTACAGGCTTCCGGTCTGTGCCAGGTACCGTCGAGCGGCCGCGGTGCGGAACAACGACGACGCCTCGGTTCGCCACATCGCCGCCGGACGGAACCGTTCGAACCGGGCCTGCATCGCCAGGTAGTCCTCGACGTCGGCACCACGGTTCGCGTTCAGCCAGGCGTTGCGAACCTCGTTCCAGAACTCGCATCCGTCGGCCGGCTCGCCACACGCACAGAACTCGTTGTTGACCCACCCCGAGCGATGCAGGTTGGAGAGCTCCCCGACACTGACCGCGTCGGGGTGATTGCCCAGCACGGTATCCAGCACCGTCGAACCGCTGCGACCAGCGCCGACGATGTAGATGATCCGCAGCGGGGAAGTCGACGTGGTCATCTCGGACCGGTGGCGAAAAAGGGGCCTCGTACCAGCGATTGCGGGTTTTAATTCGCCCCGGCCGCTGTGGGCAAGATCGGTTTGCGGCCCGGTGGCCTACTCCACCCCGCACTCGACCGACACCTCGGTCGCCTGCGCCAGTGTCTGCAATACGACGCAGTAACGTTCGGTCAGTTTCACCAGCGTGGCCAACTGCTCGTCATCGGCGTCGGTGTCGAGCTGGAAATGCATACGGATCGACTGGATGCCGATCGGTGCGTCTCGGTCGACGGCCAACGTGCCACGGAAATCGAGATCCCCCTCGGCGGTCACCCTGCCCCCCCGCACGGGGATCTCCAGGGCCGTCGCCACCGCCCGCAGTGTCACTCCGGCACATGCCACCAAGGATTCCAGCAACATGTCGCCCGAGCACAGCGCCGTGCCGTCCCCTCCGGTGGCCGGATGCAGACCCGCCTCTGCCAGTTGCCGACCGGTGTCAACGCGGCAGGTGATCCCGTCCTCGCCCAACGACCCGCCGGCGCGCAGTGTCAGCTTTGCCGAATCGGGATTCTCGAGATACTGCTCCTTGAGCGGAGCCTGCAGGGACCTGAGTTGGCTGGAGTCCATGGGCATCGACCTTTGCGGGTGGGGGGCAGTGGAACCAAGCCGGACGGCTGCTCTGCGTGGCGGAGTGGATGGGAGACCATTAGAAGAGTAGCTGAACGCGACGCAAGCGCACCGGAAGAGAAACCCCATGAGTGACACGTTGATCACGGCATCCATCGAACCGTCCACACCGGTCACCGCCGGCAGCTTCGGCACCTGGACACTGCGGTTCCAGGCCACCGACGAAGGGCTCCCGGCCGGGACGACGATCCGCGTGGGTACCGACACCGACACCGACTGGGGCGTGCCCCAGTTCGACGATCCCGGGGCCGCCGAGTACGCAACGGTCACCGCGCCCGAGGGCATCGATGTCGCAGCTCGCACGGTGGGAGTGAAGGGATTCCAGGTCGAGGTCGGGTCAACGGGTCTGCCCGGCGGTGGTGAAATCGCGGTCGTGATCGGTGACACCTCCGACGGAGGCCCCGGGTCGCGGTCTCAGACCTTCCGCGAACACCGCCGGGTCTTTGCCGTCACCGTCCAGCAGGGCGGATCGGACGAGGTCGAAGTGGTCACCGATTCCCCGGTACTCGAAATCGTCGGAGGCGAACCGGTGAAACTGGTCGTGGTTGTGCCCTCGGAACTGCCTCCTGGAGAACCGTTCCGAGTTCTGGTCAAGGCCGAGGACGCCTGGGGCAACGCATCCAACGGGTACCGCGGCACCGTCACGCTCGCCGGCGACGGCATCACCCTGGACAACAACACGATCGCCTTCTCCGAATCGGATGCCGGTGCGGGCTGGCTCGAGGGAGCTTCGACCGACACGGCCGGTGTCTGGCGGTTGACCGCGACCGATGACCAGTCGGGACTCGCCGGCACCAGCAATCCGCTGTGCGTGGTCGAACATGTCGGCCAGCAACGTTTGCACTGGGCCGACCCGCACGGTGGCCAGTTGGTGGACCGAGAGAAGTTCGCCGGGTTCTTCGCCCACGCCCGCGACGTGGCGGGAATCCAGTTCGCGGGATTCCAACGCAATGCCGATGTGCTGGACCAACAGGACCTGGTCGTCCAGCAGGATGTCGAACTGGAGTTCCACGAGCCGGGACGGTTCATCGCGATTCCCGGATACGAGTGGTCGGGCAAGACCTGGGACGGCGGGCACCACAACGTCTACTTCCGTCGCCACCACCAGCCTATCCACCGCAACGCGCCGGCCGAGACACCCGAGTCGGTGGACGAAACAACCGAGCTGCACCACGTGCGCGACCTGTACGCCCACTACCGCGGCACCGACACCATCATCACGCCTCACGTCGGCGGAGAACACTCGGACCTGAAACACCATGACCCGACGCTCGAACCCGGTGTCGAAATCGTCTCCAGCCACGGAGCGTTTGAATGGATGCGGCGGGATGCGCTGGCCCGTGGTTACCACCTCGGTTTTCTCGGTGGCAGCGACAGTTACACAGGCCGACCCGGCGACGACCGGCCGGGGCACCAGCAAAGGAGATACTCGAAGGCGGGACTGACCGGCATTTACTGCGACGGGGTGACACTGGAGGATTTCTTCGAGGCCATGAGGGCCCGTCGTGTCTACGCGACGACCGGGGCCCGCATCGTGGCCAGGGCGGACGTCGAGGGACACGGTATCGGGTCCCGATTCAGTACCCGCCAGCAGCCGGTGATCGAAGTCGACGTGGTCGGCACCACGGCCCTAGAATCCGTCGAGTTGTTCCGCAACGAGCAGTTGATAGGGCGATGGAACGACGCCCCGGCCGGCGACCCCGGTCGTGTCCGTGTGCTGTGGCAGGGCAGCAGTCGCCAGACCAGCTACAGCGGAATTGTCTGGGACGGCACGATCACCGTTCACGGCGGACGGATCACCGCCACCGACACCCTGAGATTCGACAGCCCGCGGTCCCACCTGGTCGAGACCACCGAGTCGATGATCCGTTTTCACGCGTGGGGATGTGGTTACCGGATGGGCGTGGAACTGGACATCCAGGGGGACGAATCCACGCGGATCGAGGTCTCGGCATCTACGCAGGCCATCACCGGCCCGGCCTATGGCGGCTTCGGGTCGTCGCAGCCACGCAGGATCTCGCTGGCCCCGGCCGAACGGGTGACGCTGGCAGGCCGCCTGGGCGAACTGGCCAATGGCACCCGCACCATCGACCTGGGCGTCCGCGACCGGCAGTTGGACCTCGGTCTGGCACCGACACACGGCGAACAAGAGGCCCACTGCACGTTTCGCGACGAGGATCCGCAGCCGGGAATCAACCCGTACTGGGTGCGGGTAGTCCAGGTGGACCAGGAGATGGCGTGGACGAGCCCGATCTGGGTCGACTGGATGGCGTCACCTTCGGCAGGGTGATCTGTAGCCTGGACGGACGAAGAGAAGTTGAGCCGCCGACAACGCCGACATAGACTGTGGGCACACAACACCGGAACCGTGGAAGTGACGTATGCTGACGATCCAGGGACACCCGAGCCGCGTCTGCCAGGGGTGGAGTCGCCGCGAGTTGATCCAGGCCGGCGGACTGGGACTTTTCGGCGTCAGCCTGCCTCGTGTTTTGGCTGCTGAAGAGGCCGCCGTGCCGTTCCAGAACGGCCGCGCCAAGCAGGTAATCTTCCTGTTGCTCTTCGGCGGACCGAGCCAGCTGGAAACTTTCGATATGAAGCCCGAGGCCCCGTCGGAAATCCGCGGGCCCTTCCAGCCGATTGCCTCGCGGACACCGGGCTTGCGGATCTGCGAGCATCTCTCGCGGACAGCCCAGTTGTCAGACAAGTTCGCCGTCATTCGCACCATGAACCACCGGTTCAACGACCACGGCTCGGTGCACTACATCCAGACCGGCCACCCGCATCCCAGCCGCTTCGGACCTCAACCGGGCGAAACTCCCGTCGGCCCGAAGGAATGGCCCTCGATGGGCTCGGTCGTCAATTACCTGTCGCTGAACCACGACCCGGACCGCCGGGCGACGATGCCCGACTACACCTACGTCCCCAACCGGCTGGGAGCCCTGCAGGGCATCAACCGCCCCGGACAGTACGCAGGATGGCTGGGCAGTGCCTACAACGCCCTGGCCACTGACATCCGCAAACGGGGCAAGACGGACAATCCGTATTTCCGAGACTGCGACGACAAGGAACTCGACTTTCGCATCCGCGGGATCCTGTCTCACGAGGAGGTCCGGATCGACCGCCTCGACCGACGTCGGTCGCTGCTCGAACAGTTCGAGTCCCAGCGACGGACACTCGATGACACGGGCGTGGTCGGTCAGTACGACAGTGTTCGAGGACGGGCCATCGCGCTGGCCACCTCGCCGAAGATGCAGGCGGCACTCGACATTCGCCGTGAATCGGCCTCGCTGAGAGACCGTTATGGCCGGCATCTCTTTGGCCAGTCGGTGCTGATGGGACGTCGCCTGCTCGAGGCGGGCTCCCGATTCGTGACCGTGGCATGGGATACTCCCGACGGATACAGCTGGGATTCTCACCGTTCCAGCAACGACCTCAAGAATCACCTGATCCCCGGCTTCGACCAGGCCTATTCCGCCCTGTTGACTGACCTGGACGACCGCGGATTGCTCGACGAAACCCTGGTGGTTGTCTGCGGAGAGATGGGGCGAACCCCCAAGAAGTACGGCAACTGGGGACGCAGCCACTGGACCTACTGCTTCCCGGCTCTGATGGCCGGAGCGGGAATCCGGGGTGGTGTCACCTACGGCACCTCCGACAAGCAGGCGGGTTTCCCGATCGACAAACCGGTCAGCCCCGAACAGATGTCCGCGACGATCTTCCACGCGCTGGGAATCGACCCGCACATGCGGATCAACGATCGCCAGGGACGACCTGTCGAACTGGTCCACAATGCCGACCCCGTGTTCGAGCTGTTCTCCTAGCCGAACGCGGCCACATGCCGAAACGGTCATCTGCAGGTCGAAAACGGCGTCGCTGACCGGCTGGGTGGTCGCCAGTACCGGGAATTGCCACCGGCGGCGTTTTCCCATGGACTTTGCTTCCCCGTCGTTTTCATGATGGAGTCCGCGGGCCTACCCCGATCGGACGCACCATGACGAACAACCGCAGACGCCCACGGCCGTGGCGTGGCAGCGAGCGGCTCGAAGACCGAACCCTGCTGTCGGTCAGTGCCCTGTTCCTGGACGCCACCGGCGACCTGTCAATCACCTCACACGACGATGACACGATCATCGTCCGCGAGAATCCCACGCAGCCGGGCCGGGCCCAGGTGCTGGCTGCCGAGCCGGGCCAGACACCGGTACCGGTCACCAGCATCGGCTCCGTCGCTGCCGGGTCGATTCGCACGATCACCATCAAGGGCGGCCCCGGCGACAACCACATCGACCTCTCGGCCGTCACCGCCCAGGTCTTCAACTTCGGCGGTGGTGTCGAGATCACCGCGGACGGCCGAGATGGCCACGACACGTTGATCGCCTCGGCCAACCTCGACGACACGCTCAAGGGAGGAAACGGCAACGACCGGATCGACGGCGGCAGCGGGCGGAACCGGCTGGTCGGTGGACACGGCAGGGATACGATCGACGGCCATTCCGGGGGAGATCGGATCGACGGGGACGACGGGGATGACCTGATCCGCGGTCGCCTGGGCAACGACTCGATAGAGGGTGGTGACGGAGACGACACGATCCACGGCGGTCACGGAGCCGACACCGTCCTGGGCGGTGACGGAGCTGACCTGATCTACGGGGATTCGGTCGGCACCGCCGACAGTGGCTCCGACAACCTCGCCGGGGGCAACGGACACGACACCCTGATCGGCGGACCCGCCGACGATACGCTCAATGGAGGTTCAGGCAACGACCAACTGGCCGGCGAATCGGGCAACGACGCGATCCTGGGCGGAGGTGGCCACGACCGTCTCGAGGGTCACGCCGGAAACGATGTGATCAAGGGCCACGACGGAAACGACACGCTCCTGGGAGCCGGCGGAAACGATTCACTCAACGCGGGTGACGGCAACGACGTCGTCGACGGACAGTCCGGCCGCGATACGCTCAGCGGAGGATCCGGCAACGACACTCTGGCCGGAGGCGACGACGCGGACAGGGTGCTCGGTGGAGCCGGCAACGACCGCATCGACGGAAACGACGGTGACGACACGCTCAACGGGCAGGCCGGTAACGACCACCTGGTCGACGACGACGGAGACGACCGGCTCTACGGAGGAAGCGGCACCGACACGCTCTCCAGCGGAACTGGAAGTGATACGCTCAACGGCGGAGGTTCCGACGACGAACTCGCCGCCGGAGACGGCAACGACAAGCTCTACGGTGGCAGCGGCAACGATCGGCTCGACGGAGGATCCGGGAACGACACTCTCAAGGGGCAAAACGGCCACGACACCGTCCTGGGAGGCGCCGGAGAGGACCGGCTGTGGTGGAACCTGGGCGGAGGCAACGACTGGCTCGCCGGAGACAACGGGTACGACCGGGCCGAGATCTACGGAAACAGCCAGAACAATCTCTTCACCGTCACCGCCGACGCCGACGGCCGGCTTCAGGTCCTCGAGGCTCCGCACACCGTCACGCTGGCGGGATCGACCGAAAGACTCGACGTGCGGGGCGGACCCGGGCGAGACACCCTGGCGGCAGTGGGACTGGAAACGGCCCCCGTGGCCGAGATCAACCTCAAGGGTGAGGCCGCCGGAGATACGATCGATGCGTCCACAGCCGGAATCCACGCCGCCGCCATGTCACTCAACGGCGGTGACGGCAATGACCGGATCACCGGCAGCAGCGGGGCCGAAACACTCGATGGCGGTTCCGGAGACGACACGCTTACCGCCGGAGACGGAAATGACGTGCTGCGGGGCGGTGACGGCAATGATCGACTCGAAGGCGGAGGCGGAGCCGACCGGCTCGATGGACAACAGGGGAGCGACCATCTCCAGGGAGGAGCCGACAACGACAACCTGATCGGTGGACCCGACAATGACACACTGATGGGTGGGGCCGGAAACGATTCTCTGACGGCCGGCACCGGTGACGATCGGCTCAATGGAGCCGGTGGAGATGACCTGCTGAACGGACAGAGCGGTCAGGATCGGCTCTACGGCGGATCGGGGAACGACCGTCTCGAGGGCGGCACCGACAACGACACCCTCGCCGGCAATTCGGGCGACGACACCATCATCGGAGGGCACGGCCACGACCGGATCGGCGGTTCCAACGGCAATGACCTGCTGTACGGCGGCGATGGACACGACACGATCCGGGGCAACAACGGGCAGGACCGGATTTCGGCCGGAGATGGTCACGATCGGGCCAATGGCGGCGGCGGCAACGACCTGATTGTCGGCGGAGACGGCCGAGATTCCCTCTTCGGAGGCAGTGGGAACGATGTCGCCATCGGCGGCGATGGAGACGACTACATCAACGGACAGGGCGGCTCGGCCGACACAATCGCCGGCAACGAAGGAACCGATGTGCTTGTCGGTGCGAGCGGAGAAATCGATGAACAGTTCAAGTTGGTCGAGAACTGGATCGACCAGGCCTAACCCGATCGACCCATCTTCTCCAGTCTCCCAACCCTTCATCTCGCGACATCACGATGCGGGCCGTGGCGCGGAATCTGGGTAATTTGGGTTCTTCTTGCCGCAGATAGGAATTGTCACGAGAAACGTCGTGTATCGAGTCGATAAGCAGATTAGTCCGATCGCTCCGGATATCCGGGTGATGCGGTCTATAGAGATGTTTAGGCCCAGGGATGGGAAGCATGATCTTCAACTCGTGGCTCGATTCACTTCGTCAACGCATTTCCCGAACCATGGTGGGTCGCCCGCGGCGTCGGTCGCGGCAATCTGCCGGAGGGGAACTCGAACGGCTTGAGGACCGGACACTGCTCTCTGTCAGTGCCCTGTTCTCCAACGGCGTACTGCAGATCAGTGCGACCGATGACAACGGCCCGGATTCGATCGAGGTCGGTGCCGATGGATTCGGCAACGTCCGGGTGGAAGCCAACGGTGTGCCGGTGACCAGCCTGGGAACGTTGGCGGCTTCGTCCGTCGAGGGCATCAACGTCAACGGTGGTGACGGCAGCAACACCATCGATCTTTCGGGCGTCTCGACGACGGTCTACAACAACCCCGCGTTGACGATCAACGTCGACGGCGGCAACGGCCATGACACGATCATCGGCAGCGCCGACGCCGACGATGTGCTCGACGGGGGCCATGGCAACGACGTGATCACTGCCGGCAGTGGAGCCAACACGGTCCTCGGTGACCACGGACACGACACAATCGACGGGGGAGACGGCGACGACATCATCTCTGGCGGTGACGGCGACGACGTGGTCCGCAATGGTGACGGAGCCGACAGCATCAACGGCGGTCACGGGAATGACCTGATCGAGGGTGGTGACGGCGACGACACGATCGATGGCAGTCACGGCAACGACACGATCTATGGTGACGCGATCGGCACGACCGACGTCGGCGACGACTCGATCGTGGGCAACCACGGGAACGACACGATTTACGGCGGAGCCGGCCAGGACACGATCAACGGCAAAGCCGGCAACGACGTGCTGCACGGCGACAGTGGTTCCGACTTGATCTACGGCGGCGGCGGGCACGACACGATCGAGGGAGGCAACTCGGCCGACATCGTGATCGGCAACGGTGGCAAGGACCACATCAGCGGAGGCGCCGACGGCGACTATCTCAGTGGCGGTGCCGGCAACGACGTGGTTTCCGGTGACGACGGCCCCGACACGATCACCGGCTCCTCGGGCAACGACCTGCTCGACGGTGGTGACGCCAACGACACCCTTTTCGGCGGCAGTGGACGAGACACCCTGCTCGGCGGCCGACAGGACGACAGCCTCCGGGGACAGGACGGTGCCGACGTACTTGAGGGGTCCTACGGCGACGACACGATCCACGGTGGTGCCGGCGACGATGTCATCTCGGGTGACGATGCCGATCCGATTTCGATCGCCACAGGTGACGACTTCCTCAACGGCGGTGGCGGCAACGACACCGTCCGTGGCGGTGTCGGCGACGACTCGCTCCGGGGCGGTGGTGGCCGCGACCTTCTCGACGGCGGAGCGGATACCGACGAACTGCGCGGGCAGGGCGGCATCGACACGCTCCAGGGCGGTGGCGGCAACGACACCCTGATCTGGAAAGTGGGCGAGGGCTCCGACCAGATGGACGGTGGAGACGCCGACGACACGGTCCAACTCAACGGCCGCACGAACAAGGATGTTTTCACCGTTGGCCAGGCCAGCGGCAACATGAGGATCACCAACGGCAGCGACAACGTCGATCTCAACAGCGGAACGGTCGAACGCGTCGAGCTCAATGCCGGGTCGGGCAACGACCGGGTCGAGATCAACTCGCTGGGATCGGTCGGCGGAATTGAGCTGAACATCAACGGACAACACGGCCGGGATTCGATCCTCGCCAGCAACGGCAACATCGGGTCGGTCCAACTGATCGTCGACGGCGGAACCGGCGATGACACGATCGTCGGCAGTGCCGGCGACGACCTGCTCTCCGGTGGTGATGGCAACGACTCGATTTCCTCCGGTTCCGGTGACGACGTTCTCGACGGAGGCAACGGTGGAGACTTCCTCTGGGGCGAGGCCGACGAGGATACGATTCACGGGGGAGAAGGCAGTGACACACTCCGGGGCGGCCTCGGCGACGATGAACTCGACGGCGACGGCGGCAACGACGAACTGACCGGAAACGCGGGCGACGACACCCTGGTAGGATCCAACGGCAACGACACGCTCAACGGCTCCAAGGGTGACGATTGGCTCGATGCCGGCAACGGCAGCGATTCGCTCAACGGCGGAACCGGTGACGACCAGTTGGACGGCGGCGCCGAAGACGACACGTTGATCGGGTTTGACGGAGCCGACAGCATTCTGGGTGGCCAGGGCGACGACTCCATCGACGGCGGCGAAGGCAACGATGTGCTCAACGGCGACGACGGGGACGATACCATCAGCGGCGGACTCGGAGACGACTCGATTGCCGGCGAGGACGGCGACGACAAGATCAATGCCGGCCAGGGTGCCGACATCGTCAGTGGCGGCAACGGCAACGACGATCTTCTGGGTGGCGGGGGACGCGACCTGATCCTCGGTGACGGCGGCAACGATTACCTCAACGGCAACGGTGGCAGCGACACGCTGGCCGGGAACGAGGGCGACGACGACTACAGCGACAGCGAAGTGACGGCCGGTGGACAGGTCGACGACGACTTCCTGCCGGACGACTACCCGTTCGATTTCGAAGATCGCGACAACATCTTCAACGACGACGATGGTGACAACCTGATCAATACGGTTGTCTAGCGAACCCGGGTGCGGCAGCCGACTATCCGGAGGCGCCGGCTCGTTTGTAGAGATCGAGCATCCGGGGCAGGCAAACCTCCAGGCTATAGTCCTGTTCGATCATCGCCGCGCCGGCCTCGCCCAGGTGCCGGAATGCCTCGGGATCTTCGAGCACCCCCAGGGCCTGCTCGGTGAAACCGTCGACGTCGAAGAAATCGGCCAACAGGCCGTTTTCACCGTGACGGATCATCTCCTGCACCGGCTCGGTATTGCTGGCCAGCACGGTGCAGCCACAAGAGAGCGAATTCATCATCGACCAGCTGAGCACAAACGGAACGGTCAGGTAGATGTGGAGATCCGACAGCGAGAAGATGTCGACCAGTTCCAACGGGGTGACCCGGCCGGTGAACAGGAACTTCGAGAGATCGTAATCGTCCTGCTTGAGCACGTGCGCACGGTACGAATCCTCCTCGATCCGGTTCAGGTCGCCTCCGTAACAGACCCGGTCACTGCCCACGCAAACAAACAGCACATCATCCCGGGCATCGCAGATTCGCTTGGCCACCTTCATGAAGATGTCGAAACCGCGCATCGACTCGAAACCACGTGAGACGTACGTCACGATCCGCGTCTCCGGAGAAATCTCCCGGTCACCGATCTTCCTGGGCACGTCCGGACGCCGCCGCCAGACCTCACGGTCAATCCCGTCGAAGATCGCTTCGATCTTGTGCTCGTACTCGGTGGGCAACAGCCCCGCCTGCCACCTGGTCGGCGCGTAGGCGACCCGGCAGGTCTGCAGGTCGAGATGGATCATCGCGTTGCGGGTGCGTGACCTGAGTTGGTCGAGTTCGCGGGTGGGAAACTCGGGACGAAAGTCCAGGTCCGATCCCTTCGAGTGGTAGTAGTACTCGAAGTAGTTGACGATCGGGCAGTCGTAGAGGTCGGCCAGGAACAGGGTCGAACCGAACCCGCTGTGTCCAACCACCAGGTCGGGCTTGATGTCCGGCCGGGCCTTCATCGTCTCGTAGACCGCGTGAGCATGCCACGTCGCGTTCTCGAAGGTCCGGCTGCAATAGTGCGTGTCCCGGGTCGCTCCCCCGTCGATCTTGTACTGGATCCGTTCGATCCCGTCGAAATTCCCTGGTTCCAGCTCACAGACGAAGCTGCACTGGAAGTCGTGGTGATCGACCAGGTGCCGACCGATGTGGCCGAACTGTGCCGGGAAGTTCTTGTGGACAAACAGTACGTGCATGACTGGATTCCGACTTGTCGGTCCCGTGGTGGCCGGTTACGCGGCCTGCCCCAGGGCACCCCGAAACAACAACAGTTTGAATGGTTCCGCCGATTCGTAGCCCACCTCGTTGCCGTAGACCATAGCTCTCTGGCGAAGTGCCTGGATGCTGCGAGGATGGGGGTACTCGCGCAATTCGTCCACGTAAACCTCCATCGCCGCGAGCTTCTTTTCGAGCGTCCGGCTGATGTCGACGAAGTAGTTCGGACAGAAAATCGTGTTCTGGGTCCTCCCTCCCCATTCGGTCGACGAGTTGACCTGGTAGCTCAGGACCTGGTTGACCGGCTGGTCGGGAAGCGGTCTCGTGGCGACCATGACCGACTTGTAGATCAGTTGATGATCCATGTTGATGTCGTCGCCGTTCTGAACAAACACCGTGTCGAACCGTCGCTGGTGGATCAGGGACTCGAAGGCCTGGTTGAGCCGACAGTGCTCGACCGTATCGAGCCGCATGTCCGGAAAGTCCCACTGGATGAGTTCATCCGTCCCCAGGATCTGGTTGGCTTTTTCTGCGTGCTGTTGCTTGCGAGCCAGGATATCGGGGTCGTCGGCGTACTGGGTACTGCTGCCGTCGGTGACGATGACCACCGACACGTTGCCCCCCTGCTCCTTGATCAACGGGATGGTCCCGCCGACTCCAAGCACCTCGTCATCCGGATGAGCGGCCACCACCAAAACGTTCTTCATGTTCATGCGGCCTCCCTGGCCTGCCGCCACGTGTCCCATTCCATCTGCAAACGGGACAACTCGTTCCGCAGCCGATGCAGTTCGTCCTCGACGGCGTACCCGAACTTGTGCCCCACCCGGAACAGGGTATCGCCTTCCGGTCCGCTCTCGACCATCGCATCGAACAGCCACAACGGCCGATCACCGGCCTGGACAAGCAACCGACCGTCTTTGGACAGCAGGATCTGGCCCGGGGTTCCAATATGATCAGGGACCTCGTTCAGACTCGCTCGCCAGAAGACCACCTTTGTCGCCCCATAGTAGCTGTAAGCTCCGGGGTACGGGTGCGAGACAGCCCGAACAAGCCTCTCAATGGTTTCGGCCGACTGGCGAAAGTCGATGTGACCGTCGGCGGGGGTCCGCCTGGCTCGGTACGAGGATCCCTCGGACGGCTGGACCCGTTCGGGGACCACCGCTCCGGACCGCTGGGCCTCGTGGAGTTCACAGAAGGCATCACGAAGGTTCTCGGCGACCAGTTCGTAGATGTCGCTGGCGTAGCCGCTCGGTGGAACCGAAAACCACTTCTGGCAGAGGATCGGCCCGGAGTCCACACCGATGTCCATTCGAAACAGCGTAACGGCCGACCGGTCACAACCCTGCAGGATTGTCCATGGAACCGGGGCGCGACCTCGACCTTCAGGCAACGGGGAGGGGTGGCTGCCCACGACATACCGGGCCGGCACCGACAACAACTCGTCGCCGAACAACTGGCTCCAGCCCAGCGTATAAAGGTAGTCCGGCTTCAGCCGCTCGATCGCCGCGATTGTCGGTCCGCTGTTGATGTCGGTCGTGTCGACCGTCTCGATCCCGTGCCTTTCACACAGCGGGTGCAGGTCCACGTGGTCGGACACCGCCGCACTGCCATCCGGCAAGGTCACCAGGCCGACGACCTGCGCACCGGTGGCGATCAATCCCTCGAGCACAACACGGCTTTCAAGATTGGAGCCGACGCAGACGATTCTCGGCGGGGATGTCGTGATGGGCCTGGTTCCGGTTTGGGTTTCTGTAGTGATTGGACAGCGTTTTGAAGAGGGATCAGGCGGCCGGTCGCACCGGTTCACTCGGCGAGTCATTTCCCCGGGATCCGGCCCACTCGTCACCGGACGGCGGGTGGGAATCGGCCTGGACGGTGACGAGCAGCAGCACGGTCCTGAGCAGGATCGAGAAATCCAGCCATGTGCTCTGGTGATCGACGTACCAGCAGTCATGTTCAATCCGCTCCGGCCACGACAGCGCCGTGTTGCCACGCACCTGCGCCAGGCCGGTCAGTCCGGGTTTGACCAGGAAACGACGGCGTTGCTCGTCACTCATCCGCTGGTAGTCCTCGTCAACAGTCGGCCTCGGACCAACCAGTGACATCGTGCCGTTGAGGACGTTGAACAACTGGGGCAGTTCGTCGATCTTGGTCCGCCGCAGAAACCCGGCTCCGAAAAAGATCCGCGGATCACTGCGAACGGTCACCGAACCCGAACCGGTCTCTTCGGCACCGACGGTCATCGTGCGGAACTTGAAGATCTGGAACCGGAGACCGTTGAAACCGATTCGGTCCTGCACGTAGAGCAGCGGTCCTCGCGAAAACGACTTGATGATCAGGGTGGCGACCACGAAGAACGG
Source organism: Planctomycetaceae bacterium (assembly GCA_002724315.1). Classification (GTDB taxonomy): domain Bacteria; phylum Planctomycetota; class Planctomycetia; order Planctomycetales; family Planctomycetaceae; genus UBA8437. Next base: position 30,788 of record PBOJ01000087.1, on the reverse strand, counting down.
AAAACACGCGATGACAAATACGAGTGCCAACGAGTAGTCGGCCAGTGCCTTGGTGAATCGTCGGATGAACGTCATGGCCATCGGTGCTCTAGGCAGCGGCTTTCCGAGACGGATTCCCCGACTCGACTTCCGGCAGTCCGCTGGCGGACTGGAGAATCGGCATGATCGAATCGATCGTTTCGTCGTCCAGTTGGCGACGTCCTTTCCCCACGCTCCGCCGGCTGACATTGGCGACCGACGACGCGATCGACGTGGGGTCCGCGTCGATCTCGAGGAAATCGACGATCCGCCGGGCGTGTTCCTGCGGCGATTCCACGAACTGCTCGTACTGCAGGCTGAGCACTCGGTCCTCAGCGATACCGGACAACGCCCCGGAGGCCAGTTGGACACTCCGGGCCCACTGCAGAGCACAGACCTCGGCCAACGACCGTTCGGCCAGTGCCTGCTGCATACCCTCAAAACGGGGTCCCCAGGAGGACAGGCGTTTCTTCCCCGAGACCAGGTGATAAAGCCGATTCGCCAGGTATCGGGCCCCGTAGTACGGCACATCTCGCCAGGGAACAAACCGAGCCTTGCGAAAGATGTAGCCCAGGTCGATCGGATTGGTCCAACACTTTATTGCCGAGGCCACCACGTCGACGCCATCGCGTCCCAGGAACAAGTACCGTGCGTCAGGAACGACCTGGTCGACAAAACCCACCCGCAGGGAATTGGCACAGGTCTTCTCGACCACGACATCGAGGCCTTCGCGACGGGCAACCCGGTCAAATTCTCTCCTGATGAACCGGCGAACGGGTTCGGTGGCCTGGTGAGGCTGGAATTCGTCAAGCGGACAGCGGGAGTTGCGGTGCCGCCAGATGTAGTTGATTTCGTCACACGGCCAAGTCCCCACGCCCGGGAGGCTGGTCAGCACATCCCGCAACATGTTGGTCCCGGATCGCGCGGCACCGATGATGATGACTGGTTGATACACGACGGCCATGCGTTCGAATCCCGGGTCCGTTACCTCCCGCTGACGTTGGAACCGCCCGGAGCGCGGGAAGTGACGACGGCGTGCGCCATCGACGTGCCAATTCGGCAGGATCGTCTCCGCACAACCCGCCGGGACCACCGAGGACCGAGGGCGGCGGATTATACGGACCGGCTCGGAAACGCGACAAGATCAACGTGCCGGAGGTGCGGAGATTGGAGCCGGGGTTTTGATCTTGCTCGGTGCCAACGGCCATCACTAGGATCCCCCGCGCGCCGATCCGGACAGATCAACTGGGATTCGATCCGGAACGGCGATCGTGTCAGGAGTTGGCAGCCATGCCGTCAGGGACTTCCATCCGGAAACACCGGCCTCATGCGTGGATCATCGGTGGCGGCGGGCTACAACTAAGAATCCCGCTGATGAGATTGCTCGAAAAACACGGCTTCACCATGTCCGCCGTGGGTCCGGGTTTCACCGAAGCATTTGCCGAAGCCGGGTTCGACTATCACAGGTATCCGCTGCGGCGGGCCCTGAACCCGCTGGCCGATTTCCGGGCCGGAAAGGCCCTCCAACGGCTGTTCCTCGAACACCGACCCGACCTGGTACACTGCGTCAACACCAAGCCCACGCTGCTGGTGCCCCCGATCGCTCGCCGCACCGGGGTCTCGGGTTGCGTGCGGACCATCACCGGTCTCGGAGCCCTCTTCAGTTCCTCCTCTCCCCTGGCACTGTCGCTGAGGCTCGTCTACCGCCAACTGCAGCGGAAGGCCGAGCGAGACTGTGATTTCACCGCATTCCAGAATCCCAACGACCGAGACTACTTTCGCCGTCACCGCATGTCGTTCTCCGAACGCGATGCGGTGGTGCTCGGGTCCGGAATCGATGTCGAAGCCGTTCGGGCCCGACGGAGTTCACCCGCCGTCCAGTCGGACCTGAGACGAGAACTGCAACTCGACGGACGGGCACCGGTCGTGATGATGACGGCCCGGCTGATCCGCCCCAAGGGCGTCGGTGAGTTCCTGGAGGCAGCCACCGCTGTCCGACGGATCCGGCCCGAAATCACCTTCCTGCTGGTGGGCCCGGAAGTCCGTGAGGGTCCCGCGATCTTCCCCGTCGAAGAGGTCCAGCGGTGCTCCGACGTGCGTTACCTGGGCTGGCGGGACGACGTCGCCGACCTGATGGCCATCAGTGACCTGCTGGTCCTGCCCAGTTACTTCCGCGAAGGCATCCCCCGAGTGTTGCTCGAAGGTGCCGCATTGAGCCTGCCACTGATCACGACCGACATGCCCGGCTGCCGGGAAGTCGTCACCGACGGCGTCAACGGACTGCTGGTCCCCGCCCGGAACGGAACGCGGCTGGGAACGGCCATCCTGGAACTGCTCGACGACCCCGACCGCTGCCGGGACATGGGCCGCGCCAGCCGAGCGCTGGTCGAGGAGAGGTTCCACCTGGAGATGGTCGCCGCGTCCTACGCCGAGATCTACCACCGCGTACTGGGCACCGCGAAACCCACGGAAGTCGACCTGCGACAGGCCGCCTGAACAGCCTGCGGTCTCAGGCGGCGGCGGTTGTCGCTCCGGAAACCGCCGGGAATCCCGAGAACGCCGCTGTCTGCAACCACAGTTCCAGCACCAGCAGCGAATAGACCAGCGTCGGCCAGTTTCGCTCGGCCAGTGTCTGCTGGCCGAGCAACTCATCGAGAAACCGCCCGTCGAGAAATTCTCGAATCCGGGCCGTGGAACTGCCCAGCGTGTCCATCAGCAGCTCGTGCAGGTCACCGGCCAGCCATCGATCCAGGGGGATTTCGAACCCCCGCTTCCTGCCGCCGATCACCTCGGCCGGAAGTTCGTCCTTCCAGCCGTCTCTCAACAGGCTCTTCAACCGTCCGCCCCGCAACCGGAAACCCGGTGGCAACGAGGCGACGTATTCGGCCAGTCGGTAATCCAGCAGGGGCGACCGCCCTTCCAGCGAATGGGCCATCGTGGCCATGTCCATCTTCACCAGCAATCCGCTGAGCAGGTTGACCCGGATGTCGGTGGCCGTCTGCGTGTCGAGAGCACCCAGGCCCTGGGGTTGAACACTCTCGAGCCACTCCTCGGTCGACCGAACCGCCGGCCCTCGCCAGTGTTGTTGCTTGTCGACTTCTCGCAGCTTGTCCGACGTCCAGGCCAGGTACCGCTCCGACGGTTCCAGGATCAAACCACGACACATTCTCGCCGCGAATCCCAGTGGACTGCGGCGGCCCGACGCAAGCTGTCCAAGCAGAGCCGCCCCCGCCCGAGCCGTCCAATCGGGCAACCAGCCAAGCCGCCCGGCCAGGTGAGCGGCCAGATGACGGCGATAACCGGCAAACACCTCGTCGCCACCGTCGCCATTGAGCACCACGGTGACATGCTGTCTGGCCAGCCGCGAAATCGCCAAGCTGGGAATCGCACTCGGATCGGCGAACGGCTGATCGTAATGCCTGACCAGATCGAGCAGCGTCTCTCGCGGGGCAATCTCCAGCGGCAACACCATGTGCCTGACGCCCAGTTGCCGTGCCGTTCGGGCGGCCACCGCTGACTCGTCATAACGGGGATCGTCGACACCGACGGTAAAAGTCTGCAGGTCAGACCCGACCAGCTTCGCCGCCTCGCAGGCGATGATTGACGAATCGACGCCACCCGAGAGGAAGACACCCAGGGGCACATCCGAATGCAGCCGCGTACGAACCGCCTCGGCCACCAGTTCGCGTGTTCGCTTGATAGCCGTGGAGTAACTGGTGCTGAGTTTGCCCGAGTAACGCAGCGACCAGTAGGAGCTCACCCGGACATCCTGGCCGTCAAATGACAGTGTGCATCCCGGTGGCAGTGCCTCGACACCGCGGAACACCGTTTCGGGCTGAGGCACACAACCCAGCGACAGGTAATCGGCGATCCCCTGTGGCCGCAGTTCCCAACTGCCCCCCGCAGCCTCAAGCAACGGTCTCAGGGCCTTCAATTCCGAGGCGAACACCAGCCCCCCGTCGGGAGTCCGTGCGTAGTAGAGAGGTTTCTTGCCGAACCGATCTCGTGCCAGGACCAACCGACTCGCGTCACCATCCCAGATCGCCAGGGCAAACATGCCGTTGAGCGACTCGCAGAACGATTCACCGTGATCCTCGTACAGGTGCACCGCCACTTCGGTATCCGACGCCGTCGACAGCGTGTGCCCGGCCTGCCGCAACGAACCGGCCAATTCCCGGTAGTTGTAGATCTCGCCGTTCATCACCACCGCACAGGTTCGCTGTTCGTTGAACAGCGGCTGCCGGCCGGTCTCGAGGTCAACGACCGACAATCGTCGCATACCCAGGAACACTCCCCCGTCGCTGAACTGGCCCTCGTCATCGGGTCCACGGTGCAGGATGCGGGACAGCGCGTCGTCACGGATCCCGGGTGCGAGCGGCCGCTGCGTCCATGATCCGAGTATTCCACACATGGTCAGGCGGCCTGCTCGGTGATCGTCTGGTCCTGCCGGGGAGCGAGACCCAGCACATCATCCCACAACTGTTCGAAACGCCGTACCATCCGCTCGAGGCCAAACTCCTCGATGATCCGCCGTCTCCCGGCATCTCCGATCCGTCTCCGTTCCAGGACCGTCATCTGCAGCAACTCGTCGATCGCGCCGGCCAGTTCCCCGGCCCCTCCCACCGGAACAACCCGGCCGGCCGATCCCACCAGTTGAGCCGAGCCTCCCGCATCGGTCACCACACAGGGGACCCCACATGCCATCGCCTCACCCACGGTGTTGGGCAGGCCCTCGGTGTGAGAAGCCAGGAAGGCGACATCCAGCGCGGCCTGCCAGGCAGGCATGTCGTCCTGGCGACCGACCAGGTGCAGCCGTTCCCGGCATCCGGACTCAGTGGCCAGCCTCACCAGTTCCGTGTTGTCCCCATCGACCCCGTTGCCGCACATCAACACATGCAGATCCGCGTGTCGGGCCATCAGCACCCCGGCAGCCGCCAGCGCCGTCTCGAAGTCCTTCAGCGGATCCCACCGCGCAGCCATGCCGACCAGCCGGGTGTCGGGCGGAACATCGAGTTCCCGTCTCAGTGCCCGACGAGACTCCTCGGACGGTTGAAATCGATCCGTGTCGAACCCGTTGGGAATCACCTCCATCCGCCCGGAATCGTAGCCCAGGTCCCGGTGAACATCCCGACCGGCACACGAATTGACGATGATCTTCTCGGGAATCCAACCCGACAGCGCCGCACAGGCCCGCGCCGTCCAGCAGGTGGTCGACTTGTCCCGACCGCGGGTCGGCCCATTCATCCGCAGGTTCCAGACCAGCGGCACACCGGGACGGGCCAATCGCGTGGCCAGTCCGCCAAGCAGGTCCGAGTGATACAACCAGGTCTGGACCAGGTCTGGAGAAAACGCCCGAACCGTACGCAACAGCCGTACCAGGCTCGATGGCCCGGGGATACCTCGCCGCATGCCGACAAAAGTCACCGGCACATCGATCGACTCCAGTCTCCGCGAAGCCGGACCACCCCCGATCAGTGACACGACATGCGGTGACCAGCGATCCCGATCGAGCCGGTCCAGCAAGCGAACCAGCATCATCTCGGCTCCCCCGAGATTCAGGTTGTTGATCACATGCAGGACACGGCGAGCCGTCATCTGGGACTGCTCCAGGTCAGTGGGGACGCATGGGGCGACCACGCGAGACGAGGAAGTTCCGAGGGTGCCGGTTGGGTGGCCCGGGCCAGTACGGCGGCGCCAACCAGCACCGGCAGAGCCTGGAAGCTGACCAACAGCGCGGTCATCACCGTCAGGGCCAGCAGGTGGGCCAGAACGTAGGCGGCCACGTGTCGCTGTCGCTGCTTCCACAGGCCATGGACAACCATTCCCATTCCCAGGAAACACATCATCGCCGCCGGCAGACCACCGGCCAGGATCACACCGAGGTAATACACGTGCACGGTGTTATTGGTCATTTCCGAGACGCGGGCATGGGCTCCTGCCGGGCCGTAACCCAGCAGCAGGACATCCGATGCGTAATGCATCGAGACGTCTATCAACGCCAAACGGTTGTCGATCGAATCCTCCAACCGGTCAGCCCGCTTGGTGACCAGGTCACCGAAGCGATACCAGAGGTCGGTCACACCGCTGGCCCCCTCGCTGGCCAACGTCCATCCCAGTCCGAGCAGGACCATCCACACGGCGACCTGTCGGCGGCGAGGTTCGTGCCAGAGGTACCACAACACACCGGGCACCGCGAAGATGATCGACTTGGAGACCGCTGCCAGCAGGCCGAGAATCATCACCAGCAGAACACCGATCCGGGTCCCGATCTTCCGCAACCAGGGAATCAGCAACAGGCACGGAGTCAGGCTCATCACCAGCGAGTTGCATTTCAGGCACAGGCCGGCAGCCCGCGAAAATCCCGAGTTGAACACGATGACCCGCTGGTTCCCCAGTTCCGGCAGGTAGCCGGCCCCCTGCCCAACCGCGATCAACGAGTTGGTTGCCGCCGAGGCCAGGACCACAACGACAATCCGGCGGACCGGCAGGCCGACAAAGGCAACCCACCCGAACGGCAGAACGAACCCCCAGATGTAGAACACCTGGATCAACTCGACCATTCCCCCGTCGGGGTCGAACAGGGTGGAGAGCACGAACAGGGGCAGCGCGCACAGGAACGGAATCTGGAATCCCTGCAACTGGAGCAGCCGGGGAGCATTCAACACGACCGCCACCACCAGGAAGACGTCGGCGATGGTGAAGCTGACCCCGAAATTCAGTGCTGGGAACGGAAGCAGGAACAGCGCCACCGTCGCGAAGACCCTCTGCAGCGAACTGGTCGAGGAAGAGTGCTTCATGCGGCCCTCCCGACAGGCTGTTGCTGTAAGCCCATCGAGGCTCGCTGTAGCATCTCGGAGAGCAGAAACAACTTCCAGATTCCCCCGGCGTGCTCGGCACGGCCACTGAGAAAATCTCGTTCGACCCGGTCAACCGTCTCCATCTCCAGCCAGCCGCATTCGCGGAATGCCCGGGCCCGAAGCGAATCAGATACACGTTCGCGAAGCGGACCGATCAGCCAGGTATTCAGCGGAACGTCAAAACCGGACTTGGGTCGCTCGAACAACCGCCGCGGTACACGACGTGCGAGCACGTTCCTCAGCACACTCTTGGGCCCCCCGGCCATCCGGGCTGCGGTCGTCAAACCGGCACCTAGAGACATCACCCGTCGATCGAGCAACGGGCAACGGACCTCCAACCCGTACCGCATCGAAGCACGGTCGACCTTCACCTGCAGGTCGTCGGGAATGTAATGGACGACATCGAAGGCTGCGGCCTGCGAGAGCGGATCCGCATCAACCCGTGAGAAAACATCGCGGACCAGTTGTGCCGGCGCCTCGTCGGCACCGTCAACTCCCGGGATCAGCTGGGCCAGTGGTGTGGCATGCCACCCTCTCAGGATCTCGGCGTACAACCCGGCAGCGTCCCGCCGTTGGAGCCAGCGAGCAATCCGCTCGCCGCGGCGGCGATCACACCCACGGGCCAGCCACCCCGCAACAGTGCGAAAGACAGCCGGCCATCGACCGGCAGAGAGGGCTCGCCCGAACCAGCCGTATCGAGTGTACCCGCCAAAGCACTCGTCTCCCCCGTCGCCGCACAATGCCACCTGCACGTGCTGCCGGACGGCACGACACAACAACATCGTCGGCAGCCCGGACGTATCAGCGTAGGGTTGCTCGTAACAATCCAGGTAATCGTCGACCAGTCCGGGCAGTTGGTCCATTTGCACACGGATGTCGTGATGAGGCAGATTCAGTTCAGTCGCTATCGCGGCAGCCTGCGGTCCTTCGTCGAATCCGGGATCATCGAAAGACACAGTGAACGTGGGCAGATCACTCCGACCTGCCGAGGCCAGCGATGCGGCAACCAGCGATGAATCCACTCCGCCCGACAGAAACGTCCCCACCGGAACGTCGCTGACGGTTCGACGCATGACCGAATCGTCGATCACGTGCTGGACGTCCTCGAGTTCGACAGTCTCCCGGTCACCCCACGACCACGTGAGCGGATCGTGAAATCGGTTTCTCACCACAACGCGGCCGCCGCGCAACAGGGTCCATTCGCCGGGGCGCAACTGGCTCACACCACGGAAAAAGGTGTCCGGAGCCGGGACATAACCGAAGTGCAGGAAAAACGGCACACGGCTCGGATCCGGCGTCAGAGGCAGTCCGGCGAAGGCACGCAGTTCCGAGGCAAAAGCGACAAACCCGGCCGACTCGTAGAGGTAGAGCGGTTTCTGACCGGCCGCGTCACGGGCCAACCAGACCGCCCCCGATTCGCTGCAGCAAAATGCGGCAGCGAACATGCCGTTGACCTGGTCGAACACATCCGGGCCACACCGCTCGAATGCCTCGAGCAACACCTCGCTGTCACTCGTCGTCCTCAGCACGGCACCCGGACAGAAGCGGTCAATCAGTTCCCGGGTGTTGTAGATCTCGCCGTTGAAAACCAGCACGGTACGGCCGCTGGCCGAGACCATCGGCTGGTTTGCGCGGGGATCGAGATCGCGGATCGCCAGTCGCCGGAATCCCAGTTCCACGGTCCGATCGGCCGAACTCCAGCATCCGGCGGCATCGGGACCGCGATGAGCCAGCCAGCCGGCCATCTCGCGGCCATCAAGATGTCCGGCCCATCGGAGATCCTCTCTCTGCAAACCAGCAAATCCGCACATGTCACGCCACCCCCACATCAGTGACACGTGAACGCGTGGCCCGCAACACGATGACCAGTGACACCATCACAAAGGGGAGCTTCGCAGCCACCAGGGCGAGAGCCGCACCACCCATCCCGAAAATCGGGACCAGCACCACGCAGGCCACCAGAGACGTCGTCGCCGTGGTCAGCCGCAGCGGCAATTGGCGGTGGATTACCCGGATCGCAATCAGTGCCGTGGTCAACGCACCGGCCTGGTAAGCCACCGCGGCCGCACACATCACCAGCAGCAGCAGATCGGTGTGCTCGGCATATTCGGCACGGTACAGGAACGTCAGCAGCCATCGCCCCAAAAACGGTACCACCGCCACGCCGATGACGCCCAGCACGAGATAACCACCGAGAATGCGAAACAGCAGGCGCCGAAAACCGGCAAAATCCCGATCCTGATACAACGCCGCCAACCGGGGACTGGTGACCATGTTGACGGCCCGCGTGAAGATGCCTCCTGCGGTAATCAGCGTGACAACCGCACCGAAGACACCCAGTTCTGCAACGCCCAGGCTGGTCGCCACGAAATAGTGAGGAATGTTGATCTCCAGCGACGTCAACAGGGTCGTTCCGGCCAGTGGCAAGCCGAGCAACAACAGGCGGCGCAATTGGTGCCACGTGAAGAACGGACGGAGTCGAGTTGTCCCGCCGGGGCCCACGATCCAGCGGGCCAGCGGGACATCGCAGGCGACCAGTACCAACAGCCTCGCCACCAACAGGCCCGCTGCCGCGCCGACAACATCGCCGGTCGCCAGGGCTCCCACCCCCACTCCGGTCAACGTGGCCAGTCCGTGAGCCACCCGACTGTGAGCCACCCGGTCCATTCGCTCGTGCTGTTGCAACAAGCCGTAGACCACGTCGGAAATCGACTCGATTCCCTTGGCTCCGGCGACAAGCAGGACCGCCACGAGTACCGACTGGCGATGACCGACACTCCAAGCGACACCAAACGCGACCGCCAGGGCCAGGACCGTCGACAACAGTCGCAGGCCGAGATAATCGCCGAACCGGAATTGACCGCTGAGATCGGTCGCCTGGATCTCGCGAAGCTTCAGGCTGGCACAGACGAAAACCGGAGCCGTCAGTGCCAGAGCCAGCACGAACAGGCCAACCAGTTCTTTCGAACCAACCTTGGTCAACACGACCAGAATCCCCCACTGACAAGCGGAGTAGAGCAGGTTGGCGGGAAAGGTGACCGCCAGGTTCTTTCCCAGGGAAAGCGGCGCGATCACCGGGGGCACGGTGGCCTGTGAACTCGATGCGGACGACATCGCAACCCGGTGAAAACATGAGCGTGGGAGTGCGGCGAGGGTGATACCAGAATCGGACCTCCAGGGGAATACGTGCCAACCCGTACAACCGCGTATTCCGCGTCCGGAAACACCTCCCTGCCAAACCCGCCTCACTGTGGTCAACTGGACCCGTTCAGCCGACACACCGGGTGCAACGACGACCAATTTCTGACACTTCCGGACGCCGAAGTTCACCTCAAACGCTGGTCTTGACACGCCCGGCAATTCGGCAGTACGTTCCCGCCCCGTTTGAGATCACCGAAAATCCGTCTCGACACTCGTCGGTTCAAACAGTCCGACGGCCGCATTCCCATGCCAACCGTCTACGTCGCAATGAGTGCTGACCTGGTCCACCCGGGTCACATGAACATCCTGAGAATTGCCCGAGATCTCGGTGAAGTGACCGTCGGACTTCTCACCGATGCGGCCATCGCCAGTTACAAGCGGCTGCCGCACATGAACTTCGAACAACGCCGGGCCGTGATCGAAGAAATCAAGGGCGTCGCGCGCGTGATCCCCCAGACGACACTCGACTACATCCCCAACCTCATGCGGCTGAAACCGGATTACGTCGTCCATGGAGACGACTGGAAGACCGGGGTGCAGGCCCCGGTCCGCCAGCGTGTCCTCGAAACGCTGACGACATGGGGCGGTCAACTGGTGGAACCCAGCTACACAGACGGGGTCTCTTCGACAAAGCTCCACGCGAGTATCCGCGAGATCGGCACAACTCCGGAGATCCGCCTGAAACGACTCAGACGCCTCCTGTCCGCCAAGCCTCTGGTGCGTGCCCTTGAAGCACACAGCGGTCTCAGCGGCCTGATCGTCGAACACGCCGGACGAAACATCGAGGGAGTCCGTCGCGAATTCGACGCGATGTGGCTGAGCAGTCTGACCGATTCGACAGCACGAGGACGTCCCGACATCGAGTACGTCGACCTGACCTCACGTTGCGCAACGATCCAGAACATCCTGGACGTGACCACCAAGCCAATCATCTTCGATGGTGACACCGGAGGCCTGGCCGAGCACTTCGTCTTTCACGTCCAGACACTCGAACGTCTCGGCGTATCGGCCATAATCATCGAGGACAAGGTCGGACTGAAGAAAAGCTCGCTGTTCGGGACGGCAACCCGGCAAACCCAGGCTGAGGCCCGGGAGTTCGCCGCGAAGATCTCCGCCGGCAAGGACACCCAAATCACCGAAGACTTCATGATCATCGCCCGCATCGAGTCGTTGACTCTCGGCCAGGGCGTCGACGACGCCATGCGGAGAGCCCAGATCTACATAGAAGCCGGAGCGGACGCCGTGATGATCCACAGCCAGGAGAAGCAACTGGAACAACTGCTGGAGTTCTGTAATCGTTTCCGGCGTTTCATCCACCAGGTCCCGCTGGTCGTGGTACCCAGCACCTACAGCCAGGTTGGCGAACAGGCGCTGTCGGAGGCCGGGGCCCGGATCGTCATCTACGCCAACCACTTGCTCCGCAGCGCCTACCCGGCGATGGTCAACACCGCCGAGTCGATTCTCGAGCACGGACGGGCACTCGAGTCCGAATCGGAGCTCATGCCGATCCAGGACATCCTTTCGTGGATCCCCGCTTCACCCGCCACGCTGCCTGCCCAACAACATTCTCACAACGAGGCCGCTTGAAGCACGGGCCTCGGGTCTCGACGGGCCACGCCATGTTGAATGTGATGTTTTTCCTGACGCGCTCGCCGACGAGAACATCTCGTTCTTCTCCGGTGAGCGTCTGCCAACAGACCGCCCGCAACACGGGCTGTCCCGGGAAACAGCGATCTCACTGATGACCCAGCACCTCGATCCCGACACGTTGATCGTCTCGACCACCGGAAAGGCATCACGGGAACTGTACGAGTCTTCAAGTGGTGCTCAACAACGGCGCCCACGACTCCGTGGGCGGGATAGCCACAGCCGGACTGTCGATCGACATCCCCGGAATCACGGCGGCCTGCGGTTTCCGTCGTGTCGCCTGCGCCCACAGCTCCGAAGAGATCATCCACGCCCTTGACGAGCTTGCCCAAAACACAATCGGCCCGTCGCTTCTCGAGATCCGTGTGGATCCGGGAGCGAGAAACGACCTGGGTCGGCCCAAGACTTCCCCACGAGCAAACAAGCAGGTGTTCATGTGTCAATTCGCCTGATGGACCCGACGAGTTGGATCGGCCGGGGCACAATCGACCAACTGCCCACCATCCTGGATCGACAACAGGCCGATCGCGTATTGCTGGTGACCGGCAACCGGTCATACACCACCAGCGGCGCCAGACCACTGGTCGAAGCCGCTCTGGGAAATCGCCCGGTGAGGCGTTTCCACGAGTTCGACCCGAATCCTCGACTCGAGGATCTGGAGCGGGGTCTCGAATGCCTCGACCGTTTTGATGCCAACCTGATCCTGGCTGTCGGAGGTGGAAGTGTTCTGGACATGGCCAAGCTGATCGGAATCTGTTCAAGGCAGCAGGCCGAACCCGCAGACATTGCCCGCGGCACAGCACAGATCACGACCGACAGCCTGCCGCTGGTCGCCGTACCGACCACGTCTGGCAGCGGCAGTGAATCCACCCACTTTGCCGTCGTCTACGTCAACGGACACAAGCACTCGGTCGCTCACCCGTCAATCCGCCCGTCGGCCATCGTCGTTGACGCCGCGCTGACAGACAGCCTCCCGCCACCGCTCACCGCCGTCACGGGACTCGACGCATTCTGCCAGGCCGTGGAGTCGTTCTGGAGTGTTCATTCCACGAAAGCCACCCGGTATTGGTCAGCCCGTGCGATCGAATTGACTCTCGACTCGCTCGCGCGGGCCGTCCATGCTCCTGACGATGCCGCCCGGGACGCCTTGGCCGAAGCCTCGCACCTGGCCGGTCGCGCCATCAACGTCAGCAAGACCACTGCGCCCCACGCCATCTCCTACACGATGACTTCCCGCTTCGGGGTCCCGCACGGGCAAGCCGTCGCCGTGACGCTGGGAGAACTGCTCGTCTTCAACAGCCAGGTGACGACCGACGACGTGACCGATCCGCGAGGGGTTCACCATGTCCGCAGGACCATCGAAGAACTCAACATGCTGCTGGGAACCGCCAACGCCGAGGCCTCACGCCAGAGAATCCAGGGCCTGATCACCTCGGTGGGACTTGCAACGCGGCTGACACCCCTGGGAATCCGACGACCGGAAGATCATCGGTTGTTGCTCGACAACCTCAATGCTGAACGTCTGAAGAACAACCCGCGGGCACTGAGAAATGACCAGTTGGCGCCGATCCTCCAGCGGATCGCCTGAAGGAAATCATGCCGATGCCGACCTCCACCGATGCCACCACCGCGACACCACTCCGGGACGCATTCCCGGAAGGCTCGCAGTTGCAGCAGATCACCGACGACTTCGACGCCCGCGGCATCAAACACTGGCTGAACTCTGGGACGCTGCTCGGACTTGTTCGTGACAACCGGTTGATCAGGAACGACCCCGACATCGACGTGGGAGCCTGGTGGGAAGACCGCCACCGGATCCTGGAGACAGTCGCCGGCTGGAAGACCCGGAAGATACAGACATGGCAACTGGGAGACTCGATCTACAAGATCAAGGTGTTTCCCGAAGACCGGCCCCACGCGAGAATGATCGACATCGACCTGTTCCGGAAACACGGCGAATACGGCTGGTGCCCACAGTTCGCACCCCGTGGACTGTTTGAACGCAATTCGTCCGCCAGGCGGATTGTCCGTCACAGTTGCCGGAAAATTGCCACTTTCTTTCTCGACCGCAACGGCCACCATCTGAGCAACCATCTGGGCTTGCGGCTGGTCCACGATGTCTACACTTGGTGGGCGCCGTTGCGATTCCTGGACAGCCCGGAACTGCGGACGTTCGAGTACGGAGAATTCCGCGTCCCGCAGGATCCCGAGATCTATTTGGAGTACCGCTACGGTGACTGGCGGGAACCGGATGATGGTTGGTCGTTTCTGGACGATGACCGGGGCCTGATCCATGAGCATCCGCGGAACCTGGTGGCCTAGGTCAACGATGCCCGTCTGAGCGCTCCTCGCGAAGATCGCCACGGCAAGCCCTGTTGACTCGTCGACAGCAATTGGCCTACTTTCCCGCTCCACTCATCTCCCTTTCTCTCAGTCTCCACCCATTCAGCCCGCGACGACCATCTCGCGTGTCGTCAGGTTGCCGCGGGTTCGACGTTGAGTTTCTGCCCATGCCCCGACGTAGCGCAGGCCCGCAACCGGCCCGGATGGTCATCATCCTGATGGCACTGGTTGGTGCGTGCGGCTGCGCGGCGACCGACTCGACAAAACTGAGATACACGGCTGATACGCTGCCCGAATCCCTGGTGGCGCCGGTCTACGACAACCCGCGAACGGTGCAGTGGACCAATCTGGCCATGCAGACCGTCGGCAGCCAATCCATCGCTGCCGGAGACGTGGTGGAAATCACGATCGCCTCGGGACTGACCACCAACGACACGTTGACCTGGCCGATCCGGGTCAACGTGGGAACCGGCATGGCCAACATGCCGGGCATCGGCCAGTTGCCCCTGGCCGGCCTGACACTCGAGGGAGCCGAGGCGGCGATCACGGCCGCCTGCGTCAACAAGGGGCTGTTCTGGAATCCCAACGTCACCGTGATGATGAAGCAGCCGTTCAAGAACCGCATCATGGTGCTGGGGGGCGTCAAGGAGCCGGGTGTCTACGAACTCTCGCGGGAACGCAGCAGCCTGCTGGCGGCTATCTACGCCGCCGGAGGCCTGTCCAGTGACGCGGGCAGCAACATCGAGATCAAGCACTCCAGCCTCGACGAAGACCGGACTTCCTCACCAGTCCGGGTAGCCGGCTACAGCGTTCCCGAGGCCGACGGGAACAAATTCCACACGGTAAAAATCAACCTGGTCCGTGCGACCGAAGGTGGGTCCGCAGCACACTACGTGCCCGATGGGGCGACGGTGATGATCGAGAAACGTGACCCCGAACCCATTCACGTCATGGGACTCGTCAAGAAACCCAACCGCTACGACTTCCCCAACGCCCGAGATGTGCGGGTGCTGGACGCCATCGCCATGGCCGGTGGAGTCGCCTCGGGTGTGGCCGACAAGATCTACGTGATCCGACCGTTGCCTGGAGACAGCGGGCAGACCGCCGTCATTCAGCTCTCCCTCAGCGATGCCAAGGCGGACGCGCGTCAGAACCTGAGACTGCAACCACGAGACACCATCTCCGTCGAACACACGCCGGCCACCGTTGTCCTGGAAGCGATCAAGATCATCCGCTTCGGGCTGGGTGCCAGTCTCACCCCGTTCCTCTAATCCCCCGACCGCTCATGTCCCCGTCCCCCGACGACCGGCCGATTGCCGCCCCCAACGAGCCTCAAACGGCCACGTTGGCGGCCATCGTGCGCTTCCTGCAGGTCGTGCGGATCCGGCGTGGGATTCTCTTCTGCACCCTGTTCATCAGCACCGTTCTCGGCGGACTCTATTTCGCCACCGCCACGCGACTCTACGAGTCCAAGGCCCGGCTCTATGTCCTGCAGATGGGCTCGAATGTTCTCCAGAATGACCAGGAAAACCAGGGTGGTGTCCAGGAGAACATGGCCACCAACCAGGGGGTGCTGACCAGCGATGTCGTGCTCGAGGAAGCCCTGCAGAAACTCCCGGCCAAGCACCGCATCGACCTGAAAGGCATCCCCCGCAGCAAGTGGACCGAGGCCCTCCGCAACAACCTCGCCGTCACGGCGCCCCGACGCACCAACCTCATCGACGTCCGCTACCGGTCACGGGACCCCCAGGTGGCCGCAACCGTGGTCAACCACATCGTCGAGAGTTACCTCACACTGATGCGGGGGATCCACAAGAACAACGCTGGCAACGACATCCAGTTCATGACCGCCGAGAAGAAGAAACTCGACGAGGAGACCAACCGGATCAACTCGGAGCTGCTGGACCTGAAACGGCAGATGCAGATCATTTCCGGGCCGGACAACCAGAGCATCAACCCCGCGGCCGAACGGGTGGCGGCGTTGAACAAGGAACTGATCGTCGCCCAGAACCGGACCAGGGAAGCCCGGGCAACGCTCGAGGCGATCGTCGACGCCGCGGCCCGCGGACAGAACATCGAACAGTTCGCGATGCAGCACCTGGAGGTCGTGGGCAAGGAGTTTCTTCTCAGGCGGATGGGGCTCGACTCCCAGGATTCCTGGATGGTGATGCGGGTCCGACAGCAGTTGATCAATGACCAGGTCGAGTTGCAGAACAAGTCGGGCGAATACGGGCCGAACCACCCGTTGATCCAGAAGCTCACCACCCGCATCCGTGATCGACAGAAGTGGCTGGCCGAACGGCCCAAGAGCGTCGTCGACCAGATGCAGAAACTTTCCGAGGCACAACTGACGCCGTCACTGATCGACATGTCCCGGCAGCGACTGCGGTATGCCGAATCACGCGAGGCGGCGTTGCGACAGGACTTCGAACGCGAAAACCGGACTGTCTCCAGCTACGAGTACCAGATGAGCCGGATCAAGCTGCTGAACTTCGATCTCGCTCGCAAACGGGAACTCTCCGTCGCCCTGATCGACCAGATCAACCGCACCGACCTGGGCAAGGAACGTGGCGGCCTGCGAACCAAGATTGTCAGCCATCCCAAGGCCGCCAAGTTGCCCGTGACGCCTCGCCTGCTTGTCGTCGCCCTATGTGCCCTGGCCTGCGGCCTGGGCGGCGGGCTGGGTGTGATCTACATCCTCGATGTCCTCGATGACCGGTTCCGTTCACCCGAAGAGCTTCGACTGCAGTTGGACGTTCCGGTCCTGGCACTCGTTGGCGAGATGCCCGTCACCGACGAGCCGGGGCTCTCCTCGGTCCGCATGTTGTCCGAGCCCAACAGCACCGACACCGAAGCCTTCCGCACCCTGAGAACAGCACTCTCGTTTGCCGGTCGGCCGACACAGCAACTGGTCGTCACCAGCACGGAACCCGGTGACGGAAAAACGACGGTCCTCACCAATCTCGGAGTGGCCTTCGCCCAGTCGGGCAAGAGAACCCTGGTCATCGATGCCGACATGCGACGGCCCGGGCTGACCAGGAAACTGAACCTGAAGGGACCGCGTGGACTCTCAACGATCCTGCAGTCGGAAGAACCGATCGGCATTTCAGCCGCCAGCAACCTGTTAGCGACCGAGCTCAACTCGCTCGACGTGATTCCCGCCGGGCCCCGGCCCGGCAGTCCGGCCGAACTGCTTCACGGTGGACGGTTCGCCGAACTGATCGCCTGGGCCGAATCGGCCTACGATCAGATCCTGATCGACGCACCGCCGACCCTGGCTGTCAGCGATCCGGCCATCATCGGCACCATGGTCGACGGAGTGCTGCTGGTTGTCCGACCCGGAACGAACCGACGACGGATGGTCCTCCGAGCCGCCGAGTCGATCACGGCGATCGACGCGGACCTGTTGGGTGTGGTCATCAACAACGTCGATTCGGACACCGGCAGCGATTACGACGGATACGGTTACGAATACGGCGGTGAAGACGAACCGGCCTCATCACCTCATCGCCTCGCCGCCTAGTCTCGAGGACGCCCACAGATGACCAAACCGTCCCGATCACGGCTCAGCGTCCGGCTTGTCGACTTTTTCCTGGCCGTGGCCCTCTTCGGAATCCCTGTCCTGCTGGGAGGCCGCACCGGATGGGGACAACTCGCGCTGGTCGTGACGGCTGCCGGAGCCGCGATCAGCTGGTCCCTCGGACGTGTCCGCGGTTCGCTGCCCGGGTACCGTTGGAATCAGACCGAGCCCATCCTGATCGCCGGCGTTGGACTGTTGGTCCTGCAGGTCATCTCGCTGCCCCCGAAACTGGTCCAGTCCCTCTCGCCTCAAATCGCCGAGTGGTTGCCACTTTGGACCGAGACCGAACTCGGCCAATGGACCACCCTGACACTCGCGCCCGGAGCCACGATTTCCGCGGCAATCAGCCTTGGTGCCATGGCCGTACTGTTCACCGTCGCCTGCCAGAGAATCCGGACGGTCGACGATGTCGAGCGGACACTGAAAGCGATCGCGATTGCCGCCGGACTGATGGCCGTGTTCGGACTCGTCCAGTACATCATCGGGAACGGCAAGTTCTTCTGGTTCTACGACCACCCCTTCACGACAACTGCACACCGGGTCAAGGGAACCTTCACCAACAAGAACCACTTCGTCCAGTTCCTGGCATTGGGAACCGCGCCGATGGCCTGGTGGCTCCTGAAAATCATGGGAACCAGAAGCGGTTCGGCAGACGGGCCCGACCGCTCGCGACGATTTGTCTCGATGATGCAACGCGTCGGAGCCGGCGACCTGAAACCCGGCCTGCTGATGGTCGGCCTGGGCCTGGTAATCTTCGCCGGACTGCTGTCGCTCTCCCGTGGCGGAGCCCTGGCACTGGGCACCGCGTCGCTGGCCTGCCTCGTCCTCTTCTGCCGTCACCGCCAGGTCTCCGGTCGACTCCTGACCGGCCTCGCCGCAGCGGGAATCGTCGTCGGTGGTGGCCTGTCAATTTACGGGTTCCAGAACGTCAGCGAACGGCTCGAAGACTGGAACCCGGGCGCCCGCCTGATGATCTGGGACGCCAACCTGAAAATCGTCGAGGACTTCACCTGGACGGGAACCGGCCTGGGAACCCACGCCGAAGCCTACCGCCACTACCTGTCGGAGCCGTTCCAGCTTCGGGAATTCACCCACGCCGAAAACAGCCCCCTGCAGGTCGCCTCCGAGGCAGGGCTTATCGGACTGTTGCTGTGCGTCGCGATTGTCACCTTCTGCCTGACATGGTGTCGGACCAGCCTGCGACGCGGAGTCGACACTCGCGTCGCCGTCGCATCAGCGGCCGTCACCGCTTCGTTGTTGGCACACCTGGTTCACTGCTTCTTCGATTTCATCTGGTACGTTCCCGGATGCATGATCGTCGTGGTCATGCTGGCCGCCTGTGCCAGATCTCTGGCCGCCACCGCATCCGCCAACGGCGACTCGATCCCCCAATCGCCTTCGCCAGTCGGCTGGGCAGGCCGACTCGGCTGGGTGATGGTCACGGCGTCGGTCGTGCTGGCCAGCGGATTCGGTTTGCAACGCACCCAACAGCGGATCGCCGGTGAGGAACACTGGAACGAGTACCTGCGACTGAGATTCCCCAAGCAGGAATCGCCACTTGAAGGGGATTCCCTGACAGCAGCCGAACAGAAGACGAAACAGCGTCAGGTTCACCGTCAACGCATGCTGGCATTGGGTCGGACGATCACGGCCGACCCCGACCACGCGCGAGCTCACCTCCGACTGGCCGCTCACTACATCACCAGGGTCGAAGATCAGCGACTCTCCGGTCGAAACCCTCACATGCCGCTGGCACAGATTCGCCAGGCCGCGGTGACCTCCTCCTTTGAGTCAGCTGCCGAACGGGATGAGTGGCTCAGTCGTCCGGGTGTTCTCGGCCACAACCGTCGCCTGCTCGACAAGGCCCTGGCGCACGCCCGTCACGCATTGTCCCTGTGTCCCCTGCAAGGCATGGGTTACGTCTACCTCGCTCAACTGGGATACCTCGACGGAGACGATTCCACCGCCAGCGGACATCTGCTTGACCAGGCACTCACGGTGCGGCCTTTCGAAGCGCGGATCCACGAGGCGGTGGGAATCGAGGCCTGGTTGGCCGGAAACCTGGAAATGGGACTGGATCACTGGAAGCAGGCGTTCGGGCTGGATCGATCCGTGCAACGACGGATCCTGAAACGACTGGCCGCCTCCGGACTGCCGGCCAAGGTGATCATCGACGAGTTCCAGCCCGACTGGGAATCGCTGGTCTTCATGAAGGACCTCTACCAGCAGGCGGTTCCGGAAAACGAGTACAAGGTTGTACTGGCCGGGTACGCCGAGGCGGCCCGGGGACGAGCCGACAACCAGAACGGGACCGACGCGGTCACCAGTTGGCTGCAGGCCGCCAAGGCCTACAGGAACCTGGACCAGTCGAACCAGGCCCAGGCGTGTTTCGAGAACGCGCTGGAGGAGAACCCGGCTTCGCTGGCAGCACGGCTGGCCTTCGGCCACTGGCTTCACTCGCAGAACCGCTTCGCCGAGGCCCTCGAACACCTCGTGTGGGCGGCCAGGCAACAGCCCGACGACGAGAAACTGCAGCGGCTGGTCAAGCAGTGCCGCCGATCGGCGGCCAGTGATGGGACGACCCGCACGCGGTGACCCGCAACGGGGGTGGCCACGCTTCAAGCGGTCCGCCGTCTTCGCTATCCTCGACCGCCCCGGTCCGGTGCTGCCATGGGGCCCGGCCACCGCTCCACTTTCCCACTGACCAGGACTGGCCACAATGACCGATTTCCGCACCGAACACGACTCGATGGGTGACGTCCAGGTCCCCGCCCAAGCCTATTACGGTGCCCAGACACAACGGGCCGTCGACAACTTTCCGATCAGTGGCTGGTCCCTGCCAGCCGAATTGATCCATGCCCTGGGACGCGTCAAGCTGGCCGCCGCTGTCGCCAACCGCGATCTCGGCAAGCTTTCCGGAAGCGGCAAGAACCCGCTCGAGGACCCCCAGATCGACGCGTTGATGGCCGCCTGCCAGGAGGTGATCGATGGGAAACTCGACCAGGAGTTCCCCATTGACGTGTTCCAGACCGGATCGGGCACCTCGAGCAACATGAATGTCAACGAGGTGATCGCCAACCGTGCGATCGAACTGGCGGGAAGCGACCGGTTCGACGCCGAGAAACCGATCCACCCCAATGACCACGTGAACATGGGTCAGAGCACCAATGACATGTTTCCCACGGCGATCCATGTCGCCGTCGCCGAAGGCATCCGGTCCCAGCTTGTCCCGGCACTCGAACGGTTCCGCGACTCGCTGCGACGAAAAGCCGACGAGTGGGACCAGGTGATCAAGATCGGACGCACTCACCTGGCCGACGCCACTCCGCTGAGGCTGGGACAGGAGATCGGTGGACAGGCCCGGCAATTGGCCCTGTCGGTGGAACGAGCCGGCCGAGCACTCGATGCGGTGATCGAGCTCCCGGCCGGAGGCACCGCCGTGGGCAGCGGCATCAACACGCACCCGGAATTCGGTGCACGCGTCGCCGCCGACCTCGCGTCCCAGACCGGGATCAGCTTCGTCGAGGCGGCCGATCACTTCGAGGCGAACTCACAGCGGGACGGCCTGGTCGAGTGCCACGGCCAGCTGCGGGCGATCGCCAGCACGCTGTTCAACGTGTCAAACAACATCCGCTGGCTGGGAGCCGGACCGCGTTGCGGGTTCTATGAGATCAAGCTTCCCGACCGACAGCCAGGAAGCTCGATCATGCCGGGCAAGGTGAACCCGGTGATGTGCGAGAGCATGATGCAGGTGGCCGCCCGCGTGATGGGCAACGACGGCGTGATCGCCTTCAGCGGTGCCACCGGCGGACAGTTCCAGTTGAACATCATGATGCCGGTGATGGGCCAAACGACCCTCGAGAGCATCTCGCTGTTGACCGGTGTCACCAACGCGTTTGTCGAGTTCTGCTCCGACGACATGGAGGCCAACACCGAGGCGTGCGAGGCGGCCGTCGAGAAAAGTCTCTCGATGTGCACCAGTCTCAACCCGCTCATCGGCTACGAACAGGCCGCCGCACTGGCCAAGGAAGCCTTCAAGACCGGCAAGACCATCCGCGAACTGTGCCTCGAAAAAGAAATTCTCCCCGAGGACACGCTCGCCGAGGCACTCGACCCGATGAGAATGACCGAGCCGCAGGCGTGAGACGAAGCTACTCGGGATCGTAGCCCAGGTTGGGTGCCAGCCACCGTTCGGCGTCCGACAGCGATACGCCCAGCCGGCCCGCGTAGTCCTCGACCTGCTCGCGGGTGACGCGATCGACCGAAAAATAGCGGGCTTCCGGATGGTGGAGATAGAGTCCGCTGACCGAGGCAGCGGGCATCATCGCGTAACTTTCCGTCAGGCTGATCCCCACCCTCGACTCGGCCTCCAACAGCTCGAACAACCGTCCCTTCAGCACGTGATCGGGGCAGGCCGGGTAACCGAACGCCGGACGGATGCCACGGTACTTCTCGGCGATGAGTTCCTCGTGATCCAAGCTCTCCTTGTCGCCCCACTCGCGGCGGACTCGCGCGTGCAGAAATTCGGCAAAGGCCTCGGCCAGGCGATCGGCCAGCGCCCGGGCCATGATCGAACGGTAGTCGTCGTGTTCCCTGTCAAACCGTTCCACCAGCGCGTCGATCCCTTCTCCGGCCGTGACGGCAAAAACGCCGACATGATCACTCCGACCACTTCCCATCGGTGCCACGTAATCGACCAGGGACCGAAACTCCTGTTGCCCCTGCCTTTGCCACTGTTGCCGGAGCATCGGAAAACGCACCCGTTCCTCTTCTTGGCTCTCGTCACCGAACAGCACGATATCCTGGCCATCGGCGACCGCGGGCCAGAACCCGTAAACCGCACGAGCGGTCAGCAGCTTGCCACTGATGATTTCCTCGAGCAGCGTCCTGGCATCATCGAGCAACTCACGGGCCTGGGCGCCCAGCACGGGGTCATCGAGGATCCTCGGGTACTTGCCTCGCAATTCCCAGGTCCGGAAAAACGGTGACCAGTCAATGAATTCAGCCAGTTCCTCCAGCGACTGCTCGTCGATGGTCCTCAGCCCGGTGAACTCGGGCTCCCCGATCTCGACCGTGTCCCAGTCGGTCGCCAGCGGATGACCACAGGCCTCGTCAAACCCCACCAGGGTCTTCTGCTGTCTCTCGGCAAAGGCCTCGCGGTCGCGTTGCTGGGCGACCCGGTTGGCATCGACAAAAGCCTCGCGGTCATCGTCGCTCATCAGCGATTCCACCACGCCGACAGCCCGCGAGGCATCAAGCACATGAACGACGGGGTGGTCGAACTCCGGGGCGATCTTCACCGCGGTGTGCCGCTGGCTGGTGGTGGCTCCCCCGATCAACAACGGCACCGCCGGTCCCTGTTGCTGCATGGCGGCGGCGACCTGGACCATCTGGTCCAACGAGGGGGTGATCAGCCCCGACAGCCCGATCAGATCGGCGCCCTCGCGGACGGCCGTTTCGAGAATCTGCGCGGCCGGCACCATCACGCCCAGATCGATCACGTCAAAGTTGTTGCACCGCAGAACAACCCCGACGATGTTCTTGCCGATGTCGTGGACATCGCCCCGGACAGTGGCCGTGACAATCCGCCCCCGGGACTCGCCCACCATCCCGTCCACCTGCTGTTCCTCTTCCATGAACGGGGTCAGGTAGGCGACCGCCTGTTTCATCACCCGGGCGCTCTTGACCACCTGCGGCAGGAACATCCGGCCCGATCCGAACAGTTCGCCGACGGTGTTCATCCCCGACATCAGCGGCCCCTGGATGACTTCCAGCGGACGATCGTATTTCTGCCGGGCCTCCTCGGCATCGTCGACAATGTGCTCGTTGATGCCTTTGACCAGGGCATGAGCCAACCGGTCTTCAACCGATCCGTCGCGCCATTCGGCCACCTCCGGCTCGCCGCTGTCGACATCGGCCCGGATCGTTTCGGCCAGCGCCAACAGTCGATCGGTCGCATCCTCGCGTCGGTTCCACAGGACGTCTTCGACATGCTCGAGCAACTCGGCGGGAATGTCGTCGTAGACGGTCAACTGGGTCGGGTTGACGATCCCCAGTTGCATGCCGGCTTCGACGGCGTGATAGAGGAAAGCCGAGTTCATGGCGCGGCGAACCTGTTCGTTGCCGCGGAAAGCGAACGAGACGTTGCTGACCCCACCGGAGACCAGCGCACCGGGACAGGCCTCGCGGATCCTCCGCGTGGCGTCGAAGAACGCCACGGCATAATCGTTGTGTTCGCTCATCCCCGTTCCCACCGTCAGGATGTTGGGATCGAAGATGATGTCACCGGCAGCAAAACCGACCTCCTCGGTCAACAGCCGGAACGAGCGACGGGCAATCTCGAGCTTCCGCTCCGCGATGGTCGCCTGCCCGGTCTCGTCGAAACCCATCACGACCACCGCCGCGCCGTAACGATGGACCAGGCGGGCCTGTTCCAGGAATGACGCCTCGCCCTCCTTGAGACTGATCGAGTTGACGATGGCCTTGCCCTGCACACACTTCAGGCCTGCCTCGATCACGTTCCAGTCCGAACTGTCGATCATGATCGGCACCCGAGCCACATCCGGCTCGGCGGCGATCAGGTTCAAGAACGTGGTCATCGCCTCCGGCCCGTCCAGCAGCGCCTCGTCCATGTTCACATCGATGACGTTGGCTCCGCCGTCAACCTGCTGACGGGCCACCGCCACCGCCTGGTCATAATCGCCCTCGCGAACCAGCCTGGCGAACCGTCGACTGCCCGAGACGTTGGTCCGTTCCCCGACCATGATCAGGTTGCTGTCATCGCGAACCGTCAGCGGCTCGAGACCGCTGAAGCTGGTCTCGTCCGGTTCGTTCGGCAGGGTCCTGGGCGACAGTTCCGCCACGGCCGCCGCGACCTGCCGAATGTGCTCGGGAGTCGTCCCGCAACAACCTCCGACAATGTTCAACCACCCCGAAGCGGCAAACTCCGCCAGGGTCTTGGAGAGATCTTCGGGAGTCTCGTCGTAGCCTCCAAACTCGTTGGGCAACCCGGCATTCGGATGGCAACTGGTCGGAACCGGGGCGATCCGCGCGAGTTCCTGAACGTAGGGCCGCATCTGCGTCGGACCCAGAGCACAGTTGATGCCGACCGACAGCAGGTCGGCGTGGGCGATCGAGTGCCAGAAGGCCTCAAGCGTCTGGCCGGAAAGCGTGCGGCCCGAGTTGTCGGTGATGGTGACCGAGACAGCCACCGGCAGACGCACGTCGTGGCGTGTGAAATGATCCTCGATAGCGAACAGGCAGGCCTTCAGATTCAACGTGTCGAAGGTCGTCTCGGGCATCAGCAGATCGACACCGCCCTCGATCAGCCCGGCGATCTGTTCCCGATAAGCCTCAACCAGTTGGTCGAAACTGACAGCCCGGAAACCGGGATTGTTGACGTCCGGTGACATCGATGCGGTGCGATTGGTGGGGCCGAGACTGCCGGCGACGTAGCGG
The DNA here is from genome assembly GCA_002724315.1 of Planctomycetaceae bacterium. Lineage (GTDB taxonomy): Bacteria > Planctomycetota > Planctomycetia > Planctomycetales > Planctomycetaceae > UBA8437. The sequence continues at coordinate 5,684 of PBOJ01000087.1, read as the reverse complement.
CGGCGATCGGGAGTGCGATCACTGGCCCGGTCGGCAGCGCGACGGGCGAGACGGGCCGCCGCGAAATTGATATCGAAGACCCGGTCCTGGAGCTGGTAGTCGGCCATCGAGATCGACGTCGAGTTGAACGTGTTGGTCTCGAGAATGTCAGCACCCGCCTCGAGAAATTCGTCGTGAATCTTCTCGATCGCCTCCGGGAACGTCAGGCACAACAGATCGTTGCATCCGTCCAGTGCCGCGGGGTGGCCGGCGAACTCCTCACCACGAAACATCGCCTCGTCCAGTGACAGGGCCTGGATCATCGTGCCCATCGCGCCGTCGAGCACGAGGATCCGTTCCGAGAGAGCCTGTTCAAGATCCAGTCGTGTCCGCTCACCACTCACCAGACGACTCCGACGACGTGTTCCAACCCAGGGCCTCGAGAATGCGGGCACACGCCTGGGATCGATTGAGGGCGTAAAAGTGGATCCCCGGAACGCCCGCGTCGATCAGTTCCCGACACTGCTCGACAGCATACTCGACACCGACAGCCAACTGGGCATCCCGATCATCCTGGACCGCCTCGAGACGATCGGACAACTCGCCCGGGATCTTCGCTCCGCACAGCGTCGCGATCCGCTGGATTCGTGAGAACTCGGTGACCGGCATGATCCCCGGAACCACCGGCACCGTGATCCCGGACGCCCCGCATCGGTCTCGGAACCGCAGGAAACTGTCGTTGACGTAGAACAACTGGGTGAAGACGGCGTCGGCCCCGGCATCGACCTTCCGCTTGAGATTCTCGAGGTCGCGGGTCGCATCGGCAGCCTCGGGATGCACCTCGGGGTAACCCGCCACGCCCACCCCCAGGTCACTGCTGACCCCCCGGATCAGCTCGACCAGTTGATTGGCATGTTCCAGGCCACCGGCAACCGCGGTAAACGTCTCGTCACCCTGGGGCGGGTCACCCCGCAGGGCCATGATGTTGCCGATCCCCGCCGCCTGGACACGGGAAATCCACTCGACCAACTCGTCCCGCGTCGACCCCACACACGTCAGGTGTGCGGTGGCCGCCAACCGGTAACGCGACTGGATCTCCCGACACAGTTCGATCGTGCGATCGCGGGTCGAGCCCCCGGCACCATACGTGCACGAGACGAAATCCGGTTGGAAGACCGCCAGGCGATCAAGCGTATCGAACAGTGCCTGGTCACCGTCGGGGGTCTTCGGTGGAAAGATCTCGACGGAGATCGCCGTGGACTCTCCGGAGTAGATTTCACCCAGCGTCAGCATCGTGCAGTCGATTTTCCAGAACACAAGTCGTCGGGACCAGCGGACAGCCGGCCAACCGGCGACCGGGCTCCGACCCCTTCCAATTAGGCATTTCGGCCAGCGGCGTCAATGCTGGCGACAGACCCACCCAACTCGTCGTCCGTCGGCAGTGCTTGCCGGGATCGAGGTGATCACCTAACGTGAGGGCTGGACCACAGAGAAGGAGATTCCCGCATGTCCGCCACCTCTCCCCAGACCTCTTCGGTTCCCTACAAGGTCGCCGACATGGCGCTGGCCGAATGGGGTCGCCTCGAGATCGAACTGGCCGAAAACGAGATGCCGGGCCTGATGGCTCTCCGCGAGAAATATGGTGCATCGCAACCGCTGTCCGGCGCCCGGATCGCCGGTTGCCTGCACATGACAATCCAGACGGCCGTCCTGATCGAAACCCTCACGGCACTGGGAGCCCAGGTGCAGTGGTCCAGCTGCAATATCTTCTCCACCCAGGATCACGCCGCCGCCGCGATTGCCGCCACCGACGTGCCGGTCTTCGCGTGGAAAGGGATGAGCGAAGAGGAATTCGACTGGTGTATCGAGCAGACGCTGAAATGGGCCGACGGCAGCCCGCTGAACATGATCCTCGATGACGGTGGTGACCTGACAGCAATGGTCCACGACAAGACCCCCGAGTACCTGAAGGAGATCAAGGGGTTGACCGAGGAGACCACCACGGGAGTGCACCGTTTGCACCAGATGCACGAGGAAGGTCGACTCGGTGTCCCGGCGATCAACGTCAACGACTCGGTCACCAAGAGCAAGTTCGACAACCTCTACGGCTGTCGCGAGTCGCTGGCTGACGGAATCAAGCGGGCCACCGACATCATGATCGCCGGCAAGGTCGTCGTCGTCTGCGGCTACGGAGACGTCGGCAAGGGATGTGCCCATGCCATGAAGAGCCTCGGGGCTCGCGTGGTGGTCACCGAAATCGATCCGATCTGCGCCCTGCAGGCAGCCATGGAGGGTTACGAGGTGACGACAATGGACGACGTCGTCTCCCGCGGTGATATCTTCGTCACCGCCACCGGTTGCTGCGGCGTCATCACGGGAGCCCACCTCGAGCAGATGAAGAATGAATCGATCGTCTGCAACATCGGGCACTTCGACTCCGAAATCGATATCGCCTACCTGGTCGACCACGACGAAATCCAACGTGTCACCGTCAAACCCCAGGTCGACAAGTTCGTCTTCCCCGACGGACGGGCGGTGATCGTGCTGGCCGAGGGCCGACTGGTCAACCTGGGCTGTGCGACCGGCCACCCCAGTTTCGTGATGTCCAACAGCTTCACCAACCAGGTGCTTGGACAAATCGCTCTCTGGAAACCGTCGGAACTCGGATTCACAGACGACGATTTTCCACTGGGGGTCCACATGCTGCCCAAGAAGCTGGATGAGGAAGTCGCGAGGCTGCACCTCGAGAAACTCGGCGTCCGGCTCGAAACACTCTCGGGAGACCAGGCCGAGTACCTGGGCATTCCCGCCGAGGGGCCCTACAAGCCCGGATACTACCGGTATTAGACCACCGACTGCCGCGGCTCATCCCTCGCGGATCCGCCGAGAGAAACCGGGATCGTCGATCGCCTCGCGGACCACTTCCCCGATCTCGAACGATTCGCGATCGGTCTCGACAGAAAACAGACTGTCGATCAGGCCCAGGGCCTGGGCCAGGCGATCCGAGTAACCGGGAAACAGCACGCCGGGATTCCACCACGGCACACGGCGGTCGGACACCTCGTTGAGATGCCTCACGATGTTCGTCGTGCAGGTGTTGCCCAGCGTGTTGTAGAACTCTGGCCGATCTCTCAGCCGGTTGGCCCGGCGGAGCATCGCGACCATCATCTTCCGGACCCGATCGGCATCGGCACGGATCGGGTAGCGATAGACCCGGTTGCCCCGGTGCACGGACCGGAGTCCCACCAGGTCCCGTTCGGTGGCCACAACGTACATCAGTTCGAACTGGCGTGTCAGGCCGCCCAGCACGCTGAATTCCTTGCCCATCTCTCGGCGGACTTCGACCGAAATCGCAAGCTGCTCTCCGTCGGAAAACCCGAACGACAGAAACGTGTGAGCCGGCCCACGCCACCCGGCAAATGGCTCGACGAAGAAGTCGAGACGATCCAACTGCGCCAGATCGAAGACCTGGTCACGATGGGCAACCGTGAAGTCGGTGGCCGAGCGGTAGTGACAATCACGAATTCCGGTAATCTCGACCAGGTCTCCGTCGAACCGTGCCTCCGGCAACACCACCTGGTCGGGTGACCAGTCGCGACAATTTGAAGGTTCCTGGAACAACCATCTCATCGTGCCATCCCGCCCGAGAGACCAACTCGAACCAATATCCAGCAGGTGCTCGTTCCGCTTTATCCACCGTCTATCACGATCTGCGCAACGTTGTAGTAGATGATCACACCCACCACGTCGACGACCGCAGCGATCAATGGGTTGGACATCAGCGCCGGATCGAGTCCCATTTTCTGGAAACCCAGCGGGAGCATGGCTCCGGTGACGGTCCCCATGGCTACGACCAGAAACACGGTGATGCCAACCACCGCCGCCTGGTCGACCGCAACGAACCCCATCGCTGCCAGGAAGCTCAGGACCGCCAGTCCACCCCCCAGCAACCCGGCCAGAACGAGTTCTCGCAAAAGCACCTTGACGCTCTCGCGACGTTCAAGCTGGCTGACAGCCAGGGCCCGGATGACCAGCGTCGCCGACTGTGATCCGGCATTGCCTCCGCTGGCGAGCACAAGCGGAATGAAGAGCACCATCCACTTCAGGTCATCCGCCTGGGGATCCTGCCTCATCGACTGCAGAGCCAGGGCCGTCAGTACGGCGGCAAACAACAGCACCACCAGCCAACCACCCCGTTTCCAGGCCAGGGTCCCCAGAGAAGTCGAGAGATAATCGTCCTGGAGCGGAACAACGGCTCCCGAGCGGTAGGCATCCTCGTCGGCCTCCTCCTGGGCCACGTCCATCGCGTCATCGTGAGTCACGATACCGACCAGTTGGTTCTGAGCGTCCACCACCGGGATCGCAATGAAGTCGTAACGAGCCAACCTCTGGGCCACTTCCTCTTGGTCGTCGTCAACACGCACCGAGATCACGTCCCGCTCCATAATCTCGTTGACCCGTGTCTCGGGTCGGGCCAGGATCAAATCGCGAAGCGAAATGAACCCCCGCAACCGGCGCCCATCGTCAATCACGTAGACGTAGTAGATAGTCTCTCGATCGGGAGCCTGCTGCCTGAGTTGCTCGAGGGCCTCGGCCACGGTGGCCTCGGCCGGCAACGACGCGTATTCGGTCGTCATGATCGAACCGGCACTGTCGTCCGGGAACGAGAGCAATCGCTGGATGTCCCGCCTCTCGGCCTGGGCAACCATCGGCAGCAGGTTCTCGACACGTTCCCGATCGAGACGTTCGAGCAGGTCCACCCGGTCGTCGGGCGCCATCTCCTCGATCAGCCGCGAGAACAATTCCCGAGGAACAGTTTCTACAAGCTGGAGCTGATCGGGCAGGTCGAAGTAGCTGAAAATCACCGCCTGTTGTTCCGAAGAACAGCAGGCTAGTACACGCCAGGTCTCGTCGGCTTCAAGTCCCTCGAGCACTTCGGCGACAGCCGCCGGATGCAACGCCTCGCAGAATCCGGCAATTGCCTGGGTGTCGTCAGCAACGAGCAGTTCCCGGAGATCGGGCAACAACAGCAGGCGGTTGTACATCGTCGACCCCCCATCGGCCCGCAGCGACTGCGGGACGAGCCCGGACAAGTAGATCCGGATTCGCGGTGGTGTCGGCGGAACCTACCGCTTCGAGAACTGGAAGCTCTTCCGCGCTTTCTTGTACCCGTACTTCTTCCGCTCGACCATTCGGCCGTCCCGGGTCAAGTAACCACCGTCACTCAGCGCCTCGTGCAGGTTGGGATTCTTGGCTTGCAGGGCACGAGCAATTCCCAGCACGATCGCACCGGCCTGGCCGGTTGGACCGCCACCGTTGACCCGAACCCAGACGTCGACCGAACCCAGGGTCTCGGTCGCCTTCAGTGGTGCCTCGATCACCAATCGATCTCGTTCGATCTGGAAATATTCGTCCAGTTGCCGTCCGTTGATCGTCATCGCTCCGTCACCATCGGTGATCCGGACACGCGCCACGGCGGTCTTTCTTCGACCTGTCCCGATCGCCACGCCGTGACGATCGATCTTGCCGCGAATCAGAGACGGTTGCCGTGGAACACGAGGTTCCTCGTCTTCCTCCGAACCCTCACCCAATGTCAACTCAGCTGTTTCGTCCGCAGCGGCCTCTTCTTCAGCGGCCTCGTCTTCAGTGGCCTCGTCTTCAGCGGCCTCGTCTTCAGTGGCCTCGTCTTCAGTGGCCTCGTCTTC